>NZ_DATHOP010000208.1:0-43279 GCF_035484855.1 Bradyrhizobium sp.
CGTAATTTAGCGCGCGGGCGAGGATGCGCGCGGTGGTGGTCTTGCCGACCCCGCGCACGCCGGTCAGGATCCAGGCCTGCGGAATCCGCCCGGTTTCGAACGCGTTGGAGACGGTGCGAACCACCGCGTCCTGGCCGATCAAATCCTCGAAGCTGGAGGGGCGGTATTTCCGCGCCAGCACCCGATAGGGTTTTCCCGCCTGCGGCGGGCCGCCGAGATCGAAGCCGCCCTGATGGGTGCTGTCGGGAACGCCGGGGGCGGCATCGCTAGGGGATTTGGGGGGCGTGCCAGCGTCGCTCATCGATCGATCCGCAATTGAGTGTCTCTCGAAGCCGGCTTGCGGAAACGCAGGAGAATCAAGCGCAGGACGGGTCACCCCTTTTGGCGCGATTCGCAGGCAATAACAGGCAAAAAAACGAGTAGGAGACTGACGAGCGACCCGATCCGGACCTCGTTAGGGCTGCTTCCTTCCGGACCTGACCCGGTTGGCGAGTGGCTCGTCCACCGCCAATCTCCCGGTCCCTATTTGGGGCCAAAAGGGGCGGAAAGCAAGCGGGGCGGCAGGCCGTTTCCGGGGCTTGTGCAGAAACGCGGAAAGGCATTAGTTGCCGTCATGCCCCCCGACGTTCCCGCCTGGTCGCTGCATTCACGGCTCAAAGAGGACACCATCGACATCGGCGACCTGCCGCTGTGCCGGGTGCTTGTGATCAAGGATGCCCACTACCCGTGGCTGTTGCTGGTGCCGCGACGGCATGAGGCCAGCGAGATCATCGACCTCGACGAGGTCGAGCAGGGCCAGTTGATGACCGAGATTTCCCGCGTCGCACGCGCGCTGAAGGAAGTAACAAGATGCGACAAGCTGAATATCGCCGCTCTCGGCAACCTGGTGCCGCAACTGCACGTCCACGTCATCGCGCGCCGCGCCAGCGACGCGGCCTGGCCGCGTCCGGTCTGGGGAGTGATGCCGCCGCTCGCCCATGACGCCGAGGAAGTCCAGAATTTCATCAGCGCGCTTCGCCGCAAGATTTGGCTTGGTTAGGACATGACAGCATTCGAAAAATTTCCCTTAGGGAAGCCGGGTTTCGTCAGCAATATCCTCGATCGCGCCGCGCATTTGCGCGGCGACGATGCGAAGCTGCTGGCGCTGGAGGGCGAGAGCTCCTCCCGCGCCTATGTGGTGCATCGCGATTCGCTGGTGGTAGCGCAGGACGCAGATAGTCCGCGGGCGCTATTGACCATCGAGGAAGCGCTGAAATTCGGCGCCAACCCCGGGACGATCTTTTTGGGATTGCGCGAGGGCTCGGCGATCTTCGGCATGGGCATTTCGGCGGCTGCGGTGGAGGCCCTGTTGCCCCGCAACGACGTCAAGGTCAGCGAGTTGCGCGGCATGGCGATGCAGGGCGTGGTGCCGCCCGAGCAGCTGTCGGCGATCGCGATGGCGAAATCGATGGTCACCTGGCACCAGCGCCACGGCTTTTGTGCCAATTGCGGAACCCGCACCGCGATGAAGGAAGGCGGCTGGAAGCGCGACTGCCCGAACTGCAAGGCCGAGCATTTTCCGCGCACCGACCCGGTGGTGATCATGCTGGTGACCTCGGGCGACAAGGTGCTGCTGGGCCGGCAGAAGCAGTTCCTGCCGGGGATGTATTCCTGCCTCGCCGGCTTCGTCGAGGCCGCCGAGACCATCGAGGACGCGGTCCGCCGCGAGATCTTCGAGGAATCCGGGATCCGCTGCACCGACGTGACCTATTATATGACCCAGCCCTGGCCCTATCCGTCGTCGCTGATGATCGGCTGCACGGCGCGCGCCACCAATGAGGATATCGTGGTCGATCACTCCGAATTGGAAGACGCGCGCTGGTTCAGCCGCGCCGAGGCGACCCTGATGATCAAGCGGGAACATCCCGACGGGCTGGCTGGACCGCATCCCTTTGCCATTGCCCATCACCTGCTTGGCCGCTGGGTGCATGGGGGAAACAACGCGACCGCATAGCGGGGAACGGCTCATGGCCCAGTCCATTAATTCCGGACCGGGGTTCCGGCAGAAAGCGGAACCCGCATGACGGACTCCGACATGAACTTTCACGCCACCGCGCCGAAAATCCCGCCGCGCATCCTCTGCATCGGCATGCCCGTGCGCGACCTGACGTTCCGCGTGCCGGGCGTTCCGGCGCGCGGTTCCAAGGAGAATGCCACCCATTTCGACGAGATCTGCGGCGGCAATGCGCTCAACGCAGCGATCGGGATCGTGCGCCTTGGCGGCCGTGCCTCGATCTGCGGGCCGATGGGCGATTCCCGGGAGACCTCCAGCCGCTTCATCTTCGAACAGATGGCGCATGAGGGCATCGACACCCGTCACATCGTCCATATGCCAGGACTGGTGACCCCGATTTCGGCGATCATGATCGACCCCTCGGGCGAGCGCACCATCGTCACGTTCCGCGATCCCGAATTGTGGAAAGTCCACCTGCCCGATGCCGACGTCCTGCTCGACGACTGCCACGCGATCCTGACCGAGAGCCGCTGCGCGGAATTCTGTACCGAGTTGTGCGCGGAGGCTCGCCGGCGCGGGATTCCCGTGATCGTCGACGTCGACCGCGCAATGTCGCTGCGCGAGGGATTGCTCAACGCCTCCTCGCATCTGGTATTTTCCAGCGAGCCGCTTCAGGAGACCGCCGATGTCAGCGACGACGGCGAGGCGCTGAAGAAGATCGCCAAGCTCACGCCGTCGTTCCTGGCGGGCACCCGCGGCGCGCAAGGCACGATCTGGCTCGACGAGCATCAGAACCTGCAGCAGACCCCCGCCTTCCCGGTGCATACCGTGGACACACTCGGCGCCGGTGACGTGTTCCATGGCGCGTTCGCGCTGGCGATCACCGAAAAGCAGGAACTGCGGGAGGCGCTGCGGTTTGCCTCCGCCGCCGCAGCCCTGAAATGCACCCGTTTCGGTGGTGCCTTCGCCGCCCCGCAACGTGCTGAAGTTGAAGGGCTTTTGGGCCATGACCAAGCTGCCGGCGCAATCAGGCGTGGCTAATCGGGGCTTGTCATAGAAGAATTTTCTCTATATGAGGGTGATTAGCCCCATAAATGGAACAAAGTTCTTCCCATGACCGACCTCGCCGTTCAGCTCCATGAGCCCAATCGCCGCCTCGACGCCATCGACCGCAAGATCCTGACCGTGCTTCAGGAGGACGCTTCGCTCTCCGTCGCCGAGATCGGGGACCGGGTCGGGCTGTCCTCGACCCCGTGCTGGAAACGCATCCAGCGGCTGGAAGCCGACGGCGTGATCCTGCGCCGGGTGGCACTCGTCGACCAGAACAAGATCGGGCTCGGCATCACCGTCTTCGTCTCGGTCGAGAGCGCCGATCACTCGGAGGCGTGGCTGCGCAAATTCGCCGACGCCGTCAGCGCGATGCCGGAGGTGATGGAATTCTACCGGATGGCCGGTGACGTCGACTACATGCTGCGCGTCGTGGTCGCGGACATGCCGAGCTACGACGTGTTCTACAAGAAACTGATCGGCGCGGTGCCGCTGAAGAACGTCACCTCGCGGTTTGCGATGGAGAAGATCAAGTCGGTCACCGCACTGCCGGTGCCGGTGGCGGCCTGAAAGCTACCCCGCCCCTCTGCTGTCATCGCCCGCGAAAGCGGGCGATGACAAGTGAGGTTGTCATTGCGAGCGCAGCGAAGCAATCCATCGCGCAGCAAAAAGAAAGAAAGAGTAGATTGCTTCGTCGCAAGAGCTCCTCGCAACGACGTTGAGACATGACTTCACGATCTCGCCGCATGCTTTTTTGCGCGAGGTATTCTTTTATTCCCGCCCTCTCCAAATCAAAGGGCGCGGGAATGCCCGGCGCCCGATAGCCGCGCGTGCGATGGGTAGCAAAAAAATGCACATGCGTTGGTCAGGTCACACCGGAATCACCCGGCATTCCCCACGCATCGGCCTGGAGCGGGCACTTCCCGACAATTTCCGGTTGCAAAACCCGAGTGGCGGGGCATGTTGGACCGGCGCAACCCTGCCTGGCGGCAGGGCGAAGGCTCAGACAGGAGGAACTCGATGGCGGACCCCGCAGTATTTCCCAGGACCCAGCGCATCGGCATCTTTGTTTTCGACAAGTTCGAGCCGATCGATGTGTTCGGCTTCGTCGAGGCCTTTTCGATCGCGCGCTTCCCAGGCACCCACTATTTCGATCCGCCGCCATATCCCTTCGAGATCAGGCTGATCGGAAGGCACAAGGGCAATGTGAGGAGCATCAACGGCCCCTCGGTCGCGCCCGACTGGGATTTTGACCAGGCGTTGGCCGAGCCGCTCGACATGCTGATGGTCCCCGGCGGCGGCGGCACCTGGCCGCTGCTCGACGAGAAGACGTATCCGAAAGAGGTCGCGGATCTGTTCGAGTGGATGCATGCGATGGACAAGAGGGTGAGCATCATGGCCTCGGTCTGCACCGGCGCCGCTGTACTCGCCAGATGCGGCTTTCTCGACGGCCTGCCCGCCGCCACCAATCATTCCGCGTTCGACTGGGTGGCGGCCCAAGGCCCGAAGGTCAAGTGGGACAGGATCTCACGATGGGTTGACGCCGGCAAATACGTCACGTCCGCGGGCGTATCGGCCGGCACCGATATGGGCTTCTACCTGGTCTCGCGGCTGGCCAGCTATCCGGTTGCGGTCGAGGCCGTGATCGCGGCCGAGTATGACTGGCACCGCGATCCGCAGGCCCCGATCATCTATCCGCCGCTGCCGCCCTCCTGACTCGGCTCTGCGGCGCCCGACACTTCCCAGTTGCAAAAGCTGGCGGGCACGGCATGGTTGGCGCCGATGCCCGCGAAACTAAGCGACAAGCCGGATCCGCCCGCCGAGAAGCCGCATTATCACGGCCATCGGGAGCGGCTGCGCGAGCGATTTCGCAGCGCCGGTCCCGATGCGCTGAGCGACTACGAACTGCTGGAGATGGTGCTGTTCACCGCCCAGCCGCGCGGCGACATGAAGCCGGCCGCCAAGGATTTGCTCAAGAGGTTCGGCTCCTTCGCCGAAGTCGTGCACGCCCCGGAGCACCTGCTGCGCGAAGTCGATGGCATTGGAGAGGCCTCTGCAACCCAGCTCAAGCTGATCGCGGCGGCCGCCAGCCGCATCGCCAAGGGCCAGTTGAAACAACGCACGCTGCTATCGTCCTGGAACGACGTGATCGACTATTGCCGCACCTCGATGGCGTTCGCCGACAAGGAGCAGTTCCGCATCCTGTTCCTCGACAAGCGCAACCAGCTGATCGCGGACGAGGTGCAGCAGACCGGCACCGTCGACCACACCCCGGTCTACCCGCGCGAGGTGATCAAGCGCGCGCTGGAACTGTCCGCCACCGCGATCCTGCTGGTGCACAATCATCCCTCCGGCGACCCGACGCCCTCGCAGACCGATGTGCAGATGACCAAGGCGATCATCGACATCGCCCAGCCGCTGGGGATTTCGGTGCATGACCACATCATCGTGGGCAAGAACGGGCATGCGAGCCTGAAGGGATTGCGACTGATCTGAGTGCGGCTTCCAGTTCGGTGGCTTCATCCTTCGAGACGCCGCAAACGCGCGGCTCCTCGGGATGAGGTCTTCGATCCTCATGGTGAGGAGCGCGGCGAAGCCGCGCGTCTCGAACTACGAGGCTGCGGCACACGCCGTCATGATTCCGATCGAGTGGAATTGCCCCGTCGTCGCTATTGTCCCAGCCGCTGCAACTCAGCCCTTGCGGCGTTGTATTCGATGAATGTCTTCGGGCAGCTGCCCTCGGCATCCACCAGATACGGCCGGGCGGCGGCGCGGTCGCCTTTCAGAAGCTGCCATTCGCCGACATAGAACTGCGCCTCGCAGCGCTCCTCGGGCTTTTGCGCGGCATCGAGCACAGCCTGCGGATCGCGCCGCCCGAGAAACAGCTCGAACACCGGATAGGGCCAGTCCTGGTTCTTCAGACGCTGCATCGCGGGCTGGAGATCGGGCGCCGCCTGACCGCTGCGCGATTGCGCGAGATATCCGATCAGGCTCGGATACGGGTAGGGACTTGACGCCGCGACCCGCAACAGATCCGCCGCCGCGTCAGCAAAATCGCCCCGATAGAAGTGCAGGTAACCGCGCATGCCGAGCGTGTTGTTGTCCTGCGGATTGGTGGCGAGAACCTTGTCGTAGTCGGCGATCGCCGCATCGCTGTCGCCGTTTTTCTCGTAGGCCACGCCGCGGGCGAGATGGACGTCGGAATCGTTGTCGTTGATGGCGAGCGCGGCGCTGTAGTCCGAGATTGCGCTGGGGTAGTCGGCCTTGCCGTACCAGGCGTTGCCCCGGTTCCGGAAGGCGTTGGCATATCCTGGCGCGATCGTCACGGCCTTGCTGAAATCGGCGATGGCGGTGTCGTAGTCGCGCTTCTCCAGGTATTCGAGGCCGCGGTTGTTGTAGGCCAAGGCGAATTTCGGATCGAGGCGGATCGCGCTGTCATAGTCCACGAGCGCAAGGTCGCGCTTGCCGAGACTGTCATAGGCGATGCCGCGGCTGTTGTAGGCATCGGCAAAGTCGGGATTGATCCTGATGGCCTCGTCATAGTCCGATATTGCGCGGGTGTATTCGTGCTTGTCGTCCCGATAGGTCTTGCCGCGATTGATCCAGGCCATGAAAAATTTCGGGTTGAGCCGGATCGCCTCGTTGTAATCCTCGATCGCCCGGTCCGGCTCGCCCTTGCGGGTGTATGCGTTGCCACGGTTGTTGAAGGCGAGATCCAGCTTCGGATCGATCTTGATCGCCAAATCGTGATCGGCGATGGCGCGGTCCTCGTCGCGCTTGTCGTCATAGGCGCTGCCGCGGTTGGTGTAGGCGATCGCAAGGTCGCGGCCGGAATATTCGCCGGAGGAGATCATCGCCGAACATCCGGCGATCATCATGTCCGGCGTCGCGTGGTCGTCGCCATTGCACCAATCAAGGGCCTTTTCCGCAGTAACGGGAGCCGCCGGCGTAAATCCACCGCTGATCAAGGCGAGGGCTACGACCAATGCTCCGAAATACCGCCCCGCGCATTGAGATTTGGCGTCTTGCATGGCGTCCTCGACCGACCGCACTAACCTCTATCCGGGTGCAGTCGCGCCAGCACGCTTGCCGGTTCACTTCGTCCGGCTCGATCTCAGGTCAGATGTCGTTGTGCCCGCTATTGGGCGAGCGCGCCGCGTTGCTCCCATGGTCCCGGATTGAGAACCGCGCCATTGACTTTGCCGGCTGCGTCGCGGACGAAGGCGATCCGCGTGTGATCGCCACTCTCGACGTAGAATTCATCCTTTGAGCGAACCGCCACTGATGTCGGCTGGCCCTTGTCGAAATCGAGGATCGACCAGCCGCCCGTGGCTTCAACGACCAGCTTGCCATCCGCGACGCGGACTCGAAGCTGAACGCTGTGCGCGGGGACCGCCTCCCGGGCAAAGGCGACAACGAGCGGATCGCTCTGCTTCCCGCGGATGATCTTGAGCTTGATCGGGGCGTTGACCGGACCCGAAATCCGGCCAAAGGCCGCTTCCAGAGTCAGGCCCCCGGTCGACTTGTCGCCGATCGCCGTGATGAGATCTCCTGCCGTGACGCCCGCCCTCGCGGCGGGGCCTGCCTCGGCCGGTTTGATCACCCGGAGGCCACCGGTCTCCGCGACAACGGACTCAAGACCGGTCCAGCCCTTGCCGTCGGCGACCAATACCTGTCGGTCCAGCGAACTTGCCGACCCGCCGAAATCGTAGCGTCCGACGTAGTCGGTGAGCGCGGCGGTGTTCGATGGCCCCGACGCGGGCGGCGCGGGGGCTTCGGGAACCTTCAACGCCGCATAGGACAGACGACGGATGGCGTTGAAATAGAGGCCGTTATCTTCGTACTGCTGTCTCTGCGTCATCATGACCAGGATCAGCTTCTCAACGGGGTCGACCGAGAAAAACGTGCCCCAGCTTCCCTGCCAGTTGAAGCTGCCCACCGCGCCCGGGATGAAACTGAAATCCGGGTTGGTACGGATGGCGAAGCCGAGCCCCCAACCCGTCCCATAGGCTGGACCGGCTTCGTGTCCCGCGAGGTGCATGTCGGGCGGCAGCGAATTCGTGGTCATTAACCGCACCGTTTCCGGTTTCAAAATGCGCGCACCGTCAAGCTCACCGCCGTTGAGCAGCATCTGGCAGAAGCGCAGGAAATCGGGGACCGTTGAGACGATCCCTCCCCCACCCGAAAAGAACGTTTGCGGCCTGCCTACGTCCCCATCCGAAAGCGGTGCGGGCTGCGCGCCCGGCACGGCGACGAGACGGTCGAGTTTATCCGCCGGCACCGAGAAGCCGGTGTCGACCATATGCAGCGGCGCAAAGAGACGGCTTTGCAGAAACTGGTCGAAGCTCTCACCCGACACGACTTCGATGACACGTCCGAGAACATCGTAACCTATGGAATATTCCCAGACTTCGCCCGGCTGGTGCAGAAGCGGGAGTGTGCCGAGGTTTGCTACGAAGGAGGCGATGGGCTTGTCGCGCCGGAACGGCGCCCTGGCGCCGTAAAGCACGTGGATCGCCGTATTGCCAAATCCGGGATCTGCAAAGTAGGGCTGTGCATAGACGAGACCGGACGTGTTGCGCAGGAGATCCCGGATGGTCATCGCGCGCTTCGCAGGTTCGAGATTCAGGGGGAAGGCATCGACGATGGCGTCCCCGGTGGCCGGATCGGTCTTGACCACCTGCATATCCCTGAGTTCCGGCAGATACTTCGCCACGGGAGCGTCAAGTTCGAGCTTGCCTTCATCGACCAGCATCATGGTGGCGACGCTGGTGATCTGCTTGGACATCGAGCCGATGCGAAAGATCGAATCCGGCCGCATCGGAATTTTCCTGTCGTGGTCCGCAAAGCCGGTGGGCTTCAAATAGGCGAGCTTGCCGCCTCGGGCGATGCCAACGACAAATCCGGAGGGGTCGCCCTTTTCGCTATGCTCCTTGAACCAGGAGGTCATGCGCTCCAGCCGCCGCGCCGAAAAGCCTGTAATGTCCGGATCGCCGACGGTCTCTAAATCGTAGGCCCGCGCCACACCCGCCAGACAGAGCGTGAGAGCCGCCATGCATGATGCCTGGATGATCTTCATTGTAAGCCCTGTCCGCGTTGTCGTGGATCTGGTTGAGAAGGATTCGCGGATCACTCTGTCTGATTTTTTCGGTTCCTTCTCGCCGAATCCTGCAACCCGGCTGGCCGATTCCTCAACCCGACTGGCCTATTTTCAATCGGCTGTTTGCCGGGGATGCATTCCCGGCCATCGCGAGACGCCGGAATTCGGTGGGAGTTAGATCGGTCGCTGCCTTGAAGGCGCGGTTGAACGGCCCGATCGACTGGAAACCGGCGTCCAGGGCGATCGTCAGCACCGGCACCTCCACTTGTTCGGGGTCGGCCAGCGCCGCCTTGGCTTCCTCGATCCGGTAGCGATTGAGGAACGCATTGAAATTGCGATGACCGAGGCCTTCATTGATGAGCTGACGCAGCCGGTATTCCGGCACGCCGAGCTCGGCGGACAGCGAGCCGATGGTCAGTCCCTCGCGGCGATAGGCGCGCTCGACGGTCATCAGCTGTTCCAGCCGGCGCAAGAGAGCCGGTTCGATCGCGGCAGGCTTGCCCCGATCGGTCGATGCCACGGCGTGCGTGCCGCCGGGGGCGTCGCCTTTCGCCGGCAGCAGCATCGAGCCGTCGCGCGTTCCCGCCTCCAGCAGATTCCATGCGCTGAGGCCGACCAGCACGCACAGAGCGAGTGCGTTGGCGACGCTAGCCATGGAAAAAGTGCGGATCGAGGGCTGCTGCAAGAAGCTCAAGTAAGAGTTGAGAACGATTTGGGCCGACGCCCCGATCAGTACGACCAGCCGGAGCCGACGCCGGCCCTCCACCAGATCCGCCCGCCAGGTGAGAAGGGTCTGCGCCACCGCCAACAACGCCAGGCCGAGAAAGGTGAACGACAGCGTCCGGTCGATCGCCAGCTCGAGCGCGGCCGATCGTGTGATGCCGCTGGCCTCCAGCCATTGCGCGACGGCGACGACCGCCCACAAGGCCGCATGCCAGGGCCGCGGCACGAAATCGTCATCGAAGGCGGCACGCGCCCATAGCCAAAACACGACCGAGTTCGCGCTGGCCACCGCCAGCAGCAACAGGCCCCACCACGCAAATGGCCGCGGGAACGTCGGCGCCGAGCAGATCATCGAAGCCGCGGCGCCGATCGCGAGCGCAGCGCCGAGCTGCGCGGCCATGCTGTCGCGGCGATCGCGCAGCGCCAGGGCTGCAATCAGCAGGCACAATGCGACGACGGCGCCCCGCAGACCGAGATCGATCGACATCAGGCCGCTGCGGTCCACGATCGCCTATGCTCCATCGCCGCCCAACAAGTCGCAACCACGCGGGCTCGCTCATACGCTGGAAGCGCAGCCAATGTCGAGGGGAGATCATTCCGCCACAAGAGGGCCTCGGTCAGGCCTGTGCGCCGGAACCGTTCCGACTGGAAGGATAGACGCGTGTCGCGACGTACATCGCCAGCATGCCAAGCATGAAGCCGCCGAAGACGTGAAGCAGCGGATGGCCGGGGGTGGGGCCCCTGACGAAGTATCCGACCACGAAGATCGCCGCCCATACGACGACAACGCCGATCACGTAGGCGGTCAGCGTATTGAAGGATTTTGGCATCATGATTTGCTCCCGGCGTGTATGGAGTCGTCACCGGCGGCAGGCCGACCGGGCCATTTCGTCCGCTTGCGGGAAGAAAGGCGCAGCCGGTCCGCTGGTTCCGGCATCAGCCTATCACATTCTGGTTCGCCTTTACTCTGCTCGGCGCGCCCGGAGGCGGCGTGGTTCCGACAAAGTTCGGCCGCGCCGCATGCCGCTCGAAATAGGCGGTGAGATGGCTGGCCGCGGCGCCGGACGGATGTGCCGGGAAGCGCCGCTAGCCGGGGCTTGAACCCATAAAACCAAAGGCGCCGACGACCGTCCGCTTTGGTGCGCATGCGCATAACGGGTTCGAGTCGGACATCGCGCCAGGTCCGAAAGTGCCAATTTTAGACTCATGCGCCGTACCAAGCAGCGTCTCTATTCGATCACTTCTTCGGCTTGAACCAGCAGGTTTGCCGAAATGGTGATGCCCAGTGCCTTCGCGGTCTTGAGGTTGATCACCAATTCGAACTTTGTAGGTTGCTCAATCGGCAGATCGGCGGGCTTGGCCCCTCGCGCGAGACGATCGACATACTCGGCGGCACGCCGGTACATTGGGGTGAAGTTTGGTCCGTAGGACAGCAAACCGCCTACTTCCACACATTCGCGAAAGCAGAACATCGACACGACCCGATTTTGCAGCCCAAAGCGAGCGAGGCGTTCCCGATCTCGAAAAAACAAACCCGATGCCAATACAAAGACAGTTCTGCGATAGTCAGGGTTCGCCTGCGCGAGCGCTTTGTCATAGTCAAAAGGCGGGTCGCCTAGATCAAAGCCCGCGAGCCTCAAGCCCAGAGTTGTGGCGACGCTTTGCGCCGCCTCCCACTGGTCAAAGGCCGTTCGATCGTAGAACACAGTCAAGGCCTGCATCTCAGGAAATGCGTTCTTCAAGAGCTGCAGACGCTTCGCCGTAAGCTCAATCTGTTCTAGAAACAATCCGGTTACATTCCCGGTAGGCCTTGCCAGGCTCGTCACATAGCCATGGGCGAGCGGATCGTAATCAACTGCCACCATCACGATCGGCTTCGTGCGTGAAGTTGCGAGAGCCGACTTCAAGGAAATCTCAGGACCGGAAGCAACGATAATATCGACGCCGCGCGCGACGAGTTGCCGATAGTTCGGTTCGTATTCCTCAATCTTGGCCACATTCAGATAATCAAACGTGTAATTGTCGCCCTCCTGATAACCAAGCTCGCCCATACGCTGCTCGAAGGCCTTCCAAAGGGGCGACGATTTCGGTTGGGTGCTAGCCGTCCCCACACGCAGCATCTTCTCCGCCTGCTGCGCACGCACAGCGTTCGGCCATGCTGCGGCCGCGCCGCCAACTAGCGCGATGAACTCGCGGCGTCTCATGTACCCCCTTTGGGAACGGGCCTCGTCCGATGCTAAAGCCTAGCACTTTGCGACCGCCAGGTGAGGGAGAAATTGCGGACAATCGACCTCTGACCGGTCAGGTCCCGATGTCGGGGTTGGGTTATTCGCGTCGATTTAGAGCGTTTTCGAGCGAAGCGGTCACCGGTTCGCGTGAAGAAAACGCGTCAAAACAAGAATCTAGAGCCCCGTTTCGATTCCATCGAAACGGAAAAGACTCTGGGTGCGTCGGCGTCATGCCCGGTTGGGCGACATTCTCGGAAATGCCGGTTGTCCGATTGAAAGCGTCGGCCTGGATGTGATTCAAGCGCCCATCGGAGGCCCGAACCATCCGGCATGAAGTCATGGATTTTAAATGGGCTGCTCGCGGCCAACTATCTGGCCTTCATCGAACTCGCATCCATCCGCATTTGGCGGGTATTAAATCCGCGCCCTAGTTCGGCGTGGTCCGCCGCGGCGGCCCAATCGGCGGAACGGTGCGCGCGAAGCACGGCCGCGCGGCGTGGGCGTCGTAATAGGCGGAGAGATGAGGCGCGCCGGCGAACGCCTCGCCGCCCTCCGGCGTCCGCCGGATGTAAAACAGGATCGGCAGCAGGTTGATGTCGGCGAAGCTGAACTCGCCGCCGACGAGATAACCGGTCGCGGCGACCGCGCGATCGAGGATGCCGAGTTGCTTGCGCACATCAGGCATCACGGCCTCGATCGCCGCGCGATCGGGCGTTCCATCCGGCCCCTTCGGGACGATATAGGCGAACAGATAGGTGCGGATCAGGGTGCGGTCGACCGAGGTATTGACGAACGAGACCCATTGCTCGGTCAGCGCCGCAAGGTGCGGATCGGAGGGGAACACCGAAGGACCCGGAAAACGGCGATCGAGATAGGTGGCGATCGCCTTGGATTCGAACAACTCGACCTCGCCGTGGCGCAACACCGGCATCTTGCCCAGCGGATGGATGGCGGCGATCTCGGGGGCGCCCAGCAGCCGCTCGGTCAGCACGTGATCGATGCCCTTCTCCTCGCACACCATGCGCACCACGCGGGTATAGGTCGACCGCTGCGAACCGATGATCTCGGGCTTTGGCATGGCGCATCTCCACAACACTTAACCATTCTGTTAAGTATCGGATTGCGGCTACACTGTCAATGCCGTCGCGATGGTCTCAAGGCTCGATCCAGCGCTGCACGGCGGCCACGGTGTCCGCCGGATTGGTGTTGAAGCAGATGCAGGCTGTGGGCGCGAGCCGGTGAATGAGGTTGATGATCTTTTCGAACAACAGCAATTGCGGCGCGGGCAGCCGCAAGCCGGCGCCGATGACGACGCAGTCGAATGGCTTGGCCTTGAGCGCCGCCGCCGTCACCTGTTCGGCGGTCTCGCCGAGATCGATCAGGCAGATCTCCGCATCGAAGCCGAGCGCATGCAGCTGCTCGATCTGCGCGTGGACATAGGCCCGCACGCGGTCGGGATTGAGTTCCGGCGCCGCCGTGAAATCCGCCAGCGCCGGCTCGATGCCGATCGCGAGCACGCTCTTTTTCGCCATGGTGGCCGCTCCACCGCCGATTACGCGCGAGCGCGGGATGGTCGAGGCGAGGTGCCGTCAGGTCGGCTTGCCGGACCGTTCCTCTTCCAGCGTCACCGCGACAGCCGCATTGGCCGACAACCGCACTTTCTGGCCCTCGACGCCGGCGACCAGCCCGAGTTCGACGAAATGGTGATGGCCCTTGTGGTGGCCTTCGCCGCTGTCGGCCCTGGTGAGCTTGATCCGGCCGCCTTCGACGCGGTCGACGGTGCCGATGTGAACGCCGTCGGCGCCGATCACTTCCATATGTGGCTTGATATTCATTGCGGAATCTCTCCCTCCCACGTGTTGTTTTCGCTGCAGCAGTTCATCGCGCTGCCGGGTCAGCCGTTCGAGTTGCGCCTCCTGGTCGGCGATCCGCTGGGCGTTCAACTCCTCGGTCGCGCCCCCGGAATAGGCGGCGGCTTGATCTTCCAGCTCGGTGAGGTTCTCCCTGAGCGCCGAGATGCGCTCCTCGATCTCGGCGAGGTCGAGCAAAATGTCAGGCATGGATCATCTCCTCGGCAACCACCCACTGCAAATATGGGGCTCCGGAGGGCGGCAACAAGGCAGTTTTTCGGTACCCCGGCAAGCAACTGCCCGTGCAGGGAAATTACTGCCGCAGCATGATCAGAGGATCGGCCGAGTCGGGCACCCGGCGCCATTGCGCGTTGTCGTCGGCCTCGAACTGCCAGACCTCGCCGCTCTCCGACATCAGGATCATCTGGCCGTGCTCGAGCCGCCATTGCGTCGGCGCAAAGGCGGCGACCCCGGGATCGCATTTCGGCTTCAGGAAGACCTGGAAATTATCCGGGCTGGCCTCGGTGTTGGTCAGGGTCAGGCCGCAGATCGCCTGGCCGTTGCCGCGGACCATCGCCCAGTCGCCGATCATTTGGTCCATCGATTTGGCGAGCGAGCGTGCCGCGGCGAGGTTCTGCAGGATGTAGATGCCCTCGCCCTGCCGCAGGCCTTCGAGGATGCCGCTCTCGACCTCGGTGAAATCGATCACCGATTCTCCGCCTGCATCCTGCAGCCGCACGATGTCCAGTCCCTTGATGCTCCAGGCGGTGATGTCCTTGGTGAACGGCAGCGCCGCGGCGCAGCCAGGCTCGAGCTCGAGCTTGAGTCCCTGCGGAGTGCTCTCGTTCTTCAATGTCACCACGCAGGTCTTGCTGCGCTCGGTGGTCGCCAGCTCCCACTGGCCGATCATGTTTTTCTTCAGGGTCGCGGCATCCTGCGCCAGGACCGGTCTGTCCCCGACCGCGAGCGCCAGCAGCGCCGCGAGAGCGATGCCACAACCGCGCGTCATCAGCGGCTCTTCAGCGGGGTTTCGGCGACCGGCGTCAGCGGCGGCTTGCCGGCAAACCAGGCTTTCAGATTGTCGACCACGAGCTGATCCATGGCGTTACGCGTTACCACCGAAGCCGAGCCAATATGTGGCAGCAGCACGACATTTTGCATGCTGCGCAATTCGTCCGGCACGGCCGGCTCCTTTTCGAACACGTCGAGACCGGCGGCCAGGATGGTTCCCGATTTCAGCGCCGCGATCAAAGCCTGCTCGTCGACCACGGAGCCGCGCGCCACGTTGATGATGACGCCGCGCGGGCCGAGCGCCTTCATGACGTCGGCATTGATCAGCTTCGCGGTCGCGGGTCCCCCGGGGATGATGACCACGAGGGTATCGACCGCCTTCGCCATCTCGATCAGATCCGGATAGTGCTTGTGCGACACGCCTTCGGCGGGCTTGCGCGAATGATAGACCACGGGCACGCGCGAGGCCTCCAGCCTTCGCGCGATCGCCTGGCCGATCCGGCCCATCCCGACCATGCCGACCTTGCGATCCCGCAGCGAGCCGACGCTCAGGGGAAAATTCTGCGTCATCCAGAGCCCGGAGCGCAAATAGCGGTCGGCCTTGACGAACTCGCGCAAGGTCGCGATCAAGAGCCCGAGCGCGATGTCGGCGACCTCCTCGGTCAGCACGTCGGGGGTGTTGGTGACGACGATGTTGTGCTGGCCGGCATAATTGGCATCGACGTGGTCGTAACCGACGCCGAAGGCTGCGACGATCTCGAGTTTCGGAAAGCGCGCCAGGGTGGCGGCATCGCCGCGCACCGAATTGTAGGTCACCGCGGCGCCGCGGATTTTTTCGGCGACGGAAGGCGTCAGCCGCTCGAGGTCGGGAATGGTCTCGAACTTGTGCAGCACGAACTGGTCGGAAAATCCGTTATCGACGATCGGCTTGCTCGGCCCATAGATCAGGAGGTCGATCTTCTCGGAGGAAATATTGCCGCCAACCATCAGTTTTCCTTTCCAAGCGCGCTCTCGTGCCAGCGCCGCAACGCGAGGTGCGAGGTTAGCGCGAGCAGCCCATAAATGACAATTCCGGCGGCGGAGAGCAACAGCAGCGCCGCGAACATCCGGGGAATGTTGAGGCGGTAGCCGGATTCGGCGATGCGATAGGCCAGCCCGGACCCGGCGCCCGCGGACCCCGCCGCGATTTCGGCGACCACCGCGCCGATCAGCGACAGGCCGCCGGCGATCCTCAAGCCGCCCAGGATGTAGGGCAGCGCGGACGGCAGCTTGAGAAGCACGAGTGTCTGCAGCCGCGAGGCGCCGTAAAGCCTAAACAGCCCGGCCAGATTGCGGTCGACCGAATTGAGCCCGAGCGTGGTGTTGGACAATACCGGGAAGAACGCGACGATCCAGGCGCAGACGATCACCGCCGTCTGCTGCGGCAGATAGATCAGAAGCAGGGGCGCGATCGCGATCACGGGGGTGACCTGCAGGATCACCGCATAGGGAAATAACGAGACTTCGAGCCACTTCGATTGATTGAACAACAGCGCCAGCGCGATGCCGCCGATGCCTGCTGCGACAAAGCCTTCGAGCGTGGTCGCAAGCGTGGTCATCAGCGATTGCGACAGCACCGGCCAATCGGCAATCAGCGTCTCGAACACCGCTGATGGCCCCGGCAGCACATAGGGCGGGATGTTGTTGACGCGTACCACCAGTTCCCACGCAGCAATGCCGACGGCCAGCACGGCAAGCGGCAACAGGATGCGAAGCGCGCGCGAGGCGAGGCCATCGGGCGTTGCCTGTTCGGCTGACGGAGGCGGCTGCAGGGCGCTCATGAGACCGCCTGCCCGGCATAGGACGGCGCCAGCGCGTTCGAAACCTCGCGGCAATAGCCGGCGTAAGCCGGAGAGGTTCGAAAATCCTCAGTCCGCGGCTCCGGCGCGTCGATGCGGATCTCGGCGGCGATGCGGCCGGGCCGCGCCGTCATCACCACGATCCGCTGCGACAGGTACACCGACTCGAATACCGAATGGGTGACAAAGATGACGGTCTTGCGCAAATTGCGCCACAGCGCGAGCAGGTCGTTGTTGAGCCGAAAGCGCGTGATTTCGTCCAGCGCCGCGAACGGCTCGTCCATCAGCAGAATGTCCGGATCGGTGACCAGTGCGCGCGCCAGGGATGCCCGCATCTTCATGCCGCCGGACAATTCCCGGGGGTATGCATCGGCGAAATCCGCGAGCCCCACTTGCGCCAGCGCCTCGGCGACGCGGGCATCGGCCTCGGCGGGGGAGGCATGCGCGATCCGGAGCGGCAGCCGCACATTCTCGCGCACGCTGGTCCACGGCATCAGCGTCGGTTCCTGGAACACGAAGCCGATCGAATGCGCCGCTTGCGCCTCACGGCTGCGATGCGCGACGCCGACCTCCCCGGAGCTCGGCGCGTTGAGGCCGGCGATCAGCCGCAGCGCCGTCGACTTGCCACACCCCGAGGGTCCCAGCAGTGAAATGAATTCGCCCTTGCGCACGTCGAGGTCGAGCGGCCCGAGCGCCGCGACGCCGTTGTCATAGACTTTTGTCACGCCGCGCAGGCGTACCGCTAGGCCAGCCGGACCGGCATCGATTTCGGACAAGGCTCCGGGCTCGGCCATCGCGCCGCTAATTCTTCGGCCGCAGGTCGAGGCCGACGCCCTTGTTGATGAAGCGAAGCGTATAGGCCTTGCGGAAGTCGATGTCGGGCTTCACCACGCCGGCCCGCACCATCTTGTCGAAGAAGCTCGCCTCGCGTTCGTCGCTCATGGCGCCGATGCCCTCGCGCAAGGTGTCGCCGGAATCGACGATGCCGTATTCCTTCATCTTGGCGAGCGAAAAGGCGAGCAGATCGTCGGTCATTTCGGGATTGAGTTTCTTGATCAGCGCATTGGCCGGCGCGTTGTCGCCATAGAGATAATTGTACCAGCCGATGATCGAGGCGTCGACGAAACGCTGCACCAGATCGGGCTTCTTGTCGATCAGCTCGCTGCGGGTTTCGATCAGGGTCGAATAGGTGTTGAAGCCGTAATCCGCCAGCAGGATGATGCCCGGCTTGAACTGGGCGGCCTTTTCGACCGCGTAGGGTTCCGAGGTGACATAGCCCTGCATCGCGCTCTGCGCCGTGGCGATGAACGGCTGCGGGTTGAAGGTGTAGGGACGGACATTTTTCTCGTTGAAGCCGTATTCGGATTTCAGCCACTGGAAATAGCCGGTGATGCCCTCCTTGGACACGAACAGCGTCAGCGGCTTGAGCTCTTCGAGTTTGGTGATCTTCGATTCCGGATGGGTCAGAAAAACCTGCGGGTCCTTCTGGAAGATGGCGGCGACGCTGACCACCGGCACCTTGTTGGCGACCGCGTCGAGCGACATCAGGGTGTTGGCGGCCATGAAGAAGTCGAGCTTGCCGGAGATCAACAGCATGCGGTTGTTGTCGTTGGGGCCGCCCGGCACGATGGTGACGTCGAGCCCGTATCTCTTGTAGGTGCCGTCGGCCACGGCCTGGAAGAACCCGCCATGTTCGGCCTCGGGCACCCAGTTGGTTCCGAACGAGACCTTGTCCAGCGTGGCTTGGGCGCGCGCGGGCGAAAGGGCCGCAAGGCAGGCCAGAAGACCCATCGTTAACGCTCGCGGCAAAATGGCCGGGTTCATGGTTGGACTCCGTCGATCGTTCTGGCCCATGATGGGGAGGCAGCGGGCGCAGACAGCGTCCTCTAGCCCATACAAACTAGCTTGCAAATCGCCCCAAAGAAACATTTCGCTCGATGACAGCTCCGTTTCCTCCCCGCGACTGGACCGCGATCCGCTGGCCCGAAATCGCCCCGACTGAGGCGGCGCGGTGGATCGCGGTGTTGCCGTTGGCGGCGACCGAACAGCACGGCCCGCATCTGGCTGTCGGCACCGACGTCATGATCGCCGAGGCCTATCTGGCGCGGGTGCGGGAGCTGTTGCCGGAAACCGTCCCGGCGACCTTCCTGCCGCTGCAGCCGGTCGGCATTTCCACCGAGCATATCGATTTTCCGGGCACGCTGACGCTGTCTGCGGAAGAAGCCTTGAAGAGCTGGCTGGCGCTCGGCGAGAGCGTGGCGCGGGCCGGCGTCCGAAAACTCGTGATGGTGACGAGCCATGGCGGCAACAGCGCGGCCATGACACTGGTGGCGCAGGAGCTGCGCGCGCGATGCGGGCTGCTCGCGGTGACGACGAGTTGGTCGCGCTTTGGCGCGCCGGATGGATTATTCTCAGGTGAGGAATTGCGTCACGGCATCCATGGCGGCGCGGTCGAGACCTCGATCATGCTGGCGCGGTACGCGCAGCATGTCCGCATCGACGCGATCGCCGATTTTCGCTCCAGCAGCATCGCGATGGAAAAGCAGTTTCGCTGGCTCTCCACGCAGCGGCCGGCGCCGTTCGCCTGGCAGGCGCAGGATCTGCATCCGAGCGGCGCCGTCGGCGATGCCACGCAGGCTTCCGCTGAGAAGGGCGAACGTTTGCTCGATCACGGCGCGCGCGCGTTTTGCGAATTGCTCGGCGAGGTCGATAACTTCGACGTGAAGAGGTTTTTTGGCAAACCCGATACTCCTTCTAAATGATTGTTTTATTTATCTAATATTGGATCGACCTGACCTCCGGCACGGGATTCGAACCGGAATCCAAAAGCCTCCGTCCAACTGGCATGCGGACCACAACGGATACCGCCCTCAACCGGATGGAGTTTTTCATGTCGATCAAGACCAGGATTGCCGCTGTCGCACTCGCAGCCCTCGCCGTCACCGGCAGCATCGCTTCCACCTCGACGCCTGCGGAAGCCCACGGCTTCGGCCTCGGCTGGGGCATCGGCGCCGGTATCGTCGGCGCCGCCGTGGTTGGCAGCGCGATCGCCGCCAGCAATGACGGCTACTACTACAACGGCTATCGCCGCTGCGGTTGGGTGCGCCAGTTCGACGCCTACGGCAACTACATGGGCCGCGTTCGCACCTGCTACTGATTGTTGCCTGACGCGTTTTCATTGCTCGAAAACGCATCTCATCGTGGATCCCGCGTTCGACACGGGCGCCTCATCCACCCCGTGTCGCACCCGACCCGCCCGGTCGTCCCCCCGGGCGGGTCAACTTTTTTCAAGCGCGCTGGCTAGCCAGGCATGAACATCAGCACGGCAGCGAGCCCCATCACCGCGGCGCCGATCCAGCCGAGGATCACGATCGGCCGGCTCGAGGTGAATGCGCCCATCACGGATTTGCTGGAGGCGAGCAGGACGATCACCACCATCAGGGGTACGGCGACAACGCCGTTGATCACCGCGCTCCAGAACAGGGCTTTCATGGGGCTGATCGGCGAATACTGGATGACCAATCCGGCCAGCAGGCTGACCGCGATCACGCCGTAGAAGCCCTGTGCCTTGATCGGCTTCCGCTCCAGGCCCGATTTCCAGCCCATGGCTTCGGCGAGCGCATAGGCGGCGGAGCCGGCGAGCACCGGCACGCCGATCAGGCCGACGCCGAGAATCCCCAGCGCGAACAGAATGAAGGCGAAATTGCCCGCCAGCGGCCGCAACGCGCCTGCGGCCTGTGCCGCGGTATTGATGTCGGTGATTCCCGCCGTATGAAGCGTGACGGCCGTGGCGAGGATGATGAAAAAAGCGGTGATATTGGAAAACAGCATCCCGCTCCAGGTGTCCCACTGGATGCGCCGGAGTTCGGCGGGCGCGGACGCCGGTTTATGCAGAAGCGCCGAACCTTTCCTGGCATGCATGTCCTCGACTTCTTCCGATGCCTGCCAAAAGAACAGATAGGGGCTGATGGTCGTTCCGAGAACGCCGACCACCATGGCGGCAGTGCCGGAATCAAATGTCAAGTTCGGCCAGACCGTCCGCAGCGCGACTTCACCCCAGGGGACATGGACCGTGAACAGCACGGCGACATAGGCAAACAGCGACAGCGTCAGCCATTTCAGGAAAAACACGTAGCGGTGATAGGGCACGAAGACCTGCAGCAGCAGCGTGAGCCCTACGAAGAACGCCGTCATCAGATGGCGATCGATGCCGCTGACGAGTTCTGCGACTTCCCCCATCGCGGCGACGTCGGCGGCAATGTTCAGCGTGTTGGCGATCAACAGCAGCAGGACGACGGCCTTGAGCACCACCGGCGGGAACGCGGTCTTGATATTGGCGGCCAGCCCCTTGCCGGTGACGCGCCCGATCTGCCCGCACATCGCCTGGATCGCGGCCATCAGCGGGTAGGCCAGCGGCATGGTCCAGAGCATGTTGAGGCCGAACTGGGCGCCGGCCTGCGAATAGGTGGCGATGCCGCTCGGATCGTCGTCCGCCACGCCGGTGATGAGCCCCGGACCGATCCGCGCCAGCGGATGCTTCTTCAGGCGCCCCCAAAACGATCGGAGCGCGTTCACGCGTCGGTATTTTCCTGCCGCCATCCCCAGACAACCGCACAGTGCTCCACCTGTTCCCCTCGGACGCACGGACAGCGCATGATCAACGACCGCAAGAGGGCACGGAATTCACGATCGGTGCAAGACCTCGACCGTCAGATGCGACAGCGACTTGAACCGGGCGAGCCGGGTCCGATAGTAGTCGGCATCGTGCGCCTTGCTGGTGACGACCGAAATGATCGCCCCGAGATGTCCCGGCCCGAGCCGCCACAGATGCAGGTCGGCGAGCGTATCCCCTTCCGTCTCGACCGCTTCGCGCAATTTGTCGGCCATGCCCTTGTCGGGATTCATGTCGAGCAGGATGGCGCCGGTGTCGCGGATCAGGCCGTAGGACCAGCTGGCGATGACGCCGGCGCCGATGATGCCGGCAAGCGGGTCCATCCAGAGCCAGCCGAAGGCGCGCGCCAGCAATAGGCCTGCGATCACCAGCACCGACACCGCGGCGTCGGCCATGACGTGGATCACGGCTGCCCGCATGTTGTTGTCACGGGCGGTCGAGCCGTGCGCGTGTTCGTGTTCCTCGAACCTCGCCGGATAGCTCTGCTCGTCGATCCGCACCGTCGCGGTGAAGGCGTGCGGTTCGGGGATCTCGTCGATGGATTCCAGGAAGCCGTCTCGAGCCCGCATCTCAAAAAGCTGCCGCGTTCCGTCGGGACGCATGGTTTCGATCGGCGATGCTTGCGCCAGCAGGGCGGAGCCGTCGGCGGCCCGTAGCCGGAAACGCGGCGGGACGCCGTCTTCAAAGATTTCGAGCACGACGATTCCATCGGAGGTCGCAATCTCATGCCGTTCATCATGGCCGTGGCCTTCATGCGCGTGGCCATGACTGTGGCCGTGGCCATGGCCGTGGTCATGATCCCCACCCCCGCTCAAGAGCCATGCGCTTGCGACATTCACCGCAAGGCCAAGGCAGGCGATCGGAATCGCCTCGGCAAAATGGATCGGCACGGGACTGAAAATGCGGGCGACGGATTCGTAGCCGATCAACAGCGCGATCATGGCCAGCACAATGGCGCTGGTGAAGCCGGCGAGATCGCCGAGCTTGCCGGTGCCGAAGGTAAAGGCGGGATTTTCGGCGTGCTTGCGGGCGTAGGTGTAGGCCAGCGCCGCCAGCAGCAGCGCGCCGGCATGCGTCGACATGTGCAAGCCGTCCGCCACCAGCGCGATCGAACCGAACAAAAGGCCGCCGACGATTTCGGCGATCATCATGGCCCCGCACAGCCAGATCACCGTCCAGGTCTTACGCTCGCTCCTCTCGTGGCCTTTGCCGAGAAAGACATGGCTGTGAAAAGCCGCCGCCGCGCCGTGGTTGGGCTCGATCATGAGCGTTCTCACTTCAGGTAGGTATGGACCACGTCGATCAGCTGGTCGGCGGCTTCCGCGTTCAGCGCCCCGGGGTTCTTCTGGGGATCGACCAGATGGGTGCGGATGTGATCCTCCACCACCTCGGCCATCAGGCTGGCGACGCCGCCGCGGATGCCGGCGATCATGTGCATGATGCGCTCGCATCCGGCTTCTTCGTTCAGGGCCCGCTCGATCGCCTCGACCTGGCCGCGAATCCGGCCGACGCGGGCGAGCAGCTTCTTCTTGTCTTTGATGGTATGTGACATATTGCCAATATAGGATACCCCCCTATCCTACGTCAACCCGAGGCCGGGGCGATCCGGCTTGGCGGAAGACCGTCCGGGATGCGCCTCACAAATACTTCGCGATCAGCTTGAAGTCGCGCAGCGCGGCGCGGCCTTTGGCGCCCGCCGTTTCGAACGATCGTTCGAGGCTGTGGCTGATGTGGTCGTGGATCAGCGCCTTCTTGGCGCTCTCGATCGCGCTCTCCACCGCCTGCAATTGCTGCGCGATCTGGGCGCAGGGGCGGTTACCTTCGATCATTTCAATGATGGTTTCGAGATGGCCGTTGGCGCGCTTCAGGCGCCGGGCAATTGCGGCATGCGGATGGTCCATATATTTCTCCTATCCTCCCGGGAGGATAACAGCCATCCTCCCGGCAGGATACGGAAAAATAACTTGACACCTTGAAGCGTCGGGCATACTTGCCGAATGCTGCCGCGAACGCTTGCGTTCAAGGCGGCCCTTTCAACCCTGATGAAGAGCCCATGGGCAGTACCACCTTTGGCAACGTCACCCCGGCGATGACCGGGCAAGCGCTGCCGCAAGACATCAAGATCAATCGCGCCGGCTTTCGCCGCGTGAGTGGTATGGTCGCGCCCAGCTGACCATTTCGCTCACCGGCCAGCCGCACAATGCGGACATGGAGGTGAGCGATGTTCGAGACGCTCGCGAAATCCGGACTTGTCGACTTCCGATTTGCAGGATTGCGGCGCCGCGTGGCCGCCTTCTCCAGCCATTCCCATTCCAATGACAACCTTCCGGGTTTTCGCCGCCCGAAGGGCCGGCGCCGGATTCCAACCCCGGCACTGGCCTGTCATTGGATCGTTCGCAACGGCCGGCTCGAATGCCGCTGGCAGGCCGATGGCGATTTGCCGAAACCAGCCCTGGCAATGGAGGCGTGATCGGGCCAGCGCCGCATTTCACATAACCGTCTTCGAACTGTCTTACTCAGGAACGCGATGGCTGCAGCGGTGCGGGCATGGTTAGCCCGTCGCCGCCGGCGAAAGCGCCAGTAAGAGGAACAGGAATTTCGTCGTGAACGGATCGATCGATCAGGCCGCCATCAGCCTCGCCATGGCCACCATCATGGGCGCATGCATCGGATTCGAACGCCAATGGCGTCAGCGGATGGCCGGCTTGCGCACCAATACGCTGGTCGCGATCGGCGCGGCGAGTTTTGTGATCTTCTCCGGTCTGATTCCAGGGGAGGACAGTCCGACACGCGTGGCGGCGCAGGTGGTCTCCGGCATCGGCTTTCTCGGCGCCGGCATCATCTTCCGCGAGGGGATGCAGGTCTCGGGCCTCAATACCGCGGCCACCTTGTGGTGCTCGGCGGCGGTCGGGCTATTGGCCGGCAGCGGCCATCCGCTGCACGCGGCGCTGGCCACGGGCTTTGTCGTCCTCGTCAATCTGATCCTGCGGCCGCTGGTCCGGGTCATCAACCGGCAGCCGATCGCGCAGACCGAGACCGATTTTCACTATCGGGTCCGCGTGGTCTGCCGCAGCCCGGAGGAGGCCCATGTCCGCGCGCTGCTGCTGCAAAGCGCCGGCAGCGGCCAGCTCAGCCTGCGGCAGCTCGACAGCACCGACCTCGAGGACAGCGGCCGCGTCGAGGTCACGGCCCAGCTGACATCTCCGTCGAAGAACGACGCCATTCTCGAGCAGGCCGTCGGCCGCCTCAGCCTCGAGCCGACGGTTTCCGCCGCCAGTTGGAGTGTCGAGACCGGGCTGGAATAGTAGCTGTCAACAGGGCAGTCTTGCTATATGCGAATGAGTCGCAATAATGCTTGGAAATGAATGTCACCTTCGTTTGATCTAACGTCGGTTGGGGTAGTGGGGCGCGTGATGAAGGCGATCTGCAGGATCGGGGGCGGCATCGGCATCGCGCTATCGGCGTGGTCTGCCGCGAGCGCTGCCGATTTACCGGTGAAGGCGCCGGTACCCGCCGCTGTCTTCAACTGGACCGGCTTCTACATCGGCGGCCATTTCGGATATGCGACCGGCAACACCAACTGGAACGCGACCGAGGCGGGCGCCGCCATCCCGACCCTCAACGGCTCCATCGATCTCTTCAACTCCTACGATGCGTTCAAGGGCACCGGGAGCTATTTCGCCGGACTGCAGGCCGGCTACAATTACATGCTGAATTCGCGATTGCTGGTCGGGTTCGAGGCCGATGCCTCGGCCCCGAACACCATCGCCGGGACGCAGATCTTCTCGTCGCCGCTGGTCGGGCAGGCGAGCTACAACGATACCGTCCTGGAATTCGGCACGGCAAGGGGCCGGATCGGTTACACCTTCGGCCGTTGGCTGGTCTATGGCACCGGGGGCGTCGCCTGGGCCTACGACAAGCTGACACGCACGCAACTGGCGGGAATGCCGGCGGGTGGCACCGCGACGGTCGGCACGACCGAGGCGCAGTTGCTGTGGCGATGGGGTTGGGCCGCGGGCGCCGGAGTGGAAGTGCCGATCGCGCCGAACTGGAGCGCCAAACTCGAATATCTGGCGACCGATTTCAGCGGCAGGCCGAAACCCTTTCTCGCATCGGCACAGACGTTCAACTCCGACCTCGAGATGCAGAGCTTCCGGCTCGGCCTCAACTACCAGCTTGGCGCCGATCCCTTGAAAAGCGACGTATTCGTCAAGGGCGTGCCGGCGCTGGACACCAGCAATTTCGCCGTGCATGGACAGGCCACGCTGGTGACGCAATATGCGGCGCCTTTTCGCGCCCCCTATGCCGGGCAGAACAGCCTCGCCTCGGATTCCGGGAGGGAGACTTTCGACCTCGATGTGTATCTGGGTTTTCGCCCCTGGAAGGGAGCGGAGATCTGGATCAACCCGGAGATCGATCAGGGTTTCGGCCTGAGCGGGACGTTCGGCGTCGCCGGATTTCCAAGCGCCGAGGCCTACAAGGTCGGCGAGGCCTATCCCTATGCGCGGGTGCCGCGCGCATTCCTCCGGCAAACCATCGACCTCGGCGGCGATGTTCAGAAGGTCGACGCCGGCCTCACCCAGTTTGCCGGGACCCAGACCGCGGACCGGCTGGTGATCACGGTCGGCAAGTTCAGCGTCGTCGATATCTTCGACCAAAACAAATATGCCCATGATCCGCGCGGCGATTTCCTGAACTGGACCCTGGTCAATACCGGGGCCTTCGACTACGCCGCAGACGCCTGGGCCTTCACCTATGGCGGCGCCGTCGAATGGTACACCGGTCAATGGACATTCCGCGGCGGCGTGTTCGATGGCCCGGTGGTCCCGAACAGTACCGATCTGGACCCGACCTTCGGGCAGTTTCAAATGGTCGGCGAAATCGAACGCCGCTACTCGCTGTGGGATCAGCCCGGCAAGATCGCAGTAACAGGCTATCTGACGCGCGCGCGGCTGGGGAATTTTGCCGACGCGGTCGCGCTTGCCGCGCAGACCGGCGCCGCACCGGACCTCTCATTGGTGCGGACCTACACCAGCAAGACCGGCATCACGGCCAATCTGGAGCAACAGATCATGCCCGGTGTCGGCCTGTTTGCGCGCGCGGGATACACGCCCGGCCAGCTCGAGGCCTACGCATTCACCGATGTCGACGCAACCGCCGCCGCCGGCGCCTCGCTGTCAGGCTCGCTCTGGGGGCGAACCGGCGATACGCTTGGGCTTGCCGGCGTCGTCAATACCATCTCCAAGGAGCATCAGGCCTATCTTGCCGCCGGCGGATTGACCGCCTTGATCGGAGACGGAATGCTGCCGCATCCTGGCCCGGAGAAAATCCTGGAGGCCTATTACCAGATCCCGATCCAGGCCTGGCAGCTCACGTTCGACTATCAGTTCATCACCAACCCCGCCTATAACCGGGACCGCGGACCGGTGTCGGTGATCGCCTCGCGCATCCACACGCAGTTCTGACCGGCGAGTTCTCAACAAGGCGCCGCTGATGCCGCTTCGAGATATTCCGTGGCTGAGATTCGGGCGGAGCGCGCTGGCGATCCTGTCTTTGTTCGCGACGACGAACCAGCCGAGCGCAGCGCACGCCGGCGAATGCCCGACATCGGCGTCGGAAATCGCGACCGACCGGCCGGACGTGACAAATTCGAGCCTCGTGGTCCCGGTCGGCAGCCTGCAGAATGAGAATGGAATCAACACGACCGGGCGGGACTTCGAAAAGACCTTCGACGGCACCAACAGCAGGTGGAGGCTGGGGATCGCGCCGTGCCTCGAAATCCTGGTCGACCTGCCAAATTACACGGGCAAGCTGCAGGGCGACGCCAATAGCGGCTTCGGCAATTTGGTGCCGGCCGTGAAATGGCAGTTGAACTCGCTTCCCGAGCAGTGGAACCTGTCGGTGACCGCCGGCGCCGGATTGCCCACGGGTTCTGTCAAGATAACGGGCCCCGGCCTGCAGCCCTATCTGCAATTCCCATGGTCGCACGAACTTGGCGGCGGCTGGGGCACCAGCGGCATGGTCACGTCATTCTTCTTTCCTGCCGACCCATCGAACCAGCAGACCACCGAGGCAACCTTCGTGCTGGAAAAGAAGATGACCGAGCGGACCTCCCTGTTCGTCGAATATGTCGGGGACTATCCCAGCCGCGGCGCCAGCATGAGCCTCTTCAACAGCGGCGGGGAATATTTGCTGACAAAAACCCAGCAGGTCGATTTTCACATCGGCTTCGGCCTCAACCGAAACTCTCCCACCTACATCTTCGGCGTCGGATATTCTTTTCGACTTGACGGCCTGTTTCGTGTATCGGCGCGCTGAGACAGGTCTTTGCTGTCTGTCTTGCGGGGACACAACCGGACATGCCAATCTTGAGAGAGTTGTGGTCCCCTGCATGATATTCGTTGTCACACCGCTGTCGCGCCGGTCTGAATAGAAGAAATCCATCCGATTCGGTCAGACCAGCGGTCGTCAGCCCGATCGAATATCTCCCTGCCCCCGTATCAGAGACGACCTCATGACGCTTCAGGAAATTCTCTCGCCGCGATTGGGGCAGGCGCTGCGGCCCAACATCTGGGACGCGGTGGCGCTGATTCTGGTGGTCGGCGCCATGGTCCTGATCGTCTATGGCGGCGAGCAGACCACGCTGCCGCTGTCGGCGCTCGACGTCGCGCCTGTCACGCTCGATCCTTCGAACCTGCCCCTCTATGCGTTGCGCACCACGATGCGGATGCTGCTCGCCATCGCCTGCTCGATCGTGTTCACCTTCGTCTACGCGGCGCTGGCGGCGAAAAGCCGGCGCGCCGAGATGGTGCTGATCCCGCTGCTCGACATCCTGCAGTCGGTGCCGATTCTCGGCTTCCTCACCTTCACCGTGGTGTTCTTTCTCAACCTGTTCCCCGGCAGCGTGTTCGGCGCCGAGCTGGCCTGCGTGTTCGCGATCTTCACCAGCCAGGCCTGGAACATGACCTTCAGCATGTACCAGTCGATCCGCAACGTGCCGAAGGATCTGGAGGAGGCCTCGCAGAGCTTCCATCTCAGCGGCTGGCAGCGCTTCTGGCGGCTCGACGTGCCGTTCGCGATGCCGGGCCTGATCTGGAACACCATGATGTCGATGTCGGGCGGCTGGTTCTTCGTGGTGGCCTCCGAATCGATCACCGTCGGCAAGACCACGGTGACGCTGCCCGGGATCGGCTCCTATGTCGCGCTCGCCATCGAAAAGCAGAACCTGCCCGCGATCGGCTACGCCATCCTGACCATGCTGCTGGTGATCATCGCCTATGACCAGCTGATGTTTCGCCCCGTGGTGGCCTGGGCCGACAAGTTCCGCTTCGAGCAGACCGCCTCCGGCACCGCGCCGACCTCCTGGATGCTCGATCTGTTCCGGCGGACACGGGCGCTGCGCGCCCTGACGCTGCCATTCGCCGCGCTGAACCGGACGTTCTCAAATTTCAAGATATCGCTGCCGGCGGCGTTGCGGATGCGGGCGCAGGGCGGGCCACCGTCACGAATCGTCGACGCGATCTGGCTTCTGATCATTGCCGTCAGCACCTGCTATGCCGGCTGGAGGGCCTATCAATATCTCTCGGCCACCTTGACCCCGTCGGATATCCTCATCGCCTTCGGCCACGGCTTCGCCACGCTGTTGCGCGTCATCGTGCTGATCGCGCTGGCGTCGCTAATCTGGGTGCCGATCGGGGTCTGGATCGGGCTGCGGCCGAAACTCGCCGAGCGGGTGCAGCCGCTGGCGCAGTTCTTGGCGGCGTTTCCCGCCAACCTCGCCTTCCCGGTATTCGTGGTGATCATCGTGCGCTACAGCCTCGATCCGAACATCTGGCTTTCGCCGCTGATGATCCTGGGCACCCAGTGGTACATCCTGTTCAACGTCATCGCGGGCGCCAGCGCCTTTCCGACCGATTTGCGCGAGGCCGCCGGCAGCTTTCATCTCGGCGGCTGGCGCTGGTGGATCAAGGTGATCCTGCCCGGCATCTTCCCCTATTACGTCACCGGCGCCATCACCGCCTCCGGCGGATCGTGGAACGCCTCGATCGTTGCAGAAGTCGCAAGCTGGGGCGATACCCACCTGACGGCGACGGGGTTGGGCGCCTATATTGCCGAAGCGACGGAGGCCGGTGACTTCCCTCGCGTCGTGCTCGGCATCGCCATCATGTGTATCCTGGTGACGCTGTTCAACCGGCTGCTCTGGAGGCCGCTCTATGCCTTCGGCGAACGCCGCCTTCGCCTCGGCTGATCCCGGAGGGAAAACCCATGCTCGACATTGCCAAGCCAACCAACCTGCTCGAAATCCGCGGCGTCTGCCGGTCGTTCCCGAAAGGCAGCGGCGAGGAGCTTCTGGTCCTGGAAAAGGTCGACCTGACGATCCATGCCGGCGAAATCGTCGGCCTGCTCGGCCGCTCCGGATCGGGCAAGTCGACGCTGTTGCGTATCATCGCCGGGCTGATCACGCCGTCCTCGGGCAACGCCAAATGCCGCGGCGAGACCATTGTGGGGCCGCCGAACGGCGTCTCCATGGTGTTCCAGTCGTTCGCGCTGTTTCCCTGGCTGACGGTGCTGCAGAACGTCGAACTCGGACTGGAGGCACTCGGGATCGATGCCGCCGAGCGCCGCAAGCGGGCGCTGGCGGCGATCGACCTGATCGGGCTCGACGGCTTCGAGTCCGCCTACCCCAAGGAATTGTCGGGCGGCATGCGCCAGCGCGTCGGCTTCGCCCGCGCGCTGGTGGTGCATCCGGACCTGTTGCTGATGGACGAGCCGTTCTCGGCGCTCGACGTCTTGACCGCCGAGACGCTGCGCACCGACCTGGTCGATCTCTGGATCGAAGGCCGTCTGCCGATCAAGTCGGTGCTGATGGTGACGCACAATATCGAGGAGGCGGTTCTGATGTGCGACCGCATCCTGGTGTTCTCGTCCAATCCGGGCCGCGTCGCCGCCGAGATCAAGGTCGACCTGCCGCATCCGCGCAACCGGCTCGATCCGACCTTCCGGCAGCTGGTCGACAGCATCTATGCCCGCATGACGCAGCGCGCGGAGCCGAGAAGCCCGACGGTCGAGGGCATTCACGGCACCGGCGTCGGCATGATCCTGCAGCACGTCTCCTCCAACGTGCTGTCCGGCCTGATCGAGACGCTGGCGGCGCCGCCCTATAATGGGCGCGCCGATTTGCCGGTGCTCGCCGGCCAGCTGCAGCTCGAAGCCGACGAGATCTTCCACCTCGGCGAATCCCTGCAATTGTTGCGCTTCGCCCAATTGAGCGAGGGCGACCTGGTGCTGACCGAGGCCGGCCAGCGCTTCGCCCATTTGGAGACCGACGCGCGCAAGAAATTGTTTGCCGAACATCTGATCAACTATGTGCCCGTCATGGGCCTGATCCGCCGTGTGCTGGACGAGCGTCCCTCGCACACCGCGCCCGCCGCGCGCTTCCGCAACGAGCTCGAGGATTACATGGCGGAAGACCAGGCCGACGAGACGCTGAAGACCATCGTGTCATGGGCGCGCTACGCCGAGCTGTTCGCCTACGACGAACAGTCGGAACTGTTCAGCCTGGAGAACCCGCATTGAATTCGCATTGAATTCGTAGGGTGGGTTGAGCCCTTCGCGAAACCCACCATCTTCTTCGCGATTGATGGGTATCGCTATGGAGGCTGGGCATGCCCAGCCTCTGACGCTCCACCCATCCTGCCGTCTGCACCGGGACGACGATGGAGCAGAGTCATCACCCCGCCGGCTGGAACGACTCCGGCCGCGCCATCGCCCAGGCTTCGCGGAAGCGGGGATCGCTGGTGCCGTCGATCAATTCGCCCGGACGCAGCGACGGATAGAGTCTTGCAAAGGTCTGCACGTCGGTGGTCGAACTGCGCTGCGAGAAATGGATCGGCCGCAGCTGCTGCGGATGTTCGAGCCCGGCGGCGGCGAGCAGTTCGGCCAGCGCATGCAGCGTGGCGTGGTGATAATTGTAGACCCGCTCGACCTTGTGCGGCACCACCAGTGCGCGCTGGCGGGTCGGGTCCTGCGTGGTGACGCCGGTCGGGCAGCGGTCGGTGTGGCAGGACAGCGACTGAATGCAGCCGAGCGCGAACATGAAGCCGCGCGCCGAATTGCACCAGTCGGCGCCGATCGCCATCGCGCGCGCCATGTCGAAGGCCGTGGCGATCTTGCCGGCGGCGCCGATCCGGATGCGATCGCGCGCGTTGATACCGATCAGCGCGTTGTGCACGAAACTGACGCCTTCGCGCATCGGCATGCCCAGATGGTCCATGAATTCGAGCGGCGCCGCGCCGGTGCCGCCTTCATTGCCGTCGACCACGATGAAATCGGGATAGATTCCGGTCTGCAGCATCGCCTTGCAGATCGCCAGGAATTCCCAGGGATGGCCGATGCAGAGCTTGAATCCGGCGGGCTTGCCGCCGGACAGCCGCCGCATCTCGGCGATGAAGGCCATCATCTCCAGCGGCGTCGAAAACGCACCGTGGCAGGCCGGCGAGATGCAGTCCTCGCCCATCGCGACGCCCCTGATCCTGGAGATCTCCTCGGAAACCTTGGCCGCCGGCAGCACGCCGCCGTGACCGGGCTTGGCGCCCTGGCTGACCTTGAGTTCGACCATCTTGATCTGGTCGGAGGCTGCGACGCGGGCGAATTCCTCCGGGTTGAATGAGCCGTCGCGGTTGCGGCAGCCGAAATAGCCGGAACCAACTTCCCAGATGATGTCGCCGCCGTTCTCCTGATGGTAGGGGCTGAAGCCGCCCTCGCCGGTGTCATGCGCGAAGCCGCCCTTCTTGGCGCCGGCATTGAGCGCGCGCACCGCGTTGGGACTGAGCGCGCCAAAGCTCATCGCCGAAATATTGAAGACCGACGCCGAATACGGTTTCGCGCAATCGGGGCCGCCGATGGTGATGCGGAATTTCTCGCCGGAATGGACCTTCGGCGCGACCGAATGGTGCATCCATTCATAGCCCTCGCGATAGACGTCTTCCTGGGTGCCGAACGGGCGCTTGTCGAGCACCATCTTGGCGCGCTGGTAGACCAGCGCGCGGGTGTCACGCGAGAACGGCATGCCGTCCTTCTCGCTCTCGAAGAAATACTGCCGCATCTCCGGCCTGATCTCTTCCAGCAGGAAGCGCATATGCGCGGCGATCGGATAGTTGCGCAAAACCGCATGGCTCTTCTGCGTGAGATCGCGAATCCCGAGCAGCGTCAGCGCGCCGAAGATCAGCATCGGGATCAGCACCAGGTCGAATGCCTTGTGATCGACCAGCCCGATGCCGAGCAGCAGCGCCGTGACGACGGCGCAAATCGTGAGAACGATGAAGCGTGGCGAAAACGGAAGCATCAACGTTTCCATGACATCCCTCCGGCAGATTCCGCCGTATTTTTGCTCTTCAGCCGCAATCGGATGCGGCCATCACACCACTGCAGTACCACGATATCCGACCCTGAGGTCGCTGATATGACACCCCTGACGCTAGCGAATTCCGGGACTGCGAATCAATCCGTTTCACGGCATCGGCATTTCGCCCGACGCGCGGATTATTGCGCTGCAACGTAGCCTGATCGGCTCCTCCACGGCTCAGTGGTTGTGCGGCCGCATCTCGTCTGGAATTCCGGTTTGTTCAAGGCCATTTTGCGCTAGCCATGCATCGGTGGAGCGGATCGCGCGCTCGATGTGATCGGCGGTTCGCGAGAAGTCGTAGGGTGAACCCACCAGCGGGCAGAGCGGCGGCACCACATAGTATTCGATATCGGGGGCGAGGTCTTCCAGCTCGCTCACCAACTGCCGCGCGATCAGCAGCGTCAGCGCGTGCAGCACGTTGGCCACCGCGCCGACCGGCGGGGCATTGGTGGCGCAGGCATAGCCGGTCGGCAGGATGATCAGGCGACGCGCGCCCATCTTGACCGCGACCTTGATCGGCGTGTTGGAAGAGATCGCGCCGTCGGCGAGGTAGAAATCCTTGTAGCGGACGGGCGCGAAGGCCCCGGGGATCGCGGTCGAAGCGATGATCGCCTGCGCCGCCGAGCCCTCCGACAGCACCACGGCTTCACCGGTCACGATATCGGTGGTGACGATGTGCACCGGAAGCCTGGCGTCCTGCAGGTCGCGATAGGGCAGATGATCGTCGATCAGCTTGGCGATGCCGTCATGCGGAATCAGGAAGTCGCGGCGCCAGAGAAATCCGGCCAGCGTCCGCCAGGTGATCGGGAATACGTCGTGCCGCGTCAGGCCGCGCCAGATGGTTTCCAGCTGCAGCACGCCCTTCAGCGTGGGATCGCCGGCAAAATAGGCGCCGTTGAGCGCGCCGACGCTGGATCCCACCACCATATCGGCGGATACGCCATGGGCGGCGAGCGAGTGCATCATCCCGACCTGAATGGCGCCAAAACTGCCGCCGCCCGCGAGTACAAGGGCCGTCCTGGCGGGGCCGGCATGGTCAGAAAGGGACAAAGTCGCGTTCGCTCCCGCACTCGCCCCGTTGGCGATGGGCCACGCGGCGTTCGGAGAGGTTTATAGCAGCCGATGCGCGGGAAGCACTATCAACATTGGTTGTGGGATCCGTCATTCCGGGACGGTCCGAAGGACCAGACCCGGAATCTCGAGATTCCGGGTTCATCGCTGCGCGATGCCCCGGAATGACGATGACGCATCACCGCTCCACGAACGCCTTCTCGATCACGAAATGGCCGGGCTCGCTGTTGGAGCCCTCGGCAAAACCCCGTGCCTCGAACATCGCCCGCAGCTCTTCGAGCATGGCCGGGCTGCCGCACATCATGATGCGGTCGGTCGCGATGTCGAGCGGCTCCTGGCCGATGTCGTCGAACAATTGCGCTGAGGTGATCAGGTCGGTGATGCGGCCGCGGTTGCGGAACGGCTCACGGGTGACGGTCGGATAATACTGAAGCTTTCCGGCCAGCAATTCGCCGAACAGCTCATCGTCGCGCAGCTTCGCCACCAACTCCTCGCCATAGGCGAGCTCGGATACCTGGCGGCAGCCGTGCACGAGCACGATGCTCTCGAACCGCTCGTAGACGTCCGGATCCTTGATCAGGCTCGCGAACGGCGCGAGCCCGGTGCCGGTCGACAGCAGCAGCAGGCGGTTTCCCGGAATCAGATTGTCGGCGACCAGCGTTCCCGTCGCCTTGCGCCCGACCAGGATGGTGTCGCCCTCCCTGATCTTCTGCAGCCGCGAGGTCAGGGGACCATCGGCGACCTTGATCGAGAAGAATTCCAGCTCGTCCTCGTGATTGGCGCTTGCCATCGAGTAGGCGCGCAGCAACGGGCGGCCGTCGACCTCCAGCCCGATCATGGCGAATTGCCCATTCTGGAATCGGAAGGCTGAATTGCGGGTGGCCCGGAAGCTGAAAAGCGTATCGGTCCAGTGCCGGACGGAAACAACTTTCTCTCGATGGAATGCGCTCATGTGTTTTATTTTTCCGATTTGCCGCACCGTAGAACGAACGGTTTCGTGGCCTCCGACTGAGGCGAAAACCCCTGCCGCGATTGAGGATTTGACGCTTCACCTACGCCACTTCGTCAGATAGTCAACACGCGCTGACGCGCAATTGAGGCGTCAAAACTGCATTGAAATTATTTTGCAAGGATGGTCGCGCGGAGCGCAATTAACTTGCCCAAATGGCGGATAAGGCAGCAGTAAATTGCCGCGCCGGACGGTGCCGGACTATGTTCCGATGCGTCTTTAAGGATATATCAAGGCAAACTCCAAACGGCCGCGGCGGCAATGCCGGTGGCCGGCGACAAGCTGACGGGATGGTAATGCTCAACAGCCGGCGAATATTCGTGGATGCGGTGAAAAAATACTGCGTCCGTCATGGCATCGCCATCGAGCTGCGGTCCGAAGGCTGGCTCATCGTCATGCATCGCGGGCCGAGGCGGCATTTCGCTTTCGGCTACGACATCGGATTGAACAGCGCGATCGCGCATCGGATCGCCAACGACAAGGCGGCGACCGCGGAAGTGCTGGAGATTTCCGGCATTGCCTGCATTCCCCACGCCCTGTTCCTGAACCCAAGGCTGAACGAGTTCGTCGCGGCGCGGGGATCGTGGGAAGCCATGCTTCGTCTTTTGGAGCGGCATCCCTCAGGGATCGTCGTCAAACCGAATGAGGGGACCACCGGCAAATCGGTCTTCATGGTGTCGACCAAGCCGGCGCTCGAACTCGCGGTAAACCGGGTGCTTGCCTCGAATGCGAGTGTCTCCATCTCGCCTTACGTCAATATCGAACGGGAGGTCCGGGTGGTCCTTCTCGATCATCTCCCTGTCGTCGTCTACGACAAGGACCGCCCTTCGGTCACCGGCGACGGCAAACGATCCCTGCTCGAGCTCGCGCTCGCAGCGACGCCGGTTGAACAGCGATCAGCGGTCTTGCCCGGCATGGTCGGCGATCTCGATCGAGCCGACCTCGACGCGATCCTGCCGCTTGGCCAGCGACGCGTCCTGAATTGGCGCCATAACCTCGATTCCGGCGCGCGCCCGATCCTGCTGGAGCAGGGAGAAATCCGTGACGCCTGCGTCAAGATTGCAATCGAGGCCGCGAAGGCCATCGATATAAGGTTCGGATCGATCGACGTCGTCCAGGTCGATGGCGGCTTACAGATTCTCGAAATAAATTCCGGAGTCATGATGGAATCGCTGAACCGATTTCATCCCGATCTGGTCGACGATGCCTACAGCGCCGCCCTCGACAAGGTGTTTCATGAAGCCCGTTAACGGCTCGTTAACCATACTGGCCCGATGTTTCCGCGTATCAGAGCGTTTTCGGGCGAAGTGAAGACCGGTTCGCGTCAAGAAAACGCGTCAAACGAGAATCCGGAGCATCGCATGACCGACCTCACATCCGTGACTTCGTCCGCGGCAGCCTTCGTCTCGCAGCAGACCACGGCGCTGACCAAGGCCGCCGGCTCGGCGACGACGAGCTTTGCCGCGACGCTATCCAAGGTCCAGACCACCATCGTCGGCCGGCCCAAGACAGGTTTCACGGCCGGCCCGACTTACGAGGCCGGCACCTTGACCGGCCAGACCAAGGCCGCCTTCAACAACACGATCAACGCAACGAAATCGGTGTTCGGCATCAAGCCGTGAAAACATGGCCTCGAGATCGGGCCATCTGAAAATAATTCCTCCGTCATGGCCGGGCTTCGTCCCGGCCATCCACGTCTTTCTTGGATGCCGCCAAGACGTGGATGCCCGGGACAGGCCCGGGCATGACGAGAATGAAAGAGCTTAATTGCTCGTGCCCTCGGTGTCGTTGAGCACGTTGAAAGCCTCTTCCAGCTGCGGCGAGATTTGCACGTTCAGCCTTTCGCCGGTCGGCAGCCGCGCCATGAACCATTTGTTGTAGAGCGGGATCAGGTCGCGGTTGGAGCCGAGCTTGTGGAAGGTGCGCTCGATCACGGCGGCGAGTTGCGGCTCGCCCTTGCGGAACATGATGCCGTAGGGATCGTAGGACAGATAATCGCCGGTGACGTGGAACTTGTCCTGCGACTTGTGCCGCGCGATCAGGCCGTAGAGCAGGATGTCGTCGGTCGCGAACGCATCGGCCTTGCCGTCCGACAACATCTGGTAGGATTGCTCGTGATCGGGCGATGTCACGATGGTGAGGCCGAGCGACAATTTCTTGTCGACGGCGTGCATCGCCTGCTCGTTGGTGGTGCCTTTTGTCACCACCACCGTCTTGCCCTTGAGGTCGACCGCTCCCTGGATGCCCGAGGCCTTCGCCACCATCAGCTTGGTGCCGGCCACGAACATCAACGGCGAGAACGCCACTTGCTTGGCGCGCTCGGCGTTGGCCGTGGTCGATCCGCATTCGAGATCGATCTTGTTCTGCACGACAGCGGGAATGCGGTCGTCGGAGGTGACCTTGACGTATTCGATCCGGAGATTGGCGTCGTCGACCTCGACGCCGATCTCGTCGACGATGGCCTCGCAGAGTTCGAGGCTGTAGCCGATCGGCCGGTTGGCCTGATCGAGGAACGAGAACGGCGGCGAGCTCTCGCGGTAGCCGAGACGCACGACATGCGTCTGCTTGATGTTGGCAAGCGTCGGGCTAAGCCCTTCGCCGCTGGTCTGGGCACCGGCCGCCGTGGTCAGCAGGCACGCCGCCAACCACAGGCCGCAGGCCCCCGCCGTTCGCCGTAAAATCTGGCGCATGAATCGCTCCCGTCAATGGCCGGCCATCGCGGGAATTTCGCCGGGGACCATGTCCGGCGGCACGACGTCGTCGGGACCGAGCGCGTGTTCGGGCGCGAGTTCGCCCTCCCACTTCGCCACCACGGAGGTGGCGAGCGAGTTGCCGATCACGTTGGTGGCGCTGCGTCCCATGTCGAGGAAGGTGTCGATGCCCATGATCATCAACAGTCCCGCCTCGGGAATGCCGAACTGGCCGAGCGTCGAGGCGATCACCACCAGCGAGGCGCGGGGCACGCCGGCGACGCCCTTGGAGGTGATCATCAAGGTCGCCAGCATCGCGAACTGGGTGCCGAGCGACATCTCGATATGGTAGGTCTGCGCGATGAAGATACTGGCAAAGGTGCAGTACATCATCGTGCCGTCGAGGTTGAACGAATAGCCCAGCGGCAGCACGAAGCTCGAAATTCGCGCCGACGCGCCGAAGCGGTTGAGGCCCTCGAGCGTCTTCGGATAGGCCGCTTCCGAGCTGGCAGTCGAGAACGCGATCATCAGCGGTTCACGGATCAGCCGCAACAGGTGGCTGTATCGCGGCCCGATGACGATGAAGCCGACGATGACCAGGATGCCCCACAGGATCATCAGCGACAGATAGAAGCCGCCCATGAACACGACGAGCTTCCACAGCACCAGCAGACCGTTCTTGGCCACCGTCGCGGTGATCGCCGCCCATACCGCGATCGGCGCGAACAGCATGACGTAGCTTGTCACCTTCAGCATGATGTGGCCGAGATCATCGATCACCGAGAGGATCTGCTTGGAGCGCTCCGGCATCGCGCCGAGCGCAACCGAGAAGAACACCGCGAACACCACAATCTGCAAAATCTCGTTCTGCGCCATCGCATCCGCGATCGAGGTCGGGATCAGATGGGTAAGGAATTTCTCGATAGAGAACGCCGACACCGGCAATCCCGTCGATTGCGCCTTGTCCGGCAGGGTGCCGGGGAAATTGGCACCGGGCTGCAGCAGGTTGACCATCACAAGACCGAGCAGCAGCGAAACGAAGGAGGCGCTGACGAACCAGCCCATGGTCTTCGCAAAGATCCGTCCCAACTTGGCGCCGCTGCCCATATGGGCGATGCCGCCGACCAGCGTCGCAAACACCAGCGGTGCGATGATCATCTTGATCAGCCGCAGGAACAGCATCGCGATCAGGTTCACGGTCGAGGCGATATCTCCCCTTATATCGGGCAGATAATTGAAGATCAGCGCGCCCATCACGATGCCGAGCACCATCGCGATCAGGATGTATTGCGTAAACCTGTTGGACATTTTCTTACCCCCGTAAGTTCCGACGACGCCAAGTGTGGCAGATTCCGCCGCCGACGCAACTCGCTTCGAACCTTCAGGTCGTTTGCCACAATGTTCCCGTTGTGAATTGAGCCGCCGCCGACTAGCGTCGTGCGCAGCGCACAATCTGTGCAGTTTGCGCGTTTCATACGCGGAAAAATGCATCAAGAACGGCCATGTCGGGGAGGGAATGCCATGAGCGGCAATGTCAATCGTCAGATCCTGCTGGTGGAGAAGCCCACAGGGAAATTAGGGCCGGAACATTTCAAGCTGGCCGAGGCGGCGATCCCGGAGCCGAAGGACGGCGAGGCTTTGCTGCGGGTGCGATATATCTCGCTCGATGCCGCCAACCGGGCCTGGATGCACGGCGCGACCTATCGCGCGGCGGTCGAGGCCAACACCGTGATGGCCGGCGGCGGCATCGCCGAGGTGGTGTCGTCGAAGGCGCCGGGGCTTGCAGCGGGCGATCTCGTATTCGGCGATACCGGCTGGCAGGAGTATGCGGCCGTGCCGGCGAAACACCTGACAAAAATGCCGAAGGTCGAGCCGATGACGCATCTCCTCAGCGTCTACGGCATCGCCGGCCTCACCGCCTATTTCGGGCTGCTCGATATCGGCAAGCCCAGGGCCGGCGAGACCGTGGTGGTCTCGGCCGCCGCCGGATCGGTTGGCTCGATCGTCGGCCAGATCGCGAAGATCAAGGGCTGCACTGTGGTCGGCATCGCCGGCGGCAAGGACAAGTGCCACTGGCTCACTAGCGAACTCGGTTTCGACGCCGCGGTCGACTACAAGGACGGCGCAGTATTCAAGGCGCTGCGCGCGGCGGCGCCCAAGGGCATCGACGTCTATTTCGACAATGTCGGCGGCGACATCCTCGAAGCTTGTCTTGCGCAGATGAACAATCGCGGCCGCATCGCCTGCTGCGGCGCGATCTCGCAATATGACGGCGTGCCCTCGGCGCACGGGCCGCGCGGCGTGCCCGGCCTGATCGTGGTGAAACGGCTGATCATGCAGGGCTTCATCGTGATGGACTTCATGGACCAGCGCGACGAGGCGCTATCCGATCTGCAATCCTGGGTCGCCTCCGGCAAATTGAAAGTGCAGGAGGACGTCATCAAGGGGTTGGAGAATACACCGAAGGCGCTGATCGGATTGCTCGCCGGCGAAAACCGCGGCAAGCGGATGGTCAGGGTGTAATCGTCGAATCATCAAAGCGAGACGAGACGTTCATGCAAGGGACGGCGATGGAAAACATGAATGTAGCAGACGGCGCGTACGACTTTGGCGCCGCGATGCGCCGCTATGTCGATGGCGACATCCTGCCCGGCGTCTCCTCGGCGGTACTGGTCGGCAGGGATCTGGTGGACGTGAATTGCGTCGGCTGGGCCGACAGGGAAGCGCGGATTTCCCTGCGCGCCGACCACATCTTCCGGGCCTTCTCCAATACCAAGCTGATCACCTCCTGCGCGGCGCTGCTGCTGTTCGAGCAAGGCCGCTTCCAGCTCGACGATCCGGTCGAGAAATTCATCCCGCAGCTTGGCAACCGCCGCGTGCTGCGCGCCGGCGCAACCTCGCTTGACGAAACCGAGCCGGCCAGGGGATTGATCACCATCCGCCATCTGTTGAGCCACCGATCGGGGTTGAGCTACGGCGTGTTCGACCCCGGTACGGTGATCTTCAAGGCCTATAACGAGCGCAAGGTGCTCAATCCCGCCACGCCGCTGGCGGACATGATCGAGGTACTGGCGGAGCTGCCGCTGATCTATCATCCGGGAACGTCGTGGGAATATTCTGTGGCGACCGATGTGCTGGGGCGCCTCGTCGAAATCGTCAGCGGCGAGCGGTTCGACAAATTCGTCCAGGCGAAAATTCTCGATCCGCTCGGCATGGTGGACACCGCCTTCGCGGTGCCTGAGAAAAAGCAGGACCGGCTCGTCGCCTATTATCTCGGGGCGGACCTGATGAACTCGATGAAGCCGGGACTGACGCGCAGCGATAACGCGCCCTATCCCGGAGCTTATCTGCGCCCGTGCCGAGGCTGAGCGGCGGCGCCGGCATGGTTTCGACCTTGCCTGACATGGTGGCGTTGATCCGAAGCCTGCTCCCCGGCGGTCCGACCTTGCTGAAACCGGACACGATCGCGCTCATGATGACCAACCAGCTGCCTGAGGGCATGTGGATGCGCTTCCCCGAGAGCGGAGTGCTGCCAGGCCACGGGTTCGGGGCGGGCTGATCGAAAAACCGTCGTCGGCCGGACATGCGGATTCCGCCGGCGAACTCTATTGGGGCGGCCTGGCGGGCACGCAATGGTGGATCTCGCCAAGGGCAGGCGTCGCGGGCGTGATGATGGCGCAGCGTCACATGGGATTTTTTCATCCCTTTGCGTTTCAGTTCAAGCAGCTGGCATATGAGGCGGTCAAGCGCGGGGGCTGACCTCGCCGGGACGGGAGCCTGATCGATGCAGCGTTTTACGCTCTATGGCAGCCCGCATTCGCTGCCGACCTACAAGGTGGCGTTGATGCTGCGCCTGTCGGGCGCGCCGTTTTCGTTCCGCTATGTCAGTTTCCAGAAGGGAATGCACAAGGCACCGGAATTTCTGGCGCTGTCGCGCTGGGCCCAGGTGCCGGTGCTGATCGACGACGGCGAGACCTATCTCCAGTCGGCGGCCATCGTGGAGCATCTCGCCAAAACGCTCGGCCGCTTTCAGGGCAAGGATGCGACGGCACGCCAGCACGTCCGGGAATGGCTGTACTGGGACGTCGATACCCTGTTCCCGCCGATCTTCAATTGCTATGGCGTTCAGCTTGGCCAGCGCAACCTGCTGCCGATCCAGGTCGATCCCGTCATTGCCGCCCACCACCGGCAGCGTTCGGAGACCGCGCTGTCGGTACTGGACAGCCATCTCGCCGGTCGCGACTATTTGTGCGCGGCTGAGCCCACCATCGCGGACCTGTTCTGCTATGGCGACATCGCATTTGCGGAAATCTGCGCGTTCGACCTGAAGCGCTGGACCAATGTGGCGCGCTGGGCGGTGCGAATAACCGCGCTGCCGGGCTTTGAGGCCCCCTTCGAATTGCTGGCCATGCAGGACGCCGAGTTCTCCTAGAGGACCGTCTCCGGCGCCAGCGTCTCTTAACAGTCGCCGGACATTCCACCGAACAGACTGCCTGGACTCGAGCCGCCCGTCGTCGACGGCACCGAAGCGGAACAGGCGGGAGTGGAAGCGGCGGGCGCTTGCGATGCCGTAGTATTCGCAACCTGTGTCGGCGTGTTGGATGCCTCGCCGGATAATTGCGCGGCTGCCTGGGGATTGATCGAGGGGGAGGCGCTGATGCCGTTACTCGATCCTGGCGGTGCTCCCGTCGCCGATACGGTCTCCGAAACTCCGGACGACGTCCGCACGTTCCAGTTGGGCACATACAAGGGATCGGAAGCGCATCCTGGCGCCGTCAAGCCACCGGCTTCCGGGCATGGCGTTTGCGACAGCATCGTTCCGCTCGGGGCCGCCCCGGTCCCACCGACGGTTGGGGGAGCGGACGGTGCGGCCGTGGCGGGCGCGGCCGCGACGGATTCTGACGCGGCACCAGCCTGGAGACCGGGTTGGGAACCGGATTGGAGGCCGGTTTGGGAATTGGCTTGAGAATTGGCCTGGGGATTCACCTGGGCATGGACCGCACCGAGCGCCGCAAGCCATGGGATCACTACAAAGATGAACGCTCTCTTCATCGCGCCCTCCTCCGTTTGCCAAGGTTTCGGTAAGCTCGCCGCATCACGCGGGCGAATGTGATTCAACACATGCCGGTTGGTGACGTTCCGGAACCGAGGTCACTTTCGTGTGGGGAGGTGTCTCGGCCGCGAGACCGCTATCTGATCAATCCAGCGAGCCTCGGCAGCGTCAGGCTGATCTCCGGGATGCAGATGATCAACAGCAGCCCGGCGAACAGCGCCAGCATGTACGGCAGATAGGTGCGGAAGTGCTCACCGACGCTTAGGTCGGCGAAGCGCAGCGCCATCAACAGGCCGACCCCCATCGGCGGCAGGAACAGGCCGATGCCGACGGCAGCGGTCTGGACAATGTCAAAATGGATCGGGTTGACCCCGATCTTGGTGGCGATCGGAAACACTACCGGGATCAATACCACCGCTGCCGGCAGTCCTTCGAGCACCATGCCGAACACCATGGTCAGCAACGCGACGCCGAGCAGGAAAAGCCATTGCGCGCTTTCGAGCGGCTTCAATACCTCCCCGAGCAACACTGGTACGCCGGTTACGCCCATGAGGTATTGGAAGATTGTTGCGACCGCGAGGAGAAAGACG
>NZ_DATHOP010000209.1:0-11168 GCF_035484855.1 Bradyrhizobium sp.
CACTCCTCGGGCAAATTGCTGTTCGCGGCGCGCGTGATTCCCTATCGCGGCTCCTGGCTCGATATCGAATTCGACGCCAAGGACATCGTGTTCGCGCGCATCGACCGGCGCCGCAAGATTCCGGTGACCTCGCTGATGTTCGCGCTCGGGCTCGATGGGGAAACCATCCTGTCCACGTTCTACAAGAAGATCAGCTACAAGCGCGCCAAGGACGGCTGGCGCGTGCCGTTCGACGCCACCCGTTTCCGCGGCTACAGCACGATCAACGACCTGATCGATGCCGACAGCGGCAAGGTGGTGCTCGAGGCCGGCAAGAAGCTGACCGTGCGTGCCGCGCGCCAGTTGCAGGAAAAGGGCCTCAAGGCGCTGCGGCTGTCGGATGAGGAACTGGTCGGCAACTACCTGGCCGAGGATCTCGTCAATCCGAAGACCGGTGAAATCTACGCCGAGGCCGGCGAGGAAATCACCGAGAAGTCGCTGAAGGCGCTCAACGAGCACGGCTACAAGGAATTGCCGCTGCTCGACATCGACCATGTCAATGTCGGCGCCTATATCCGCAACACGCTGCATGCCGACAAGAACATGACGCGCGAGGACGCGCTGTTCGACATCTATCGCGTGATGCGTCCCGGCGAGCCGCCGACCATCGATTCGGCGCAGACCATGTTCCAGTCGCTGTTCTTCGACAGCGAGCGCTACGACCTGTCCGCGGTCGGCCGCGTCAAGATGAACATGCGCCTCGAACTCGACGCGCCCGATACCCATCGCACGCTGCGCAAGGAAGACATCCTCGCCGTCATCAAGACGCTGGTCGATTTGCGCGACGGCAAGGGCGAGATCGACGACATCGACCATCTCGGCAACCGCCGGGTGCGTTCGGTCGGCGAATTGATGGAGAACCAGTATCGCATCGGCCTGTTGCGCATGGAGCGCGCGATCAAGGAGCGGATGTCGAGCGTCGACATCGATACCGTGATGCCGCAGGATCTGATCAACGCCAAGCCCGCGGCCGCCGCGGTGCGCGAGTTCTTCGGCTCCTCGCAGTTGTCGCAGTTCATGGACCAGACCAATCCGCTCTCGGAGATCACCCACAAGCGCCGCCTCTCGGCGCTTGGCCCGGGCGGTCTGACCCGCGAGCGCGCCGGTTTCGAGGTGCGCGACGTGCATCCGACCCATTACGGCCGGATCTGCCCGATCGAGACGCCGGAAGGTCCGAACATCGGCCTGATCAACTCGCTCGCCACTTTTGCGCGCGTCAACAAGTATGGGTTTGTCGAGACGCCCTATCGCAAGGTCAAGGACGGCCGCGTCACCGACGAGGTGATCTATCTCTCGGCGATGGAGGAGGGCCGCTATCACGTGGCGCAAGCCAACGTCGCGCTGGATAATCGCGGCCGCTTCACCGACGACCTCGTGGTCTGCCGCCACTCCGGCGACGTCTTGATGATCACGCCGGACAAGGTCGACTACATGGACGTGTCGCCGAAGCAGCTGGTTTCGGTGGCAGCAGCCCTGATCCCGTTCCTCGAGAACGACGACGCCAACCGCGCGCTGATGGGCTCCAACATGCAGCGCCAGGCCGTGCCTCTGGTGCGTGCCGAGGCGCCGTTCGTCGGCACCGGCATGGAAGGCGTGGTCGCCCGCGACTCGGGCGCAGCGATCGCGGCACGCCGCACCGGCGTGATCGACCAGATCGACGCCACCCGTATCGTGATCCGCGCCACCGAAGATCTCGACCCCACCAAGTCAGGCGTCGATATCTACCGGCTGATGAAGTACCAGCGTTCCAACCAGTCGACCTGCATCAACCAGCGTCCGCTGGTGAAGGTCGGCGACACCGTCCGCAAGGGCGACATCATCGCCGACGGTCCCTCGACCGATCTCGGCGAGCTCGCGCTGGGGCGCAACGTGCTGGTCGCGTTCATGCCGTGGAACGGCTACAACTTCGAGGACTCGATCCTGCTCTCCGAGCGGATCGTCAAGGACGACGTCTTCACCTCGATCCACATCGAGGAATTCGAGGTGATGGCCCGCGACACCAAGCTCGGGCCTGAGGAAATCACCCGCGACATTCCGAACGTTTCGGAAGAAGCGCTGAAGAACCTCGACGAAGCCGGCATCGTCTATATCGGCGCGGAAGTGCGCGCCGGCGACATCCTAGTCGGCAAGATCACGCCGAAGGGCGAAAGCCCGATGACGCCGGAGGAAAAGCTGCTGCGCGCCATCTTCGGCGAAAAGGCCTCCGACGTTCGCGACACCTCGCTGCGCGTGCCTCCGGGCGTGCAGGGCACCATCGTCGAAGTCCGGGTCTTCAACCGGCACGGCGTCGACAAGGACGAGCGCGCGCTGGCGATCGAGCGGGAAGAGATCGAGCGTCTGGCCAAGGACCGCGACGACGAGCAGGCGATCTTGGACCGCAACGTCTATAGCCGCCTCGCCGAGTTGCTGGAGAATCGTCAGGGCATCGCCGGCCCGAAGGGCTTCAAGAAGGACACCAAGATCACCCGCGCGGTGCTCGACGAGCATCCGCGCTCGCAGTGGTGGATGTTTGCTTCGCCCAACGACAAGCTGATGGCCGAAATCGAGGCGATGCGGAAGCAGTACGACGAATCGAAGAAGGGCCTCGAGCAGCGCTTCCTCGACAAGGTCGAGAAGCTGCAGCGTGGCGACGAATTGCCGCCCGGCGTGATGAAGATGGTGAAAGTCTTCGTCGCGGTGAAGCGCAAGATCCAGCCAGGCGACAAGATGGCCGGCCGTCACGGCAACAAGGGCGTGGTGTCGAAAATCGTTCCGGTCGAGGACATGCCGTTCCTCGAAGACGGCACGCATGCCGACATCGTGCTCAATCCGCTCGGCGTGCCCTCGCGCATGAACGTCGGGCAGATTCTCGAAACCCATCTCGGCTGGGCCTGCGCCGGCCTCGGCAAGCGCATCGGCCAGACGGTGGATGCGTATTACGCCAAGCAGGACATCCGACCGCTGAAGGAGACCCTGAAGAAGATCTATGGCGATGAGGAAACCATCAAGTCGCTGAACGACGCCGAACTGATGGAGCTTGGCGGCAATCTGCGTCACGGCGTGCCGATCGCGACCCCCGTGTTCGACGGGGCCAAGGAAGCCGACATCGAGGAGATGCTGAAGCTTGCGGGTCTGGATGCCTCCGGGCAATCGACCGTCTATGACGGCCGCACCGGAGACGCCTTCGACCGCAAGGTGACGGTAGGCTACATCTATATGCTCAAGCTGCATCACCTCGTGGATGACAAGATCCACGCGCGTTCGATCGGTCCGTACTCGCTCGTCACCCAGCAGCCGCTGGGCGGCAAGGCGCAGTTCGGCGGCCAGCGTTTCGGCGAAATGGAGGTGTGGGCGCTGGAAGCCTACGGCGCGGCGTACACGCTCCAGGAAATGCTGACCGTGAAGTCGGACGACGTCGCCGGCCGTACCAAAGTGTACGAGGCGATCGTGCGTGGCGACGACACGTTCGAGGCGGGTATTCCGGAATCGTTCAACGTGCTGGTCAAGGAGATGCGTTCGCTGGGCCTCAACGTCGATCTGCACAATTCCAAATTGAGCGGCACGCCGACCTCCGAGGCGGCGGAGTAACCAACAAGCATCATGCCCGGCGCGCCATGCGCCGGGTATCCGCGCCTCGTCCGGACGTTGGGCGGGGCGCGTGGCGAAAAAAGAATTTCGAATTTGCTGCCGGTGACGATCGGCACGCGAGGAGAAGACGATGAACCAAGAAATTATGAATCTGTTCAATCCGACGACGCCGGCCCAGGTCTTCGACCAGATCCGGATCTCGATCGCGTCGCCGGAGAAGATTCTGTCGTGGTCCTACGGCGAGATCAAGAAGCCGGAGACCATCAACTACCGCACCTTCAAGCCGGAGCGTGACGGCCTGTTCTGCGCGCGCATCTTCGGGCCGATCAAGGACTACGAGTGCCTGTGCGGCAAGTACAAGCGCATGAAGTACAAGGGCATCATCTGCGAGAAGTGCTCGGTCGAAGTGACGCTGTCGCGCGTCCGGCGCGAGCGCATGGGCCATATCGAACTGGCCGCGCCTGTTGCCCACATCTGGTTCCTGAAGTCGCTGCCGTCGCGCATCGGCCTTCTGCTCGACATGACGCTGAAGGATCTCGAGCGGATTCTTTATTTCGAATATTACGTCGTGCTCGAGCCGGGTCTCACCGCGCTCAAGGACCGTCAGCTGCTGTCGGAAGACGAGTACCTGAAGGCGCAGGACGAATACGGCCAGGACAGCTTCACCGCCATGATCGGCGCCGAGGCGATCCGCGAGCTGCTCAAGGGGCTGGAGCTCGAAAAGCTCGAGACCTCGCTGCGCGCCGAGATGCAGGAGACTGAATCCGACATCAAGCATAAGAAGCTCGCCAAGCGGCTGAAGATCGTCGAGGCGTTCCGCTATTCCGGTAACAAGCCGGAATGGATGATCCTGACCGTGGTACCGGTGATTCCGCCGGACCTGCGGCCGCTGGTGCCGCTCGACGGCGGCCGCTTTGCGACCTCCGACCTCAACGACCTCTACCGCCGCGTCATCAACCGCAACAACCGGTTGAAGCGGCTGATGGAGCTGCGCGCGCCCGACATCATCATCCGCAACGAAAAGCGCATGCTGCAGGAGGCGGTCGACGCTTTGTTCGACAACGGCCGCCGCGGCCGCGTTATCACCGGCGCCAACAAGCGACCGCTGAAGTCGCTGGCCGACATGCTGAAGGGCAAGCAAGGGCGCTTCCGCCAGAACCTGCTCGGCAAGCGCGTCGACTATTCGGGCCGTTCGGTGATCGTGGTCGGCCCCGAGTTGCGGCTGCATCAGTGCGGCCTGCCGAAGAAGATGGCGCTTGAGCTGTTCAAGCCGTTCATCTATTCGCGGCTCGACGCCAAGGGCCTGTCCACCACCGTGAAGCAGGCCAAGAAGCTGGTCGAAAAAGAGCGTCCCGAGGTCTGGGACATTCTCGACGAGGTGATTCGCGAGCATCCGGTGCTGCTGAACCGCGCGCCGACGCTGCATCGGCTCGGCATCCAGGCGTTCGAGCCGGTGCTGATCGAGGGCAAGGCGATTCAGCTGCACCCGCTGGTTTGCGCCGCGTTCAACGCCGACTTCGACGGCGACCAGATGGCCGTGCACGTCCCGCTGTCGCTGGAAGCGCAGCTGGAAGCGCGCGTGCTGATGATGTCGACCAACAACATCCTGCACCCGGCCAACGGTCAGCCGATCATCGTGCCGTCGCAGGACATCGTGCTTGGTCTCTACTATCTGTCGATCCTGCGCGAGGGATTGCCGGGCGAGGGCAAGATCTTCGGCGACATGGCCGAGCTCGAGCATGCCCTGCATTCGAAGGTCATCCACCTGCACACCAAGATCAGGTATCGTTGGGACGGCATCGACGAGACCGGCAAGCAGGCCAAGCGCTGGATCGAGACCACCGCCGGCCGCGTCATGCTCGGCAACGTTTTGCCGCGCTCGGCGAAGATTTCGTTCGACATCATCAACAAGCTGATGACGAAGAAGGAAATCTCGAGCGTTATCGACCAGGTCTATCGTCACTGCGGTCAGAAGGAGACCGTGATCTTCTGCGACCGCATCATGGCGCTCGGCTTCTACAATGCGTTCAAGGCCGGCATTTCCTTCGGCAAGGACGACATGGTGGTGCCGGCCTCGAAGTGGAAGATCGTCGAGGAGACCCGGACGCTGGCGAAGGAATTCGAGCAGCAGTACAATGACGGCCTGATCACCCACGGCGAGAAGTACAACAAGGTCGTGGACGCCTGGTCGAAGTGCACCAAGAAGATCTCGGAAGACATGATGACGGAGATTTCCGCCGTCAAGAAGAATCCGAAGGGCGGCGAAGCCCAGATCAACTCGATCTTCATGATGTCGAACTCCGGCGCCCGCGGTTCGCAGGACCAGATGCGCCAGCTTGCCGGCATGCGCGGCCTGATGGCCAAGCCGTCGGGCGAGATCATCGAGACACCGATCATTTCCAACTTCAAGGAAGGCCTCTCGGTGCTCGAATACTTCAACTCGACCCACGGCGCCCGCAAGGGGCTGGCGGACACCGCGTTGAAGACGGCGAACTCCGGCTACCTGACGCGGCGTCTGGTCGACGTGGCGCAGGATTGCATCATCACGGCTGACGATTGCGGCACCAAGCTCGGCATCAAGATGCGCGCCATCATCGATGCCGGCACGGTGGTTGCCTCGCTGGCGTCGCGCATTCTCGGCCGCACTGCGGGCGAGGATCTGCGCGATCCCGCGACCAACAAGATCGTGGTCAAGCGCGGCACGCTGATGGAGGAGACCCATGTCGACGCGCTGCAGCAGGCCGGCATCCAGGAGGTCAAGATCCGCTCGGCACTGACCTGCGAACTCGTCAACGGCATCTGCGGCAAGTGCTACGGCCGCGACCTCGCCCGCGGCACGCCGGTCAACCACGGCGAAGCGGTCGGCGTCATCGCGGCGCAGTCGATCGGCGAGCCGGGCACCCAGCTCACCATGCGCACCTTCCACATCGGCGGCGCGGCGCAGATCAACGAGCAGTCGTTCATCGAGTCGAACTTCGAAGGCAAGGTGACGATCAAGAACAAGGCGATCGCCAAGAACAGCGAAGGCCACCTGATCGCCATGGTTCGCAACATGGTGGTCGCGGTGACGGATGCCGACGGCACCGAGCGGGCGACCCATCGCATCCAGTACGGCGCGCGGATGCGCGTCGACGAGGGCGACATGGTCAAGCGCGGCCAGCGCATCGCCGAATGGGATCCCTACACCCGGCCGGTTCTGACCGAAGTCGAGGGCACCATCGGCTTCGAGGATCTGGTCGAGGGTCAGTCGATCTCGGAGACGCTCGACGAATCCACCGGCATCGCCAAGCGCGTCGTCATCGACTGGCGCACCTCGCGGGGCGGCGGCGACCTGCGTCCGGCGATCGTCATCAAGGGCAAGGACGGCAAGATCCTGAAACTGGCGCGTGGCGGCGAGGCCCGCTACATGCTGTCGGTCGACGCCATCCTGTCGGTCGACGTCGGCGCCAAGGTCAAGACCGGCGACATCCTGGCGCGTATCTCGACCGAGAGCGCCAAGACCCGCGACATCACCGGCGGTCTGCCGCGGGTCGCCGAGCTGTTCGAGGCCCGCAAGCCAAAGGACGCGGCGATCATCGCGGAAATCTCCGGCACCATCCGGTTCGGCCGCGACTACAAGAACAAGCGCCGCATCTCGATCGAACCGATCGACAAGACCGAGGAGCCGCGCGAGTACCTGATCCCGAAGGGCAAGCACATCCACCTGCAGGACGGCGACATCGTCGAAAAGGGCGACTTCATCGTCGAGGGCAATCCGGCGCCGCACGACATCCTGGCGATCAAGGGCATCGAGGAACTCGCCGCCTATCTGGTCAACGAGATCCAGGAGGTCTACCGGCTGCAGGGCGTTCTGATCAACGACAAGCACATCGAGGTGATTGTCCGTCAGATGCTGCAGAAGGTGGAGATCACCGACCAGGGCGAGACCGACATGATCTCGGGCGAACAGGTCGACAAGATCGAGTTCGACGTGATCAACGCCAAGGCCAAAGAAGAGGGCAAGAAGCCCGCCACCGGGACGCCGGTACTGCTCGGCATCACCAAGGCGAGCCTGCAGACCCGCTCGTTCTTCTCGGCGGCCTCGTTCCAGGAGACCACCCGCGTGCTGACCGAAGCCGCCGTCAACGGCAAGGTCGACCCGCTGGAAGGCCTCAAGGAGAACGTCATCGTCGGCCGGCTGATCCCGGCGGGCACCGGCGCCTCGATGGCCAAGATCCGCGAAGTCGCCGTCAAGCGCGACAAGCTGATCCTCGACGAGCGCGAGAAGCAGGCGGCGATCGTACCCGCGGCACCCGAAGTCGAGCCGCTGGCGCTGCCGCCGGCGGAATAATCGGTCACTCGCGATCCTCACAACCGAAAAAGCCGGCGTCTTCGCCGGCTTTTTTTGGTCGGTGGCTGAGCGTTTTTGCCAGGCCTGAATTCGGTTGCCGCCGGCTCGCTCGACCGATTCTGCGCGCTGGCAATCGGGCGGCTGCAAGCTCCGCCTTCATTCACGTTCTCGTCAACATTTCGTGTTCGCCAGGCCCGGACCTGCGATGATCGGCGCCCGGCCGCGGCGCTCCGCCACCCGCTTCCCCTTATCTTGACACCGTAAAGATTTGCGGCGACCCAACACCTTGAAGGGTAACTGCGGCCGCGCCTGACATCGCGCGAGTTGGATCCGCGCTATCGAACAGCACCGGCAAATGACAAGGATCCGGGCCATTCGACAGGCAGCCATGCACGGGCTGCGGTTCTCAACGTCGTTTCGTTAATTGATAAAGTAAGTTGATAGGGTGATGTTTTGAATATCCATCGGATGGGATTCACGGTCGACCTTGGGCAATCGGTGTTCTGGCCCGAACGGGAGGACCTGTCGATCGAATTCATGAGGCTCCTTTCCGCGGCCCAGGAAGGCGGCTCTACGGTTGCCGAGTGCCTGGCCACGGCCAGACGCATCGATTTTTCGGATGACAACTCCTGGTGCCTTGAATGGACGAGAATCGCCGACACCAATGACGAACGCGGCAATGCCGCTCTGGCCCAGGGCAACATGCCGACGGCGAGGAGCAATTGGCTCCGCGCCGTCGGCTACTACCAGGCGGCGGCGTTCCCTTGCGATCAAGCCGACGAAATTCATCGGCGCGCGATCGGCCGCATGCGCGAATGCGCCGTCAAATACCTGCGGCACCGCCAGCCCGCCGGCGAGGTCGTACTGATCCCCTGGCCGGGCGGGCATGCGCTGGAGGGTTACTTTCTGCCTGCCGCGGCCGGATCGAAGCCGGCGCCGGCTGTCATTTGCATCGGCGAGCCCGGGCAGCGAAAGGAAGCATGCCTCAGCAAGGTGGTGCGCTACGCCGGCGATCGCGGCATGTCGGTGCTTGCGGTGGACCTGCTGGGTGCGGCGGCAATTGCCCCATTCGAGGAGATCGTCGGCCGTTCCGACCTGGAATCGACGATCGGGCACATCATGGACTATCTCGTCGGCAGGGACGATGTCGACGAGCACCGGATTGCAATCCTCGCGGACGGGTGCGGCTCTTCCTTCGTGGCGCGGGGAATCGCGTTCGACGACCGGTTTGCGGCGGCGGTTTGCGACGGCGGCATCTGGGATCTGCATGAACGGGCGTTCCTGAGGGATCGCTTCGCAGCGGCGGATGCGGGGTTCGGATCGGGCCGGATCTTCAGCCGGGTCGCGCGAAACATCAAATGCCCGGTCCTGATTTCGACGGGCGAGCGCGGCTGGCTGAAACCGGAGCGGGTCAGGGAATTGTATGACGGGCTGAGGGCGGATGACCGGGACGTGACGCTCAAGATCTTCACCAGCGAGGAAACCGCGGCGGCGGAAGGGCATGCCGACAACACGACGCTCGCCAATGAGTTCATCTTTGACTGGATCGCCTCCCGCCTCGGGATTGCGACGAATTAGCCAGACTAGATCGCCCGGCCGCAGGGTTCGCCGGGATGCAGCGGCTCAAATGAGGTCGGCGGCCGAATCACGGCGCCGCCTGGTGTGGCGAAATCTGCCGCCGCGGGGCGCGGCAGCCCGGCGCCCAAAACTCAGATGTCCAACTCCACCTTCATGCAGGCCTTTTCGAGCCGCTTCTGCAGGGCGGCGAGCTTGTTGGTGAGTTCGCCCAGTTCGCGGTCGCCGAACTCCGCGAAGATGAATTCGTTCAGGGCCTCCTGCTGTGCGGCCAGGCTTGCCAGATGCTTGTAGGTCTTGTCGGTCAGCGACATCTGCACGATCCGGGCGTCCTCGGTCGAGGGCTTGCGGCGAATGAAGCCCTTTTTTTCAAGCAGTTTGGATTGCGTCGTGACAAATGACGGATCGACGTGCAGCTTTTTCGAAACCACGTTGACCGGCACCCCGTCGTCCTGATCGATTTCGGCGAGTGCCATCAGGATCATCCATTGCGGACCGCTGATTCCCAAGGTCTTGCCCCAGAAGTAGCGAAGCTCCTCCAGGTGCACGCTGATGGAGGCGATCACCCAGGTGAAGCGCCGCGCCAGGTCCTGATTCTTGGTGCTGGTGGGGGTGCCGCCGGAGCTTGCGCGTTGCGCCGAACCCGGTGGGCCCACGCTTCTCTTGCCGGTCGCTCCCATAGCCCATCTTCATCGGTTTCCTTTGCAAAACAAGCAAAAAAGATCGGTGATGAACTCAATAATCCGGGCTTCCCGGGGAATAAGCGCGGCGGCGCGTCGTTGCCGAAAAAGCACATCGGGCGCGTAATCGATTGCTAATTTAATAAACTAATTTGATTAAAAAAGTGATGCATGCATATTTCATTGTGACGGCTGGGGGTCCTGGTTCGTCCCGTTAGGTAGCTCGCTCAAGTCCCGCGCATCGAGCGGGTGGTCCGAAGGCGCAGAACGACTGAGCGGTTTTAGAGCAGAACTAGGGAGCCAGTCCTGAGGTGTGCAGACATCCGGCGGATCTGGAACCTTCCTGAAAGAGCAACTTGGAGGTTTAACATGAAGACGATTAAGAGCCTTGTCCTCGGCTCAGCGGCGGGTCTTATCGCCATGAGCGGGGCACAGGCAGCCGATCTTCCCGTCAAGGCCAAAGCGGTCGAGTACGTGAAGATTTGCTCCCTGTATGGTGCCGGTTTCTTCTACATTCCGGGCACCGACACCTGCATCAAGCTGGGTGGTTACCTGCGCGTTGATACCACGTTCAACGGCAGCATCTACGATCAGCCGGCCTGGAGCGGCGATCTTGGTCTTGGCGATCGCTTCGTCAACCACGAGGTCTCCCGTGCCCGTATGGCGCTCACCGTTGATACCCGCACTGCAACCCAATACGGCGTAGTGCGCACGTTCGGACAGGCTGACTTCCAGTACGACACTCTGGGACAGAGTTCGTTCGCTCCCGGAGGCTTGGCCTCGAACCTGGGCGCCAACAGCTCGACCCTGCTTATGACGCCCGGCAACGGTTACACCGCGGTCGAGTATGTGTTCCTGCAATTCGCCGGCTTCACCTTCGGTAAGTCGTCTTCGGCTTATGCGTCGCCGTGGAACGGTTATCCGGGCAACAACACGTCGTACCTGATCGGCGGCGAAGACTCCGTCACCGGCGTGAT
>NZ_DATHOP010000210.1:0-51595 GCF_035484855.1 Bradyrhizobium sp.
CTTTGATTGCGATCTGGGGTATGGAGAGCGCCTTCGGCAGCCAGCGCGGCAACCAGAACATGCTCTCGTCGATTGCGACGCTGGCGTATGATTGCCGCCGGCCGGACTATTTCACCGACCAGCTTTACGCCGCGCTCAAGCTGATCGAGCGCGGCACGCTCACGGGCGCGCAGCGCGGCTCCATGCATGGCGAAATCGGCCAGACGCAGTTTTTGCCGAAGACGATGCTGGAATACGGTGTCGGCAATCTCGAAAGCTCCTCTGGCGCCTTGTCCTCGACCGCGAATTTCCTCAAAGCCCATGGCTGGCGCACGGGCGCCGGTTATCAGCCGGGCGAGCCGAATTTCGCGGCGATCCAGGAATGGAACGCGGCGCAGGTTTACCAGAAGGCGATCGCGCTGATGGGCCGCCAGATCGACGGCGGCGAGTGAGCGATCCGGGCGCTCCGGCGCGTCTCTCTCTCCACCGTCATGCCCGGGCTTGACCCGGGCATCCACGTCTTCCTTTGGACCAAAAGACGTGGATGGCCGGGACAAGCCCGGCCATGACGAGAATAGGCAATGTTGCCCCGCGGCGTGCAAAGACACCTGCCGCGCGCCATTTTCTCATGGCATGATCAGGACAAATCGGCACCAACAAGGGTTTCGCATGCGCAAGCTTCTTCCGGCCGTTGTGTTCGGTGCAGTCATCCTCGCCACCCCCGCACTTGCCGCCCGCTGCGGCGGCGATTTTAATTCGTTCCTGGCGAGCATGGCGGCGGAGGCGCAAGGAGCGGGCATCTCGTCGAGCGTGACCGGCTCCGCATTCGCTGGCGTCACCGAGGACGCGGCGGTGCTGAATTTCGACCGTCGCCAGCGCTACACCTTCAACAAGACGTTTGAGCAATATGTTTCGACCCGCGTCGGGGCGGCGCGCATCAATGGCGGGCGGGCGATGCTGGCCCGCCACGCGGCGCTGCTGGCGCGGATCGAGCAGCGCTTTGGGGTGCCGCGGCAGATTTTGGTCGCGATCTGGGGGCTGGAGACCGATTTCGGCAAAGGCGACATGGGCAAATTGCCGGTGATCCGCACGCTCGCAACATTGGCGCATGATTGCCGCCGCACCGAGCTGTTCCAGGGCGAATTGCTGGCGGCGCTGCAGATCGTGCAGCGCGGCGACCTGCCGCTGCACGACCTGATCGGCGCCTATGCCGGCGAGATCGGACAGACGCAATTCCTGCCGTCGTCCTACATCAAATACGGCGTCGATTTCGACGGCGACGGCCGCGTCGACCTGCGCCACTCGGTCGCCGACGTGCTCGCCTCCACCGCCAATCTCTTGCACACCAACGGCTTCAAGATGGGCGCGCCCTACGACGAGGGCAGCGCCAATTTCGACGCCATGCGCGAATGGAACCACGCCACGATCTACCGCAAGACCATCGCGTATTTCGCGGACCAGCTGGTGGGGCGGTGAGGGCGCGCCCGTCGTTCCGGGGCGCGCGATAGCGCGAACCTCAGATGTGCAATTGCACATCGGGGAATCCCGAGATTCCGGGTTCGATGCCCGGAATGACGCATCGGCGGCGATTGGACCTGAGAGCTGGGGAGAGACGGGAATGCCGGATCGTATCTTGATTTTCGCCAACAAATCCTGGGAAGCCGATCCGCTGGTCGGCGTGTTCAGAAACGCTCAGGCCCGGCCGGCCAATTTTCCGCCCGAGCAGGCGCCGCCGCAGGTTTCGATTCCCCTGAACGACGGCAGCGCGAGGAACGTCTCGGCGCGGCTTTCGCTGGCTTCCGCCAGCGCCACGGTCGACGTCTGGTGCATCAAGGACATGATGGACCCGGCCAGGAGTTCGTCGAGCAGCGAGGAAAAGGCGCGCGTGCTGCCTTTGGTCGCAGCCAGCGGCCCAAGGCCGAAACTGGTCATTGCCTTCGGCACGGCGGCGTACCCCGATTCCCACTCCTACAATGGCTGCCCCACGATCGGCGCCAACTGCTTCGTCTACAATCCCTACGCCGCGACGCCGAATCCCGCCAGCCAGTGGACGCATCCCGACATCGGCAAGCTGCTGGATTCATCCACGCAGCCGGTCAACGCCGAGGTTTTCACGCCGCTCGACCAGCAATTCCGTTCTCAGATCGAGCAGCGCTTCCTGCCCGCGCCGCTCAACGGCGCGGCGCCGCCGACCTTGAACCTGTCGGCCGGTTATGCCGCGCTGAGCGACGTGAACGTCACCGACTTCAACAATTATTACTGGACCGATCCCGAAGCGCTGAAAGCCTGCGCGCAGGCCGCGCCGCGGCAGGCGGTGGCGTCGGTCGAGACCACCCACGGCGTCATTCGCCTGATGGTGCCGTCGGATCAATTCCTGTTCGTCTCCGGAATTGCCAATCGCATGGGCTATTTCAACATGGAGGCCGCGCCGCGCTCCTATGCCCAGAGTTTCGTCGCATCCCACAACGCCGCCGTCGCGCTCGCCTGGATGACGCCCTTAATAATGTAGCGACCCGTTGGCTCGCAATGACGATGCTGAGCGAGATCGCGAAACCATGCACGGTGCGCCGCCCCTCCCACTCGCTACGCTCGCGGGGGGAGGGGAGTAGAGGCGGCAACGACGCTCTCAGCTCTTCCCCGCCGTCCCCGTCTTCGCGATCCGCCGCGCCAGCACGCGCCAATAGGTGCCGGGGCGAAAACGCTGCAGCAGGTCCATGAAGCGGGCGTCGTTGCCGATCAATATACGCGGGGCATTCTTCTCGATCCCGGCGATGATGGTCAGCGCGGCGGCCTGAGGCGTGGTCCTTGCCATCTTGTCGAAGCGCTCGATGGCTTGGGCGCGGCTGGCGTTGTCGGTGACGCCGGCGCCGCTTCTCGCATTGCGCGCGATGTTGGTGGCGATGCCGCCGGGATGCACCACGGAAAGTTTTACCGGGCTATTTGCCGTCTGCAATTCATGCCGCAGGCTTTCCGAAAAGCCGCGCACCGCGAATTTCGCCGCCGCATAGGCGCTCTGTCCGGGCGGCGCGATGATGCCGAAGATCGAGGAGAGGTTGACGATATGGGCCTCGCTCTGGCGGGAAAGATGCGGCAGGAAGGCGCGGGTCGAATGCACCACGCCCCAGAAATTGATGTTGAACAGCCATTCCATCTGCGCCTGCTCGACCTCAATGAACTGGCCGAGCAGCGCCACGCCGGCATTGTTGATCAGGATATTCAGCCCCGGATGGGCGCTGGTCGCGGCTTGCGCGAATTCGGCGATCTGCGCCGGTTCGCCGACATCGACGCGATGCACGCTGACCTTCCGCGGACCAGCTTTGGCGATTTCGGCTGCGACCGCCTGCAGTCCGGCCTCATCGCGATCGGCGAGCGCAAGGTCGCAGCCGCGCGCGGCCAATTCCAGCGCCAGCGCCCGGCCGATGCCGCTGGCGGCGCCGGTCACGGCGGCGGCTCCTCGGATCGCGGTCATCTCGTGTCGGCTCCATGTCGGGGAAAGGCTTTGCGCGGGCGAACCCTTATACGGCCGGCCGGCTTTGGCAACCGGGGCGGCGGCATCTTGCTGTGTCCGATCATGAATGCAGCAAACCAGATTCGTCATGCCCGGGCTTGTCCCGGGCATCCACGTCTTGACGGACGTACCAGCAAGAAAGACGTGGATGGCCGGGACAGGCCCGGCCATGACGAAAAAACAATGCCCTCCGCGCTACGACGAACGAGCCGTCACGCGTGCGGGAGGGCAACCGGCGCTGCTTCCGCCACAGCACCCGCCATGATATGGCGGGCGATGTCCGCAACGTTCCTCCGAGCCGCGATCGCAGCCCTCGCCCTGTCGGCGCTCGCCTCCGTGGCGGCGGCGGAGGAGACGGTGAATTTCGTCTCGCTCGACGGCCACACCAACCTGACTGCGCATCTGTCCCGGCCCGAAGGCGACGCGCCGCGGCCGGCGCTGGTGATGATGCACGGCTGCTCCGGCCTGCTCGACGGCCGCGGGCGGATCTTTGCGATCTACCGCGCCTGGGCGCGGGCGCTGGTGGTGCAGGGCTATGTCGCGCTCGTGGTCGACAGCGCGACCCCGCGCGGTTTCGGGCAGACCTGCTCAGCGGGTCCGGACCGGATCACGATGTCGCGCGAGCGGCCGAGGGACGCCTATGCCGCCCTGCAATTTCTGCAGGCGCAGCCGTTTGTGAGGGGCGATCGCATCGGCTTGATGGGCTGGTCGCAGGGTGGCGGCATCGTGCTGCTCTCGATCAGCGACAAGAGCGCCGCCCGCCCGCAAAATCTCGCGCAGGATTTCAAGGCGGCAGTGGCGTTCTATCCCGGCGCCTGCAGCGAGCGGCTGCAGTCAAAGCCCTTCACGTCAGTCGAGCGCGAGGGCTGGACCACGCAGATCCCGCTGCTCGCCCTGATGGGGGAGGCCGACACCTGGACGCTGTTTCCGCCCTGCGAAGCGTTCCTGGCGGCGGCAAAGGCGCGCGGCAATCCGATCGAACTGAAAAGCTACCCGTCGGCGGTGCATGCCTTCGACGCACCGAATCTGTCGCGCCGCGAACTGCCGCAATACCGCACCGGCGACGGGCCGATCCCGGTGGAGGCCACCGATCGCGACGCCCGCCTCAATGCCTTCGTCCGCGTGCTGGAATTCCTGAAATCCCGTCTGGAAAGCAATTGAAAGGGTCGCGCCGATGTCGCTCGCCTTCCTCCTGACCTCGCTGATCGTGGTCGCTTCCCCCGGCACCGGCGTGCTCTACACGCTGGCGGCGGCGTTGACCCGGGGCTCGCGCGCCAGCGTCGCCGCGGCGTTCGGCTGTACGCTCGGGATTGTGCCTGCGATGTCCGCCGCGATGCTCGGGCTGGCGGCCGTGCTGCACACCTCGGCGCTGGCGTTTGCGGCGCTGAAATGGTGCGGAGTGGCCTATCTCCTGTACATGGCCTGGCAGACGCTGCGCGAGCAGGGCGCGCTCGCGGTCGAGACTGACGTCGACGCGCGGTCGGCGGGGCGGGTGATCGTCACCGGCTTCCTGATCAACATCCTCAATCCAAAGCTGTCGATCTTCTTCCTGGCGTTCCTGCCGCAGTTCATCGCCACGGGCGAGGCCCACCCGCTGCTGCGGATGGGGGAGCTGAGCGCGGTGTTCATGGCGATGACGTTCGCCGTATTCGTGGTCTACGGCCTGTTCGCGGCCGCCGTCCGCGACCGCGTCGTCAGCCGGCCGAAGGTGATGCGATGGCTCCGCCGCGGCTTCGCCGGCGCCTTCGCCGCGCTCGGCGCGAGGCTGGCGTTCGCGGAGCGGGAGCCATGAGCCACCCGTAGCCCGGATGGAGCGCAGCGAAATCCGGGAACCAACGCGAGACCGGACCCCGGATTTCGCTTCGCTCATCCGGGCTACGATCTGGATCGTGCGGAGCGACGACAAGGACGAATCAAAAGGCGGGCCCAAGGCCCGCCGTTTTGCTGCACCGTGTAGCGGATGCCCGGGCGGAGTTGAGCTCCACCCGGGCTTTGAAAAGTTACTTCTTCTTGGCTTTCTTGGCCTTCTTCGCCTTCTTCGCCTTCTTCGCTTTCTTAGCCATAGTATCCTCTCAGGGTTTAATGGATGGAAACGCGACACGAGAGGCATGCTCGGCGGAGGGCCAGCCTCGCAACATCCTCGAAATGTAATCCAACAGATTCGCGAGGCTCTGCCCCGCGCTGTCACGGCACTGTCATTGCGTTATCCACAGCTGTTATGCGTTTTCGATGGATTTTTGGCCGCCAAACCGCGCACCGCGGCCGATCGGCGCCGCCGCGCACGCCTCGTCAGGGTTAACGACGCGCCAACGCGCCCGGTGGATCGCATCGTTGCGGATCGGTTCCCGCGCTCTTCACGATTTCAAAACCACTCCACCGATTGGCCCGGCGCGGTGAGAGTCCGTTAAGCGGCGCGGGGCCATTTTGTCCGTAAGACAACGGGGATCGTCATGATGGGTGGGCTGTTCGAGATCAGGGGAGAGGCGGCTGCGGCCGTCCCGCGTTCGCCATGCTGAGCGTTCCGACGCTGTGGACGGCGTTCGTCGTCAATTTTCTCGCGCTCGGCCTGATCTGGGCCTATGTCGCGCGCAGCTATCCGAAATTCGAGGCTGCGCCGTTCTGGACCGGCTCGGCGTTCGCCGGAGCCGGCGGCGCGGCGGTGGCGATGCTGCGCTTCGACGTCGACTCGCTGCTGCCGCTCGTGCTCGGCGGCACCGTGATGATCTTCGCCGCCTGCCTTGCCACGATGGGCATCAAGCGGTTCTACGACCAGCCGGTCAGCTGGCGCGGCACCGCGCTGATAACCGGGCTGAGCTGCGCCGTCCTGACGTTCTTCGTCATCGGCTATGACAGCATCCAGATGCGGATCATGTTCTACTCGATCGGCCAGTCGGTGCCGATGGCGCTGGCGCTGAAGCCGTTGCTGTCGCGGCGGGATGGCCGCGTCAATCATGGCGCTCGGCTTGCCGGCGTGGTCTGCGCACTCATTATCGCCATCTATGCCATTCGCGCGGGCGGCACCCTGCTGCATGTCGGCGGCAATTATTCGATAACCCACGCCAATCCGGTGCAGTCGGTGCTGGTGCTGATCCTGATGTTCCTGTCGATGTCGGTGAATTTCGGTTTCCTGCTGATGGCGATCGACCGGCTGCGCAACGAGGTCGCCGATCTGGCGCTGCTCGACGACCTCACCGGCGTCGGCAACCGGCGGTATCTGCTGCAGCGCCTGAGCGAGGAATGCGCGAAATCGGACCGCAGCCGCGAGCCGTTCGCGCTGCTGGTGGTCGATCTCGACGGCTTCAAGGCGATCAACGACACCCACGGCCACGCCGCGGGCGACGCCTGCCTGCAGCATTTCACCCTGATGGCGCAGACCAGGTTGCGCCCCGGCGACATGCTGGCGCGTACCGGCGGCGACGAATTCTGCGTGGTGCTGCCCGCCTCCACGCTGCGCGAGGGCGCGATGATCGCCCGCCGCATCCTCGATGTCTGCCGCCTCGACGCCGAGGCCTGCGTCGGCGCCGATATCCCGATCTCGCTCTCGATCGGGGTCGCGCAATGGACTCGCGAGATCGGCGCGTTCCCGGACCGCCTGATGGCCGCCGCCGACCATGCGCTCTATGCCGCCAAGCGGGACGGCAAGAACCGCTGCGCGATCTATGATCCGGCGCCGCCGCTGGTGCCGGTGCTTCCGGCGATGCCGCAACCGGCGCTGCGCAAGCACGCCTGAGGTGTGCTATCGGGTTGCCATGACCCTCCGCCCGCTGGTGACGGCGCTCTGCGCCGTCCTGTTCTCGATCCCCGCATCCGCGCAGACGCCGGATCTCGCCGCCGTCGCGCGCAGCTCGGGCACGCCCGAAATTACCGGGCTGAAGATGGTCTGGCTGGCGCCATGGGGCGACGTCGCAAAAGCCCATCCCTGGAAGAACATCATCGTGCACCAGACCGAGGGGCCGGCCGGCTCCGCGCGCGGCGGCGCCGAGGCGCAGTCGAAGAACCCGACGCGGCGCGGCGTCATGGTCTGGGTGGAAACCGACGGCACGGTGTACTGGGCGGTGGCCGAGAACCTGGTTCCGACCCATACCGACGGCGCCGATCGCAACGACAACAAATATATCGACAACCGTCCGACCTATCACCAGGTCAACAAGGATACCTCGATCGGCGTGGAGTTCGCCGGCAACTATCCCGACGTGACGCGGCCCGCCACCGAGGCGCAGGTCGCGGCGTGGCGTGTGCTGGTGAAAGTGCTCCGCGCGCGCTACGGCATTCCGCTCGAGCGCGTCTACGCCCACAACTGGATCGACTTCAAGGACGCGCGCTATTGCGAAGGCTGCGCGTTGGCGACACTGGCGAGGCAATGGGGGGAGTAGGGGCCATTGTGCTGGCCTGGCGACAGTACGGTCCGTTCTGGATCAGGGACGCATTTTCGGCTATCATGTACCCCATGAAGACCCAGACGATCGAAATCGACGAGGACACCGCGACGGCGCTGGAGCAGCGAGCCGGGGAACGTGGTGTGACCGTTCCCGAACTGGTGGCGGAGTTGGTCACGCTTGAGGCTGGCCCGGTCGATGCCGAGGCCGCTGACATCGCAGAACTGGATCGCCGCTGGAGCGCGTTCGCCGCCCAAGATTCGGTCGCAGCGAATGACGATGTCGTGCGGTGGCTCCAGACGTGGGGCACGCCCGCGTTCCGGAGTTGGCGGAAGCGATGAACCTGGAATGGTCGGACGAGGCTCTCGCCGACCTTGATCGATTTGCCGAATTTCTTCACCGCCAACATCCGTCCCTCGCCGCCGTCGTCGCTACGGAGATTGTCAACAAGGCCCAAGTGCTGTCCGCCCATCCGCGGTTGGGACGGCCGATTGCGGGTAGGCAAGAATATCGCCAGATCGTGTTGCAGGTCCTGGGCGCCGCCTATGTGTTTCAATATCGCTTCGATGGAAGGCGTCTTGTGATGTTGCGAGTGTTTCACGCACGTGAATCGCGGGAATGAAATCGCGCGGCCAACTCAGATCGGCTGCGCCATCCAGCGGAACAGGCGGTTGATCAGGCCGGGGCGGCGGGCGCGTCGCTCTTCCTCGGGCGAGGGCCCGTCCTCGGCGATGCAGCGCTGGTAGAAATAATCCATAAACACCATGTCGTTCGGCTCGGTGACGGTAAAGCTCTCCTCGCCGATGAACACCGTGTAGTCGTAGAAGAACGGCCCGACGAACGGGACCATCGCCGCCGGCGTGGCGCGATCCTTCGAGATCACGAACTCCGACGGTTCGAGCCCGTGCGCGATCATGGCCTGCTCGACCCCGGGCAGCTTGCGCATGAATTCGGCGGAAAACCCGCCGACGGTTGATTGCAGCGTGATCGGCACGGCGATCCCCTCGAACGTTGCCGGTATTGGTCGGCTGACCGTGCCGACTGGTTCAATGAACCTGAGCTTGAGCCCTACTGGAGCATTTTTCGCGGTCGGCGACACGCGGCCTCTAGGCAAATGTTGATAATTCATCCGATCCTATGTTACCTGTGAACATTCAACCCAAGGTCGATCATGATCGAAATCGGGGTCAAAGCGCTTTACACGATCATCTTGTTTGCGGTGACGCTTTTTTGCCTGCGGGAAGCTTGGTTAGTCTGGTTTGAGCACCCCTTGCAAATCGGACAGTTTGTCGGAACCAAGGACGGTGCCGATGCGCCGAGCATGGCTGACAGCTTTCGCCGTCTAGTCGTTCAGCAACAGAACGTATTGTTCGATCTCTACAAGGGTGCTGACTCCAAGCCAGGAGAATTTCGTGTTTCTTCCGGCGATGTCCTGACCATTCATCTCGCGGACCTCGTTAGGATGCCGGGGTCGTCACTCGACAGTCTGAAGATTGAGGCTGCCGGAATAAATGTTACTTCCGTGTTGACAACACTCCGGCGATGGATTGTGGCGCCCAACGAAATCACCGGCAGTGTCGATCTCATCGGGACCCAGGTTATCGTATCTGCGAATTGGACCAATCCGCCTCATACGTCTGACAGACGCACGGCATGGCAGATGCTTGTGCTACCTACCCAAGCTACATTGCAGGCCGCGAGTTTCGACCTGGCTTGCAGGATATTGTTTGCACGGATTCCGCCTGATGACGTATGGCTGAAAGATGTTAGCGAGAGCGACTTTTGCACGTTCTCGACTGCGTTGTTCAAATTTCGCGCCTATTTGACCGCGCGCAGCCTTGCGGTCAATGAAGCCGACACAAAGGCGGCTAACGAGTTGCTCCAGACCGCGCAAAGGTTGATCGACCGGCTTGTGGTTGACAAGAGCAATCTCATTTTTGCCTATAAGCTCGGCGGCTATATTGAACTGGAACAGGTTGCCAGTTCCACCAATCCCGATCCCAATGTCATCAAGCGACAATTGGACAAGGCCCAAGCGTTGCTTAGCGACTACATGAAGCAATTTGCCAAGCACGACCCAAGCGCCAGCGATGCTGACGTTCAGGAAAAGCTCGCATCCCTGGTGACGCGCGGAGGCGCGCCCCAGACCGCCGAGAACCTAGGACAAGTCGATGCGTCAACCTTTTTGCAAACGGTTAACTCTGCGCTTAAGGACACGACATCGCAAAATGCGTCCAATACTCCGCTTGTTTTGCGGCCCGGTACAAGCATCGGCCCAGCCGAGGGAAAGACGGCGGGTACTTTCGGTTGCTTTGTTGAGAAGGACGGAAGGAAATTCCTGTTGAGCTTGGCATATATCGTCGGAGCCGTTGGCGACTCTGTCGTCTCTCCCGCGTTGATCGACGTTGCGGCGGAGCATAGAAAAATCGGAAAGGTCGCGGATGTCGACGGTGCCTTTGCTTTGGTCACGATTGAGAGCGGATTGGAAATCAGGAACGATCAAATCAAGGGCGTGGCGCCCGACCCCCGCCTCAACTCGGCTGTCCGCCTGATAGGTAGGAACATGGGAACGTCAAAAGCGGTTATTACGGCGGTAGAAGTCGACGGTCTCCGGATCGAAACAGAACATGGATCGCTGGTTTTGAACGGGCTAGTAGAAACTAATCGAATCGGATTGCCGGGGGACGGGGGTGGCCCCGTGCTAGATGATGCAGGTCAACTCATCGGATTGCTTGCCGCAAGTTCGACGACGACCAGTTATGTCATGGTCGTCAAGGCGTTCCTGGACAGAAAGGGGCTCAAGCTGATTCAATAGGGTATGCGAGCTTCTGCATGGCCAGATGGGAGTTTGGCTCTCCAACAAAAAAGCCGGCGTTGCCGCCGGCTTTCGCATCTCTCCTCAATCCGCCGCGATCAGTGCGCGGCTTCCAGCGCGGCCGCTTCCTGCCTGGCGATCGTGCCTTTCACCGCCGACTGCACCTTCTCGAAGGCGCGGACCTCGATCTGCCGGACGCGCTCGCGGGAGACGCCGAATTCGGCGGCGAGATCCTCCAGCGTCATCGGCTCTTCGGCGAGCCGCCGCGCCTCGAAGATGCGCTTTTCCCTCGGGTTGAGCACGCCGATGGCGCCGTTCAGCGCCTCGCGGCGATGATCGAACTCCTCGTGCTCGGCCATGATGGCTTCCTGGTTGGGCGAAGTATCGACCAGCCAGTCCTGCCATTCGCCGGCCTCGCCGTCGTCGCGGATCGGCGCGTTGAGCGAGGCATCGCCGCCGAGCCGGCGGTTCATGTCGATCACGTCCTGGCTCGTAACGCCGAGCCGCTTGGCGATCAGCGCAACCTGGTCGGGGCGCAGATCGCCCTCGTCCAGCGCCGAGATCTTGCTCTTCGCCTTGCGCAGGTTGAAGAACAGCTTCTTCTGGTTCGCGGTCGTGCCCATTTTCACGAGCGACCAGGAACGCAGGATGTACTCTTGTATCGACGCCTTGATCCACCACATGGCGTAGGTGGCGAGCCGGAACCCCTTGTCGGGTTCGAATCGCTTCACCGCCTGCATCAGGCCGACATTGCCTTCCGAGACGACCTCGGAGATCGGCAATCCGTAGCCGCGATAGCCCATGGCGATCTTGGCCACGAGCCGGAGATGGCTGGTGACGAGGTGATGTGCTGCGTCGCGATCGTCATGCTCGCGCCAGCGCTTGGCGAACATGTATTCCTGCTGGGGTTCCAGCATCGGAAACTTGCGGATCTCGGCGAGGTATCGGGATAGACCGGATTCTCCGTTGAGAACCGGCAAGGTAGCTGTACGGGCCATGATAGCGCCCTCCAGTGGTTCAGGCCCCCGATAGCGGCGGGCCCGGCAGGCGGCCGCTTTATTAAAGCCAGTCGCGCTGCGATGTTCCGCGTTGGATATTCAACGCACATGCAACATACACTATTTCGGAGGGCTTTTGGAAGGATGGCGGCCGTCACGTCCCCGTGTGGCTGCCATAACCTGTTGGCATGGCACGGGTTTTCTGATCGGCCTGCGTCATAGCGCCGCTCGCAGGCTATCCCTAAGTATGATCAGATCGTCCGGCAAATCCGAAATCCACTCCAGAATCGCCCCGGTTTGGGGGTGTTCCAGGGCCAGAAGGTATGCGTGCAGCGCTTGGCGATCGAGGGCCGCCAGGGCCGCCCGGCTGCGGGGGCCGAGGTGGCTCGCCTTGGTCTTGAAGTGCGGACCGTAGACGGCGTCGCCCATCAGGGGGTGGCCGATATGGGCGAGGTGGACCCGGATCTGATGGGTGCGCCCGGTCTCGAGCCGGCAGGCGAGCAATGCCGCCACCGGCTTGCCGTCGCGGCCGTTGAAAGTTTCCTGCACCTCCCAATGGGTGACCGCCTCGCGGCCGCCCTCGCGCACCGCCATTTTCTCCCGCGCATGGGAATGGCGGTCGATCGGCGCCTCCACGGTGCCGCGCACCCGGTTTGGCACGCCCCAGACGAAAGCCAGATAGCCGCGCCGCATCTCCCCGGTGCGGCCGTGATCGGCGAATTGCGCCGTGAGCGAAGCGTGCGCGCGGTCGTTCTTGGCCACGACCATCAGCCCCGTGGTGTCCTTGTCGAGCCGGTGCACGATGCCCGGCCGCCGCACGCCGCCGATCCCGGAAAGGCTGGTCCCGCAATGGGCGATCAGCGCGTTGACCAGCGTACCGGTCTCGTGGCCGGCGGCAGGATGCACGACGAGGCCCTTCGGCTTGTCGATGACGACGATGTCGTCGTCCTCATGGACGATACCGAGCGCGATATCCTCTCCCGCGGGCTCGGCAGGGGCAGCCGCCGGCACGTCAATTGTGATCGTCTCGCCCGGCGCGGCGTGATAAGCGGGGTCGCGGATCGCCGCGCCCTTGACCGCGACCTGACCGGCCAGGATCAGCGCTTTCAGCCGCGAGCGCGACAACTCCGGCAGGAGCTTTGCCAGCACGCGGTCGAGCCGGCGCGAGCCCTCGTCGCCGGCGACGGTGACCTCGAGCCTTTGACCGCTATTCGCTAACGTGCCTTGTTCCAAAGATGAGCCTTATGACCGAGACCGCTCTGCCCGAACCGACCCCCGAACAGGCCGCGCTGTTCGCGCGGGTGCGGCGGATGATGCTGATTGCGGGCCTGACCACGGCGCTCGCGGTAGCCGCCGTGCTGATCGCCATCGGCTACCGCCTTTTTCGATCAGAGGGAAGCGCTGTCGCCACCGACACCACGGCGGTTCTGCCGAAGGGCGCCCGCATCGTCGCCACGGCGGTGGCCGGCGACCGGCTGGTGGTGACGCTGGATATAGGCGGCACGACCGAAATCCGCACTTTTGATGCGCGGACGCTGAGAGCGACCGGCCGGCTCCGGTTTGCCAACGAGCCGTAGATTAACAAGGACTCGTCATACGCGGGCTTGACCCGCGTATCCATCTCGCTTCGCAAGACTCTGGCGAAGTAGATGGATTGCCGGGTCAAGCCCGGCAACGACGGGCTTTTGCCATCTTGCCGGCTCGAAGCTCTAAATCCCGGCCCCCAAACCCGCCTTGCAGCCAGCCGATTTCGAGGCTATTCCCTTCAGCCTGCACGCTCCCTTCGTCTAGCGGTTAGGACGCGGCCCTCTCAAGGCTGAAACAGGGGTTCGATTCCCCTAGGGAGCGCCAGCCAAGAAATCAATGACTTGCGGAACAGTTTAGCGGCAGTCGTCACTTGCGGTGAAACGCGCCTCCTCCGGCGACAATCGGTCCCGAGATTTATGAGGATAAGCGTTCGAGCCGGTAGCAAGCAAAACATCCCGACTGTATTTTGCTGCCGCGACACTCGGTCGCGAACGAACCTGACTTTGAAAGTTAGAAACCGAACGCTTAGGTCCGCTTCGGGTCAGTTCGCGGCATTAGGGACGAAGCTGCAATCTGCCATTTCCCATCGCTGACCGATGTGATCAACCCTCGGTTCTTCATGCGATGAAGGATCGTGCGAAATGTGCCTTCCTTTAGCGTGCCGACGATCAGGGCAGCGTCGCGATATAGCGAACGCGTCTTACTTGGCCGACCAGAAGACTTGAGGCTGTTGAGCACACTGTTTTCCACGAGAATACGATTGATGCTATTTTTTCGAGTAACATCGGTTTGCGTGATAAGCACCTGCTGCTGTCGCGACTTCATCAGCATGCGTTCGAAGGTATCGATCTCTTGCTGGATGCCGGCGATTTGGCGCTTTCGGTCAGCAATCTCTTGGAGAATTTTCTTCTCCACCTCGGCGGCAGCCTCTTGATCTCGAAAGTCTATCATGTTTCAATCATATATATTGAAACGGGAGTTCACAACGCGATTTTCAGAAACAGAAACATTTACAGATACCTAGATGGGGGCTTTACAAGGGTTATGAAATGTATTAGTGACTGCGATCAGTTGATCGCAGTCACTAATACATTTAGAATTGTTTCAGATGCACTGGCTGTTGCTATTTGTCGCGAACACCCGAAAATGGGGGAAGCGGGAAGCTGTTATCTTGACGATACCAGCTTTCTAGGTAAACAAAAAGCCCTCTGCGGAATTCATCCGTAGAGGGCTTTTGTCTTCGTGATCCACTGCGCCGGGGGCCGTATGGAACCCGCGATAACAACGGACCTCGTCACTCGCAATGCCGAGATACCCGGAAAGCCGTTAAATTTCAACCCTGCCCCCAAAGGAGTTCGCATAAAATGGCGGGCTTCACTATCCGCGTAGAACTTCACGGCGCGGACTGGTCTGAGTACGAAAATCTTCACCAGAAGATGGCCGCGCAAGGTTTCTCGCGCACCATCACCGCAGACGACGGCAAGCGTTATTGGCTGCCACCCGCTGAGTACAACTACGAGGCGGCGGCCACGCGGACCGAAGTTTTGGCCAAGGCCAAAGCTGCTGCTTCGCAGGTGAAGACATCGTTTGCGGTCATCGTCACCGAAGCGGGTGCGCGGACTTGGTACGGCCTCAAGGCCGCATGACGTAAGCGATACACATCGACGGCGGATAGGGCGGCTGAAAGGCCGCCCTGTCTGTTTTAGGAGGAAGACCTCGACAAGATCATATTTCCCAGCGAGCCGTAACACGAATTGAATGTCCTGATCGAAGCATGGGGTCCTCGTCCCAAGCCAATTCGACTGACGAACCAATCAGAGTGAAACCGCCCATCGTGGCGGCGCAAAAAGTCGGAGACTTGCCCCGTTGGGCCTCTTTACATTGGCTGCTCTCCAGAGTCGTGTGGGTGGGGGGGAAGAAACTGAGGCGAGGGCCATGACCGCGAAATTACACATCAAAGCAAGCGTAGCCCGGATGAGCGCAGCGACATCCGGGGGATGGTCCATCCCCGCATATCGCTGTGCCCATGCGGGCTACTCGCTGAACCGGACCAACCCGGGCCGACCTGCCCATGAATGATGATGAAATCAGACAGCGCGGCCTTGAGTACGCGAAATATCTCGCTGCCCGCTCGCCAGAGGAGCAGCAGCACTTTAACGAGCGCGCCCGGAGACAAGGCGAGGAAGAACATAGGGCCTTTCGCGAAAAGTTCCAGGCAGGACAGTGTTGGGTTTGCGGCGAAGCGCTGAGCGCGTTTAATCCGACCAAGCCATGCCCTCATTGGCTCCTCAAACCTAGTGGCTTCGGCAAAGAGCATTTCGAACTGATCACTCAGAAATGCAGTCTCATCAGGCTTGAGCACTACTTGCGTTGGATAGCGAACGAGGAAGCGTTTGCGAAGAACATTAACGACCTCGCTGATGAAGGCAGCGGCAAGCTTGTCGAACTCACAATCAAATACAAGAACCTGCAATGGTCATTCTCATGCAGCGCAAGCGACCTAAGCGGGCACGACGGCGGCGGAGAGCACTCGAAACGGCCCCATTGGCATTTTCAAATGTACGTCGATGACATGCCGTTCATCCGATACAACGATTTCCATCTGGCACTTTCCGATGAGGACGCAGGCTTACTTGAACACATCCGTAACAATTCAGGAAAGGTGCGAAGACGTTTTGCGGGCGGCACCAGCATGGGCGATGTGCTCAATACATCTACGCTGGAACAGGTCGTCGCCATGGGGCGGTCGGCTGCAAAGGAAGACGAAGCAAAGGCCGCGCTGATCGAACTCAGCACCATGATCGTTGCTGACCCCGGGAAGACCATCAACGGCGAAGACATCTATAATCTCATTCAGGCTGCGAAAGCCGAGAATGTTACCGTTACGAGCAAGCTTCGCGGGCTCCAAGGTGTGAGCGTTACCACCGTGGTGTCGCCCGGCACCGGTGTTGTTGCTAAAGCCGTTCGTTCCGGCGGCAGAAAGCGACAGCGCGGCGACCCACTAAAAGCTCAAGTCGATCGGGAATGGCGCGAACGCTTGAAGCGGCAAATTGATCGTGCTGACTAGGCTACCCTCGCTGCGGACGCCTTGGAACGCTGGCAATCCGCGCCATCCCACGCTGCACATCGCGAAGCGTCTGTGCAGCGGATCGCTGGGATTGCCAACCGCACTTCATTGCGCGCAGATACGGAATCACTTAGATTATTAGATTGACCTCGATCGTACCACCTACCGCGATGGAGTGAAACATGGCGACAAAGCGGCCAAGTTTGAGCGTTGTCGCGGGAGACGATCACCTCACCGAGGCCGCCGCGAAGAGCGAATGGTCATTCCCACGTTTATCTCGCGTGATGCTGCGGTTTGGATCCAAGTTTGTTCGCTCTGAGGGACGAGCATCTGTAATGCGACGTTTGTCTGGGGCGTCAGCACTTGTTTTTGTCGGGTGTGCTGTTCTTTGGGTCGCGCCTGGGTTATTCGAATCAATACAGCAACGGGCGCTGCATCGGACTCCCGTCCACCGGGACGACAGCATCATCCGCACTAGCGTGACTGCACAGTTCAAACGGTCCGTTGTTCTTTACTATCGCGATGTGAACGGCAGGTTGTACCTGCTGTTGACTGACGAGAGCGGAGTGAACAAATTCGTCAACGAAACCCTTATCTACCTCGATACGGAATGTCAGAGAATAAAGGCTAACACGGCCATTCGAATTGAGGCGCTTCTCGCGACAGTGTTCGAGGATCGCGAGGCTTCAATTGCTGCCTATGCGGATTGGTACTTCGCTTGGGGCCGATCGTGGGCCCTCCTAAAAGAGGCTTCCATTGGAGGCTTGACGGGCTTTGCACCCAACAATGTGCAAGGGGTCGTTGAGGCGAGCCACAACGCAGTCGAGGCGTATCTTGTCCGAAATTATCAGCGGTTCGTGCTTAAATCCGAATTCCGAAATCCTGTACTCGAAGCCGGTATTGCGCGAATTCTCGCGGATGCGCATAGAGAATATCTTGCCGTTGTCGCGAACCTTGACGACCGCGTTCAAGACTATCTGAGCCGCGAAACGCAGCACCTTGAGCGTCTCGACCCGCTAGCCAAGCTGGACGTTTCGTTCGGATGGGACCAGCAAAAATGGAAAGCGCCGCGCTACGCGGTGGACGACGAAGCATTCTGGACTGTTCTCAGGGGAACAGGGGCCGCTTCGGTTTCGGCTCTGGTCGCCTTGAGTGTCACGCCGGCTATTGAGCGGGCCGTCCTTCCCATCTTCGCGAAGGCTGCGGGCAAAGTCGTAACTGCAATGCGCCCGCAAATCCTCGGCGCGGCCACAGGGACAATGTTCGAGCCGGGCCTTGGTACGGTTGCGGGCTGGGCCCTAGGTGCTGCGAGCGGAGTTACCATAGATTATTTCATGAGTAAGGGACAGGAAAGGCTCGATCGGCCGGACTTTGTGCGAGCGAACGCTCAGGCGTTGGATACGACGGTTCAAGAATGGTCGCGTGTGATGCAGCGCGACCTATTTAAGGCGGTCGATGCGTGGCTCGAGGACACGCGCGATGTGGTTGCCGAATTTAAGATTCAGAGAAAAATCCCGACCGGCTAGCTGCATCTCCCGTCGGGCACTCAAACTGGGACAGTTGATTGACGGGCCCTGGATTATCTTACCTTTTGAACTCGATGAAGGCTTCGCGGCGCGGCCTCCTTGAAGCGGGGTATTACGGTGCCAGTGCACTTAACTTGCACTGTCACGAGCTTGTGTCGGGGCGGTCAGGGTAGATTGATTCGTTAGCTTCCCTTTTGTTTGCGAACTGTCTGCAAAGCTCGCACACTTCATCTCCTCCAGCAGCTTCCGCGCTTCCCCCAACAACGCCTGAATCCGCCGTCGCTCGGCGATCGCATCCCTGGTGAACAGGCCGTGCTTGCGCGCGTTCCGGTTCGCCTTTGGCGCGCCGGATCCCGGGGCGCCACCATGCATGCGGCAGCGCTTTTTGCCGTGCACCGCCGGCGAGCGGCACGCGCCGCCGCAACGGGTTTTGGCGCCGCAGCGCGGGCTCGCCAGCATCGGGCCGATATCATTGACGTGATCGCTCATGCCTGGGCTTCCGGCTCGGCATCAGCGGCATCGCGCCTTCGCCTGGCGCGCGCGGCCTTCGGCGCCTTCTTGCGGACAGGTACTTAGAACAGCCTAAACGCAAGCGAGGCTAGAAGCCCGCAAACTCCTAGCACGCCCACAATCGCTGCCCTGTAGGCGCCGTCGGGTGTCCGCGCCCGGTTTAGTCCAAGCGCCCCGGCTGCTAGTGCCGCTAATGCCGCAAGGGCAAACGTCGCTAATGCATTTTCGCGCATTACGTGTATCCTCGATGATGCGATGGAGGTGAGAGATGGCCGACCCTGCAATTGCGAAACAGCCTAAGAAAAGGCTCGCGGTTTTCTTGGACGGAACATTCAACGCGGTGGACGACAACACCAACGTTTGGCGCCTTAAGTCTGTTTGCGCGGCCAAAGGTGAAGATGGCTCTGAGCAGCTCGTTTACTATGCAAGGGGCGTGAACGGCTTTTGGGGCGGGACAGTCGGGAAGGGATTGGATGACTTAATTCAAGGTGGCTACGAGTGGCTGATCGACCAATACGAAATAGGTGATGACATATTTGTCTTCGGCTTCAGCCGCGGAGCGTATGCTGCTCGAAGCCTTGCTGGACTTATTACAAAATGCGGCCTGCTGAAATCAGGAGGTGCAATGGGTGTGAAACAGCTCTACGCGAGATACCAGCACTCTGAAGCCGACACGATTTGGCAACTGTGGGATAACGGTGACGGCGGCAAGAACACCGAGGAACGGCTTCTTATCAAGTACTCGCAACGCGTCCCCATCAAGGTTGTCGCTGTTTGGGATACCGTCGGTGCGCTAGGCATGCCGTTTGGCAACATACCGGGCGTAAGCCGGTCCAGCTTTGGATGGCTCCATACGGGTCTGAGAGTACCGATAGAAAACGCTTACCACGCAATGGCTATTGATGAGCATAGGCGCGCATTCGCTCCTACACTCTGGACTGTTCGGAAGCCGACAGATCCAAAGGCAATCATTGCCGCTCCCAGAGAGCTCAAAAGCGTCGAACAAAGATGGTTCGTCGGCGCACACGCCAATGTTGGTGGAGGATACCCAAGCGATTTGCTTGCACAGGTTTCTCTGCGGTGGATGATGAAAAAGGCCTCATCCCACGGGTTGGTCTTCAAGAACGATATCGACTTGGACGGCGATTTCTTGAAGGCAGATATTTGTGACTCATACCGTGAGTTCATGTATGGCGCGTATTCAAAACTTTCGTGGCGGTATTACCGTCCAATCGGAGAGGTACCAAGGAAAGATGATGATGGAACGCAGACCAACGTGAATGAAACGATTGATGCCTCTGTGTTCGACCGTTACCGCGCGGACCCAAACTATCGTCCACCTAGTATGGCCGAATGGGCAACTCGATATCAGGTCGATCCCGCCGAACTAAGAGGCTCAGTCAGAGCAAACGAACCAAAGACCGCGGTTCCTGATTAAGGCACAATCGCCGTTGGTCGCGGTCGTTACGGCCAAACTTACTAAACCTAATTACCTCATCTCTCTCACTAACTTCCGCGTTTCCCCCAACAGCGCCCGAATCTGCCGTCGCTCGGCGATCGCATCCCCGGTGAACCGGCCGTGCTTGCGCGCGTTCCGGTTGGCTCGTGGCGCGCCGGATCCCGGGGCGCCGCCGTGCATGCGGCAGCGCTTTTTGCCGTGCACCGCCGGCGAGCGGCACGCGCCGCCGCAACGGGTTTTGGCGCCGCAGCGCGGGCTCGCCAGCATCGGGCCGATATCGTTGACCTGATCGCTCATGCCTGGGCTTCCCGCTCGGCATCAGCGGCATCGCGCCTTCGCCGGGCGCGCACGGCCTTCGGCGCAGGTTGCGCCGCCGAGCCTGCGTTCTTGTCCGACAGGATCACGCGCGCATGCTGCGTGACGTTGCCGACGATGGCCTTGCCGCCTTCGCCCACCGACACGTTCTGCACGGTGATGGCGGGTTCGCCCTGGCTCCGGTAGCGGTTCAGCGCCTCGATCTGGGCGGGAAAGGTGCGGGCAAGCCGGCCCAACGCGCGCGCGGCACTGTCGTGCTGGGCGAGATCGTGCGCTTGCGCCAGGTGATGGGCACATCGCATCGCCATGACATGAACGGAAACCATTTGCGCGACCAGCATGGCCTCGACGGAATCCCGGGGGCGAATGCTCTTCACCATCGAAATCATGAAAGAGAGATTGACCTCGTCGGGCCTCTCGCCGCTCGCGCTGGCCTTCACCAGTTGCCGGAGGATACCGTGCATCGCTTCGCGGTCTGCGACGCCCAATGCGTTCGCCATCAGCCGTTCGCCGATCTGGGGGTCTGGATGGTCGATGGCGAATCCGTGCGGCAGCAGCTTTATTCGCGGGGCGGCGGCAGCGTTCGCCGGATCGGTTGCGGTGATCGTGGTCGGCATGGCGGCGAGGTCAGGAACGGTGTTCATGTCGGGATTTCCTTGGGCCACGGCGCGGCGAGCGCGTGATGGGTCACGCGCGGGCGATCGCCGCGGTTGGGCGGTGCAATTGCAAATGGGGGGCGAGGATGTCGAGCCGCAATCGCAACCGGCGCGCCGCATGGTTGCGGAGCGAGGGGCGTTGACAGGATTGCGGGATGGTGAAGAAATGCCCCTGATTTGCCCGACGTGTCAACTTGCTTTCGAAGCCTCCATGCCGGCCGCCTGCTCCTTTGCATGGGGTTGTTTTCGATATTTTGGGAGCGCATCTTCGCTGGCGGCTGAAGATGCTGAACGCTCGGTAGCGCCGGCCGCTCCGCGAGCGAGATAGGCGCGTCCGATGTCACCGTACAAGGTTATGGTCGATGACAACTACCATTACATGGATGAAAGCGAGCGCTACGAGCACGGAGTGTTTCGGACCGCCGATCAAGCTGTCGCGGCATGCAAACGCATCGTTGATGAATATTTGAAGGATGCATTCAAGCTTGGCATGACCGAACAGGAATTGTACCAAGCCTACACGATGTTCGGCGAGGATCCCTTTATTGTCGCTGTCGGCAACATCGACAACCCGATGCGCTTTTCGGCATGGGATTATGCAAAAGAGCGTTGCAGGGCTTTAACCTCGCCGCGGCAAAGCGAGTAATCTGCTCTGGTCACTCAGGCTATGCGAGGTCCGGCCGTGGGTTATCGCTTAATTTGAGTTTGTCGTTTTCCCCGGGGTGGGACAAGATCGCCGCTCCACGCCGTCCGAACCTTCCGGAGAACTCCATGGTCGCTCAACCCAATTCGCTCGCCGGTCGTGATGTCGCGTCAGTCATTCACCCCTACACCAACCTCGAGCAGCACAAGATCGTCGGTCCGACCGTGATCGCGCGAGGCGAGGGGGTCTATGTCTACGACGACGGCGGCAAGAAATATCTCGAGGGGATGGCCGGCCTCTGGAGCACCTCGCTCGGCTTTTCCGAGAAGCGGCTGGTGGCGGCGGCCGTTCGCCAGATGGAGCAGCTTCCGACCTATCACACCTTCAACGGCCGATCGAACGAGGCGATGATCGAGCTCGCCGCGGCGCTGCTGAAGATCGCGCCGAAGGGGCTCGGCAAGGTCCTGTTTGCGAATTCCGGCTCGGAAGCCAACGACCAGGCGGCCAAGATCGTCTGGTTCTACAACAACGCGATCGGCCGCCCGCGCAAGAAGAAAATCATCAGCCGCGTGCGCGCCTATCACGGCATCACCGTGTTTTCCGGAAGCCTGACGGGACTTGCGCCCAACCACAGTGATTTCGATCTGCCGGTGGGCGGCGTGCTGCGGACCGATTGTCCGAGCCACTACCTCTATGGCCTGCCCGGGGAGAGCGAGCAGGCCTTCGTCGACCGGCTGGTCGGCAATCTCGAAGCGATGATCATCCGCGAAGGACCCGACACCATCGCGGCCTTCATCGCCGAGCCCGTTAACGGGGCGGGCGGTGTGATCGTGCCGCCGCGCGATTACTTTCCCCGCGTGCAGGAGGTGCTGCGCCGCTACGACATCCTGTTCATCGCCGACGAGGTGATCACAGGTTTTGGGCGCACCGGCAACATGTTCGGCTGCGAAACGTTCGGCATCGAGCCCGATATCATGACGGTCGCGAAGGCGCTGTCGTCGGCCTATCTGCCGATCTCGGCGACGGTCATCAGCGAGACGATCGCCGAGGCCATCACGAAGCATTCCGGGAAGCTCGGAAACTTCGCGCACGGCTTCACCTATGCCGGTCACCCGGTGTCCGCGGCGGTCGGGCTCGAGACTCTGAAGATATACGAGGAGCGCGATATCCTCTCCCACGTCAGGCAAGTCGGTCCCTATCTGCAAGGCAAGCTGCAAGCGCTGGCCGCCCATCCGCTCGTCGGCGAAGCGCGCGGCGTCGGACTGATCGGTGCGGTTCAGATCGTCGCGGACAAGGCGAGCCGGACGCCGCTGCCGGCCGCCGCCGGCATCGGCCCGCTGATCCAGCAGAGCGCCATGGATCGCGGGGTTCTGCTTCGCGCCACACCCGATGCGGTTTATGTGTGCCCGCCGCTGATCATCACCAAAGCGGAGATCGACGAGCTGATGGACGCGCTTTCGGGCGCGCTCGACGATGGATATGCGGAAGCCACGCGCCGGGGGCTGGTGGGAGACGAGGTGAAGCAGGCGGTGTGAGGGGTGGGCCATTGCCTGGTGTCGAGAGCTCAACCGATCTTGCGAATCCGAGGTCAGACTCGATCGGATGGATCAAGATAGGTCAGGCGATCCATGACGCCGCCCGCGAGCCCCACCTTGTAGACGGCTTCAGCGAAGCGCCGGTCGTCGGCTATTCGGCTCAGCTTGCTATCGCCCATGCGCTGGGGCAGCAGCATGCAAAGAGGCTCGAGCATTTCGATCTCAAACGGAACGTTGACGCCGGCGGTCATCGAGAACGGCCCAGGGGTGACCAGCCTGGTAGCGATCAATTCTCCGCCGTCCATCGAACTCTCGAGCCCGACGTCGAGCAGCCATACTTTGGAGTTGCGGAGAATATCGGTGGCGATCAGGCCCGCCGCCGCGTGACGTTGTTCGATCAGGAGGATCGCAAACTGCGATGCGCGCATCGCGTCCAGCATCAGCCGCTCGTCGGATTGCGGGTCAAACCTGGCCGACTTCGCGTAGCGGTCGATCGCCCGCGAGCGATCCGCCGGTGCGGTGTAGATAGCAAGGTCGTAGACGTAGTACATCTCGTCCATGTCATCGAGAGTCAGGGTCTTTCCTTGTGCCAACCCGAGCCGACGCGCGTGCTTCAGCAGTGAGTCGCCGGATATGGACTTGAGAACTTCCTGATGAAGTCTCTTGGAGATTTCGCGAAGGCGTAGATACTCGGCAAGGAAACCGTCGCGCGTTGAAGGCATATCGCCGCCCCAAGCCGGGGTCGGCTGCCGTTGGACGAGAGGAAGGGCCATGGAACTTCTCCGAATTGGACCGACAGCTCCTCGCGATCATTAGCGTTGTGTGTTGATTCGCGGAACAGCAATCTCCTGATTTCAACCGGCCGAAGTGAGAGCGGCGGGCGCGCATCGCCATCGATCGTGAGCGTTTTCATTGCGCCAAGCCGTCTCGTCCAGGCTTCTCGACAATGCGCCCCCGGGTCCAGTGTGACACCGCGCACAGAATCTGTCGCTCGAAGTTCGTAGCCTCCACCGTATTGGTCGGCACGAACGACTCCCTCTATCGCGGTCACCAGAATTTCTCTGTTGGCAGGCGATCGACAGAAAGGAACGACAGATGAAGAAGACAGCTCTCATTGTTGCGATGGTTGCCGCACTTGCGGCCGCCGCCGTCAGCGCGCCTGCCGAGGCGCGAGGTTTGCACGTGGGCGCCCGCGCCGGCATCGGTCTCGCCGCCGCTGCCGTTGCCGCCGGTGTGGCGGCGGACGCTTATGCTAACGGGGCCGGCTATGGCTATTACGGCCCTGTGTATTACGGCGCGCCGGTTTACTACGGCGGATGGAATCACGGCTGGCGGCAATACTGGTGATCGATCGCGAGATGGCCCGGCGCAAGCGCTCCGGGCCATCGCTTGCCTGAAAAGAATCTGACGTGCGCTCCTTTTCGTGAGAACCACCCGCGGGAACGTTTGCAATCGGTCGTCCATTGCGGTCGCGTGGCTACTGAAGGCCAATAGAATGATGGTGTTCCTGTTGGAGCGGGCATCATGGTTCCCGCTTCCAGCAAAAATACTCCTCCAGGAACTTCCGCCGCGATCCGTGCGTTCGCTTGGTTAGAAGCGGAGGAAAGATCATGCCGTTCTCTTTGTACTCATATCTCTTGGGCGTTGGAACCGTCGTCGGTGCTTTGGCCTTCGGTTTCGGCGGCGGGGTGTTGTTGACCAATACGGCGATGAAGGAAAATCCCTCGTCACTGACAAAAATGGAGCGGGTCGCGCGATCGGAACCGCAGCCGGCGCCCGCGCAGCAAGTTGCGAGCGCTCCCGAAAATGCCGCTCCGCCAGCGGCGCAGACAACGGCCGTCAATACCGGCCAAGCGCCTGCTGCGCAGACGCCTGCTGTTAACGCCGATCAGCCTCCGGTGGCACAGCCCCCGGTGGCGCAGACTCCGGCCGCTCAGCCTGCCGCGACTCAGCCCGTCGCAACTCCGACGGCTGGTACGGAGCCGACGAAGCCGAATCCGCAGAGGGAAGCTGAACGCGCGAAGGAACCGGGCCCAGTGCAACCGGCCGAACAGGTGAGACAACCGGCCGAGCAAGCCAAGCAAACGGAACCCAGGGAAGACGAGCAGAGGAAGACATCGGAGCGGAAGCCCGAGCGGTCGAAACGGTACGCCGAGCGAAAGCCGAGAGATGCGACCAGCGACACGACCGTTGCCAGAATGAGACCGCGGAGGCTCGAGGTTGTGGAGGACCCCGAGCAGGTCGTACCCGCGCCGCAAGAGCAGCATTTCGATCTGTTCAGGATGCCGGGCTTGTTCGGCCGACCCGACGTCGGGAACGAATGACCGAGACCGGGACATTGTCGAATTCGATCCGAAGCGGCTCCCTCGCTTGACAGCAAAGCCCGGCCAGCCTTCTATGGTCCCCTAAGGAATAAATTACGCATAGCGTAATCTTGGGAGGATCGGATGAGGAAGGGCTTGGCGGTCGCCGCGCTCGCGGCGGCCTGCGCGTTGCAGATTTGTGGCGGCATCCCATTCGCTGGCCGTGCACAAGCCCAGGACACCGCCGCGAACTATCCGTCGTTTCCGATTCGGATCGTCGTTCCCTATCCGGCCGGCTCAATTCCTGACACGCTCGGCCGGTTGATCGGTGAGCAATTGCAGACGCAGTTGGGCAAACCGGTCGTGGTCGAAAATCGCGCGGGCGCAAGCACGCTGCTCGGCGCCAAGGTGGTCGCGAACGCCGAGCCTGACGGCTACACGCTGCTGATTCCGACCGTCACCACGCTCAGCATCGCGCCCCAGCTCAATCCCAAAACCGGCGTCAATCCGATCAACGACTTCACGCCGATCGCACGCCTCGGCGCGACGAACTTTTTTCTGGTGGTGCGGTCGTCATTCCCGGCCAAGACCATGCGCGAGTGGATCGATGAGGTGAAGCGAAATCCCGGCAAGTATCGCTATGCCTCTGCCGGGATCGGCACGCCGCATCACATCTTCATGGAGCTGTTGAAACAGCAGCTCGGCCTCGACATCACCCACGTGCCCTACAAGGGCAGCGTCGAGGCGGTGCCGGATCTGCTCGCCGGGCGGGTCGACATGGCCTTCCTCGACGGCTCGCAGGCGGTTTCTCACATCAAGAGCGGCGAGTTGCAGGCGCTCGGCACCTCGATGGCCAGGCAGACCGACCTGATCGAAGGCGTGCCGCCGATTGCGGCAACCGTGCCGGGCTTCGACTGGTCGGGCTGGATCATGATTGCCGGACCGCACGGCATGCCGAAAGCGGTCGTGGCCCGCATCGCCGCGCAGGTGGCCGACGTTGAGGCCACGCCGCGATTCACCGAAGCCCTGCGCAACGCGCTGATGGAGACGATGTCGCCCTTGTCGCCGGACCAAACCGCGGCCTTCGTGCGCGACGAATACCAGCGCTGGAAGCCGGTGATAAAACTTTCAGGCGCCGTCGAATGATCTCCAAGTTTTCCCGTCAACCAGGATCGATCTCATGAATCATGCAACACGCCGTGTGGTCACCGGCCACGACGACAGCGGCAAGGCGATCATTGAAAGCGACGGGCCAGCGCCCAATGTGAAAGTTCGCGAAGGTGCCGGCTTCGTCTCGACCTTGCTGTGGGTCACCGACGAGACGCCGGCCAATGTCGATCTGCGCATCGACCGGGCCGACCGCACCATCGCGGTGGCGCCGCCACCGAGCGGCACGATCCTGCGCATCGTCGACTTTCCACCGGTTACCTCCGAGGTCGACCGGATGGACGGCAGCGCGCTGCGGCAAGCCATGGGCGTCGATCATGCGGGCTCGGCCGGCGCGCCGAGCCGGCATGCCTACATGCACCGCACCAAGAGCGTCGACTACGGCATCGTGCTGTCCGGCGAGATCGACATGCTGCTGGACGATTCGGAAGTCCATCTCAAGGCCGGCGATATCGTCATCCAGCAGGCCACCAACCACGCCTGGGTCAACCGGTCCTCGGACTTCTGCAGGATCGCGTTCATCCTGATCGATGCCAACGATCCGCTCGCCAAAAAGGGTTGAGCACCACTTGCATCAATAGGCGACAGGCGCCTCCTTCAACAGGAAGTAGAGACATGAAATTCGGAGTTTTCGACCACGTCGATCGCGGCAATTCGAGCCTTGCGGAACTCTATGAAAGCCGGCTCAAGCTTGCCGAGATTTACGACCGCAGCGGCTTCCACGCCTATCATATCGCCGAGCACCATGCGACGCCGCTTGGCATGGCGGCCTCGCCGAGTATCCTGCTGGCAGCCGTCGCCCAGCGCACCAGACGCCTGCGCTTTGGGCCGCTGGTCTACATCCTCAGCGTGACCCATCCTTTGCGGGTTCTCGAGGAAATCTGCATGCTCGACCAGATGAGCAACGGCCGCCTCGAACTCGGCGTCGGCCGCGGCGCCTCGCCTTACGAGATCGGCTATTTCGGGGTGGATGCGCAGCGCTCGTCGAAGGTTTACACCGAGGCCTATCAGATCATCCTGCAGGGCCTGCAGTCCCGCGAAATCAATTTCGAGGGCGAGGTGTTCCAGTTGAAGAACGTGCCGGTCGCCATGGAATGCGTGCAAAAACCCCATCCCCCGATCTGGTACGGCATGTCCCATCCCAACGCGGTGCCATGGGCCGCGCAAAACAGCATCAACATCGTCTGCAATGGGCCGTCCACGCCGATCCGCGCGATCACCGATCGCTATCGGCAGGAATGGCAGCAGGTCAATGGCGCGAGCGGCGCCAAATTGCCGATGATGGGGCTCGGCCGCCATCTGATGATCGGCGAGACCAGCAAGGAGGCGTACGAAATTGGCAAGCGCGCCTTTGGCGTCTGGTACGGCAATTTGATGCTGCTGTGGCGCAAGCACGGCAATCCGCTGGCGAGCTATCCGATCCCGGAGGATTTTGCGGCCGCCGTGAAGGCCGGCATCGTCGTCGTCGGCACGCCGGAGGAGGTGTGCGAAGGTCTCAAGCGCGAAATCGGCATCTCCGGCGTCAACTACGTGCTGACGCGGTTTGCGTTCGGCGATCTCACGCACGAGGAGTCGGTTCATTCGCTCGCGCTGTTCACGGCGAAAGTGATGCCCGAATTCACCGCCGAGCCGGCCTATGCCTGACGCCGATACGACAGATCGTACGGCCTCCCCTCAGGGCATCGACGCGGTCGAGGTCGCCGGCACGATCCTGCAAGCCCTGCTCAGATGCGAGCGGCCGGCGCGGCTGAAGGATATCGAGACCGCGACCGGAATTGCCTCGGCCAAGCTCCACCGCTATCTGGTCAGCATGATCCGCTGCGGCCTGGTCCGGCGCAACGGCGGCCGCTATGATTTCGGCCTGCTGGCGTACCAGGTCGGTCAGGTCGTGACCCGCGACAATGACGTGGTGTCGCAGATCGAGGCGCGGCTTGCCCAGTTCAGCCGGGAGATCGGCGAGGTGGTCGGCGTCGCCCAATGGGTCGGCAACGGCATCACCTTCGTCAACTGGTTCGAATCCAGCCCGGAATTCTCCATCCGCCTGAAGCCGGGCATCCAACTCGGCATCACGACGTCGGCGACCGCGAAGCTGTTGGCCGCCTATCTTCCGCGCGAGATCACCGAGCCGCTGGTGCGAAGCGAGTTGGCGGAGCGCCAAATGCCGGTCGCCGAACAGGTCGAACGCGTCTACAGCGAATATGCGAAAATACGCGCGCGGGGAATCGCGAACTCGCTGGGCGCCCGCCGCAGCGGTCTCAACGCGCTGTCGGTGCCGATTTTCGCCTCCGACGGGCAGGTCGTCGTCGCCGTGACCGCGCTCGGCATGGCGCCGCGCTTCCACGCCGAAATGACCGGCGCAGTCGCTACCCGGATGTTGGCACTGAGCCAAGAACTCTCGGCGCAAATGGGATTTCCGGTGCGCAGGAAATAGCGCCGACTGTGGCCGTCGCCCGCACCGATCACTGTTTTGTCAAATGACAAGACGAAGGGGCGCGCGGGATAGTTGCGATGCGGGCTGTCCATCGATCCTGCCGCCAATCGAGGATGGGTACATTGACACCGAGAGCGCTGGTCATGATCGGTTGTCTCGCCACTCTCGCGCCAGCCTTTGCGCAGGAGAATCTCACGACCGCCCCGTTACGGCTTTCGCTGCTCGTTACCAGCGACCTGCTCGGCGACCAGTGCCGCCGCATCGACACGCCGGATGCACCTCCGCTCGCGCCCTTGTCCTTGCACCGGACCTTCCACGATGATTTCGACGAACATCCGCTGTCGAGCGGAAAATGGGAGACGCATTACACCGGCAGGGTTGAGTTGCCGGAAGCGGACTATGCGGGGGGAGAAGGATCGGAACTCGAGCGCAAGTCCAAATACAACGGCGAACAGCAGATCTATGTCGATCCGCGCTACAGAGGAATGGCGTCAACTCCGCTCGGGCTCGATCCATTCATCGTTCGCAACGGAATTCTCTCGATCGTCGCCAGCCGGACGCCGCCCACGCTCAAAGCGCTGTTGTTCAACAATGAATATGTGTCGGGCATCCTGACCACCCAGAAATCGTTTTCGCAGAAATACGGATATTTCGAGATCCGCGCCAAGATTCCACTGGGCGTCGGCGTGTGGCCGGCGTTCTGGCTGCTCGCCAATGACGGCGGCTGGCCGCCGGAAATCGATGCGATGGAAGGCCGCGGGCAACGGCCCGGCGACATCGTGATGACGACGCATTGGCGGGTTCCGGTCACCGGCTTCGTGCAAGACTGCGGCATGGATTTTTCGGTCGCGAACGCCTGGATGGACTTCCACGATTACGGTGCGCTGTGGCAGCGGGATCGCGTGGTCTACTATATCGATCGCAAACCGGTGCTGGATATCAAGGCTCCGGCCGGATTCGGTGACCCGATGTACATGATCGTGAACCTGGCGATGGGCGCCAAGCGTTTTGGCGGCGTAGGATTCGTCGACGCCAAATCTCCTGATGTGGTGGAATTCCAGATCGACCGGGTTTCGGCTTATCAAATCGATTCATACTAGTTATTGTCGGCGCCTGCAGCGCCGTGGCCAGGAAGCCAGCCTGACGGGAGAACTCGATGTTCGGAAAATTCTCGCGTCGGGCGTTTGCGAAGCTCGCGGGGTCTGCCGCGCTTGGAATGGCGGCGACGCGGGCGAAGTCGGAGGAGGGCGGACCAAAAGCTTTGCCCGACCGCCATGCGCCGGCCAGTTTTCCGGACGGCTTTCTGTGGGGCACGGCGACCTCGGCCTACCAGATCGAGGGCGCGGTCGCCGAAGACGGCCGCGGCCGTTCGATCTGGGACACCTTCGCCCACACGCCGGGCAGGATCGCCGATCACAGCACGGCCGATCGCGCCAACGATCACTATCACCTCTACAAGGAAGACGTCGGCCTGGTAAAAGAGCTCGGCGTCAAGGCCTATCGCTTTTCGATCGCATGGCCGCGGGTGTTTCCCGAAGGCAGCGGGGCGCCCAACCCCAAGGGCCTCGATTTCTACGATCGCCTGATTGACGAGCTGCTGCGCAACGGCATCGAGCCCTATGCGACGCTGTATCATTGGGACTTGCCGCAATCGCTGCAGGATCGCGTCGGCGGCTGGCAATCCAGCGAAACCTCCAAAGCGTTCGGAGACTACGCCGGTTACGTCGCGGAGCGGCTCACCGATCGGGTGAAGAATATCTTCACGGTCAACGAACCCGGAAGGTTCGTGAATTTCGGTTATGGCTGGAACATCGATGCTCCCGGCCTCAAGCTACCGCTGCGCGAACTGAACCAGGTCCACCATTACGTTGCGTTGGGCCACGGGCTCGCCGTGCAGGCGATCCGGGCGCGGGGACGCGCGGGCACCAGGGTCGGTCCGGCCGAGAACATCGCGGCCTGCGTACCGGCAATCGATACGCCGAAAAACATCCGCGCCGCCGAGATCGCGACGCGCGAATTGAACGCAGGCTTTCTCGGCGTGATCCTGGAGGGCAAGTACACCGAGGGATTTCTCGCCTATTCCGGCAAGGATGCCCCGACCTTCACCGCCGAGGAGCTGAAGATCATCTCCTCCCCGATCGATTTCGTCGGCCTCAACATCTACGCGCCGCAATTTTACGTGGTCGCGTCCGACCATGCGCCGGGATTTTCCGTGCTGCCGTTTCCGGCTTCGTTTCCGCACATGAATTCCGAGTGGCTGCGGGTCGGCCCCGAGACGATTTATTGGGTACCGCGACTGGCGGCAAAAATCTGGAACATCGATACCATCTACATCAGCGAGAACGGCACGTCGTCCACCGATGTGCCGGCCGCCGACGGCAAGGTCAGCGACCTCGATCGCATCATGTATCTGCGCAACTATCTGACGCAGCTGCAGCGCGCCACCTCCGAGGGCGTGCCGGTCCGCGGCTATTTCCTGTGGAGCCTGATGGACAATTTCGAGTGGATATTCGGATTTGAAAAACGCTTCGGCCTGTACCACGTGGATTTCGACACGGAAATCCGCACGCCGAAGCTCAGCGTCTCATTCTATCGCGATGTCGTCGCCCGGAACGCGATAGGCGTATAGAGGGGATTTCAGCGCCATCGCAGGGCGGCGAATCCCTCCTGTCGCGACGGATCCTGCGCCGCCGTTCGCGGTCGCGGCAACGGAAGTACCCGAGGCGCGATCGCGGCCTGATCGTAGTGCGGCTTCCGGATCATCGGCGGCGCCGATCTGGCATGGCTCGCCTTTTCGACCCGTTTTTCCGGCGCGATGTCGGCGAACGCGTTGAGGTCGCCGTCGCCGTAGGCCCGCAGGCATACCGCCGCGCTCGAGGCCTGGGTGGAAGACGGGCCGAAATCGGCCGACGGAGTGCTCTCAACCGCGGTTGGCATGGCGATGTTTGCGACGACCGTCTCGCCGGATGAGCCTGAACCTTGCGGCTTCGCAGACGATGCGCTGTCGCCCTTGGTCTCCGTTGGCCCAGCTTGGCCGACGGTGGCGATCCCGGGCGATACGCGCATGGCGACGTCGATATGGTTGGCCGGATCGACCGATGCCGCCGACATCTGCATGAACAGCAAATAGCCTGCGACGGTCAAAGCCGAACCTCCGGCGAAGGCGAACGCCCCGGAGGCCAGCCTCTGAATCCTGGCGGCGATGGCGTATCTGAATGTCTGATCCTGCTCCTGGCGTGCGAGGTCCAGCAGGTCGTCGTAGACCGCGCGCTGCTCGGCATCGCTGAGGATTTCGTTGGCGCGGACGATTTCCCGGAATCTCCGCGCCGCGTCCGGATCGCCGGGCCTGATGTCGGGGTGGGCGCCCTTGACGGCCCTGCGGAACGCGGCCCTGAGAGCTTCGGCGTCGTCGTCCGGAAGCGCCCCGAGCAAATCGTAAAGCGTCTGCATCGTCGCTCTCGCTGCGAGATTCGTCCCCCGTCCGAAATTCCCGCCGCGAATTTACGCTGGAGCACGCATACAAATTGAACTCAACTGGCTGTGGATATTGTTGATCCAGTGCGGCGGAAAAATGTCGCCCCGAGCCACAAACCGGCACGGTCTATGGCGCCGGTAAGGCGCAGTTGGGATGCGCATGTGCGTCCAGGAACCTGCTGGGCAAGCTGCCTCGTCGCGACAGGTCAACTTGCAAAAAAGACATCTGGTCATCGAGAGACAATTCTTGAAAACACCACCACAGCGTGTTTAGCTCCGAAGCGATATTCCCGCAAAGTAATGACTGCAAATCGGCGGCTCGATTGGCTCGGTGTGATGCGGCCGCCGGCGTTAACCGTGGATTTGGCTTGAATTTCAAAACATTGGGAGAAGCACAATGGTAGGTCGTACGCCGGAGCGCCGCGTTGATTTGCATAGCCGACTCGCGCGCAAGGGGCCCCGCAAGCTGCTCGCGATTGACGGAGGGGGTATCCGCGGCGTGCTCTCGCTGCAAATCCTGGCCGAAATCGAGAAATTGCTGATCGCGGAAAGCGGGCGGCCGGACTACCGGCTCGCCGACTATTTCGACTATGTGGCCGGCACCAGCACCGGCGGAATCATCGCCGCCGGAATCTCGATCGGGATGTCGGTGAAGGATATCCTCGGCTTCTATCTCAACCACGGCAAGGAGATGTTCGACAAGGCCAGCATCATTCGCCGGCTGAAGTATCAGTACAAGAGCGAGCCGCTTGCCCTGCAGCTCCAGGAGGTGTTTGGCGCGGCGACCCCGCTCGGCGCGCCCGAGATCGAAACCCTGCTGCTTCTGGTGATGCGCAACGCCACCACCGACTCGCCCTGGCCGATCTCGAACAATCCGTTCGCCAAGTACAACAACGCGGCTTATAAAGCCGCCAGCAACCTGAATTTCCCGCTGTGGCAGCTGGTCCGTGCCAGCACGGCGGCGCCGACCTATTTCCCGCCGGAGGTGATCGACTGCGGCGGCAAGTCCTTCATCTTCGTCGATGGCGGCGTCACCATGTACAATAATCCGACGTTTCAGATGTTCCTGATGGCGACCGTCGATCGCTATTGGATCGACGCGCCGCCCGAAAGTCGCGGCTGGAAAACCGGCGTTGACGACATGCTGATCGTGTCGGTCGGCACCGGGACCAGCGCCGGCGAAAACTACAGCCTGAAGCCGGACGAGATGAACCTGCTGTTCAACGCCACCACGATTCCCTCGGCGCTGATGTATGCGGCGCTGAACGAACAGGATTTCCTCTGCCGGGTGTTTGGCGATTGCGTTTGCGGTCCGCTGCTCGACCGCGAAATCGACACCATGATGCCGTCGCGCGGGCCGCTCGACAACAAGCTGTTCCGCTTCGTCCGCTACAACGCGGAACTCACGCCCGAAGGCCTCAAGGCGCTCGGCTGCGACGACATCGAGCCGGCCAGCGTCCAGAAGATGGACTCGATCGATGCGCTCGATAGCCTGCAAAGGGTTGGAAAAGCCGCGGCGCAACGGGTGAAGGCCGAGCACTTCAATCTCGCAACGTTCAAGCCGTGACGGGCCATCGCCGTCAGCCCCAGAGCTTGCGCGTATCCAGCCAGTAGATCTTTTCGGTCTTGCGGCCGGCTTCTTCCATGAAGTGACGCGTTCCGCCGGGACCGTCGCCGCCCTGGCCGTTCCAGAGGCAGATGAAGACGATCTTTTCCGGTCCAAAGCGCGCAGCGGCGTCCAGCATCCACAGATTGTTGTGCTCGTAAGGATTGTCGCTGGCCGGCACAGGACCAAGCTCGACCGGCAGTATGCGCAGTGTAGCGCGCGATTTCGCCGCCAGGTAACGCTCGTGCCAATCGGCGCCGGCAAAATCAACGGACTCTGCAAGGAAGGTCGGTTCGTCGAACGCGATGTAGAGTTCGAGTCTCATTCCGCGCGCGAGGCAGGCTTCCGCAAAAATCAGGTCGCCGCCGCATGCGCCGCCGCAAATCGCCAGATCGCCGGCTTCCGCGCCGGCTTTCGTGAGCGTTGCCTCGATCGCGGCTTTGGCAACGTCCTCCTTGTCCGCCGGGAAACGCGGCTCCTTGCGTCCGGGGGCATCGATCATGTGCCCGCTGAAGAGGAAGACTTGGCGCGGAGGCGCATTTTCGTTCGACATGGGGCACCTTGAGGGTCTCGCTTCGAGCCAGTCTGATCCCATTTTGGTCCAGCGGCTACCCGTTCGGCAGGATCGCGTGGCGCGGGCGGCGGGGAAAACCCGCCCGCACCACGCCATTTGTCTGATAATGAATCAGGGTCGGCCCTGTTCCATCCCGGCGGTGCGGGTCATGCCGATTCCGGCGTGCTTTGCAGATGCGGAAATTATTGATGTTGTCTCAACTGTCGAATTGCATTCGTCGTTGCATGATCGGTCGCGCCGATCGACGTACGTGTCGGCGGGCGCCATGACTGATTTCCACGGCGTCTTTCCCTATCTGGTCTCGCCCGTCGATGCGTCGGGGCAAACCCGCGATGACGTGCTCGGCCGTCTGTGCGAGGATCTCATCGGCGCGGGCGTGCACGGGTTGACGCCGCTCGGCTCGACCGGCGAGTTCGCCTACCTCAGCAACGCGCAGCGCACTGCCGTGGTGCGCACCACGATCGAGGCCGCGAAAGGTCGAGTACCGGTGGTGGCCGGCGTCGCCTCGACCTCGACGCTGGATGCGGTCGCGCAGGCCAGGGCCTACCAGAAGCTCGGCGCCGATGGGATTCTCGCCATTCTCGAAGCCTATTTTCCGCTGGCCGACGCGCAAATCGAGGCCTATTTCCGCGCCATCGCGGATGCGGTCGATATTCCCGTGGTGATCTACACCAATCCGAATTTTCAGCGCTCCGACCTGACGCTGGAGGTGATCGCGCGGCTCGCCAGCCATCCGCGCATCCAATACATCAAGGATGCCTCCACCAATACCGGGCGGCTGTTGTCGATCATCAACCGCTGCGGCGACGCCATCCGCGTGTTTTCGGCCTCCGCGCACATCCCGGCCGCGGTGATGCTGATCGGCGGGGTTGGGTGGATGGCAGGGCCGGCCTGCCTCATTCCACGGCAGAGCGTGGAGCTCTACGATCTCTGCAAGGCCGCGCGCTGGGACGACGCGCTTGTGCTGCAACGAAAACTGTGGCGGCTGAACGAGGCGTTTGCGCGCTACAATCTCGCGGCCTGCATCAAGGCAGGCCTTGCAATCCAGGGCTATGACGTCGGCGATCCCATCGCCCCGCAGCCGGCGCTCTCGCCGGAAGAGCGCAGGGTGGTCGCGATGGTGCTGCGGGAAATTGTGTAACCCGCGACTATGTGTTCAATGGCCTCGTGCTCACCTGTTCGGAACGGTGTCAGACATAGTGTTTCGACCTTGCGATGGTCGCGGCCTCGAGGGCCTTGGTGTAGGCGTCGTCCAGACGGGCCTTTTTTTGCAGCAATTTGGGCGATGCTTTGGGTCCGGGCACCTTAATGCGCGTACGCGAGTCGACAAATGCTCTGAGGTTGGCGCCACTGGCGCTCCCCAGGTTCTTGACGATGGGCTTGCCGCCGAAGTTCTGCAATTGCTGAATTTCGGCGGTCTCGGGATTGGTCCAGCTAATGTAACCACCGTCGAGAATCTGCCTTGGCGCCGTGAGCGCGCCCGTGAAACTGTATCTCGTCCCCGGCAGCGGATAGGGCTCATAGAAGTGAGGTGTAATGAAATCTGAAACGGCTATGCCGCTAATCTGGTAACTGAAAACATCGGCCTCACATGGGTCACACGCCTCGACCAAATATTCGAATTGGCCGGTGCCATCGACGATTTTATTATCTGCGATTGCGATGGCGGTGGAAGTCTGCAGCCGATTTCCGGAAGGATCGATCAGCATTTCAAGCGTCTCGTGGCTAGCGTCCAGGGTCCACTCATTGCTCCCCGGCGTGCCGATCACTTTCGCGTATGGCTGATTGTTCTGGGTGAAATGGAATCCACCTTCGGTCGGAGGCAACGTCTTGACGATCTGCACCGGCCACACGCCTTGCGGAATCTTTGTGTGGTCTGGGAGATAGGCAACGCTGGCGCTTACACTCCAAAACTGCGGAAGGTCTCTGGTGACCTGAATGTTGATTGCCGCGGCGGCAGCCACCATCACTTCCGGGTCAACTTTTCCGGTCGTATCGGTAATACCTATTTTGATCTGAAGCATATCTTCCCCCGTTTCACTGGCGCAGTACGATCGATTTGCAATACATCAAGCTACATCCGAGAAGTGCGGTGAGCAAGCCGTGCAACCTGTCTCAGCGGTTCTAATTCCAGTCACCATTCGCAAAACGCGGGTTGGCCCGGCGCTTGCCTTTCGGCTAGAACGCAGTGACCAAACAAAAGACTCGAAGGACAAACTGATGAATATTCTTCCCGGCAACCTGCGTTTCGGAGCGGGCCAGCCCGTCAAGCGGCTAGAGGACCAGAGACTTCTCACCGGCAAGGGGCAATTCATCGACGACAAGCCGGACGACGGCGCGCTGTGGCTGCATGTGCTGCGCTCGCCGCATGCGCATGCGAAAATCATGTTGATCGACACTAAACCCGCCTCCGGGATGCCGGGCGTTAGCGCTGTTTACACCGGCGCCGATCTGATCGCCGACGACATCGGCACGCTGCCGACGCTGCTGGTCTTCATGCGCCCCGACGGCAAGCCGATGACGGTGCCGCCGCGGCGGCTGCTCGCCCACGAAATCGTGCGCTTTGCCGGCGAGCCGGTCGCAGCCGTGGTGGCGACATCGCGGGTCGCGGCGCAGACCGCGGCGGAAGCGATCGCCGTTGAATACGAAGTCTTGCCATCGGTGGTCGATCCGATCGAGGCCACCAAACCAGGCGCGCCCGCGGTGTGGGCGGAAGCCCCCGACAATATCCTCGCCGCCATGAGCTATGGCGATGCCGCGGCCGTCGAGGCCGCGTTCGCCGACGCGGCGCATAAGGTATCGCTCGATCTGGTCAGCCAACGGCTGGCGCCCTCCGCCATGGAGCCGCGCTCGAGTATTGCCGAGGTCGACAAGAAGTCCGGCCGGCTGATCCTGCATACGCAGTCGCAGACCCCGGGCTCGACCCGCGATCTGCTCGCCGAAGCCGTGCTGAAGCGGCCGAAGGAAAGCGTCCGCGTGCTGGTCGGCGATATCGGCGGCGGTTTTGGGCAAAAGACCAGCCTCTATCCGGAAGACGGCTTGGTGGCCTATGCCGCGACCAAACTGAACCGCAAGGTGCGCTGGCGCGGCGACCGCACCGATGAATTCGTCGGCGGCACCCATGGCCGCGATCTGACATCGACCGGCGAATTCGCGCTCGACGCCAAGGGCCGCGTGCTGGCCTATCGGGTGCGCTCGGTCGGCGGCACCGGCGCCTATGTCTCGGGAGCCGGCACCGTCATTCCATTGGTGCTCGGGCCGTTCGTGCAGTCGGGCGTCTACGACCTGCCGCTGGTGCATTACGAGGTCAAGGCGGTGATGACCAATACCGCGCCGGTCGGCGCCTATCGCGGCGCGGGCCGCCCCGAGGGCGTGTTCATCGTCGAGCGGCTGATGGACGCCGCCGCACGGCAGCTCGGCATGGATCCGCGCGCGATCCGGAAAGTGAACTACATCAAGCCCGCGCAACTGCCCTACACCAACGCCGTCGGCCAGGTCTATGACAGCGGTGCTTTCGCGCACATGATGGAGCGCGCCGCAAAGCTCGCGGACTGGGACGGTTTTGGCGCACGCAAGAAGGCGGCGAAAAAGAAGGGCCTGCTCTACGGCCGCGGGCTGACCAGCTACATCGAATGGACCGGTGGCCGCGTGCATACTGAAACCGTCAGCCTGCACGCCACGGCCGAGGGCCGCGTCGTCCTGCATTCGGGCACCATGGCGATGGGCCAGGGGCTGCAGACCACCTACACCCAGATGATCTCGCAATCGCTCGGCATCCCCATGGACAGGATCGACGTCGTGCAGGGCGATACCGATCTCGCCATCGGCTTCGGCAGCGTCGGCTCGCGTTCGCTGTTCGTCGGCGGCACCGCAGCCGTGGTATCCGCCAACGATTTGATCGCGAAGGCGCGCGAGAAAGCCTCCCACATGCTGGAGGCTTCCGTGGAGGACATCGAATATCGCGACGGTTTTCTCACCGTGGTCGGCACTGACAAGCGGATCAACCTGTTCGAAATCGCCAGGGCGGAGAAGGGCGCGCGGCTTTCCGTCGACTCGACCGGCGAAGTCGACGGCCCGAGCTGGCCCAACGGCACCCATATCTGCGAAGTCGAGATCGATCCCGAGACCGGCGTCACGCGGGTGGTGCGCTATACCACGGTCGACGATGTCGGCGTCGCCGTCAATCCGATGCTGGTGACCGGACAGGTGCATGGCGGCGTCGCGCAGGGCATCGGGCAGGCGCTGTTCGAAGGCGTGGCCTACGACGCCGAGGGACAATTGCTGACCGCGAGCTATCAGGACTACTGCCTTCCGCGCGCCGACGACATTCCGCCGATCGCGGTCACGCTCGATGGCAGCGCGCCGTGCCGCACCAATCCGCTGGGCGCCAAGGGCTGTGGCGAATCCGGCGCCATCGGCGGCCCGCCCTGCATCGCCAATGGCGTGATGGACGCACTCGCCGAACTCGGCATCAAGACGCTGCACACGCCGCTGACGCCGCAAAAGGTCTGGCAGGCGATCAGGGACGCGAAGGCGGCGGGGGTGTAATACCCTCCGTCATTCCGGGGCGATGCGGAGCATCGAACCCGGAATCTCGAGATTCCGGGTTCGCGCCGACGCGCGCCCCGGAATGACGATGTAATTGCAATATCGTTCTGCTAGCTTGCGGCAGATTTCAATGGAGAGCCTTCGATGCGCAGATTTTTCACCGTGCTGGCGGCACTGGCGAGTTTGAGCCTGACCAATTGCGGCTACAACGCGATCCAGACCAATGACGAGCAGGTCAAGTCGGCCTGGTCGGAGGTGCTGAACCAGTATCAGCGCCGCGCCGACCTCGTGCCCAACCTGGTCAATTCGGTGAAGGGTTTTGCGCAGCAGGAAAAGGACGTGCTGCTCGGCGTCACCAATGCGCGCGCCAAGGTCGGCAGCATCCAGGCCACCCCGGAGCTCGTCAACGATCCCGCAGCATTCCAGAAATTCCAGGCCGCCCAGGGCGAATTGAGCAGCGCGCTGTCGCGATTGCTTGTGGTCACCGAAAACTACCCGCAACTCAAATCGGACGCGTTGTTTCACGATTTGATGTCGCAGCTGGAGGGTACCGAAAACCGCATCACGGTGGCGCGCAACCGCTATATCAAGGCGGTGCAGGACTACAATGTCGGCATCCGAACCTTCCCGAACAACCTGACGGCGATGGTGTTCGGCTACAAGGAAAAGGCCAACTTCACGGTCGACAACGAGAAGGAAATCTCGACCGCGCCGAAGGTGGACTTCAATCCGGCGCCGGCCAGGTAGTTCGACAACCGGATCGGCCGAGATGAACGCTGCAAGAGCCGCCATGCTTGCGCTGCTGATGGGCTGGACCCTTCCGGCGTTCGCCGACGTCGCGGTGCCGCCGCTCACGGGCCGCGTGGTCGACCTGACAGGGACCCTGTCGAGCGACGACATCGCTACGCAGTCGCAACGGCTGAAGGACCTGCAAACGCGCAAGGGCAGCCAGGTTGCGGTGCTGATCGTGCCGACGACCCAGCCGGAGACCATCGAGCAGTATTCGATCCGGGTTGCGGAGGCCTGGAAGATCGGGCGCAAGAAGATCGACGACGGCGCACTGCTGGTGATTGCCAAGGACGACCACAAGCTTCGCATCGAGGTCGGCTACGGCCTCGAAGGCGCGCTCACCGACGTTACCTCAAGACGCATCATCGACGAGGTGATCGCACCGAGGTTCAAGAGCGGCGATTTTGCCGGCGGAATTGCCGCCGGGCTAACGCGGATCATCGGCGTGATCGATGGCGAGCCGCTGCCGGCACCCGCGCCGGAGGCGTCGCACGGCGGGGATTTCGACAACTGGATCGGCTTTTTCAATCCGCTCAATCCGTTCTTTATCTTCGGCGCCTTCGCCGTCGGGGGCATCCTGCGCCACACGCTTGGCAGGTTGATCGGTTCGGTCGCAACCGGCGGCGTGATCGGTGGGCTCGCCTGGTATCTCCTGGGATCGACCGTGCTTGCGGTCCTCATCGGCGGGGGTATTTCCGTGCTGACCTTCTTTGTCGACGTCCTCACCGCGGCGAACCAGAATTATCAGCGCAGCAGCGCCAGAGGCGGCGGCTGGTCGGGCGGCTCCTCTTCCGGAGGCGGCTGGAGCAGCGGCGGCAGCAGTTCGAGCAGCAGCGATAGCGGTTTCTCGGGCGGGGGCGGCAGTTTCGGCGGCGGCGGCGCGTCTGGAAGCTGGTAGAATCTGGAGCTGGCAGGGATGGATATCAGGCGGATCGGCAGGCATCTGATCGAGCACCACTGGCGGGTGCGGCGGATCTTTACGCCGGAGGTGCTCGACCACATCGAGCAGGCGATCAAGGCCGGCGAGGCCACCCATTCCGGCCAGGTGCGTTTCGTGGTCGAAGGCGCGCTCGACGGCGCGCCGCTGTTCCACGACCAGTCGGCGCGCGAGCGCGCGCTGGATATTTTCGCGCATCTGCGGATCTGGGACACCGCTCATAACAACGGTGTGCTGATCTATCTCTTGCTCGCCGACCGCAAGGTCGAGATCGTCGCCGACCGCGGCATCGACGCAAACGTCGGCCGCGAGCGCTGGCAGAAAATCTGCGCCGGGATGGAAGCCGACTTCAAGGCGGGCAACTTCGAAACGGGTGTCATCAAGGGGATCGCGGCAGTGTCGCGCCAGCTGGCGGCGTATTTTCCCAAGCAGGGTGCAGGGCCGAATGAACTGCCGGATAGGCCGGTGGTGATGTAGCACCAACCACCGCCGTCATCCTGAGGTGCGAGCCTCTTCGGCGAGCCTCGAAGGATGATTAAGGTGCTCTGCGTCTCATCCTTCGAGGCGCGCAAGAGCGCGCACCTCAGGATGACGGCGGAGTTTGTTGCCGCCTACGCTTTCACCGACGGCCTCGCGCCAACCCGCGCGAACCACGCCGCGATATTCGTATTTGCCGGGTCCAGCGGCTGGCCGACCTGGTTGCCGAAATCGATCCAGCAATAGAGCAGGATGTCCGCCAGCGTGAAGCGCTTGCCGCACAGATGCGCGTTGCCCGCCATCTGCCCGTCCAGCCATTGCAGGCGGTTGGCCGCGATCTTCTTCAGGCCGGGTGAGGCTTCCGGCACGACCGTAATCCGCTTTTCAAAAAATTTCGCGCCCTCGCCGAAGCGATAGCCGTTGGCGAGCGGCTCGGCGATATTGAGGTCGACCCGCCGGGTCCACATCCGGCATTCGGCGCGCTCTTCCGGCGTCGATCCGATCATCGCGGGCGCAGGCGTCTTCTCCTCGAGATATTCGCAGATCGCGGTGATCTCCGACAGATAGCTGCCGTCGTCGAGCTCGAGCGTCGGCATCTGACCATGCGGATTGCGCTTGAGATGTGCGTCTTGCCGGTTCTCGCCGCCGCGCAGGTCGACGGTCTGCCTGGGCATTTCGATGCCCTTTTCCGCCATGAACATGCGGACAATGCGTGGGTTGGGCCCGATCGAATCGTAGAGTTTCATTGGTTTCCCCCAATCATGATTTCGGCATCCTAGAGCATGATCCGGAAAAGTGGGAACCGGTTTTCCGAAAAGATCATGCTCGAACAAAAAGATAGAGCGGGATGACTACTCGAAGAAAAGTCATCCCGGTCTTGGCGATGCTTTGAGCAGACCGTCGGGTCATTTGTCAAACCCGACGGAATGACGCCATGAATCAAGCGTCGTCGAGCTTGTTGAGGTCGCGTACCGATTGCATGATCGGCTCGAAATTCTGCCGCGCATCGAGCGCGTCGAACAGCTGGGCTGTGTCCGACAGCAACCCGTGCGAGCGCGCGATGGCGATGCGGACGTCTTCCTGCGGCGTGTCGGACAGCCGGCCATGGCCCGACAGCAGGATTTTGGAATTCAGGCCCTTCAGCCGCTCCAGCGACTGGATGTAGTCGGAGATGCTGCCCGAGCCGAACACCCCGCCCATCACCCCGCCGGGCATCAGCGTGTCGGCCGCGAACAGCAGTCCCTGTTCCTGGTCGAACAGGGTGATGCAGGCCGAGGTATGGCCCGGCGTGTACATCACGTTGAGACGGAAATTGCCGAGGTCGAGCAGATTGCCCTCCTCCAGCCAGATATCGACGTTGATCGGCACGTTCGGCTCGTTGAACATCTTGCGCAGCATGGAAAAATCGTCGCGCAGCATGATCTTGTTGGCGGCGAGCCGGTGCGCCGCGATGATGGTACGGCCGCCGAAATGCCAGGCGGCGCCGATGTGGTCGAGATGCTCGTGGCTGAGGATCACCATGTCGATTTTTTCAGGCGGGCAGTCGATATGCTGCAGGCATTCGCGCAATGCCGGGAAATTGGACGACAGCCCGACGTCGATCATGACGGTGCGGGACTTGCCGCGCACCACATAAGCGTTGGCGGCGCGGTTCTTGAAACGGACCTGGTAGACGTCCTTCGCCGCCTCGATCAACGAACAGATGTCGTTGTTCAGCAGGACCGGAAACGGGCTCGGTTTGCGGTCGCTCATGGGTTGGCCGCCCGGAAGGTGACGGCGTTGGAGGCGCGTAAGCGCTTCGATAGCGCGTCCATGATCATCAGCGCGAACGCCGGCTGCTGGCTGACCAGATAGACGAAGCGGGCATGATTGATGCGCATCACGCGGGTGTTCGCTGTGCCTGCGATCGCGGTCGCCGAACGCGACGAGCCGTCGATCACGGCCATCTCGCCGAAGAATTCGCCCTTGCCGAGCGTGACGATCACGGTCTTGCTGGCACCACTGACCTTGGCGATCTCGACCAGGCCGTCGAGCACCACGAACAGCTCGCGCCCGCTCGAGCCTTCCTCGAAAATGACGTCGCCGACATCAAATTCATTGATGCATTTTTCGATGGCCATGGGGTGCCCGCCTTCTGGCTGGTCATTTTGTCATGTTAGTCGGGAAATACGGCCGCGCAAACGACGCTTCGGCAGCCAATGGTATTAGATGCCGCAGGGCAGCATGAACCGGTCCACGCGCGGCTGCCGCGCCGGCGCCGCGCAAGGGGCCGAAAACGGCCCCGAAGAGTTCCTAAAATTTCCGTAAGCCGGCCGCCGGTAACGATTTCGCAAGCAATAAAAGTTACCAAATGGTCAACCTTTACTGGAGATTTGCAAGTGAGCGAGCAACAGGCCGAGCAGAGCAGTACTGAAACCAGTGCCCTCAGTGCCGCGCCAGAGGCTTCCAGTTCCGTCGACGGGAAAGACACGCCCGTGATCGCTTCGGCCCTGGAAGCCGGGGTCGAATCTCCCACCATCGCGCCCGACCACGAGGCGCCGAAGCCGGATTTGCCCAAGATGAACATGCCGAAGGCCGAGCCATTCAGGGTTGAGCCGGCCAAACCTGACATAGCCGGTGCGGCCGAACCGGATGCGCCGCGGATGCCCGGCAAATTGATGATCATGTCGCCCGGCGAGCGCGCCTGGCACGGCGAGGAGGCGGCGGCGTCGAAAGCCGAGCCGAGTTCCGGATCATCCGGCAAGCGCCGTTTCGGCGCCATGGCGGCGGTGGTTGCGCTGGCTACCGTGGCGGGCGCAATCGGTGGTGCGCTCGCGACCTCAGGCATCGAACGCTACTTCGGCAGCAACGTGGTAGCATCGAACAATAGCACCTTGGAAACCTCGGTCGCGCGGATCGATGCCGATGTCCTGGCGCTGAAGGTCAGTGTTGAGCACACCGCCAAGATGGGCATGAGCCAGTACAACAAGACCAGTGACCGGCTCGACAAACTCGAGAAGGCGCAAGCCGAGCCCAATGCCAAACTCGCCAAGCTCAGCGAGGCCGTGGACAAGCTGCGCGTCCAGCCCGCAACGGCTGCTCCGGTCGTCGCTGCCGCCACACCGGCCGCGCCTGCGCCGGTCGCCGCGGCGCCGGCCGCGCCGAAGGAAGTCACGGGATCGATCGCGCCTCCCGCGGCGGCGCCTACCGCTGCGCCGAAAGTCGAAGTCGGCCGGTTGCCGACGATCGATGGCTGGGTGCTGCGGGACGTCGGTTATGGCGGTGCGCTGATTGAAAGCCGGCGCGGGACCTACGAAGTCTATGCCGGAGACATGATCCCGGGACTGGGCCGGATCGACGCGGTCCGGCGCCAGGACGGACACTGGGTCGTCGTGACCAGCAAAGGCCTGATCGTCGCGCGCTAACGCCTGTTGCTTCACCGTGACGTGAAGCGACGGTTCCGAGGCGTCCGGCTTGCCGCGGGACAGCCCGTGCGCTTTTCGGCTATTTTCCCGAAACGCCATCCGCGAGACGCCTGGAATGAGGCGTCCACCACGGTGTTTGTCGGGATATGGACCGCGTGCGACTTGTTCTCTCATTGCTGATTTTGCTCGCCGGCATTTTGCCTGTGCGCCATGCCCAGGCTGGGCCGGCGCTGGAGCGCGGAACCGCGATCACCGATCCGCTGGCCTTGCGCGAGCTTGATCATGGAAGATTTGGCCTGACCCGAATCATGCTGCCGGCGGGATCGAGTAGCGCGCCGCTCACCAACAGCCAGTTGTTCGCGCTTCCGTCGATGGTGGCCGTGCGCAAGGCGCTCGATCTGGAGTTCGACCGATATATCGCACGGCATAGCGCCAGCCTGCCCAACGAGACCATCGGGGTCGGAACGTCCTTTGATTTTCAGTTGTTCGAGCGCGCGCTGCTTGATTCTCCCGATGCGCGCTTCGTGCTGGCGGGCATCGTCAACCGGATGGACCGCGCCTATGTGCAGGAGGCGAGCTGCGGTGAAATCCGGCTGATCTATCGCCTGACGCGAACCGATCTGCCGGAGACGGCCGGCGAGGGCGCGGTCTCACCGCGGCTGCCGATGACGCTGAATGTGGTGTTGAAGGCCAAGGGCGACCTTGCGATCGACGGCGACGGCAAGGCCGTCACCTGCGCCGAGATCGCGCGACGCTGGCTCGCTGCCGGCGAATTGCCGCTGACGGGAGCCGACCTTGCGGAAAAACTGACGGCGAAAGACGGCGCGCTGGATCTGATCGGGCCGGAGAATATCGAGCGCATCGAAACCAATCTCCAGATCGCGCATGCGCCGAAATCCGCGGTGAGGGATTTTCGCACCGACTATCTCCTGAAGGTATTCGACTTCAACAGGCAGTCGGGCGCATTCGAGGAATCGCCGCTCGAGAACCAGATCGACCGCGACCGGATTTTGGCCGACGAACCGCTCGGGCGCGAGTTCAAGGCGTGGCTGCTCGATCCTGCGCATTTTGCCGAACTCGATCGCGGCACGATCCTGATCCCCGAGAAATTCCTGGCCAAGGGCGCGATCGCCCCGACCCCGGTCGGATTTTCGAATTCGGATCTGCAGCCCGCCTTCGGTCTGGTGCAGGGCGATGGCGCTTCGGCGTCCCCTCTGTTCACCGAGAATGACGTCGTCACGGCCCTGAAGCAGGCCGCCGAGCGCGGGGACGGCCTGCAGAACATCCGCTCAGTCGCGGGCTTCGAGCGTCGGCTCAACGACGTCACCTGCGCAGGCTGCCATCAGACCCGCGGTATCGGCGGCTTCCATTTCCCCGGCGTCGACTGGATGGCGGCCAAGCCGGACAATTCGATCGTGGTTCCGGCCTCGCCGCATTTCTTCGGCGACCAGATCCGCCGCCGCGATGTGCTCACCGCGCTGCGCGACGGCAAACTACCGGACTATTCGCGCGGCTTCGCCAGCCGTCCGCAGCTGCGCGGCAGCACGGAACTGGCGGGAACCGAATATGAGGACGGCTGGGGCGCGCACTGCTATGTCCAGCACGCGGTCGCCGCCGACAACGACAAGAGCTTTGCCTCATGGACCTGTGCCGAGGGGCTGGCATGTCAGGCGATGGGCGCGTCGCGGATGGGGATGTGCTTCGTCAAATAACACGTGCGATCATTCGATCGGTCAGATTGACAGTAGGCTCACTAATCTGTTTCATCCCGGCAACCGCCTGATAACACGCGCCGGGGAGGCAACATGGACGACGTCATTATCGTCGGCGCCGGCATTGGCGGTTTGACGCTCGGGCTCGCGCTGCACGCCGCCGGCATCCCCTGCCGCATTTTCGAATCGGCAGCCGAGATCAAGGCGATTGGCGTCGGCATCAACCTGCTTCCGCACGCCACCAAGGAGCTTGCAGCCCTGGGGCTGGAACAAGCGCTGGCAAATGTTGCGATCGCGACCAGTGATGCGACCTTCTTCAATCGCTTCGGCCAGCTGATCTATCAGGAGCCGCTCGGCTGCGCGGCGGGCTACGAGCATCCGCAATTCTCTGTCCATCGCGGCGACCTCCAGATGGTCCTGCGCGACGCCTTCGTTGCCCGCGCGGGAGCCGATTGTCTGGTCACCAACCATCATTGCCTCGCCGTCGAACAGGATGAAACCGGCATCAGCGCTATTTTTTCCGACGGGCCGGGAGGGGCGAGCCGCTCCACCGTGCGCGGCGGGGTTGCGATCGCCTGCGACGGCATCAATTCCGCGGTCCGCAAGCAGTTTTTTCCCGACGAAGGCGAGCCGCGCTATTCCGGCGTCAACATGTGGCGCGGCGTGACGCGATGGCAGCCGATCTTGTCGGGCGCCAGCATGGTGCGGGCGGGATGGCTGTCGCATGGCAAGATGGTGATCTATCCGATCCGCCCCACCGGTGCGGACGGATTGCAACTCGTCAACTGGGTCGCCGAGATCGAGACGCCGGTCTATCGCAAGCGCGACTGGAACCGGACAGGCTCACGCGAGGATTTCATCGGCGCGTTCGCCGACTGGCATTTCGACTGGCTCGACGTGCCGGCCTTCATCCGCGCTTCCGACAGCGTGCTGGAATTTCCGATGGTCGATCAGGATCCGCTGCCGCGCTGGAGCTTTGGCCGGGTGACATTGCTCGGCGATGCCGCGCACCCGATGGTGCCGCGCGGCTCCAACGGCGCGGGGCAGGCGATCCTGGATGCGCGCGCGCTGACCTCGGCGCTGCTCGGACACGGCGATCCCGTCGCAGCGCTGGCCGCTTACGAGAAGCAGCGGCTCGAGGCCACCACGCGCATCGTACTGACCAACCGCACCAACCCGCCGGACGCCATCCTGCGCGAGGTGTTCCAGCGGACCAGGGACCAGCCTTTTGCGGCCATCGACGACGTCATCAGCCGCGAGGAACTGCTGGCGTTATCCGAAGGCTACAAGAAGATTGCCGGCTATTCGAAGGAAGCATTGCGGACGAGGTGAAAACGGCCGTCATTCCGGGATGGTGCGTAGCACCAGACCCGGAATCTCGAGATTCCGGGTTCAATGCTTCGCATTGCCCCGGAATGACGGAGGCCGGATTTGCTTGGTCGCTTCACGCAGAGACGACAGTAGGGGGAAACAACGATGACGATTTCGGAAGTGCAGGGCGGCGCACCGCAGATCGATGTTGCCGAGTTCATCGACCAGCAGCCGGTCGGCGGATTTCAATTGAAGCTGCTCCTGACCTGCGCGGCGGTGCTGTTTCTGGATGGGTTCGATACCCAGGCGATCGGCTATGTCGCGCCGGCTCTCGCAAAAGAATGGGGCCTGACCAAGGGCGCGCTCGGGCCGGTGTTCTCGGCTGGCCTGTTCGGGCTGATGATCGGCGCGCTGGTGTTCGGGCCGCTGGCGGACCGCATCGGGCGCAAGAACATCATTATCTTTTCCACGCTGGCGTTTGGCATCGGCGCGCTCGTCACCGCGTTCGTCCAGGACGTCAACTCGTTGCTCGCGATCCGGTTTCTGACCGGGCTCGGGCTCGGTGGGGCGATGCCGAATGCCATCGCCATCACGTCGGAGTTCAATCCGCGCCGCCGCCGCGCCACCATGGTGATGATCATGTTCTGCGGCTTCTCGGTCGGCGCGGCGCTCGGCGGCCTGCTTGCCGCGGCGCTGATTCCGCATTTCGGCTGGCGCTCGGTTTTCATCATCGGCGGCGTAGCCCCGCTGCTGCTGGCTCCGATCCTGGCGCTGCGGTTGCCTGAATCAGTACGGTTCCTCGCGCTTACCGGGCACGCCAATCAACGCGTCGCCGAGTTGCTCGGGCTCATCAACCCGAAGGCGGCTTTTGCGCCGGCCACGCAATTCGTCGTGCATGAACCGCATCTGCCGGGGATTCCGGTGCTGCATCTGTTCCGGGAAGGCCGAACCCTGGTCACGCTCTTGTTGTGGGTGGTGTTCTTCATGAGCCTGCTCGACATCTATTTCCTGGCGAACTGGCTGCCCACGGTGCTCAACGACCTCGGCGCCTCGGTCTCGGAAGCCGCGGCGATCGGATCGATGCTGCAGGTCGGCGGCGTGGTCGGCACCTTTGCGCTCGGCAGCATCATCGATCGCTTCTCGTTTCGCGCGCTGGCGCTGGTGTATTTCATCGCGGTGTTCGCGGTCGGTGCGATCGGCGAGCTTGGGCACAACGCTTTTTTGATTTGGGTGGCCGTTTTTGCCTCCGGTTTCTGCGTCGTCGGCGGCCAGATCGCGGCCAACGCGCTGGCTGCGGCGTTCTATCCGACCTCGGTCAGGGCCACCGGCGTCGGCTGGGCGCTGGGGATCGGGCGCGTCGGCTCGATTGTCGGGCCGCTGGTTGGAGGTGTGCTGCTGACCATGAAATGGAGCACGGAGTCGGTCTTCATGGCGGCTGCGGCCGCGGCCCTGTGCGCGGCGCTGGCGGCGTTTTCGCTGAGCCGGATTGCCGGGCTGGGAGGCAGCGGCAAGGGCGCCGCGGATGCGCAGGCGTTCGAGGCACCCTTGCGCCCATCGACGACGGCGGGCGTCTAGGCTAGGTTGCGCGAACTGGAAGCGTGAGCGGCAGGTCGACCTGATGGCGGGGAGGGCAGGCGGTGAGCGATAGCGAGAACAAGCAGCGAAATCGTGAAATCGCCGAGAATGAAGCCGACCGGCAAACCGTCGGCGACATCCGCGTCAGTGCATGGGCGATCGCGGCCGCGGTGATCATCGCGCTCGCGGCGGTCGGCTGGGTGCTGATCCACAATCACTAGCGGACGTCTTTGCCGTCAATCGGCAAGCTTATTTCAAATCCCGTCATCCTGAGGAGCGCGCCCCCTTGAGCGCGCGTCTCGAAGGACGGCCGCATACACCGCCCTCATTCATCCTTCGAGGCTCGCGAATGCTCGCACCTCAGGATGACGGCGCCGTTCACGCCACCGCGCCCGACGCCCGCAATTGCCGGATCGCCGCCTCGTCGTAGCCGGCCGCGCGCAGAATCTCGTCGCTGTGCTCGCCGATGCCGGGCGCGCGCCGCGGTTTGACCTTCTGGCTGCCGTCGACCCAGATCGGGCTGTTGATCGTCAGCATGGTGTCGCCCTCGAACGGCACCAGCACATCGTTGTCGATCATCTGTTGGTCGCCCGGAATATCGTCGAGGATGCCGACCACGCCGAACACCAGCCCGTTGCCGTCGAGGATCCTGCGCCATTCCGCGAGGTCCTTGGTGGCAAAGATCCCGTCGAACAATTTTATCAGTTCCAGCGAACGCGCGTGGCGGCCGGGCCTGGTCGCAAATCTTGGATCGGTGATCAGATCCTCCCGTTCCATGCAGCGCGCCAGGGTCGGCCATTGCCGGTCCTCGTTGAGCAACGACAGGATCAGCCAGCGGCCATCCCTGCACTTGTAGTGATTGGTGACCGCGTTCAGCGCGTGCTCGCGCGTACGCCGCGGCTGGAATTTGGCGCCGCATAATTTTGCCTGTGCCAGCACGCCGCTGGCCCAGACGCCGTTGGCCATCAGGTTGGAACTGACATGCGAGCCATGGCCGGTGCGCTCGCGCTTGTAGAGCGCGGTGACGATGGCGCCGTAGAACGCCATCGCGCAGGGGTGGTCGCCCATCCCGGCGACCGAGCGCGCCGGCGTGGTGTTCTCGTCCGCGCGCACCAGATCCATCAGGCCCGAGCGCGCCCAATAGGCGTTGCTGTCGAAGCCGGGCTTGTTGGCTTCCGCGCCCTTTTCGCCGTAACCGGTGAACGACGCGTAGACCAGTCGGTCGTTGAGCGGCTTCAACTGCTCGTAGGTGATGCCGAGCCGCGCGCGCACCGCGGGCGGAAAATTGGTGATGAAGACGTCGGCCTCGGCGGCAAGGCGGTACAGCACCGCCTGTCCCTCCGGTTTCGACAGATCGAGCGCCAGGCTCTTCTTGTTGCGGGATTCCAGCATCCACGCGAAATTGTGCGGACTGGCGGGGTAACCCGGCAGGTTGGTCAGGTTGCGATAGGGATCGCCCTGGCCGGGCGGTTCGATCTTGATGACGTCGGCGCCGAAATCCGACAGCACGGTCGCGGCCGCGGGCGCCGCGATGAAACTCGCGCAATCCAGAACCTTGAGGCCTTCGAAGATGCCTTTTTCCATGGTGGCCGTCGCTCCCGTGACGTTTGTTGGTCTTATTCCGCGCGGTGGAATCGCTCTATATCAGCGGCTTTGAACGGCGCATTTGACCGATGTTGGCCGCGAGATGCAACGGGTGAAGTGTGGCGCGCCGCAAACAACGTCGTCATCCTGAGGAGCCGCGCCTTTGCGCGGCGTCTCGAAGGATGGCCGCATACACCGGGCTGTCATCCTTCGAGGCTCGCCGAAGAGGCTCGCACCTCAGGATGACGATCTCACTCCGTATCCGACAGCAGCGCGGCATTGCCGCCCGCCGCCGCTGTGTTGATGGTGATGGTCTGCTCCGTCGCAAAGCGCGTCAGATAATGCGGGCCACCGGCCTTGGGGCCGGTGCCCGACAAGCCAAAGCCGCCGAACGGCTGAACGCCGACCACCGCGCCGATCATGTTGCGGTTGACATAGACGTTGCCGACGGCCAGCCGGTCGATCACGGCTTCGATCGTGTCGTCGATGCGGGAGTGAATGCCGAGCGTCAGCCCGTAGCCGCTGCCTTCGATCGCCTGCAGCACGCGCTCGAGGCTGTCGGCGGCATAGCGCACCACATGCAGCACCGGTCCGAACACTTCCTCGGTCAGTTCTCCGGCGTCGGTCAATTCGAAGATATGCGGCGCGACGTAATTGCCGGCGGGAGCGATGCCTGCGTAATGCACGCGGGCCTCGCGTTGCATGCGTGCAATATGCGCCTGCAGCCGCTGTTTCGCCTCGGCGTCGATCACCGGCCCGATCTGCGTGGCACTGTCGCGTGGATCGCCG
>NZ_DATHOP010000211.1:0-6597 GCF_035484855.1 Bradyrhizobium sp.
AAGGTCGGGTTCGGATTCTTCTCGACGATCTTCATCGTGATCCTGTCGACGACAACGGCGGTCGAATCCGTCAAGCCAGAGCATCTGACGGTGGCGCGTTCCTATGGCGCGACGCCGGCGCAGACCGCGTTCCGGGTTTACCTGCCGAGCATGCTGCCGGTGCTGCTGGAAGCCTTGCGGATCTCGATGATCTTCAATCTCACCGGCGTGATGCTGGCGGAGATGTATGCCTCGCGCGACGGCATCGGCCACCAGATCGCGATCTGGGGCGAGAATTTCCAGATGAAGCAATTGCTGGCGGGCGTGCTGATGATCGCCGCCATTGCCATGGCCTTCAACGAACTCGTCAGATCGGTGGAAACGCGATGCAGCCACTGGCGAACGTAACCTCGCTGAAGCCGGCCGCGCGCTCCGGCGCGGTGCAGCTCACCGGCGTCGGCCAGGTCTACAAGACCTCGGGCGAGGGCGTTCTTGCGGTGTCCGATGTGTCGTTCGAGGTCAAGCCTGGGCGCTTTGTCGTGCTGGTCGGTCCGAGCGGTTGCGGCAAATCCTCGCTGCTGATGATGATGGCCGGCCTTCGGCATCCGACGTCGGGAACGATCCTGGTGAGCGGCGCGCCGATCCATGATCCCGATCCGAACCGGGTCGGCGTCGTGTTCCAGGAGCCGAGCCTGTTTCCCTGGCTCACCGCGGAAGAGAACGTCGAATTCCCGCTGGCCTTGCGCGGCATCGCCAAAAAGGATCGCCGCGCCAAGGCGCAGGAAGCGCTGCAACTGGTCGGCCTCGACGGTTTCGGCAAGCGCCACCCGCACGAATTGTCTGGCGGCATGAAGCAGCGGGTTTCGATCGCGCGCGGCCTGGTGCAGGATCCGCCGGTGCTGTTGATGGACGAGCCGTTTGCCGCGCTGGACGAGCAAACGCGGATGACCATGGGCGACGAGCTCTTGCGGATCTGGGCCGCCACCGGCAAGACCATCATCTTTGTCACCCACAGCCTCACCGAGGCGGTTTATCTCGCCGACGAGGTGATCGTGATGTCGGCGCGCCCCGGCCGCATCGTCGACCGGCTCGAGGTCGCGCTGCCGCGGCCGCGCACGTTTGAGATGATGAGCGGCGATACCTTTGGCAGCCTGCGCGACCGCATCTGGCGCCACATCCGCAAAACCGCGTGAGGGTGTGATGTCCGCAAAAACCCTGCGCTATCTCATCATCGCTGCGCTGATCGTGCTCTGGGAAGTGTTGCCGCGCACCGGCGCCATCCCTGAATTGTTCCTGCCGTCGCTGTCCTCTACCCTGCAGGCCGGATGGAGCGACGCCGGCGAATACTGGCACGCGCTGCTGGTGACGCTTTACGAGGTCGCCATCGCGATGGTGATCGCCTGCGGCGGCGGCATTTTGGCCGGCGCCGTGGTCGGCAGCCTGCCGCGGCCGCGCGTGCTGATCATGCCGATGGTGTCGAGCCTCTATGCGGTGCCGCTGGTCATCCTCTATCCCGTCTTCACGGTGTGGCTCGGCATCGGCCCGGAATCCAAGATCGCCTTCGCCGGCCTCTACGGTTTCCTGCCCACCATGCTGTCGACCGCCGCCGGTATCCAGACCATCGATCCCCAGCTTCTGCTCGCCGCTCGCAGCATGGGCGCGACGCTGAGCCAGCGCGTCACGCGCGTCGTGATCCCCGCCGCCATTCCGACCGTGCTGTCGGGCCTGCGCGTCGGCGGCGCGCTGGTGATCGTCGGCGTCGTGGTGTCGGAGATGCTGATCTCGCCGGCCGGCATCGGCTACCTGATCTCGCGCTACCGCACCATCCTCGACAGCCCGCATGTGTTCGCCGGCGTGCTGCTGGTGCTGGCGATGGCGGTGGCGTTCAATACGCTGATCAAGCTGATCGAGCGCCATGCCGCCGTCTGGCAGGTCGGCACCCGCGCCGGCCGCGACGTAATCGCGCCATCGGCGGTCGGGCAGGCGGCATGACCACTTTTAAGGAAGATGGATAGATGGATACCGCGCGCAGACCATGCAGCGAAATCGCGAAGGTGTGTCTAAACGTCATTGCGAGCGCAGCGAAGCAATCCATGCAGCAAGGAAGTAAGAGTGGATTGCTTCGCTTCGCTCGCAATGACGATGTTAGGCCGCGACCTCGCGCCATTCTCGATGTCGTCCCGGCGAAGGCCGGGACGACACCGGGACCTAGCCGATCTCCTTCCGCACCATCGCGGCCGCATCGCTCATCGCCTTGAGCTTGCCGAAGGCGATGTGGCGCGGCATGTATTTCATGCCGCAATCGGGCGCCGGGACCAGCCGGTCGGCGGAAACATATTTCAGGCCGTGCCGGATGCGCTCGGCGATCACATCGGCCGTTTCGATCTCGGGATCGCCGAGGTCGATCACGCCGAGCATGATCTTTTTTCCGGAGAGATCGGCGAGCACGCCGAGATCGAGTTTCGGTTGCGCGGCCTCGATCGAGATCTGTTCGGCGGAGGAATCCGCTAGTTCAGCGAGGAACGAATAGCCCGCAGGTTTGGTGCTGCCGGGAACGACGGCGGCATAGCCGAAGCAGATGTGGACCACGGTCGGCACCGTGATGCCCTGCAGCGCTCGGTTGATTGCCTTCACCGCATAGCGCCTGGCGGCGGCGGGGTCGTTGCGCACCCAGGGCTCGTCAAGCTGGATCACGTCGGCGCCGGCCTTCTGCAATTCCAGCGCCTCGGCGTTGACGGCTTCCGCCAGCGCCATCGCCAGCGCTTCGTCGTCCTTGTAGAATTCGTCCTTGGCCTGCTGGCTCATGGTGAACGGGCCGGGCAGCGTGATCTTCGCCGCGCGATCGGTGTTGCGGCGGAGGAATTCCATGTCGCGCAATTCGACCGCGCCCTTGCGGCCGATTTTTCCGGTCACGCGCGGCACCGGCGTTTTCTGGCCCGACCGCGCGGTGATCAGCGCGGGGTTTTCGGCGTCGATGCCGTCGAGCGCGGTGGCAAATCGGTTGGAATAGCTCTCCCGCCTGATCTCGCCGTCGGTGACGATGTCGATGCCGGCGCGCTCCATGTCGCGGATCGCGACCACGGTCGCGTCATCCTGCGCCTGCTCGAGATAGACTTCCGGAATGCGCCACATTTCTGTCATGCGGGTGCGCGGCACCGATTTGGACAGCATCGCACGATCCACCAGCCAGTCCGGCTGCGGGTAGCTTCCGACCACCGTGGTCGGTAACAGGTGTCTGGGCATGGGCAAGGTGTCAACTCCCGGCGAGTGAGCGTATTGCTGTTATCTCGATGGTATAGGTGTTCGAGGCCGGCTTGTCAGTTGAGAACTGGCCGCGCCTGCGGCAATGCCGATCCGGCGCCAACGCAAGCGACGGCGCCAGCCGGCAATTGACTCACCTCGGCGAGGATGTACTCTTTGCGGCAAGGAAGAACATCTGTCCCCGAAGGGACGGGGCATAGGGGAGGACGCGATGAGCTGTTTGCGGCTGGTTTGCTATTCTTTCGCCATCCTGGGTCTGCTGTTTTCCGGCCGGCCCGTTCTCGCCGAAGAGACCATCAAGCTAGCCTACACCGATCCGTTCTCGGGTCCGTTTGCGTCGGCCGGCGACGAGTTTCTCAAGGTCTTCCAGTTCATCATCGCGCGAAGGAACGCCCTCGGCGGCCCGCTTGGCCGGAAGTACGAGCTGGTGCCGTTCGACGACAAGCTGCAGCCCGCCGAAGCGCTGATCGCGCTGAAAAGCATAACGGACCAGAACATTCCGTTCGTGATGCACTGCGTCGGATCCAATGTCGGCTCTGCCCTGATCGACGCTGTTTCCAAACACAATGCGCGCGAGCCGGATAGTCGCATCCTGTATCTGAATTGCGGAGCGCTCGCGACCGAGTTGACCAATGAGCAATGCGACTTCTGGCACTTCCGTTTCGCGGGCAGCGTCGACATGCGGGCCGCCGCGCGGATCAAGTCGCTGCCGGCCGATCTCAAAAAGGCCTACCTGCTAAACCAGGATTATCTGTTCGGCCAGTCGATCCAGCACGACACCAAGAAATGGCTGGCCAAGTTGCGGCCCGACATCGAGATCGTCGGCGACGAATTGATGCCGTTCGGCAAGGTGCAGGATTTCTCGTCCTATGTGGCCAAGATCAAGGCTTCCGGCGCCGAGAGCGTCGTCACCGGCAATTATAACCGCGATCTCAATCTGCTGATCAAGGCCGCGGTGGATGACGGCCTCAACGTGCGCTTCGATACCTATTTGTCGCACCTAATCGGCGGACCGACCGCAATCGGGGCTGCCGGCGAGAACCGGCTGACATCGGTGATGGAGTTCAACGGCAACGTCGCGGTCGACCAGAAAAGTGCGGAAGCCGAGAAGATCGCCGTCGACTGGCGCGCCAACCACGAGACAGATTTCTCGGAACTCAACTTCCTCACCATGATCGACATGCTGACCAATGCCATCAACAAGGCCGGCTCGACCGATCCGCTGAAGGTGGCGCTGGCGCTCGAGGACATGCATGTCAAGGACCTCGACGGCCAGGAAAACATCATGCGCAAGGAAGACCACCAACTGCTGATGCCGTATTACGCGGGCGTCTTCAGCAAGGACGTGAAATACGATTCCGAGCATACCGGCTTCGGCTGGAAGACCCAGATGACTGCGACCGCCGCCGACCTGACGCTGCCGACGATCTGCAAGATGAAGCGGCCGGAAAACTGAGCTCGGTTTGAAAGGGCGGGCGGGGGAACGAGGCGGTCATGGAGATAGTCCTCGTTTCCCTGTTCAACGGCCTTGTCTACGGCATGCTGCTGTTCATGCTGGCCAGCGGATTGACGCTGATCTTCAGCATGATGGGCGTGCTGAATTTCGCCCATGCCAGCATCTACATGATCGGCGCCTACCTTGCGTTCACGCTGAGCCAGTTCATAGGCTTCTTCCCCGCTCTGATCATCGCGCCCATCCTGTGCGGCCTGATCGGCGCCGCCATCGAGGTCTGGGGCTTGAGGCGCGTTCACAGCAACGGGCATATCGCTGAACTGCTTTTCACCTTCGGCCTGGTGTTCATCATCGAGCGCGGCGTGCAGATGACCTGGGGCATGCTGCCGATGGCCTATCGGGTGCCGCAGATCCTCGACTTTCCGCTGTTCACCGTCTATGGCGCCAACTTCCCGGCCTATCGCGGCTTCATGCTGCTGGTTTCCGTCGGCATGCTGGTGGCGACATGGATATTGCTGAAGCGAACCCGCGTCGGCCTGATCATCCAGGCGGCGCTGACCCATCCGCAGATGGCGAGCGCGCTCGGCCACAACGTGCCGCGGGTCTTTACCATCGTGTTTGCCGGCGGCTGCCTGCTGGCGGGTCTCGCCGGCGTGATCGGCGGCAACTATCAGACCACCGAGCCCGGCATGGCCGAGGCGATGGGTCCGATCGTGTTCGTCGTCGTAGTGTTCGGCGGGCTCGGGTCGCTGGCCGGCTGCTTCATCGCCTCCATCCTGATGGGGCTGATCCAGACCTTTGCCGTCGTCATCAACTATTCGCTTCTCGACGCGCTGAAGCCGCTCGGCATTATCGTGCCGGGCGATAATTTGTTCACGGAAATCCTGGCCATCCCGGTTGCCCGTATCGGCGCGCTGCTGCCGTTCGCGATGATGATCATCATACTGCTGTTCCGGCCGCGCGGCTTATTGGGAACGCGCGACACATGAGCAGACGCCGGTTCAGGGAAGGCTGGGTCTGGGTGGTGGCGCTGGTCGTCGCGATCGCGGCGCCCTGGGTGTTCTTCAACTACTCAACCGGGCGCCACTCCGGCTTCGTGCTGTCGATGCTGAGCCAGATGGGCATGATGAGCATCCTGGCCCTGTCGTACAACATGCTGCTGGGGCAGGCCGGCCTGTTCTCGCTGTGCCATGCGACGTTTTTCGGCATCGGCGGCTACGCCACGATTCATTTCCTCGACCTGGCCGGCGCCGGCAGCCTGCCGCTGCCGATGGAGTTCATTCCCCTGCTGGCGGGATTGTCCGGGCTCGGGCTTGCGATCGTGTTCGGCTATATGGCGACCAAGCAGCGCGCCACCGCCTTTGCGATGATCACGCTCGGGATCGGCGAATTGATGGTCACGGCCGCGCTGATGTTCCATCATTTCTTCGGCGGCGAGGGCGGCGTCAATGCCAACCGGATGATCGGCCACAGCCTGTTCGCTCTCAAATATGCATCCGGAATCCAGGTCTATTATCTGATCCTGGCGTGGACACTGATCGCCGCGCTGGCGATGTTCTTCCTGACGCTGACGCCGCTCGGCCGGATGGCGAACGCCACGCGCGACAATTTCGAACGCGCCCAATTCATGGGATACGATCCGCGCATCGTGCGCTTTCTTCAATTCGCGCTTGCGGGATTCTTCGCCGGCATCGGTGGCGGCCTGTACGCCATCACCTATGAGATCGTGACCTTCGATGCGCTGGCGGCACCGTTGTCGGCGAATGCGCTGTTGATGGCCTATATCGGCGGCTCCGCTTCGTTCGGCGGCCCGATCATCGGCGCGGTGCTGATCACGCTGCTGCAAAGCGGCGTCAGCCTGATGTCGAATTCGTGGTTGATCTACGTTGGCGTGCTGTTCATTG
>NZ_DATHOP010000212.1:0-26561 GCF_035484855.1 Bradyrhizobium sp.
TCGGCGGATTCTTCACCAGTTCGGTGTTGTAGGCGATCGACCACACCACGGTGGCGCGCGGCCAGAACTTTGGCGACACCAGCGCGGCCGGATCGTAATCGGCGGCATTCGGCGGCGCGTAATCCTGGAACAGGTCTTCGAGCGGCAGCATCAGCGCACGGTCGGAATGATCGACCACGTCGGCGATCAATTTACCGGCCGCGGCCTCGGTCCGCACGCGGGTAATGAGCTGGCCGCCCGGCGCGCGTATCATCTCGACCTTGATCTCGGGGAAGCGCTTGTTGAACTCCTTGATGATGTCCTGCTCCACCTCAGCATAATTCGCGGTGTAGAGCACCATCTTGCCTTCGGCTTTCGCGGCGGCGATCAGCTCCGGCGAGCCGAAATTCTCCTCCGCCTGCGCCGGCGCGCCGCCGAGCACGAGGCCGAAACCAACGCCGGCGATCGCGGCCAACCATTTTCTGTCCATGAATGAACCTCCCTTTTTGTCTCTTTGTTTTGATTTATTTGATACGTTGCGCGATGCCGCCCTGAGAGGCGCTGCGCGCCAGCCAATTCGCCCCGCCGATGAGGACGCCGAGCAGCACCGTCTGCACCAGGCTGAAGGCCGCGGTCTTGCCGATATTGCCGCCCTCGTAAAAGTCGAGCAGCAGCACCGACATCACCATGGTGTTGCTGGTGTAGAGAAACAGCGACGAGCCGAGTTCGCGGATCGCCAGCACGAACAACAGCGTCATCGAGGCGATCACGCCGGGCCGCGCCAGCGGCAGCACGATGGACGTGATGGTGCCAAGCATGCCCTTGCCGCAGACCCAGGCCGCCTCCTCCAGCTCGCGATGGATTTGCAGAAACGAGGTCGACAGCGCCTTGACCGTATCCGGCATGAAGCGCGCGATGAACGCCAGCGCCAGGATCCAGATGGTGCCGTAGAGCCCGCCGGGAATGCCGATCCAGGCCCACAGATAGGCGACGCCGATCACCAGGCCCGGGATTGCCACCGGCACGGTCGATATCAGGTCGATGCTGCGCCGACCCGGCACGCGGGTGCGATGAATGGTGTAGCCGATCGCAAAGGCCAGCGCGCCACCGACCACGGCGGTGATGATGCCGACCTCGATCGCGTTGTAGATCGAGCGCAGCGTCAGCGGGTTGTCGAAGATGCTGTTGAAATGCATCAGCGAATATTGCCGCATGTCGAACAGGCTTGCGGCATCGCGGATGAACATGAACCGCCGGAAGGCCGCGACGATCAGCGCCAGCATCGGCAGCACCACGACGACCAGGAGATAGACGACGCCGAGTGCGAAGGTGAGCCAGCGCCACGGTCCGAGATCGAGGCTGCGCGGCCGGAACGCCTTGCCGGCGACGGTGGTATAGCTGCGCCCGCTCAGCACCTTCTGCTGCAAAAACACCAGCCCGCCCGTCACCACCATCAGGATGATCGCGACCGCGGCCGCCGTATTATAGAGCGGCGGCGACCAGTTGGTGAGCTTGAAGATGTAGGTCGTCAGCACCGCGAGGTTGGTCGGGGCGCCCAGCACGGCCGGAATGCCGTAAATGCCGAGCATGACGATGAAGGACAACAGCATGCCGGAGACGATCGCCGGCATGATCAGCGGGAACGTCACCGAGAACAGGGTGGCGAACGCGCTGGCGCCGGAGATTTCGGCGGCCTCTTCCAGGCTCGGATCCATGTTGCGCAGCGCCGACGAGGTGAACATGTAGACATAGGGCGCGTAGTAGATGCCGAACACGAACACCAGCCCCCACAGCGAATAGAAATCGACGTGCCAGTCGAGCCCGGCCCATTTGAAGATGGTGTTGATCAGGCCGGTCCTGGGCGAGCCGAGAATGCTCCAGGCAACGCCCGCGACCAGCGGCGGCGCGAACAGCGGCAGGATGCTGGCGGCGGCGATAAAACCCTTGAACGGCGTGTTGGTGCGCACCACGATCCAGGAAAACAGCAGCCCGATCGTGACCGCGATGGCCGTGCCGCCGCCGCAGGCGATCAGCGTATTGAACAAGGCCTCGGCGACGTTCGGGTTGGCGAGCACGGTGAGAAAGTTCGTGACCGACAAATGACGGAGACTGAAACCGTCGACCACCGGATTGGTGTCGGTCAGCGCGCCCAGCAGCAGCGTGAGCACGGGATAGATCACCAGGAATGCCAGGATCGCCAGCAGCAGGGCGACCCACGAACCAGCCAATACGCGCCGGCGCGTCTCCGCGACGCCGCTGCGCATGACCTCGGTGCGCAGGCCTGCCTGTCCGTTCAAAACGCTTTCCCCTTGGCCCGCCAGCGGATTTTTGTCGTTATTGGCCGAAGCTTAGGCGATGGCGCGGGTAACGGGAAGTAGCCGAAAGTCGGTCGCGGTCCGCGACAGTCGGTCACGTCGGCGCCGCCCGCTACGCCTCGCGATTCCGATGCGGATCGTACTTCGAGAGCACGTCCTTGAGGTAATCCCGGCTTTTCCATTCCGGTGGCGGCGGCTCGTAGCCGGGACGAGGAACGAACGGATTGCCGAGTATGGAAGCGGAATCGCCCATCAGGTCTGGAACGTAGCGCGGGCAGTTTGGGAAGATCTCGCACTTGACGCGCACGACGACTTTGGCGCCATGATGCTGGCTAAGCACCTCCGCGCTGTCGTGGATCGTTGCCTTGCCCCGGATACGCGTGCGAAACGTCTTGCCGTCGAGGCGCACGAACAACAGCCCGATGTTCGGATTGCGGTAAATATTGCCGAGGGTGCGGTACATGTTGTTGCCGTCGTATTCAGGGTACTCGAGCGTGTCGGGCCCGGTGATCCTGACGAAGCCGGGATCGCCCGAGCGCATGGAACAATCGACGTTGTCCCGATAGCTCGTCGCGATGAAAAAGAATCGCGCCTCTTCGATGAGCTTGCGGTCCTGTTCCCAGAATTCGAAGTGGAGGCGATGCTTCTCGAGGCCGTCGGCGACACGGCGGCCGTCGAAGCGATCCTGCAGCTCACGCATGCCGTCATGGTAGAAGGGGGCGCGGTCGATTCTGTCGGTCTGTCCGTTCATAACGCTTTCCCCTTGGTCCGCCAGCGGCTTTTTGTCGTTATCGGACGAAGCCTAGTCGATGGCGCGGGCGGCGGGAAGTAGCGGAAAGTCAGTGCGACGCAGCAAGCCGCCGATTTGTGCGATTTGGTTGAAAGTGTTTCAACCGCCGTGCGCCTTTTCAGAAAACGGCGCAGCGATAGCTCCCAGTGACGTCAATCATGACGGCGACATCCTATGGCAGGTGTCGGCAAACTGGGAGAACAACCATGACCAAATTCTTGAGTCTGGGCATCGCAGCAATTGCCTGTGCAGCCTTTTTCGGTACCACCGCGCCGGCCGCGGCAAAGAATTACGAGTACTGCCGCAGGGACATCGTAGGTTATACACTCTCCTGCGGCTTCGACACGATGGCGCAGTGCCAGGAAATGTCCTCCGGACGCGGCGGTGACTGTCTCCGCAATCCCTTCCTCGAAGGCGCCGCCAACGCTTACGCGTATGCGCCGATCGCCCGCAAGCATCATCATCGATAACAGCGGAAGCACCTCGTTGGAGGCAGCGGCTGCTGGCGCGATGTCGCGAACGAAGCGTCCCAAGAAAGCGAATGTCACCGCGTAAGTGAGCGCGCAATTGTCGCCGCGGCGCTTACGCGGTGGCCGCTTTGTCGGTCACTGTCGCGAGCATGGCCTGGACTTCTCGCACCTGCTCCACGAGAAATTCGAAGACGACGCGTGTACGTGGCGCCAGATGCCGTCGCGACGAATAGACCAGGCTCAACGGAATGCTCGGCGCCGGAAATTCGCTCAGCACGCAAACCAGCATGCCACTGCGCAAATCATCGAGCACCTCGAACAACGGAAGCAGAGCGACGCCGTATCCGCTACGCGCGGCCAGGCGCACGGCACTGACGTCGTTGGCGAGAAATCCCCCTGACACGTGGAACTGCTCGGACCCTTCGGGCATGACAAAGGTCCAAACGTTCGAGCCCGGCCCGACGTCGTGCACGATGCAGATGTGACCCGCAAGGTCGGCCGGCGTGGAGGGTCTGCCTTTCCGCTCGATGTAGTCTGGCGCTGCCACAACAACGAACCGAGCCGTCCCCGATCGGCGCACCACCAGCGACGCATCCGTGACCTCGCCCATGCGCATGGCGAGGTCGAGCCGGTCTTCGATCATGTCGCCGAACGCGTCGCTGACCACAAGCTCGACCTTGAGCCCCGGGTGATCCGCGAGCAAGGTGGGCAGACGTTGGGCGAGGAAGCGGCTGCCCGTCACCGTAACACCCACACGCACCAGCCCGACCGGCGAGGCGCGCTGCCCGCCGAGAGCTGCCTCAATTCCATCGACGCCGTCCAGCACCGGACGGGCCAGGCCGAGCAGCATCTGGCCGTCGTCGGTCAGGCTGAGTTTTCGCGTCGTCCGGTGAAAGAGCCGAACCCCAAAGTGTTCTTCCAATTGCGAAATCTGGCGCGCGACGGCAGCCTGGCTCAGCTCGCGCTCGCGGGCGACGGCCGAAAAGGAACCCGTTTCCACCACCCGTACCAGGACGCCGAGCGAGCCCAGAAGGTCCATCGATTTCCTCGAAAAACGCAAAGATCATTCAAAGGAAAGCGGGATTATCCCGCCGAGGCAAGAGGCCTAGTTACCTGCCATGGCATACCGGCGTTGCGCCCGAGCATTCACCAAGCCGAGCGGCGCCATTCCGACGGAACCCGGAAAACAGCGAGGTGATCCATGTCGAAGCTTCTCGCAATTGTCGTCAGCCTGAAGGCCATCCTCATCGCGGCCAGCTTCGCCGTCGCGCGCGGGGACATGCTCTCGGTCATCGTGATCTCGGTCGTATTCAACCTCGCCCAGCTTGGCGCGAAGCCGGTCGGTCAGATGGTGCCGCGCGACAGCAGCGCGGTCTCGCAGAGCGACGATCGCGGTCGCTGATTTCAAATTCGCCCAGATGGGAGCGCTAGTGATGTTTGAAGACAATGTTCTGGAAAGTGACGAGCTCGCGCTCGAAGAGATCGGAAACCAGCAATCCGTGCCGGGCTCACTCCGCGAACCGAACGGTGAGTCCTCGAAAGAGGGGCCGCGGGTTCTCTTGCGACAGGCAAGCCCTGCTGCAAAACAGCCCGTATCCCCTGAGCCGGAAGGACGGCAATCGGCGCCAATCGACAAGCAGGCGCGCAAGAGCGTGCTGCATCGCCGCCCCGTCCTCTCCGCCATCGGTGCGATCCTTCTCGCTTCAGTCCTGGGCGGCGGCTATCTCTACCTCGACTACGCCGAGCGTTTTCAGTCCACCGACGACGCCTTCATCGCGGCGCGGCAATTCTCGCTTGCCCCGAAAGTGTCCGGCTATCTCACTGCCGTCCCGGTCACCGATAACCAGCATGTCGCCACCGGCGACGTGATTGCCCACATCGACGACCGCGACTATCGCATTGCTCTCGAAACGGCGGAGGCCCAGGTTGCGGCCGCGCAAGCCAGTATCGAGAACATCGACGCCCAGCTCAACGTGCAGCAGGCGCAGATCAGCGCCAACCAGGCGCAGGTGGATCAAACGCAGGCGGCGCTGGTGTTCGCGCAGCAGCAGGCGGAGCGCTACGAGCACCTGGAGCAAACGGGCTACGGCACCGTTCAGAACGCCCAGCAGTACACGTCGCAACTGCATCAGCAGCAGGCGGCGCTGCAGAGTGCGCAAGCGACGCTGAGGCTCGCGCAGCGGCAGATCGAAGCGCTGAAGGCGCAACACAATACCGCGGTCGCCAATCTCGCGCAGGCAAACGCCCAGCGTGACCAGGCAAAACTCAATCTTTCCTATACGACGGTTACGGCCGCCGAGCCCGGACGTGTCGTCAACCTCGGCGCCGCAGTCGGCCAGTTCGCACAGCCGGGCACGAGCCTGACGATGTTCGTGCCTGATGACATCTGGGTCACGGCCAACTTCAAGGAGACACAGCTTGATCGCATGCGCCGCGGAGATCCGGTAACGCTTGAGATCGACGCTTATCCGGAACGCAGGATCCGCGGCCATGTCGACAGCGTTCAGTCCGGATCCGGCACCGCGTTCTCGCTGCTGCCGGCCCAGAACGCCACCGGCAACTACGTCAAGATCGTCCAGCGCGTGCCGGTCAAGCTCATCATGGACAATACGCCGACCGACGTCGCGCTCGGCCCGGGCATGTCGGTGGTCCCGACCGTGCGGATCAATCCTGCACCGTCGCTGGTTGAGCGGCTGAGGAGGTACCTGTGAGTGCCGCAGCGATTCAGGCTGGCCCTCCCGCATCCGCGAGCGGTGCTGGCGCGGTCAACCCCTGGGTGATCGCGCTACTGGTCGCGCTCGCAAGCTTCATGGAGGTGCTCGATACCACCATCGCCAACGTGGCGTTGCCTTACATCGCCGGCGGCATGGGGGTAAGCGAGGACGAAGCGTCCTGGGTGGTCACCACCTATCTGGTCTCCAACGCCATCATCCTGACGGCCTCCAGCTTCCTGGCTCGGAAGCTCGGCCGCAAAACCTTCTTCCTGATTTCTCTCGGATTATTCACCCTCAGCTCGCTGCTGTGCGGTTTTGCGCCAAATCTGAACGCGCTGCTGTTGTTCCGCATCCTGCAGGGCCTCGGCGGCGGCGGCATGGTGCCGGTCGCGCAGTCGATCCTGGCGGATGCCTTTCCACCGGCGAAGCGCGGCCAGGCCTTTGCGCTGTTCGGCGTCGCGGTGGTGGTTGCCCCGGTGGTCGGGCCGACACTCGGCGGCTGGTTGTCCGACAATATCTCCTGGCACTGGTGCTTTTTGATCAACGCGCCAGTCGGCGTGATCGCGATGACGCTGATCGCGATGGTCCTGCAGGAGTCCCCGACCGCGCGGGCGGAGGCCGTGAGACAGCAGCAGGGCATCAGGTTCGACGTTGTCGGCTTCATCCTGATCGCGACCTTCCTCGGCGCGCTCGAGGTGGTCATGGATCGCGGCCTGGAGGACGACTGGTTCGGCTCGTCCTTCATCATCACGTTCACGGTCATTTGCGGTCTGGCATTCGTGCTGATGATCCCGTGGGGGTTGACCCGCGCCAATCCGATCATCGACCTGCGCATGGTGGCGAGCCGCCAGTTCGGTGCCTGCTTCCTGGTGATGCTGGCGACCGGCGCCATCCTGCTTGCGACCACACAATTCCTGCCGCTGCTGGTGCAGCAGGATTTCGGCTACACCGCGACCTGGGCCGGGCTCGTGCTCTCACCGGGCGGCGTGGTGACCATGGTGATGATGTTTGTCGTCGGCCGTATGGCCGCCAATGTGCAACCCAAATATCTGATCATCGCCGGCGCGGTGATCATCGCGCTTTCCATGTACGGCATGACCAACGTGTACGCAGACCTCGGCTTCTGGTTCATGGCGCGGTCGCGGATGCTGCTGGGCGTCGGACTGCCGCTCGTCTTCGTGCCGATCATGGCCGCTTCCTACGATGGCATTCCGCCGTCCTTGACCGACCAGGCATCGGCCCTGATCAACGCCGCCCGCAATACCGGCGGCTCGATCGGCGTCTCCGTCGTCTCCAACGTGCTGACGCATCGCCAGCAGTTCCACCAGAGCCGGCTTGTCGAGCAAGTCGTCCCATCGAGCCCGCAATATCAGGACACGCTGCAACAGGTCACGAACTACTTCGCCGCCCATGGCAGCTCGCTTGCACAGGCGCATGACCAGGCCATTCAATGGATCGGCGCGCAGGTGCAGGCGCAGGCGTCCTTCCTTGGCTACATGGATGCGTTCTGGATGCTGATGCTGATCTCGCTTTCCGCCGTGCCGCTCGCGCTTGCGCTACGCAAGGTCAAGCTCGGCGGTCCTGTCCATGTGGGGCACTGAAGACGATCAAACCCCAAGGAGACCGACATGCTGCTTCATCTGCCAATCGCAATCATGGCAACGCTTTCACCCATCGCCGTTTCCGATTCCGTGCCGCAGTTCGACATTGTGAGAGAATGCCGTTTTGAGGGCGGCTCGGCCGCGACCTTCGACCGCTGCTCGCAAGACGAAGCTGCCGCTCTTTCCGACCTCAAGAGGGAATGGGCAACGTTCAGCGGTGTCGATCAGAAAACCTGCATGGCCGCGACGACGGTCGGCGGCTTCGCGAGCTACGTCGAGCTATTGACCTGCCTGGAAATGGCACGCGACGTTGTGAACGCAAACAATAATCCCCAGGGCCCGCGTACGAAGTCAGGATCGGAGCCAGCGCGGCCGAGCCAGCCCGGCGAAACCGTCGGCGAAGCGCACCGAAATTGAGCGGACGATTCCAGGCGCGCGTCGCCGCTCATGCGCCGGCGTGAGGCACTTGTCAGACCTGTGATATGGAGACTCGATAATGAATGTTCAGGCCAAACCGAGCGTCGGCGGAGCACAACGTATTCTTCCTTTCGAGCGCATAGCTTTGGTGCTGCAGGGAGGTGGCGCGCTAGGCGCGTATCAGGCCGGAGTGTACGAAGCGTTGGCCGAGGCCCGCGTCGAGCCGGATTGGATTGCGGGCATTTCGATCGGAGGCATCAATGGAGCGATCATCGCGGGTAATCCTCCGGACACGAGGGTAGAGCGGCTTCGGGAGTTCTGGACGCAGGTGACCTCAGAATCGCCGTGGGATTGGTTCGGCTGGGGAGCCGCGAACGACGACGGCGCGCGCAACCTGCTGAACCACGCCAGCGCGAATCTCGCGCTGACACGAGGCGCCAAGGGCTTCTTCGCTGCGAGACCGGTTTCGCCGTGGCTGCAGCCGTCGGGCAGACTTGAGGCCACCAGCTTCTACGACACCCGCGAACTCAAGCGTACATTGGAGCGCCTGGTCGATTTCGACCGCCTCAACGCGGGCTTGCTCCGCTTCAGCGTGGGAGCGGTCAATGTCAGGACGGGAAATTTCGTCTATTTCGACACCACGACGCACACGATCAAACCGGAGCACGTGATGGCCAGCGCCGCCCTTCCCCCCGGCTTTCCACCGATCGAGATCGAGGGCGAAGATTACTGGGACGGCGGGCTGGTGTCCAACACACCGCTGCAATGGGTCGTCGAGAGCGAGCCACGCCGCGATACCCTGGCCTTTCAGGTCGATCTGTGGAGCGCGCGAGGCGACTTTCCGCGGAGCATGCTCGAGGTTATCACGCGGGAGAAGGAAATCCGCTATTCCAGCCGCACGCGGGCCGGCACCGATCAGTTCAAGCACATCCAGAAGATACAGCGCGCGGCAGCCGCCCTTCTGGAAAAGCTTCCCGCGGACCTGAAGAACAGCCCGGAAGCCAGGCTCCTTGGCACGGCCGCCGATCGCAAGGTTTTCAACATCGTTCATCTGATCTACAATGCGAGGCATTACGAAGGGCACTCGAAGGATTACGAATTTTCGCGAGCAAGCATGGAAGAGCATTGGCGCGCTGGATATCACGACGTACGACGCTGCGTCACACCGAGGTGCTGGAACGGCCGAGAGACCTCGAAGGACTCCTCACTTTCGACCTCGTGCAGGACGGCCGCGAGTAACCGGCGCGCGTAACCGTTACCCCCGGTATCGCCACGGCATGCCGCCGGCGGCACTCTCATCAATGGTCCATTGCGGCAGCGCCAGCCCGGGGGCGACATCGGTGAACACCATGCGCATGCGGGTACCGATGCCGACCCGCTCCACCTCGCTTTTCGGCGCCAGCACGCCGTCCGGCCGCGTCAGGTTGCCGATCACGCGGAGTCCCTCCTCTTTGGTCGGCTTGCCGCTCTGCGTGTCCAGTTCCACCAGCAGCACGAGATATGGTGTGTACTGCTTGAACGCCGGCTGAATGGCATGGTGGACTTCGGTGTAGGAATGCACCGTGCCGCGGCCCTCGACCGATACCCATTCCGAATCCGGCTCAGCGCACCACGGGCACGCGGTCGATGGCGGGTAGCGCAACAGCTTGCACGAGTTGCATCGCTGCAGGCGGAAATCGTGCTTCGCGCAATAGGCGAAGTATTCGAGGTTCTCATGGTCGAGATCATTGATCTCGAGCGGCATGCCGAGATATTGCGCGGATATCATTTTCTCACCGTATTTCCTCTGCAGGAGCAACCGTGCGGCTCACATGAACTTCGGCAGTACTTTCGTCCACAACGCCTCGGTCGACTTCATCAACTTGTTGTGCGGAACCAGCGCGTTGTAGGTGTAGCAGAACAACCAGTCGACCGGCTGCCGCTTCATGTTGGCCTCGAGCGCGCGTGTCACGGTATCGACGGTGCCGACCAGCGCATAGCCGAGGTCGATCGATTCCTGCGCGGTGGCAAACTTCTTCGTGACCGGGTCCATCAGGCCGCGGCGGAAGCCGAACGGCTCGAACCACGCCTTGCCGGAGAAACGCCCGGAGTCTTCCCACAACGCCATGGCCTCCTCGTCCGTGTCCGCGATGATGACGTCGCGCAACAAGCCGGTGCCCTGCCCGCGGGGCCTTCCCGACACCTCGGCATAGAGGTCGTATAGCGGTGACGCGTAGGCCTCATGCATCGGCGGCAGGATGGCGGTGACACCCTCTTGTGCTGCCCAGCGAATGGAATTCGGCGACGACGCGAACGGCAGGAACACCGGCGGGTAGGGTTTCTGCAACGGTTTCGGCACCACGCCGACCGATTTCAGCATGCCGTTCTCGACGCCCTTGCCGTATTTCACCGTGGTCTCGAGATCCCAGGGCGTTGCGCCGGCGGGCACCTTCCAGTACTTGCCCTGGAACGTCAGCATCTCCTCGGTCCAGCATTTCTTGATGATCTGCCAGTTCTCCTCGAACGCCTCGCGGTTGGTCGCATCGATCGCATCATGATGATGCGGCAGGGTCCCCGAGACGCCGTGCGTCTGCTGCGCCATGACATCGACCCAGCGTCGCTGGTAGCCGCGGGCGAAGCCGGCGCAGGCCCGCCCGCCCGTCATGTGATCGAGCATCGCGATGTCCTCGGCGACACGGATCGGGTTGGCCGCGGGCAGCACGATACCGAGCTGGCCGACGCGGATGCGCTTGGTCTGCATCGCGAAGTAGAGATCCAGCAGCACCGGGTTGTTGGAAAGCTCAAAACCCTCGATGTGGAAGTGATGCTCGGTAAAGCTCACGGAATCATAACCGAGGTCGTCGGCCAGCTTGATGAGTTCGGTCAGCTCCTTCAGCATGCGCTGATAGAGCTCCGGCCTGGTCGCGGCCATGCCCGCCTCGATCTCGGCGCGTGAGCCGACGCTCGGCAGGCAAAATATCGACGCTTTCATTCTGCTTCCTTCCCGCCCGTTTCTGTTGATTTTGAGATCACCACCGACAGGACGATGATGCCCTACCCCCGCCGCATCACCATCGCCGATCCCGTACCGGGCATCGCCCAGCCGAGATTGGCCGACACCTCGGCATTCCTCACCTGCCGGCAACCGCCCTCGCGATAATCGAAAGTGTGCTGCCGCCGGCCATCGGGCCCGATCGGACAGCTATCGTCGGCATCGTGGCGGAGCTGGCGCACGTTCTCGATCACCATGGCGATGCCGTGGGTATAGCCCTCGCAGAGATGGCCACCCGACGTGTTGTTCGGCCGTTTGCCGCCGAGCATGATGGTGCCGTCCGAGACGTAGTGGCCGCCCTCGCCTTTTTTGCAGAAGCCGTAATCCTCGAGTTGCAGCATCGTGGTGAAGGTGAAGGCGTCATAGGAGCCCGTGAGGTCGACGTCCTCCGGGCCGACGCCGGAGTTCGGCCACAGGATGTCCCTGGCGTAGCGGCCGGCGACGGTGGAGATCGGGCCGGCCTGGTAGTGCATGTCGACCCGCGGCTTCGAGCAGCGGCCCACCACGCCGCGGATCTGCACCAGCGGCTGCCGCAAGTCTTTCGCCCGCTCGGCTGTGGTCACGATGATGGCATTGGCATTATCCGTCTCCACGCAACAGTCGAGCAGGTGCAATGGCTGGCAGATCATGCGGCTGCCCACAACATCCTCCACCGTGAGGCGTTTCTTGTAGTAGGCTTTCGGATTGTTCGACGCGTGATGGCTGTGGGCGACGCGGACATGGGCGACCTGCTCGGCGGTGGTGCCGAAGTCGTACATATGGCGCATGAAGGTGGGCGCGAACGACTGCCCCGCGCTCTGCCAGCCATAGGCGCGGCTGTGCAGCGCATCGCCTGAGACGGGAGCTGCGGCACGCACACCGGTGCCGCCGATCCGCACCTGGGAGAAGCCGTTCATCGAGCGGAAGATCACCACCGTCTTGCACATGCCGGCCTCGATGACGCCGATCGCAATCCCGACCAGCGCCTCGGTCGATGATCCCCCGCCGAACACGTCCATGTAGAAATTGAGCCGGATGCCGAGGTCGCCGGCGACGAACGGCGAGAACACGGAGTCGTTGAATTGATACGACAGCATGCCGTCGATCTCGGAGGCTTCGAGACCGGCATCCCGCATGGCGTTGCGCACCGCTGATGTTGCGAGCGCCCGCGTCGTCTTGTTCGAGCCGCGGGTGTAGGCGGTCTCGCCGACGCCGACGACAGCGTACTTGTCGCGCAGGAACTTCGGCGTGGTGGCATCGACATCTTCTCTGGGCAGCGGCATTTCCTGAAGCTCCCGGCCGTATTCTTCCTGTTATTTCCCGGTCCTGTTCTAGCGCCTTATGGGGGATACTGCATAGCTTTCTCGCGCATAGCTTCGGCCATCTCCTGCGCAATCGCCATTTCATTCCTCCCTCTTTCACCCCAACATGATCTTGTTTTCAGCGCCCGACGAATTTCGGCGGGCGTTTGGCGTTGAAGGCCTCGACCCCTTCCTTGAAATCCTCCGATTGGCGCAGCCGGCTATAGCAATGGCCTTCCAGTTCGATCGCATTGGTCAGCGTGGCGTCTTCGGTATCGTTCAGAAGCTTCTTTGCCGTCCGCTGCGCCAGCGGCGCGAAGCTGCGAAGCTCATCGACCAGCTTGTCGGTCGTTGTTTCGAGTTCGGCATCGGGCACGCATTCGGTCGCAATGCCCCAATCGAATGCCTGTTTTGCAGAGATGCGCTTCGAACGCATCACGATATCCTTGGTGCGGGTAATACCGATCATCTTCTGCAGGCGCGCGGAGCCGCCGGATCCCGGAATTTGACCGAGCTTCTGCTCCGGCAGCGCATAAAGCGTCGTTTCCGAGGCAATCCGGAAATCGCAGGCCAGCGACAGTTCGAAGCCTACCCCGAAGCAATAGCCCCGGTTGGCGATGATTACCGGCTTCGAACAACGCGTCGGCGAGGCGATGTTCCAGGCGAGCTTGGAGACCGTTTCCGGCGTGGCTTCCATGAAGCCGCCAATGTTGCCGCCGCTGGAGAAATGCTCGCCGACCGACCGCACGACGATGATGCGAATCCGCGCATCCTCGTCGAGCGTCTCGAACACAAGCCGCAACTGATCGCGCTGCGGCATCGACACGACGTTGTAAGGCGGCCGGTTGAGAATGATGTCGGCGCGTTCATGCGCCTCGTCGATTTCGACCTGGAAACCGTCGAGCTTGCCCAGCCGGGGGTCGGCGAAAATGTAGGGAGACGCCATGTCACTTCCTTTCTTGATGTTGTTACGCCGCGCTTGAGGGCGGCGCGTGTTCGCGCTGGTAGTCGCCGGCGACAAGCAGACGGCGCAGCAGCTTGCCGACCGGGGATTTCGGCAAGCGATCGACGAAGATGATGCGCCGCGGCCGCTTGAAGTCCGCCAGTCCGGATGTTCGGCAGAATTGCTCGAGGTCCTGCTCGGTGACCGGCCCCCTGCGCTTCACAAAGGCCGTGACAACCTTGCCCCACTTCTCGTCGGGAATACCGACCACGGCGACTTCGAGTACGGCCTGGTGCAGCGAAAGGCAGCTTTCGATCTCGACCGGCGAGACGTTCTCGCCCCCGGTAATGATCATGTCGTCGACCCGGCCGGTGACGAACAGATCGCCGTCACGGTCGACGAAACCGGTGTCGCCGGTGAAATACCAGCCTTCACGCAAAGCCTTGGCGTCCGCATCGGGCCGGCGCCAATACCCCTCGAATGACTCATCGCCGGCCAGCCGCGCGATGACTTCGCCTTCTTCACCTGACGCCGCAAGGTCCGTCGCCGACATCGCATTCAGCTTGACGACCCTGATTTCCTGATTGATTCCGGCCTTGCCGGCCGATCCGGGCTTTGCGGGCGCGTTCTGATCGATGGTGAAAGTGTAGATTTCCGAACTGCCGTAGTGGTTGACGAACAGGTCGGGCTGAAACGCAGCGTTCAATGTCTTCAGCAACCCGTCAGTCATGGATGCGCCGGCAAAGCCGAGCTTTCGGACGCTCGAGACGTCGGTCGACGCGAATTCCGGAGCGTGGACGAGATCGTGGTAGAGCGTCGGGACCAGATAGAGATTGGTGATCTTTTCGCTCTGGATCAGCGAAAGCGCACGGCCGGTATCGTAGCGCGGCAGACAAACGAATGTGCCGCCGATCAGCGACATCGCTATCAGCGAGCGCACGCCCATGGTGTGATAGAGCGGCATTACGCCGAGCGTCCGTTCGCCGCGCCGGTAGAGATTTTGCGCGACATGCGCAATGCCGGCGGCCCGCTCGGCGCGATGACGCCGCGGCACACCCTTCGGCCTCGAGGTGGTTCCGGATGTATAGAGCATGATCGACCAGGCTTCGGCGCTGACGCGGGGTGTCACCTCGGTCGCCGGCTCGGCGACCATGCGGTCGAAACTGAATGCGCCGGCCGTCTCGCGGCCGCCCGAATAGATTCGCGGCAAAGCCCGCGCGCGCTTCGATTCTTCCACGGCCGGCGCGGCGACGTCCTGGTACACGATCGCGCGTGCCTCGGAATCCTCGATGCAATAATCGAGCTCGTCGGCCTTGGCGCGCCAGTTGACCGGCGTGACGACAATGCCGGCCAGTTGGCAGGCCCAGTGCAGCGTGGCGGCCGCCTCACAATTCTGCAGTACCGTGACCAGATGATCGCCGGGTTTCAGTCCGATGCGGTCGAGAGACGCAACGAGCGACGATATCCGTGCATACCATTGCGCGTAAGTCAGACGAACGCTCTCGTCGACGATCGCCAGAGCGTTGGGGTCGCGTGCTACGCTGGCAACGAAGCTGGTTCCAAGATCAAGCATCTGTTTTCTCTTTGCCCTGATCTGCCAGTTCCGCCGCGGCCTCGATTGCCGCACGCACGATTGGCGTATAGCCCGTGCACCGACACAGGTGGCCGCACAGCAAGTCGCGGATTCCTTCCTCATCCGGGTTTGGATGCTCGCGCAGGAAGCAGTCGAGCGAGATCAGGATTCCGGCGGTGCAAAAGCCGCACTGCAGCGCGTGATTTCGCTTGAATGCCGATTGCAGAATGCCAAGACGGTCCGGCGACGGCGCCAGGCTTTCTACGGTCCGGACTTCGCTGCCGTCGATCTGCACCGCGAGCGTGAGGCAGGCGCGCGCCGGCCTGCCGTCGATGCTGACGGTGCAGGCGCCGCACACGCCATGCTCGCAGCCGACATGCGTCCCGGTCACGCCGATCTGATGCCGCAGGAAGTCGGTCAGCAGCAATCGCGGCTCCGCCTCGCCAGCGCATGGCTTGCCGTTCAGGGAGAAGCGGACGGAATGCCGCCGGCCGGCCTGCAATCGGCTCATTGCAGCACCTCCCGCACCAGATCGCGACCGATCATGCGCACGAGGTCGCGGCGGTAGCGCGCGGTGGCATGGACGTCGTCGCGGGCGTCCAGTTCGTAGGCGAACCCGTTCAAGGCATCGTCAAGCGCGCTGCCTTCGAGGCGCGGAAAATCCCGCGCCGCCGGCATGTCCGCGACGCCGCCAACGGCGAGGCGGACCCCGTCGGCGGTCTCCACCACGGCGCAGGCGACAATGGCAAAATCGCCGTGGCGGCGCGCCACTTCGCGGAAGGCACAGCGTTTCTGAACGACCGGAAACGTGACAGCTTCGATCAACTCGTCATCGACCCGCGCCGTCGCCATCATGCCGGCAAAGAAATCCTTCGCCGCCACGCGCCGGCGCCGCTTAGCGCTGCGCAGATGCACCTCGCCGCCGAGCGCCTGCAGCACCAGCGGCAATTCGGCGCTGGGATCGGCATGTGCGATCGATCCGCAAACGGTGCCCCGGCTTCGCGTCTGGACATGGCCGGTCCACGGCAACGCCAAAGCGGCGAGTTGCAGGCTCCGGCCCAGTTCCGGCCATGCCAGTAACGACGCCTGACGCACCCCTGCTCCGACCGTAATGGTTCCACCCTTGCGCTCGATGCGCGCCAGTTCTGGAAGGTGCATGATGTCGATCAGCGTCCTGGGCTTTGCCAGGCGCATGTTCATCATCGCCATCAGCGATTGCCCGCCGGCCAGGATGCGCGCGTCGCCGCCTTCCCGGCCAAGCACGTCGAGGACTTCATCGAGATGTTCCGCCCTGACATAGTCGAACGCAGCGGGCTTCATACCTGCCCTCCGAACAAGCGGCGGACTCGCGCAAGCCAGGACCGACGCGACGTGGCAGCGTCACCGCCTGCCTTGCGCGCCAGCGCCGCGAAGAACTGGCCGATGATCACCCGCGCGGCCCCGTCGAGCAGGCGACCGCCGATGCTCGCCACCTTGCCGCCGATTGCCGCCTCATAGACGTAGCGGATCGCGGTGCCGCCATTCTCGGCCGGAACGAGGGTGATGCGTCCCTCACCGCCGCCGAAGCCGAGCGCGCCCTCGGCGGAGCCGCCGAGCGTGACCGCATGCGGCGGATCGAGGTCGGACAATTTCACATCGGCGCGATAGCGTCCTTTCACCGGACCGACGCCGATCGTCACTTCGGCGCGGAAATGCGTGTCCGAGACTTTCTGGAGATTGTCGCAGCCGGGAATCACGGCCTGGAGCGTCTCGGGATCGAGCAGCATGGCCCAGACACGCTCGGCCGGCGCTCTGACCACGGCCTCGCCTTCACCGCGCAGACGTCGTTCGCCGCTCCGCTTCGCCACTTCCTCGATTGCGCGACCTTTCGGCGGCGGGGACTCGGCGCCGCGCACGATCTGCGCCAGTTTCGCCGGCACCAGCGGCAACTCGACGTCTTTCAGCCCGAGCGCATCGGCGACGGCATTGGCGATGCAGACCGGCGTCGACATGCAATTGCCCTCACCGACACCTTTGGAGCCGAGCGGCGTAAACGGCGACGGTGTTTGCATGTGGAGAATGAGCGGATCCGGAATCTCCGCCGTCGTCGGCAGCAGATAGTCGGCAAAGGTTCCGGTCAGGAAGCTGCCGTCGGAACCATAGGCGTATTCCTCATAGAGCGCGGCGCCGATTGCCTGCGCGAAGCCGCCGCGAATCTGCCCGTCGACCATCGCCGGATGCAGGATCGTCCCACAGTCATGCATGGTGACATAGCGGTCGATCCGCGTTTGCAAGGTCGTCCGATCGACCTCAACGCCGCAGAAATCGAAGATGAACCCGTGACACAGCGACGAGTTGATATGGTCTTCTTCGTCCGGGGCGGTCAGCTCCGGCGGGCTCCAGAAAACGGTTTCGCGGATCGTTTGTCCGATCCCGTCGGGCAATGCGCCTGGCGACCAGTGGCTGAGCGCCGCGACGCGGGAAAACGATATTTTGTTGTCGGGATTGCGTTTCGAGCCGACGCTGCCGCCGGCGAAGGCGATATCGTCGATTTCGGTGTTCAACTGGCTCGCGGCGACCCGCGCCATTCGTTCGGCAAGGCGCCCGGCGGCGAGTTTGGCGGTGCCGGCAACGGCAGGCGCGAAACGGCTGGCGTAATTGCCCGAGGCAATGGACCAGGCATCCTTTGCCGTATCCATTTCGGTGTTGACCCTGATATCGGCAGGGGTAAGGCCGAACACATCCGCCACGACCTGCGACAGAACCGTACGATGCCCCTGCCCTTGCGGCACCGAGGCGACATGTACGGTGACGCTTCCAACCGGATCGATCGCGACCGTCGCGGTCGCCTGGGCACCGTTCTTCGGGCCGGCCTTGCGGCGTTCGGCCGGCGTCAGCACGGTCGTGATGTAACCCATGTTGGACACGCTGGGTTCGACGACGGCGGTATAGCCGATGCCGTAGAGACGCCCCTGCGCACGCGCCGCATCGCGCCGCGACTTGAGCTCCGCCAGCCCACCTTCGTCGACGCCGCGCTCGATCGCCCCCTGATAGTTTCCCGAGTCAAGCAAGGCCCCACTGATCGTCCGGTAGGGAAAGCCATCGGCAGGGATCAGATTGCGCCTGATGATTTCGAGGGGATCGAGACCGAGTTCGACCGCGATGCGCTGAACCAGTCGTTCGAGTGCGAAATAGACTTGCGGTCCGCCGAAGCCGCGGTTCAATCCGGTCGGCGTCTTGTTGGTGACGACGACACGGTTACGCACCGCGAGATGGCGAATGTCGTAGGCGCCGGTCAGATTGCCGTGCATGCGGTACAGCGTCGCCGGCTCCGGTGCGCGCAAATGCGCGCCGCAGTCCTCGACCTGATCCCAATCGAGCGCGAGGATACGGCCGTCGTCGGCGACGGCTGCGCTCAGCGTCGTGGCCCGATTGGTGGCGGAGACCGAGGCGGCGAGATGTTCGAGCCGATCCTCGATCCATTTGACCGGGCGTCCGGCCGCGCGCGCCGCGGCAGCGACCAGAACGATATAGGGAAAGACCCCTTGCTTGATCCCGAAGCTGCCACCGGAATCCGGCGGCGTCCGCAGACGCAGGCGATTGCCCGGAACTTTCAAGGCCCGTGACAGCACCGCATGGATGCTGAAGGGACCCTGGAAATTGGCGAGCACATCGTAGGCGTCATCGCTCGGGTCATATTCGGCAACCACGCCATAGGTTTCGATCGGCGTACAGGAATTGCGCGGATAGCGAATGTCCAGGCTGATCCGATGCACCGCCGACGCAAAGGCCTGCTCCGGATCGCCATAACGAAAGGTCCGGTCGCTGGCGACATTGCCGTTGAAGCCGTGATGCAGAACCGGAGCATCCGGGCTTAATGCTTCCAACGGATCGACAACCGCCGGCCGCATGCGGTACTGCACCTCAACCAGATCGGCGGCGTCTTCAGCCAGATAGCGATCAGTTGCAACGACAATGACGACCGGCTCGCCGACATACCGCACTCGCCCGACCGCAATCGGCCAGCATTCGACCGGCGCCTTGACGCCGACAACCAGGCTCGCGGTCAGCGCCTTGACGTCCTCGCCGTCCAGGACGGCGAAGACGCCGGGCGCACGCTTTGCCGCGGACGATTCAATCGCGACGATGTCCGCATGGGCGTGTGGCGAGCGCAGGATCGCAGCATGAAGTGTGCCAGGGCGAACCCCGAGATCGTCGATGAAGCGGCCGCGTCCGGACAGCAACGCCGCATCTTCGACGCGCGGAATCGACTGCCCAACCCATGGCGGGCCCGGCATCTGACTGGCGAATGCGTGGCCGGCGGCTTCCGCCATCCCGAAATGTCCTCCCGTGTGCGTCAGGAGACCTTATTCGGCTGCGCCGTGGGTCGCGGCAATACCCGCCCATCTCAGGACTTACCATCCCGTCTCATTTCGCTGAGCCTTGTGCAGCGCACCATCAACTCGCAAGCCGGGAAACCTTTCGAAATTCACGAGGACCTACGCCGGCATGGTTGCGGAAGAAGCGCGTGAAGTGAGCCGGCTCGGCAAAGCCGAGCTGGTTGCTGATGTCGCAGACGCTCGCAGACCGATTTAGTACCGCATCGACGGCCTGCTCCATGCGAACGACGTTCAGGTAGACCTTCGGCGGCACACCGATCGAGGACTCAAACAGCCGGAAAAAATGCGCCCGCGATAATCCCGCTTCCTTGGCAAAGCTATCAAGGACGGCGCCGGGCTTCGTTTCGGTCCGCATCGAAGCAGCGACGCGGCGGATGCGCCAATCACCCGAGCGGACACTCATCTCCCTGATCGAAGCCGGGAAACTTCGCCATGGCGTAAAGCGCTCGATCACCGCGATCATCAGGTCGGATAGTGCCGATTCGTGCGCGTTTCGCGCTTCGGGACGGGTCATCATATCGGCCGCCAGGTTCATGGCGAGGCTGCGGATGCGCGGCGACACTTCGCCGGAGGGATGGCTGAAAAAGCCCGGCGCGCCGCTGGCAGCCCAGCCCGGCCGAAACGCCGTCAACCATTCCGGTTCGATATAAAGCGCAAGAATGACGCTGCGCGGCTTCTTCGGGTCGTGGACATAGGAATGCGGCTGCCAGCCGTTCACCAGCACGGCGCTCTCGTCAGTGAGCTGATAGACGGTATCGCCGACGACAAACTGGGTGTCCGCTCCCTCGACTTTCAAAAGCACATGACAATGCGGGTGGGCGTGGCGCACCAGCGACCAGTCCATATCGAGAAGCGCGACCCGGCCAAAGGCTCCGTGCGCAATTCGTAGCGCTGTCGACATGGCAACCTCCCAGATGTGACGCCCGGTTCACGCCAACCAACATTCGATGGCTTCAGTGACGCGCCGCCGTACGTCCCGTTTTCTCGCAGTATCCCCTGGCTGGGGCCAACCGGCTCTCACAACTCTTTCATAGCAGGGGGATTTTGATCAACGCCCTTTCTCGGATCAGGCCGATCATGGCGGGCAATCCGGCGGCTACATGGCGACGTCCGGGATCATAGAGAGACAGGGCTGGAAGGGGCGCATAGCGAGCCCGATCGTGGAAGCTCAGGGCTTCCAGAGGCCAATCGCCCGGTGCGTCGCCTTTAGCGTTTCGGCCCGGCCGGAAAAACCAGCGATTGATCGTCGATTTCCTGGGGAGGAAGGTTATTTACGCCGGCGATTGCATGGAGTTCATGCAACGGCGGCATTGCGGCGGCCGAAAGCTCGATCGCGGGGGATCGCGGCCGCAGCAAGAAGACTCCGACCGCAATCAGGGCGGCAACCGCAACGGCAGAAATGATCGGGCGCATCATGGGGTCTCTCCATTTCCCCGGCCATAAATATGTCTGGCGAGCCGGGGCAAGGTTCAATGTGACATCAGGGGCAGCGCTAGACCCGCGCGCTGGGTTCGGCGAACGCCACTGAGACAGGTTCCTGAACGCACTTGTCAAGAATGGCGGCGGCGCCGAGGGCGATGACGCTGGCGGTAAGGCAGGCGGCGATGAACACACGCATGGTGCTTCTCCTTCTTCTCACAGTATCCGGCCCACCGTCGAAGACGGCGGGCGGCGGCCAATACGCCGCGGGGAATTAGACGCGGGCAAAACCCTCGGCTTCAACGTCCACAAAGATGCGGCCAAGTGCGCCCACGCGCGCGTAGAAATCGGCCGGTTCAGCCCGTTCGAGATCGACAAAGAACGTCCTAACCCAGGGTGAAAGATGCGCCCCGAAGAACTCCCGATCAGCACCTGCCGAGGCTGCGATGCTGCCGCCGGCAAGGCCGGCCATGATTTCGCAGAGGATCGCGGCGTGATCCTCCGGTTCAGAGCGCTCCGGCGCTTTTTCGACACCGAGCTGCCGAAGCGTTTCCCGCAATCGGACCAGCGGGCGTCCGTAAAGCGCTCCCGTCAGGTAGTGCGACGCATAGGGCAACAGCGAACCGCCCTCGAGTCCGGCAAATAGTGCAAAATACTCGCGCCCGACGCTTTCCTCGCTGGTCCGCATCGCGGCCTCGGCAAGCGCGGCGTGCGCCATTCCGATCGGGCTGGCGTCGCCCTGCAGGCGCGCCAGACCGGCGAGCAATTCGCGATCCGGGCTGCGCGCGAGCAAGGTTGCCAACAGCGCGTATTCCTGCGCGCGGGCGCGATCGATCTCGTCGATACCGCTGGCAGTCTCCCGGGAAGCCGAATCCAGCATCTGTTCGCAATCCTACCGTGGCAAGGCGCTGCCGTGACGACGATGGTTTCGAAAGACCTCGTATTCCTTCGCGGCGCCCGCGCTTTCCGCGGTTGCGCCCGCTTCGCGCATTTCGTTCGATGGACGGCCGATGCCGGGATCGGCCGGGATCTGGTCGACAGGCGCCGGTTGCGCGCCTTGATCGGCGTCGAGGCGCTCCGGGCCGGTCGTGCTCGAGCCGATCGCCGCGACGGGCGCCGACATTCCGGAAAGCTGCTCACGGACATTCTCAAGCTCGCCTGAGACTTGCGTGAACGCAGCCGGCGCATTGGCTGTTGCGCGCATAGGGCCGAATCCGGGAATCGCATCCGGGTTGTTGAAATCCCACTGGTTCTCCGCGATGCCGATGAAGTCGCGGATGGCAAGATCGCTTGCCCAGGCGCGGCGCAACGCCGCGCGGGTCAATTCGGCCGGGACGCCGGATCGCAGAAAGGCGCTTATATCGGTATCGGCGGCAATCGATTCAATCGACGGCAGGCTCGCGAGGTCAAAGGGCGCATCGCTCGCCGCGCTGCCTGGCGGTTGCGCTGTTGGTCCAGCAACATTTGCCGAAGCTATTTCTGTTTCCTGCGCCGTATTCCGCGCATGCTTCAATCGCGCCCAACGCTGAATGACATTTTCTCGCTCAGTCACGGCTCGTTCTCGCTGGTGCTTTTCGGTCGGCAGGCGTCTGCCGGCCACGCTGGCGCTTGATGAAGGGACGCTCGACATGATGCCGGGCGACGAACCTGCTGACGATCTCTGCGATGTCGGGCGGCATGGGCACGGCTTCAACCAGATTGTTGCCGGCATCCGTAAAGGCTTCGCCCTCGGCCGGATCAGCCGTCACGGCGAGCAATCGGTAGGGCGGGTCGGACGCGGTGGAACACATCACGACCCACAGCGTCGGCGCGCCTGACGCGAGATTGTCGCGGTAATTCGTCACCTCGGTGCGGTGCAATTCGATCATGGCCTCGCCGGCATACAGCAAACCTGTTTCGGCCTCGGTACCGAGCGGGGTCCATGGCGCCAGCGGCGGAATGCCGGCAAACACCGTGACCGGCCGCCACAGGCAATCGACCCACATGCTCCTGGCCTTGCGCCGCTCGACCACGACGCCCACGGCTATGCGCGCGAGAGCTGTCGATCTCAATGAACTGCCTCCGCGTCAAGGACCGGCAAGCCGGCTACGAGATTCTGCGGCTTCAACCGCAACTCCCCGTCTGATGTCGCCGCCGCCAACAGATAGACCGGCTCGCCCCGGACTTTTTCCATCATATCCGCAGGCTCCCGGAAGGTCAGCCGGTAAAGACCGACCAGCCGTTCCCGCATCGCATCGGCAAGATCGCCGCCGTTCCAGATCGTGTCGCCGATGCTCGAACCCTCTGAACTCAGTCCGACATACCAATTCCATGGTGCGCTCTGCAGTTCCACCAGAGGTTCGATCGCGACATCGATCGCCAGCAAATGCGACAGCCAGCGGGTGATAACCTCGCCAAGGGCGATCGAACCGCGCCGGCCCGCCGTCAGGTCGAATGCCATATCGAAGCGGTCGCTGCGGTCCCAGTAGCTGCCGGCGTTCGCATCGCTGAGCAGCTCGGCCTCGGTGATCGCCGGCAATCCCAGCAATGCTGCCAGCGGCGACGAGGGCTGCCGGCCAGGCGAGGTTTCGATCTCTTCATCAACAGCGGTTACCAGGCCTTCCTGCATCAGCAGTTTCTGCGGACGGAAGAACATCTCGGCGGCGCGCAGCACGAAGGCATCATCACAGCGATCCAGCACGTTGCGCAGGATCGCTTGCGTCAATTGCCCCATCAGCACATTGGGGAATTTGATGCTGCGCCTGACAATCTGCAGATAGCCGGCTTCGAGGGTGCGGTGTCGCACCAGGTGATCGCGCCAGGCGATCATCATCTCCCAATTTTCGCGCGCGTCCGGGTCCGCAATCGCGGCGATTTGCGAGGCCGCGACCGGCCGTCGCGGGTCCGCCAGCAATGAATTGTGCAGTCCCTGCTCCGCGGCGCAAGCCTCCGACGGCGGCACCAGTTCCGGCCGCGCCAGATAGGCTTTCAGGAACTCGTCGGTGACGAGCAACCTGCCCGCGGTGTCGCGGTCGAGCAAATGATGGCCGCAGGAAAGCCAGAAGTCGCGCGATGCGCTCACCCACCTGCTCCTTTCCGCAGCCCGGCGAGATCGAGGTGTTCGTCGGGCACATCAGCTTCGCCGACCACTTCCAGAAATTCGAAGGCGCGCGCGTGGCCGGCGCCATCGCGCGGACGCAGCGTGCGGAATGCCTCGCGGATGGTCCCGTTCTCGTGGCTTCGGGTTACCGCGACGAGCACGCCCGCCGGATGGTCGCAGAGCGAGGCCGCAAATTCCGCCTCCTCCTCCGCCGCGAGACGGGCGGCGGCCAGATCGGGCGCGCCGAAATGCGCGACAAGGCCGGCCGCGAGCGTATCGACGACCGCCCTGTATTCGGTTTCGCTGGCCTCGACGATCTGCGCCAGCGTCGAACGGCCGAGGGATTGCAGCCCCAGAAAGCCGGCACGGAATGCGGTGCGCGCCCTGCCCCGCAAAGCCGCCGGATCACAACCGGCAAATGCGAATGCGCCCGAAACAGCCCACTCGCCAGGCTCCGCCGCCTTTTCAAAAACGAACAAATCCGACGCATCCAGCCGGATGGTGCGCAACAGCTTCACTGCTTTGGTCCTCCCGCAATCGGATCGGGTGGGCGCCTGACGAAAACGGCATTTCCAGTTCGCGAGCAACCGTGCCGGATGCAACGGGTATCCGTCGGCAACTCCGGCATCGCGCTTTTCAATCCAGGCAGTATATACTTTCCCCGGGTTCCGGCCAGTTGCCGCCGCGGTCGGGTTACAAGAAATTGTGAGCGCGATGACTGACGCCACCAGGCATCTCCTGATCTGCTCGTGCGAGGAAACGATGCCGCTTGACGGCGGCGCGGTCCGCCGCGGTTGCCGGGGCGAGCCGACAACCGCGACCCACCTTTGCCGTGCCGAGCTCGACCGCTTTCGCGCGATCGCGGCAAAGGACACGCCCCTCACGGTCGGTTGCACGCAGCAAGCGGCGCTATTTTCCGAGGCGGCGGCAGAGGCCGGGCGAGCGGCGCCAATCGACTTTGTCAACATTCGGGAAACCGCAGGCTGGTCCAGCGAAGCCGCCCGGGCGGGACCGAAAATGGCGGCGTTGCTTGCGGCGGCGGCCGAGCCCGTGCCGGTTGCGCCGTCGATCGAACTGCAAAGCGGCGGCGTGATCCTGATCTGCGGCCGCGATGAGACCGCCGTCGAAGCCGGCAACCTGCTCAAGGAGCATCTTGACGTCACCGTGCTGATCGAACCGCCGGCGGCCATCGCACCGCCGCGGGTGAGCGACTTTCCGGTGGCGAAAGGGAAGGTCAGAAATGCGCGGGGGCATCTCGGCGCGTTCGAGCTTGTGGTCGACGATTTCGCCGATGGCTCGCCATCCTCGCGCGGCATATTGCTGTTTGGGGCGTCACGCAACAATGCACGGTCGAACTGCGATATCATTCTGGATTTGACCGGCGGCACGGCGTTCTTTCCGGCGGCCGATCTGCGCGACGGCTATCTGCGGGCCGATCCCGGCGACCCCGCCGCAATGCTGCGGGCGGTTCTCAGGGCGCGCGATCTGATCGGCACGTTCGAAAAGCCGCGTTACGTCGCCTTCGAGGCCGCATTGTGCGCCCATTCACGCTCGCAGCTCACGGGGTGCACGCGCTGCCTCGACCTTTGTCCGACGGGTGCGATTGCGCCTGCCGGCGACCATGTGACGATCGACGCGAACATCTGTGCCGGTTGCGGGCAATGCGCGGCGTCCTGTCCGACGGGTGCTGCGTCCTACGCGCTGCCGCCGGAAGACGCGCTGATGCGCAGGCTGCGCGCGATGCTGATGGCCTATCGCGAGGCCGGCGGCGAGCGGGCGATTGTGCTGGTACATGACGAGGCGCACGGCGGGCCGCTGATCGATGCGCTGGCACGGTTTGGCGACGGGCTGCCGGCGCATGTCCTGCCGGTAGCAGTCAACGAGATCACGCAGATCGGGCTGGAGAGCGTGCTTGCGGCCTTCGCCTATGGTGCATCGGCATTGCAGTTTCTGCTGCGGGCGCGGCCGCGCCACGACGTCGCCGGCCTGATGCGAACCATCGCGCTGGCGGATCCGATCCTCGAGGGACTTGGATTCGGTGCCGGCCGGATCGCCGGCATCGAGACCGACGATCCGGACCATCTGTTGGCCGCATTGCGGGCAATTCCATCGATGCCGCCGGCGCCGCGCCCAGCAAGCTTCCGTCCGCTGGGAAAAAAGCGGGACGTCCTGCGCTTTGCGCTGAGCGAGCTTCACCGCGCGGCGCCCGCCCCCGTCGATATCGTCACGCTGCCGCAGGGCGCGCCGTTCGGCGCCGTGGAGATCGACGTCGGCGGCTGCACGCTGTGTCTGTCCTGCGTTTCGGCGTGCCCGACCGGCGCATTGCGCGACGATCCGGAACGACCGGCGCTGCGTTTTGTCGAGGATGCCTGCGTGCAATGCGGATTGTGCCAGGCCACGTGCCCAGAGCGCGTCATGACGCTGAAACCGCAGATCGATTTCCGCGCCGCGCGGGCGCCGGCCCGCATCCTCAAGGAGGAAGAGCCGTTTTGCTGCATCCGCTGCAGCAAGCCGTTCGGCGTGAAGAGCGCGATCGAGCGCGTGGTAGCGAAGCTGGAAGGCAAGCACTGG
>NZ_DATHOP010000213.1:0-33351 GCF_035484855.1 Bradyrhizobium sp.
CGAGAACCTCGCTATTCCGCGAAGGCTCGCCCTTAATATCCTGCGAACTCACCCAGATCGCTCGTCCCTGCGACGCAAAATCAAGCGCGCTGGCTGGGACAATGCCTTCCTCATGACTGCTCTCAGCCATATGCGATAGCCCTGCGCTTGCGGGGGAGGTCGACGCGCTCGCCAGAGCGCGGCGGGTGGGGGAAATCTCTCGCCAGACCGCGGTGTCCGTTGCTGGGTTGGCACCCCCACCCCAACCCTCCCCCGCAAGCGGGAGAGGGAGCTCACCGCCGTTGCCGCACTATCGAGCCATGCAACGATCAATGTCGGGTGAACTCTAGCGATGCGGCGTCCTCGTTTTTGGTTGGTCTGTCTGCTGCTCGCAGCGGCGGCATCTCCGCTCCACGCGCAGGAGCGCCTGAACATCGTCGCCAGCTTTTCCATCCTCGGCGATTTCGTCAAAAACGTCGGCGGCGATCGCGTCGATGTCACCACGCTGGTCGGGCCCAATGGCGACGTGCATGTCTATACGCCGGCACCGGTGGATGCGAAGAAGATCGCCGATGCGCAGCTGATGATCATCAACGGTTTTGGGCTGGAGGGCTGGCTGCCCCGGCTGTTGCAGGCTTCCGGCGGCAAGGCGCCGATCATCACGGCGACCAAGGGGATCACCCCGCTTCGGGCCGGCAACGATGCCGATCCGCATGCCTGGCAATCGGTCGCCAACACGAAGATCTACGTCGCCAATATACGCGACGCCTTGGCCGCTGCCGACCCCGCCGACGCGCCGGCCTTTCGCGCCAATGCGGACGGCTATCTGGCAAAGCTCGACGCGCTCGATCGCGAGGTACGCGCGGCGATCGCGCAAATTCCGCCCGCGCGCCGCAAGGTGATTTCGACCCATGACGCCTTCGGCTATTTCGCAGCGGCCTATGGCATCGAATTCGTGGCGCCGGAGGGCGTTTCCACCGAATCCGAGCCCAGCGCCCGCGACATCGCAGCCATCATCAGCCAGGTCAAGACCCAGAAAATCCCCGCCGTTTTCCTCGAGAATATCAGTGACCCCCGGCTGATCCAGCGGATCGCGGCGGAGACCGGGGCCAAGCTCGGCGGCACCCTTTACTCCGACAGTCTGACGGACGAAAAGGGCGAGGCCCCCACTTACATTGAACTGGTCAGGCACAATATAAAGACCCTGACCAGCGCGCTGGCCGATTAGGGCAGGGGCCCTTCCTGTCGCCGCGCCAACAGTCCCTTTTCGGAGCCACCATGTCTGATTTGACGTCCCAGAAAATTCCCGTGACCGTGCTGACCGGCTATCTCGGCGCCGGCAAGACCACGCTTCTGAACCGCATCCTGTCGGAAAACCACGGCAAGAAATACGCCGTGATCGTCAACGAATTCGGCGAGATCGGCATCGACAACGACCTCATCATCGGCGCCGATGAAGAAGTGTTCGAGATGAACAATGGCTGCGTCTGCTGCACCGTGCGCGGCGACCTCGTGCGCATTCTCGACGGGCTGATGAAGCGCAAGGGCAAGTTCGACGCCATCATCGTCGAGACCACGGGGCTCGCCGACCCGGCGCCGGTGGCGCAGACCTTCTTCGTCGACGAGGACGTGCAGAAGAACGCCCGCCTCGACGCGGTCGTCACCGTCGCCGACGCCAAGTGGCTTTCCGACCGACTGAAAGACGCCCCCGAAGCCAAGAACCAGATCGCATTCGCCGACGTCATCGTGCTCAACAAGACCGATCTCGTCTCCAAGGCCGAACTGGCCGAAGTCGAGGCCCGCATTCGCGCCATCAACCCCTACGCCAAACTCCACCGCACCGAGCGCTGCAAGGTCAAGCTGTCGGACGTGCTGGAGCGCGGCGCCTTCGATCTCGACCGCATCCTCGAGATCGAGCCGGAATTTCTCGAGGCCGGTGACGGCCACGATCACGATCATCGTCACCACGATCACGGCCACGACCATCACCACGACCACAGCCATGGCGGGTTGAAGCATTATCATGACGAGGACATGCAGTCGCTGTCACTGCGCTCGGACAAGCCGCTCGATCCCAACAAGTTCATGCCCTGGCTGCAGAACCTGGTCGCCAGCGAAGGCCAGAAGATCCTGCGCTCGAAAGGCATCCTGGCGTTCACCGACGATGACGACCGCTATGTGTTCCAGGGCGTCCACATGATGCTGGAAGGCGATCACCAGCGCGCCTGGAAGGAGGGCGAGCCTCGGGAAAGCCGTCTCGTCTTCATCGGCCGCGAATTGCCCGAAGCGATCATCCGCGACGGCTTTGAAAGCTGCATCACCACGTGATGAAAGAGTTCGATACGCTCGACAAGGCGGCTTCCATCGCCTCGGTCACCGACAAGGTGCGCACGATCGCGATCGGCGCGCCCGTCACCTCGGTGCATTTCCTTGGGCCTGACGCCGCTTTCGTCGGCGCCGAGGAGAACGTCTTCCGGGTGAACGGGAACGGCGACGTCTCTCCCGTCGCTGTGCACGGCGGCGGCATCCTGTGCGCCGCGTGCGATGGCGCGCGTCTCCTGATGGGCGGCGACGACGGCAAGCTCGTCGCGCTCGACGCCAAGGGCGAGGTCGTACTGCTGGCGACCGATGCAAAACGGCGCTGGATCGACAATGTCGCGCTGCATCCTGATGGCGGCTTCGCCTGGTCGGCGGGCAAGACCGCCTTCGTCCGCAGCGGTAAGGCCGAAGACAAATCCTTCGACGTGCCCTCCACCGTCGGCGGGTTGGCGTTCGCGCCGAAAGGCCTGCGGCTCGCGATCTCGCACTACAACGGCGTGACGCTGTGGTTTCCCAACATGGCCGCCAACGGCGAAGTGCTGGAATGGGCGGGCTCGCATCTTGGCGTCACCTTCAGCCCGGACAACAAATTCCTGGTCACCGCGATGCACGAGCCGGCGCTGCACGGCTGGCGGCTCGCCGATCACAGGCATATGCGCATGACCGGCTATCCCGGCCGCGTCCGCTCGATGTCGTGGAGCGCCGGTGGCAAGGCGCTGGCGACTTCAGGCGCCGATGCCGTGATCATGTGGCCGTTCGCGAGCAAGGACGGCCCGATGGGCAAGGAGCCGGCGATGCTGGCGCCGCTGCAGGCCCGCGTCACGATGGTCGCCTGCCACCCGAAGCAGGACATCCTCGCCGCCGGCTACAGCGACGGCACCATCCTGATGGTGCGGTTGACGGACGGCGCCGAAATCCTGGTCCGCCGCAGAGGCCCTGCGCCGGTCGCGGCGCTGGCGTGGAATGCCAAAGGCACGCTATTGGCGTTCGCCGCCGAAGATGGCGAGGCGGGGCTGCTGGAGTTGTAGTGAGCCGCGCGTGCGGTTGCTGGTTCCCAAGGGAACAATGCGTTCCACTGGCCGTTGATCCCGCTGCGAACCGGTGGTGAACGAGATGGCCTTGAACGACAAAACGCGCGCCTTCCGGCGAGATATGCTGATCGCATCCGCAATGATCGCGGCGGGGTTTGGCATATCCGTATTTTCGGTCGCCGAGCTCAGGGCCGGCGCGCCGCAAATCGCGCAGGCGACCCAGCCGCTGCAGGCTTCTCCGCCATCGTCGCAGGACACCGCACCCGCCGAGTCAAAGCCCGGCGGCGAGCGTCCGACCACGCCGGCGCCCGAACCGGCCCAACCCAATGTGCAGGCGCAGAAGGAAGGCGCCAAGCCCGCGCTGCCGCCCGCGCCGGCCGAAAAAATGGCGCCGCCGATTCAGCAGAAGTAGCGACCTTCTCACGTTTCGTCATGGCCGGGCTTGTCCCGGCCATCCACGTCTTGCTTCGTTGCGATACCAAAGACGTGGATGCCCGGGACATAGGCGAGCGGCAGCGACGCCGTCCTTCGGACGGCTATGCCCGGGCGTGACGAGTGCGTGAGTGCCGATTCTACAGTCTCGCATGTGTCACCTTGCCGCCCCATAATGCGCGGCAGCGCTGATGACACATGAGAACCGGCCATGAAAATCGATGACGTCCGAAAAACCGCCTATTCGATGCCGCTGACCAACCCGGCGTTTCCACCCGGCCCCTATCGCTTCTTCAACCGCGAATATTTCGTCATCACCTATCGCACCGACCCCGAGGCGCTCGCCGCCGTGGTGCCGGAACCGCTGGAGGTCACCGAGCCGGTCGTCAAATACGAATTCATCCGCATGCCGGATTCAACCGGGTTCGGCGACTACACCGAAACCGGGCAGGTGATCCCGGTTCGCCTCAACGGCGAGGAGGGCGCCTATACGCATGCGATGTATCTGGACGACGAAGGGCCGATCGCCGGCGGCCGCGAGCTCTGGGGATTTCCGAAGAAATTGGCGCGGCCGAAGATCGAGGTCGAGAGCGACGTGCTGGTGGGAGCGCTGCATTATGGCTCGGTGCTCTGCGCCTCCGCCACCATGGGCTACAAGCACCGCCCCGTCGACCATGACACCGTGCTCAAGAGCATGAAGGCGCCGAACTTCATCCTGAAGATCATTCCGCATGTCGACGGTTCGGCGCGGATCTGCGAGCTGGTGCGCTTCTCGCTCGAGGACATCACGCTGAAGGAAGCCTGGACCGGCCCTGCAGCCCTCGGCCTGTTCCCGCATGCGCTCTGCGACGTGGCAAGGCTGCCGGTGCGCGAAGTGATGTCGGCGCTGCACTTCAAGGCCGACCTGACGCTCGGGCTGGGGTCGGTGGCGTTCGATTATTTGAAGAAATAAGAATTCGTCATGGCCGGGCTTGTCCCGGCCATCCACGTCTTTGCGACAACAATGAAAGCAAGACGTGGATGCCCGGCACAAGGCCGGGCATGACGGCGAGAGCGTTCGACGGGCTGTCCCTAATTCAACGGCAGCCAGACGATGCCGCAGGCGCTGTTGCAGTTGTTGCAATGCGTGGGCTGATCGAAGGTGTTGGCCAGTTCCCATTCCTGGGATTCGTTGCTCCACTGCACCGTGGCGCGCGAGGTGATGTCGTCGGATCGGCAATTCGAGCAGACCGGTGTCGATCGGGTGGCCAGCCGGTTGACGAATTTTTTGGCCGGCTCCGGGTTCAGGTTGAACGGATTGAGCAGTGACGCATGTTTCATGTGGTGGCCCGCGGTGAATCGGATCACCTACCCCGGCGGGAAGATAGCGCCCCGATGATGCGGACGTCATCATCGGGCCTATCGATAGTTGTGGATTGTTCACGGCGCGAACCGGACTTCGCGCCGAAATCCGCCTCTACCTGACCAGCACGTTCCGAAACTGCCAGGGATCGCTGGTGTCGATGTCCTCCGGAAACAGCCCGGGTCGATCGGTGAGCGGCGTCCAGTCGGTATAGAAACCCTTCACCGGGCCGAGATAGGGCCGCTGGATTTCGAGGCAGCGATGAAAATCCATCTCGTCGGCCTCGACGATCCCGGCCGTGGGATTTTCCAGCGCCCACACCATGCCGGCGAGCACGGCGGAGGAGACCTGCATGCCGGTCGCGTTCTGGTAGGGCGCAAGCCGCCTGGTTTCCTCGACCGACAGCTGCGAGCCGTACCAATAGGCGTTCTTGCCATGGCCGTAGAGCAGCACGCCGAGCTCGTCGATACCGTCCTCGATCTCGTGCTCGTCGAGGATGTGCCAGCTCTTCTGCATCCGTCCCGTGGCGCCGAACATCTCGTGCAGCGACAGCACCGCGTCGTTGGCAGGGTGATAGGCGTAGTGGCAGGTCGGGCGATAGATCAGATTGCCGCCGTCGCGCACGGTGAAATAGTCCGCAATAGAGATCGACTCGTTGTGGGTGACGAGGAAACCGTATTGCGCGCCCGGCGTCGGGCACCAGGAGCGCACGCGGGTGTTGGCGCCGGGCTGCAGCAGGTAGATCGCAGCCCCACAGCCCTCGGTATGGGTGCGGCCATTGTCCGGCGTCCATTTCTCGTGGGTGCCCCAGCCGAGTTCAGCCGGCTGCATGCCCTCGGAGACAAAACCTTCCACCGACCAGGTGTTGACGAATACGTTGATCGGCTTCGGCCGCTTGGAGCGCTGGGTGTCGCGCTCGGCGATGTGGATGCCCTTGACGCCGAGCTTGTGGGCAAGCTGGCCCCAGCCTTCACGGCTCTTCGGCTCGTTGAAGGGAGTATTGGTATCATGCGCGATGTCGAGCAGCGCCTGCTTGACGAACCACGACACCATGCCGGGATTAGCGCCGCAGGTGGAGACCGCCGTGGTGCCGCCCGGGCTCCTGTGCTTGGCCGCGAGCAGGGTCTCGCGCAGCGCGTAGTTGGAGCGCTTTTCGGGGCCGATATTGCGGTCGAAATAGAAGCCGAGCCACGGCTCCACCACGGTGTCGATATAAAGCGCGCCGATCTCCCGGCACATCGTCATGATGTCGACCGAGGAGGTGTCGACCGACAGATTGACGCAAAAGCCCTGACCGCCGCCGGCGGTCAACAGCGGCACCAGCACCTCGCGGTAATTGTCCCTTGTCACGCCCTGCTTGATGAAACGCACGCCGTGCGCCTTGGCGATCTCGCCGTCCTCGTGCGGGTCGATGATGACAAAGCGCGACTTGTCATAGGCAAAATGCCGTTCGATCAAAGGCAGGGTGCCTTTGCCGATCGAGCCGAAGCCGATCATGACAATAGGGCCGGTGATTTTCGCATGGATTTGCGAGGACGATGGGCTCATTGAATTCGGTCTCCGAAATATGGATTTTGCGGTGGAACAGGATCAGGCGGCGCGCCGTTTCGCGGTGACTTCGATCTCGATCTTCATCTCGGGCTTGTAGAGGCCTGCGACGACCAGGATCGTCGCGGCCGGCCTGATCTCGCCGAGCACCTCGCCGCAGACCGCGAGCACGGCATCGGCATTTTTGGCGTCGGTGACGTAATAGGTGGCGCGGACGATATCGGCCATGGCGAAGCCGCCTTCCTTCAAGGCAGCCTCGATGGTCTTGAAGCAGTTTCGGGTCTGGCTGGTGATATCCGCGGGCATGGTCATGGTGGCGTAGTCATAGCCGGTGGTGCCGGCGACGAAGGCGAAATCGCCGTCGATGACGGCGCGGCTATAGCCGGCGGTCTTCTCGAAAGGCGAGCCGGTGGAGATGAGGCGGCGGGACATCGGGACCTCCATGCGGGGATTGAGGCGGTTTACGGGTTTCTTCCGGGCTTGTGCAACCCTTCGCTATATCACGGGGATCGCTCGGTCACGTCGCTGGCCGGGGGCGCGGCGGCGCCCCAGCGGCGGACGACAATATCCCTCACGATCATGACTGCTATCATGACCAGCAGGAGGGTGGTGACGATGTTGCGGATTGGCGGGCGCGCGGCATCGCGGGAGGCGGGGAGGTTCTCCGGCATGGTGCGCGCTTCAGGCCGCGTGCGGCACTGATCGCAGCGTCTTGCTGCTGCGAGACGTCCGCGGCTTCAGCGCCGACTCACCGGATGGCACGATCATGCCCCAGGCGCCGTCGAGCGCGCCCTCGGATAGTTCGAGGGCGAGCAGGCGGTCGCGCTCGAACGAGCCCGGCAACGACAATTCGGCGGTCTTGCGCGCCGAGAAGCCGAAGCGGGCATAATAGGACGCATCGCCAAGCAGGATCACCGCGCCGTGGCCGCATGCCTTCGCCGCCGCCAGCGCATGATTCACGAGAGCGGCTCCGACGCCGAGCTTGCGGCATGACGGATCGACCGCCAGCGGCCCAAGCACCAGCGCTCGCGCGCCCCCCGCGCTGACGTGCCACAACCGCAGGGTTCCGACCAACCGGCCTTGCCTCCCCTGGCGCACGGCCGAAAAGGCAAGGCCTTCGGCGGGCGCGCGTCCTTCGCGCAGGCGCTGGCAGGTGCGCTCGTGGCGATCATCGCCAAAGCAGGCATCCAGCAGCGCCTCGCGTGCAGCGACGTCCTGATCACGCTCGCTGCGGATCGCGAACGGAGCGGCGTCGGGGATGAGGACAGGGCTCTTGCGCAAGTCAGTCATGGTGCATCAGCTTTCCGCGGCGTCATCCTGAGGTGCGAGCCGTGCGGTGCATTTGCACCGCAAGGCAAGCCTCGAAGGATGGACAGCATCCGCCGTCATCCTTCGAGGGCCGCAAGGGCGGCCACCTCAGGATGACGGCTGTTCGGTTCGGACGTGGGGAAGGGAGCCGGCCGGACCGGCTCCCGGTTCTCTTCTCCCTCTCCCGCGCTTGCGGGGAAGAGCGGGGTGGGGGCCCTCAGATGTGGTAGGTCCGCAGCGGCGGGAAGCCGTTGAACGCCACCGACGAGTAGGTTGACGTATAGGCCCCGGTGCCTTCGATCAGCAGCTTGTCGCCGATCTCGAGCGTCACCGGAAGCGGATACGGCATCTTCTCGTACAGCACGTCGGCGGAATCGCAGGTCGGTCCTGCGAGCACGCACGGCGTCATTTCCGCGCCGTCATGCGGGGTGCGGATGGCGTAGCGGATCGACTCGTCCATGGTCTCGGCGAGCCCGCCGAACTTGCCGATGTCGAGATAGACCCAGCGCACCTCGTCCTCGTCGCTCTTCCTGGAGATCAGGACGACTTCGGTCTCGATGATGCCGGCATTGCCGACCATGCCGCGTCCCGGCTCGATGATGGTCTCCGGGATCTGGTTGCCGAAATGCTTGCGCAGCGCGCGGAAGATCGACCGGCCGTACTGCACCACCGGCGGTACGTCCTTCAGGTACTTGGTCGGAAATCCGCCGCCCATGTTGACCATGGACAGGTTGATGCCGCGCTCGGCGCAGTCGCGGAACACGGTCGAGGCCATCGCCAGCGCACGGTCCCACGCCTTCACCTTGCGCTGCTGCGAGCCGACATGGAACGAGATGCCGTACGGCTCCAGGCCCAGTCGCTTGGCGAGGTCGAGCACCTCGACCGCCATCTCCGGATCGCAGCCGAACTTGCGCGACAGCGGCCATTCGGCGCCTGCGCAATCGTAGAGAATGCGGCAGAACACCTTCGAGCCGGGGGCGGCACGGGCGATCTTCTCGACTTCGGCGGTGCAGTCGACCGAGAACAGCCGGATGCCGAGCGCAAACGCGCGCGCGATATCACGCTCCTTCTTGATCGTGTTGCCATAGGAGACGCGCTCCGGCGGGCTGCCGGCGGCCAGCGCCATCTGGATCTCGGCGACCGAGGCGCAGTCGAAGCACGAGCCCATCGAGGCCAAGAGCGACAGCACTTCCGGCGCGGGGTTGGCCTTCACCGCGTAGAACACGCGGCTGTCCGGCAGCGCCCCGGCAAAGCTCTGGTAGTTGTCGCGCACGACTTCGAGGTCGACGACGAGGCACGGCTCGAGGTCCTGGCCCTCGTTCCGGCGGTTGCGCAGGAATTCCTGGATACGTTCGGTCATAGCACCCTCCAAACGGCCCAGCGACGGGACCCGTTCAAATGTGATCTCGGATAAGAGTGCCCCGGCCACACCGCGCGATGGAGGCGCAACGAAGCCAGCGAAACTCAAACCGAATTGTGCTGCCGTGGATTGGTTGGGAAGGATCCCGCCCGCACACCTGGCAATGAAGGACAAGCCTCTTCGGTATTCGCGCCGGCTGGTGGAAAGCCGGCAGAGACCAAAAAAGCCCGATCCGTCGTTGCTTTAAGTCGCGTCCCCCGCTGAGAGCGGGGTGCGCCGGTTCGCCTCCGGCTGCCAGTCACGGTTGCAAGGAGCGAAGAGACCTTCAGCGGCATCTCTTGAGAGAGATGCTGGCCCCTTTGGTCTTGCGACCAGAGCGACCCTCGGTTCTTCGTCCCTTGGCGGCTGTCCGGCCTCTTGTCCGGATACCTACCGACTGACACACGACCACAGGCACGTGCGAAATTGGGCAAGACCGGAAATATGTTATTTGATCCTGCTTCGCAACATTTTTTTTAGCCTGAGCGAAAATTTCCCTAACAGGTGCTTGCGACGCCGCGCTCGCCGCCGCCGCGCGACGTCGGAAGTGAACGGATGTTAAGCTTTGCTAATGAAGCGTGAGCGCGCGAGGCGCGGCTGTGTTGCTCGGCCGACTTACGCGCGTCGCGAGAACGGCTCGACGCGCTGGGCAGCGCGGATGAAGGCAATCATCACCAGGACGCCAAGCGCGAACAGCACCGCCTGCAGGATGTGCGCGCCGGCGTCGTCAAGCCCGAACAGGATCGCCAGCGCCCAGCCGCCCGCGAACGCCGCGCCGAACACCTCGGCGCCGATCAGGATCGCCGCGCTGATGACGGTGATGACGCTCGGCCAGACGATCTGGCGAGGGGTCTTCAGGGGGGTCTCGGAGCTCATGATTCAAGGTCCTGTTTCGGGCCGCAATCTCCCTGAAAAGTGCGCCGCTATCAAGCGTAAAAGGCGCAAAAACGCCGCACCGCGTGATATAGCTGGCGCAACGAATTTGGGACGAAAACGGGAATTGTCATGGCTGATACCGAGCAAAAGATTGCCGCCGCGCCCCTGCAAATGAACCCGCTGCTGCGGCCGTGGCAGACGCCGTTCGAGACGCCGCCTTTTGCGGAGATTGCGCCGGAACATTTCCTTCCCGCCTTCGAGCAGGCCTTCGCCGACCACGCAGCCGAGATCAAAGCGATCGAACACGACCCTGCCGCGCCCGACTTCGCCAATACCGTCACCGCGCTGGAGCGCTCCGGCAAACTGCTCTCCAAGGTCTCGGCGGTGTTTTACGACCTGGTGTCGGCGCATTCCAATCCGGCGCTGCTCGAGATCGACAAGGAGGTCTCCTTGCGGATGGCGCGGCACTGGAATCCGATCATGATGAACGCGGTGCTGTTCGGTCGGATCGCGCTGTTGCACGAGAACCGCGCCTCGCTGCCGCTGACGGGCGAGGAGATGCGGCTCCTGGAGCGCACCTACACCCGCTTCCACCGCTCCGGCGCCGGCCTCGACGATGCCGCGAAGAAGCGGATGGCCGAGATCAACGAGCGGCTGGCCCATCTTGGCACATCGTTCAGCCACCACCTGCTCGGCGACGAGCAGGACTGGTTCATGGAGCTCGGCGAGGCCGATTTCGCAGGCCTTCCTGACAGTTTCGTCGCCGCCGCCAGGGCCGCCGCCACCGAGCGCGGCATGACGGGCAAGGCGATCGTGACGCTGTCGCGCTCCTCGGTCGAGCCGTTCCTGAAGAGCTCCACCCGCCGCGACCTGCGGGAGAAAGTCTACAAGGCCTTCACAGCCCGCGGCGACAACGGCAACGCCAACGATAACAACGCGACCATTCTGGAAATCCTGGCGCTGCGCGAGGAGAGCGCGAAACTGCTGGGCTTTGCCGATTTCGCCGCCTACCGGCTGGAGGATTCCATGGCGAAGACGCCGCAGGCGGTGCGCGGCCTGCTGGAACGGGTCTGGAAGCCGGCCCGCGCCCGGGCGCTCCGGGATCGCGACGACCTGCAGGCGCTGGTGGCGGAAGAGGGCGGCAATTTCGCGCTGGCGCCATGGGACTGGCGCTATTACGCCGAAAAGCTGCGGCAGGTCAGAGCCAATTTCGACGACGCGGCGATAAAGCCCTATCTCGTGCTCGACCACATGATCGAGGCCGCCTTCGACTGCGCCACCCGCCTGTTCGGCGTTACTTTCGCCGAACGCAGGGACATTCCGGTCTGGCATCCGGACGTGCGGGTCTGGGAGGTCAGGGATGCCGCCGGCCGCCACCAGGCGCTGTTCTATGGCGACTATTTTGCAAGGCCCTCGAAGCGCTCGGGGGCCTGGATGACCTCGCTGCGCGACCAGCAAAAACTCGACGGCGCGGTCTCGCCGCTGGTCATCAATGTCTGCAATTTTTCTAAGGGCGCCCATGGCGAGCCCTCGCTGCTGTCGCCGGACGACGCGCGCACCCTGTTCCACGAGTTCGGCCACGGCCTGCACGGCATGCTGTCGGAGGTCACCTATCCCTCGCTGTCCGGCACCAGCGTATTCACCGATTTCGTCGAGCTGCCCTCGCAGCTCTACGAGCACTGGCAGGAACAGCCGCAGGTGCTGCGGCAATTTGCCCGGCACTACCAGACCGGCGAGCCGCTGCCGGACGACCTCTTGAAACGCTTCCTCGCGGCCCGCAAATTCAACCAGGGTTTTGCGACCGTCGAATTCGTCTCTTCGGCGCTGATCGATCTCGAATTCCACAGCCAGCCCGCTTCCTCTATCAGGGACGTGCGGGCGTTCGAGCGGCAGGAACTGGACAAGATCGGCATGCCCGCGGAGATTTCGCTCCGCCATCGGCCGCAGCAATTCGGCCATATCTTCTCCGGCGACCACTATGCGGCCGGCTATTACAGCTACATGTGGTCGGAGGTGATGGATGCCGACGCGTTCGGCGCCTTCGAGGAAGCCGGCGACATCTTCGATCCAGCCACCGCCAAACGCCTGCACGACGACATCTATTCCTCCGGCGGCTCGCGCGACCCCGAGGACGCCTATATCGCCTTCCGCGGCCGCGAGCCCGAGCCCGACGCGCTGCTGCGCCGCCGCGGCCTTCTGGAAACACCCGAGGCGGCCTGACGGCGACACGCCGCGCGCTCCCGCTATTGCTGCGTTACGGCGCGCGCGTTAGGCTTTGCCGCCGGTGAGCCAGGAGGCATGCGTGACCACATCTGACGACTCCAGGATTTCGGAAGACCGCCGCGAAGCGCTGCGCTACGCGCTCGCCATCGGCAGCGGCGCGGCGCTTGCCTCCGCGCTCGCCAGCCCGGCCGCGGCGCAGTCGAGCGTCGACAATACGCTCGATGCCATCCGCGCCAACAAGGCGCTACGCATCGCGGTGCTGCCGGGAGAGTTGCCCTATTTCAACAAGGATCTCGCGACCGGGACCTGGTCCGGCTTTTCCATCGAGATGGCGAACGACATTGCCAAACTGCTCGACGTCAAGCTCGAATACACCGAATCCACCTACGGCAATTCGATCCTCGACTTGCAATCCAACAAGATCGACCTCGGCTTTGCCTTGAATCCCACCCCGCAGCGGGCGCTGGTGGTCGATTTCACCGCCACCGTGTTCCCGCATCCGTTCGGCGCCATGCTCAGGGGGATCGAGGCCAAGACCTGGGCCGACATCAACAAGCCCGAAGTCAGGATCGCCGTCGACGTCGGCTCCGCCAACGAGGCCATCGCCCGCCGCTTCGCGCCGAATGCGACCATCAAGTCGATGAAGTCGCGCGACGAGGTGATGCTGGAGATGGCGTCCGGGCGGGTCGATTGCGTGGTCAACGCGCTGGTGCTGGGCCTGACCGCGATCGCCAAGAACCCGAATCTCGGTACCTACAAGATCCTGCAATCGCCGTCGGTCGCGATTCCCTCCAGCATGGCGGTGCGCCGCGAGCCGGACAAGCGCTGGCGCGATTTCCTGTCCGTGTGGGTCGACTACAACCGCGGCATCGGCCAGATGCGCGAATGGTTCGTCAAGGGGCTGGCGCTTTCCGGCGTCAAGCCCGAGGACGTGCCGGTGGAGCTCAATATCTGAAGAATCACCTCGCCCCGCTCTTGCGGGGAGAGCAAAGGCCGCCTTCGGCGGCCGTTCTTATTAAGAGAACGCCGAAGCGAAGCTTCGGCTATCGCGAAGCGCCGGGTGAGGGGCTCTCTCAGCGAGTCGCGCTCGTTGAGACAGCCCCTCACCCCACCCTCTCCCCGCGGAAGGGCGGGAAGAGAGAGCGATCCATCCCGGTCTGCCGCGCCGCTACCCCTTCGTCGGCGACCAGCGATAGGCCTTGGCGCAGGCGCCGCCCATCAGCATGGCGCGCTCGCTGTTGCTCAGGCGGTCGGTCTTGACGAAGGGCTGCACGGCCTGCTCGTAGTTGACGACCGCAAACGCGCGCGTCCAGTCCGTACCCCAGAGGCAGCGATCGAAACCCCAGGCGTCGAACACCCGCGCCAGCGGATCCCAGATGTCGGGGAACGGATACGGCTCCCGCGACAGCGTGCAGGCGCCGCTGACCTTGATCACCGCGTTCGGGTGCCGGGCGAGTTCCAGCACCTTCGGCAGATCGGCCCAGGGCTCTGGCGGCGCCGGCGGGACCCGCGGCTGCAGGATCGCCAGATGGTCGATGATGAAGCGGGTGTCGGGATGGCGATCAACGATCGACATGCCGGCGTCGACATTGCCCCAGCACAGCATGTTGACCGGAAAATCGTGGCTCGCCGCCGCGCGCGCGATGCGGTCGATGCCCGGATGGGCCGGATCGCGGTTGACTTCCTTGGTCATCATGATGCGGACGCCGACCGCGCCCGGAATCTTCTTCCAGTCGGCTATGATATCGGCCACCGCCGGATCGTCGGGGTCGACCGGCTTGACGATGCCGAACTTGCCGGGATGGGCCCGCTGGACCTCCACCGCATAGCTGGCGTCGTAGCCATACATGGAAAAGGCTGAAATGAAGATCGCGCCGTCGACGCCGACCTTGTCCATGGCCTCGACCATCTCGTCGCCGGTGACATGAGGTGGCCAGTTCGGCACCGTGCGCCAGGGTCGCTTCGCCGTGTTGGCCTCATAAACATGGACCTGGGAATCGATAATCGTCATCGGGGGCGCCTCCTCTTTTGCCGGCGAGTTTGGACGTTGCAGCGGGTTCGTGTCCAGAGGACAAGGGTTGCGCGCTGCGCAATGTCGCGATGTGCCAGGAGGAGAAAGCGGGGGACGTCAAGCCGCGGGTGTGCGGCCTGGCATCGCCCTACGCCGATCGCGCGAGCCCCACCGCCGGCGCGGCACGCGCCGCGAGTTCGGTGGCCACACCAGCGACGACGGCGTCCCAGCTGTCCGCGCGGCCTTTGCGGAACAACCGCGCGCTCGGGTACCACGGGCTGGTCGGACGATCGAGCAACCAGCGGAAGTCGGGGATGCGCGGCAGCAGCACCCATACCGGCTTGCCCATGGCGCCGGCGAGATGCGCGACCGCGGTGTCGACGGTGATGACGAGGTCGAGCTGCGCGATGACGGCCGCCGTGTCGGCGAAGTCACGTAACCTGTCGCCCAGCTCGATCACGTCGCCGCAGCGGCGGAAATCGCCGGCGTCGGCGGCGCGGATATCCTTCTGCAGGCTGACAAAGCGGGTGCCGGGAATGCCGATGAGCGACGCCAGGCGTGCGAACGGGATGGAGCGCTCATGGTCCCTGACATTGTTCGGATGGCCCGACCAGGCCAGACCGACACGCAACCCCTCTGCCGGCAAGCGTGGGGCCCATGCGGCGATCCGGTCGGCCGGCGCGACGATGTAGGGAACGCCGCCGGGGATCGTCGCCGGCGTCGTCGCGTGCAGGCGCGGCAGGCTGAGGAGGGGACAGTGCAGATCGAAAGCCGGCAGCGGATCGCGGCCGGCCGCGACCACCTCGATGCCGAACAGCCCGCTGAGCAGCGGCGCAAGCGACGGCTGGACCTCGAGCACGACATCGGCGCCGCGGCTGGCCGCCTGCGCGGCATAGCGGGCGAACTGGATGGTATCGCCAAAACCCTGCTCGGCATGAAGCAGGAGCCGCTTGCCGGCGATGTCCTCGCCCGACCATTCCGCTTCCGTGAAGCCGCGCTCCACCCAGCTCGGCAATTTGCGGCGCCATTCGTAGGCCGGCCATCCCCGCGCCATATCCCCGGTGAGCAGCAGCAGCAGTGCCCGGTTGGTTTGCGCCTCGGCGTGATCGGGCGCGATCGCGGCGGCGCGGTCGTAGGTCGCAAGCGCCTCGTCGAAGCGGCGAAGCTCCTGCAAGACGCTGGCGCGGTTGATCAGCGCCTCGATCCTGTCCGCATCCAACGCCAGCGCGCGGTCGCAGCTCGCCAGCGCCTCGTCGAGGCGGTCGAGCGCCTGCAGCGTCACGGCCCGATTCGACTGCACCGCGGGATCATCGGCGCGCAGGCGCAAAGCGGCGTCATAGCTTTCGAGCGCGTCATCGAAGCGGCGCAACGCCTTGAGCAAATTGCCGCGATTGGAGAACGCCTCGGCATAGTCCGGTCGCGCGGCCAGCGCACGGTCGTAGCTTTCGAGCGCGTCCTGAGGCCGGCCGAGCTCCCGGAGCGCGTCACCGCGGTTCGACAGCGCCTCGGCGTGATCGGGGCGCACCGCGAGCGCGCGATCGTAGCTTTCCAGCGCCAGCTCGAAGCGCTTCAATTCGTGCAGGGTCACGCCGCGGTTGAAGAGCGCCTGCGCGTCGTCCGGCCGTGCCGTCAATGCGCGGTCGTAGTCGGCAAGCGCTTCGTCGAGACGCCCGAGCGCCTTGAGCGCGTTGCCGCGGTTCGACAGCGCCGCGCTGAAATCGGGCACAACTGCGAGCGCGCGGTCATAGCTTTCGAGCGCCTCGTCGTGGCGTCCGAGCGCCGTTAGCGCAGCCCCGCGATTGCACAGCGCCTCTGTATAATCCGGCCTTGCGAGCAGGGCGCGCCCGTAGGCCTCGAGCGCGTCGTGCGGCCGCCCGAGCGCCACCAGCGCATTGCCGCGGTTGTAGAGCATCTCGGCGCCGCCCGGACGCAGCGACAGGGCGCGGTCGTAGCTTTCGATCGCCTCCTCGAAGCGTTGCAGGCCGGCCAGCGCGAGGCCGTGGTTGCCATGATAGAGCGGGCTGCCCCGGTCGTGCGCGATCGCCCGGCCGATCAGATCGACGGCGACGTCATGGCGCCCGACCTGGGACGCAATCACGCCGAGGAGATGCAGCGCGTCGGCATGATCGCCCTGCAGCGCCAGCGTCTCGCGATAGAACGTTTCGGCCTGCGCCAGCCGGCCCGCCTGATGATGCGCGAGGCCCATGGCAAACAGACCGGCAACGCGCGGATCCGACGGCTGTGCGCCGGATCGCTTGCCGGCCGCCTCGGCGATGCGGCGTTGCTTGCGGTTCATATCCTTTTGCCTCCCGGATGCTTCTCGCGAAACGCCGATCGCCCCACCGGGCAACCCGGCGAATCCGGCCGGATTCTAGGCCGACGCGCTGATTCGTCATATGGCGGTTGAGGCAGCAACACGGGTCACCTCGCCCCGCTTGCGGGGAGAGGTCGAAATTCGCGGTTCGCGAATTTCGGGTGAGGGGGATTCTCCGCGAGTCGCGCTCGTTGAGAGAGCCCCTCACCCCACCCTCTCCCCGCAGAAGGGCGGGGAGAGGGAGCGATCATTCCACTCAGGATCACGCCTCGTCCATTCGCTCGACGAGATGCGCGCGCGAGGGTCCAGGCTCAAACGGATCGGCGAAATATTGGGTTTCGTGGGCCACGAGGCCATCGCGGAATTCCATGATGCTTACCGTGTAAGATGGTTTGCCGTCATAGCTGAGCACGAATTCGGTGACCCAGAGATCGCCGCTGCCGATCATTCGCCGGACCGTGAAGCGCTTCTTGTTTGGCTGGACGAACCGGCTCTCCTGAATGTTGTGCCGGCCGCGGATCCGTTCGCCCGATTGCGGATAATCAAGCACGGCATCGTCGCGGTAGATTTCGTGTTCTGTCTTGAAATCGTTCGCGTCCGAAGCCTCCCAATGGCGCTGCAGCGCCGCCCGCACGGTTCGATCATCCATCTCAAATCTCCCGTCTGTGTTTCCGGTGATCCCGCTCACGCCTTGTCGTAGGTCATGCCGCGCTCGAACCTCCGCGCCACCAGGGTCGCCGGGAACAGGATCGCAAAATAGATCAGGGCCACGATGGTATAGACTTCCAGCGGCCGGTAGGTGTCGGCATTGATCAAAGTCGCGTTATAGACGAGGTCGGGCACGGCGATGATGGACACCAGCGAGGTGTTTTTCAATTGCGTCACCGACTGGTTGACGTAGGGCGCCAGCATCGGTTTCAGCGCCTGCGGCAGGATCACCAGCCGCAGCACGCGCCATGGCCGCAGCCCCAGCGCCTGCGCCGCGTCCCACTGGCCGCGATTGACGCTCTCGATGCTGCCGCGGACGATCTCGGCATAAAACGCGCCGCCATAGAGCGACAGCACGGTGACGGCGGCGACATGCGCCGGGATGTTGACGCCGATCACGACCGGGAAGGCGTAGTAGAACCAGATGATCTGCACCAGCAGCGGCGTGCAGCGGAACAGTTCGATATAGGCAATCAGGAGCCAGTCGATCACGGGCAGGCGCCGCAGGCGCAGGATGCCGACCACGAGGCCGATCACCGTTCCGAGAAATACCGTGCCGATCGTGTAGGCGATGGTCCAGCCGAGCCCGAGCCAGAACAGATGGCTATATTTGCCGAGGATCGCGAAGTCCCAAACATAGTGCATCGCCTTATCCCGACTCTCTGGAGTCACCTCGCCCCGCTCTTCGCGGGGAGAGGTCGGCGCGAAGCGCCGGGTGAGGGGCTCTCTCCGCGAGTCGTACTCGTTGAGAGGGCCCCTCACCCCAACCCTCTCCCCGCGAAGGAGCGGGGAGAGGGAGAAGAGGCGATGCCGCTTGTATCAACTTCAACCCTCTAAAGATAACGGCTCGGCGCAAACGCAGCCACGTCGAACGGCGGCTCGGCTCCTGCGATCATCGCGGCGATCGCCGCTCCCGTCGCAGGTCCCGTCGTAAACCCGATATGCTGGTTACCGAAAGCGAGCCAGAGTCCGGAATGCCGCGGCGCCGGCCCGATCATGGGCAGGCTGTCGGGCAGCGTCGGCCGCGCGCCGCGCCAGGGCTCGCCGACGGCGTCACCGAATTCGACCACGCCGCGCGCCAGCGGCACCACGGAATCGAGCTGGGCGAACGAGGAGGGCGCGTCGCGGTCGGTCAGTTCGACGCCTGACGTGACGCGGATACCCTGCTCCATCGGTGTCATCAGAAAGCTGCCCTCGGCGTCATGGATCGGACGAAGCAATGAGCGTGCCGGATTCGGCTTGAACTCGCGATGGTAGCCGCGCTCGAACGCCATCGGCACGCGATAGCCCAGCGGCCTTAGAATATCCGGTGACCACGGCCCAAGCGCGACCACGACATGGCGCGCCGAGACCGCCCCATCGGCGAGCGTGACGCGCCAGCCGTCGCCGTCAGGGGTGATCGCCTTGATGTCGGACTGGCGGAGCTCGCCACCTGTGCCCACAAACATTTTCGCATAGGCCTTGACCACGGCGCCCGGCGAGTCGACGGACGCGGTCTGCGTATGCAGCAGGCCAACCTTGTAGACGGGGAGGATGTTCGGCTCGAGCGCGGAAATGTCCTGGCGGTCGAGCAGCCGGCTTTCGATGCCGAATTCGGCGAGCCACGCCTGCTCTTCCTTCGCCGCACCGACCGCATCGCTGCGCCACGCCTTCAGCCAGCCGGTCTCGCGGATGCGATGGCCCGCATCCGCCTTCACGATCCACTCGCGATGCAGTTTCAGCGATGCGCCGAGCAGCCCGTGCAGCGCCGCCGCCCGTGGTCTGACCCGGGATGGTCTAGCATTGGCGAGGAAGCGGACCACCCAGTCGATATTCGCGATCGCCCAGGCCGGATTCCAGCGCAGCGCCGCGTGCTTGTTGGTCAGGTAGCCCGGCAGCGCGCCAAACAGCGACGGCTTGTTGAGCGGCAGGATCGAGCCGCTACTGAGAATGCCGGCATTGCCATAGGAGGTCTCGCTGCCCGGTTCGCGGCGGTCGACCAGGATGACCGACAACCCGCGCTGCCGCGCGGCATAGGCCGCCGACACGCCGACGATGCCCGCGCCGAGCACGACGACGTCTGTTTGCTTGCCCGTGACATTGTCCGCCATCAACCTGTCCCCACCCTCATCTACATCAGAGTCAAGCCGCCATCGACCGGCAACACAGCCCCCGTCACATGCCCGGCCTCCGGCGACAACAGGAAGGCGACCGCGGCAGCGACCTCGTCGGGTTCCGCGAGGCGCGCCAGCGGATTGGCTTTCGCGGCCACTTGCCAGGCTTGCGCGTCCAGCGCGCCCGTGCGTCCGGCCTCCTTGCGGGTAAAGCCGGGCATCACGGCATTGGCGGTTGCGCCGGAGCCCGCGAGTTCGATCGCCAGGCACTTGACCAGCGCCTCCAGCGCCGCCTTGGCCGCCGCGGATGCCGGATAGGTCGAACCCGGCACGAAGCGATGCGCGACGAAACTGGAGATGGCGACGACGCGTCCCTGCGGTCCGCGGGTCAGGTCGGGCAATGCTGCCGCCGCCAATTCGTGAAATGCGGCGGCCATCACGGCGAATGACCGATCGAGGCCTGCGCGCGGCAACTCGGTGAATCCGCGCCGGTCGGCAAAGCCCGCGGCATGCACGATCGCGTCGATGCTGCCGAACGCCGAGCGCGCAGCAGTGACGAGTTCGGAGGCCGCGCCGGCATTGGCAAGGTCGCCCGCGTGCCAGGCGACCCTGGCGCCGGCGCGCTGACATTGCGCGCCGACCGCCTTCAATCGCTCCAGCCCGGCCTCGTCGGCGCCTTGCCCATGCAGCATCAGGCACTGGTCCGGCCCGGCCAGCCGGCGTGCCACCGCGGCGCCGATCCCGATCCCGCCTCCGGTGATGATTGAAACGCGCATGAATCCTGGTTCGTGAAGGCGACTGCCCCTTCGCAAACTATAGGTCCGGCAAGCGCGAATGCAAACGATAGCAGCGGCGGCGCGAGCGATCGTGGCGATTGCAGCGAGGCCGCGAAATCAAAAGGCGTGGAAACGGCCATCGGGATTTGCTATATTGCAACCATGGAGCGCGATGAAGCCATTAGCCGGTTGCGGCAGAACGAAGCCGATTTGAAGCGGCTTGGCGTCGAACATCTCTACATGTTCGGCTCGACGGCGCGCGGCGACGCGGCACGGGATTCCGACGTGGACCTGTTTTTCGACTGTCAAAAAGGCAAGCTCGGCGTCTACGAGCTAATGGACGTGAAAGCATACGCCGCCAGCATCCTCGGCCGCAAGACCGATATCATGACGCGCGACAGCCTGCACAAGTCACTGCGAGAGGCGATCGAGGCAACAGCCGTCCGCGTGTTCTAGAGCTAGCCTTCCGTCAACTTCGACAATTCGCGGCTGAGCTCGTGCAACTGAAACGGTTTCTTCAGGACAGGAAAGTCTGTCCGGGCTTCGCCTGCCCCGCCGCTGTATCCCGTGGTCAGCAGCACCGGCAAATCCGGCCGCATGGCCCTGATGGCGGAGGCCAGCTTCACGCCATCCATCTTCCCGGGCATGACGATGTCGCTGAAAACGAGGTCGATGCCGTCGCGCTCGATTTCCTGCAGGGCTGCTTCGGCATTGGAGACCCAGCGCACGGCATATCCGAGCTGTTCGAGCAGGCCGGTGCTGGCGTCGGCAACCTCGGGATTGTCCTCGACGAGAAGCACCGTTCCGGAGGCGGACTTGTTTGCCGACGCCTGATCCCGGCTTTCGGCGCCGGCCGCGCGCGGCAGCCGAATGAAGACCGTCGTGCCCTTGCCCAGGACGCTGGATATTTCGACGGATCCGCCGGCCTGATGCGCGAAGCCGTGAACCTGCGAAAGGCCGAGGCCGGTTCCCTTGCCGACCGGCTTGGTGGTGAAGAAGGGATCGAATACCTTGCTCAGAACGTCGTCCGGAATTCCGACACCGGTGTCCTCAACCCCGATCAGGACCCGGTCGGGTTGCTGGTTCCTCGCGGAAATGGTGACCACGCCGCCGTCGGGCATCGCGTCCCGGGCATTGATGACCAGATTGACCAGCGCGGTTTCAAACTCCGAGAGGTCAGCGACCACCGGCCATATGGCATCCTCGATATCGAGCTGCAACGTGACGGCATTTCCGAGGCCGCTGTTGAGGACGTCGCGCAAGGATGCGATCCGCCTGGCAAGGTCGATCGGCTGGGGATTGACGCTTTGCCGCCGCGCAAATGTCAGCAATTGGCTGGTCAACGACGCGGCGCGCTGGGAAGCCGCTTCGATTGACTGGAGCGCTTTAAGACCCGCATCGGTCGACAAGTCCTTCTTGATGCGATGAACGTTGCCCGAAATGATCATCAGGAGATTGTTGAAGTCATGCGCGACGCCGCCGGTCAGCTGGCCAAGCGCATCCATCTTCTGGGATTCGGCCAGCTGTCGTTGCATCTGTTCGAGCTTTAATTGTGCTTCGCGGCGCTCCGTAATGTCGCGGGTGATCTTGGCGAATCCGATCAGCTTGCCGTGGTCGTCGCGGATCGGGTCGATGACGACGCTGGCCCAGAAAAAGGAACCGTCCTTGCGAACGCGCCAGCCCTCTTCTTCGTAGTGGCCGGTTTGCTCGGCGATTCCGAGGGCGCGCGCGGGCTTGCCCGCGGCTTGGTCCGCCGGCGTATAAAACATCGAGAAATTCCGTCCGATGATCTCTTCCGGGAGATAGCCCTTGATGCGTTGACCGCCGGCGTTCCAGTTGGAAATGACGCCGGTCGGGCTCAGCATATAGAGCGCATAGTCGGTGACGCCTCCCACCAGCATCCTGAACTGGTTTTCGCTGTCGTCGAGGTCCGCCGAGGCTTGCTGGCGTTCGCTGATGTCGCGGGTGATCTTGGCGTAGCCGATCAGCTTTCGCTTCTCGTAGATCGGGTCGATCACCACGGAGGCAAAGAACCGCGTGCCGTCCTTGCGGACGCGCCAGCCCTCGGCGAGAAAATGCTTCGCGCTGCGGGCAGTGGCCAGCGCCTTGGCTGGAAGATCCGCGGCGAGATCTTCCGGCGTATAAAAGATGGAAAAATGCTTGCCGACAATCTCCCTGGCCTTGTAGCCCTTGATTCGTTCGGCTCCGGCGTTCCAATTGGTGATGTGGCCGGCCGGATCGAGCATGAAGATGGCGTAGTCGGTGACGCCTTGCACCAGCAGCCTGAAAATGCGCTCACTGTCGCGAAAGTCCTTTTCGGATTTCCGCGCCTGGGCTTTTTTGGATTTGGCCATACCGAAGTTCTCGCCCCAACCCGGTCAAACGCCCCAGTTGGAGAATGGTTCCCGGCCGCCGCTATGCTATTTGCCCGATCGTCGGGGCCGCGGCGGTGCGCCCCCCTCCCTCCACGCGCTCTTCGCGCGTGGCAGGGAGCGACCACAGCCATCGCAATAGCAGGCTGTTTGAAAATTGTATCTGTACGATCGCGGTTCAAATCGGCAGATACCGCCGGATCAGCGGGAGGAAGAAAATCGCGATGTTGATGACAAAGCCGGTGTTCCACAGGATCGAGCGCAGCCGCGGGCGGTCGCCGAGATAGGTGAGGACGTAGGCGACCCGCACGATCAGGAACAGCACCGACAATTCGTCGATCAGGCGCTGCGGGCCGGCCTTGAATTCCGCCAGCAGCACGGCCACGGCGAAGAACGGAAACGCCTCGATTCCGTTCTGGTGCGCGCCCAGCGCCCGCGTCCGCAGCGGGTCGCCGTAGAAGGCGGGGTCGCGCGGCTTGGAATTGTCGTAGCGGCGATAGCCGAGCCATTTGATCGGCACGATCGTCAGCAGATAGAGCATCAGGCTTGCGAAAACGCACCATTCGGCGACGGTCATGGCTTCTCCCACCCCGGGTCACGGCCGACACTATCGAACCGGCCATTATCTTGACAAGGATGGTGCAACGCGCGAAGCCACGGCCACCATGACAACGGTCGTCGCCATCGAGAAGGCAGAGCCTGCCGCCGCGGTCGGGCCGCCGCGCGTCGGCGTGCTGCTGGTCAATCTCGGCACCCCCGACACCGCCGATACCAGGGGCGTGCGCGTCTATCTCAGGGAGTTCCTGTCCGATCCCCGCGTGATCGAGAACCAGGGACTGTTTTGGAAACTGGCGCTGAACGGCGTCATCCTGCGGGTCCGCCCGCCCCGCAAGGCGCGCGATTACCGGAAGATTTGGAACACCGAGAAGAACGAATCCCCGCTGAAAACCATTACGCGGGCGCAGTCGGAGAAACTCGCTTCGGCGATATCGGACTACGACCATGTCGTGGTCGACTGGGCGATGCGCTACGGCAACCCGTCGATATCGTCCCGCATCGCGGCACTGACGGCGCACGACTGCGACCGTTTGCTGGTCGTGCCGCTCTATCCGCAATATTCAGCCGCCACCTCGGCGACCGTCTGCGACGAAGTGTTCCGTGTGCTCGGTTCGATGCGCGCGCAGCCGACATTGCGGGTGACGCCGCCCTATTACGACGACCCCGACTATATCGAGGCGCTGGCGGTCTCGATCCATGCGCACCTCGCGAGCCTGCCGTTTGTGCCCGAGCGGATCGTGGCCTCGTTTCACGGCATGCCGCAAGCCTATGTCGACAAGGGCGATCCCTATTTCGCGCAATGCACCGCGACGACGGAAGCCTTGCGCAAGCGCATGGGCCTCGATCCGTCAAAACTGCTGCTCACCTTCCAGTCGCGCTTCGGCTTCGACGAGTGGCTGAAACCCTACACCGACAAGACCATCGAGCAACTGGCGAAGGACGGCGTGCGCGGCATCGCGGTGGTGACGCCCGGCTTCTCCGCCGACTGCCTGGAAACGCTGGAGGAAATCGCCCAGGAAAACGCCGAGATCTTCAGGCATCATGGCGGCGAGCAATTTTCCTTCATCCCCTGCCTCAACGACAGCGATCCCGGCATGGACGTGATCCGGCAACTGGTGCTGCGCGAGTTGCAGGGCTGGATCTGACCTGTGAATTCTTTCGTCATGGCCGGCCAAAGCCGTCCGTAGGACGGCGTCGCTTCCGCTCGCCTATGCCCGGCCATCCACGTCTTCCTTAGCTTGAGCGCGGCTAAGACGTGGATGCCCGGCACAAGGCCGGGCATGACGGGCCAATCGCAATGTTCAGTCGCCGTACATCTGGCGGCCGGCAAACGCGACCCCACCTATGTCAGGCAAGCGCAGGCTGAACCGGCGCGGCCGGTACGCAGACTAATAAGCGTGCGCCCGGGCGCGATCGTGCCGGGCTTTGGGAGGATTTATGACCGGGTTCGACATATTCGCCATTGCGCTGATGCTGTTGGTTGTTTTCACGCTGTTCGCCGGCATCAAGACGGTGCCGCAGGGTTATGACTGGACCATCGAACGGTTCGGCAAATACACCCGCACGCTGGAGCCGGGGCTCAACCTCATCATCCCCTATTTCGACCGCGTCGGGCGCAAGATGAACATGATGGAGCAGGTCATCAACATTCCCGAGCAGGAGGTGATCACCAAGGACAACGCCACCGTCACCGTCGACGGCGTCGCGTTCTTCCAGGTGTTCGACGCGGCGAAAGCGAGCTACGAGGTGTCCAACCTCAACCAGGCGATCATCGTCTTGACCATGACCAACATCCGCTCGGTGATGGGGGCGATGGACCTCGACCAGGTGCTGTCGCATCGCGACGAGATCAACGAACGCCTGCTGCGCGTGGTCGACGCCGCGGTGTCGCCGTGGGGCCTGAAGGTCAACCGCATCGAGATCAAGGACATCGTGCCGCCCGCCGATCTCGTCGAGGCGATGGGACGCCAGATGAAGGCCGAACGCGTCAAGCGCGCCGACATCCTGCAGGCCGAGGGCCAGCGGCAATCGGAAATCCTGCGTGCGGAAGGCGCCAAGCAGGGCCAGATCCTGCAGGCCGAAGGCCGAAAAGAAGCAGCCTTCCGCGATGCCGAGGCGCGCGAGCGCTCGGCTGAGGCCGAAGCCAAGGCGACGCAGATGGTCTCGGAAGCCATCGCCAAAGGCGACGTCGCCGCGCTGAACTATTTCATCGCCGACAAATACATCAAGGCGTTCGGGCAATTGGCGGACTCGCCGAACCAGAAGATCATCATGCTGCCGATCGAGGCCGTCAGCATTCTGGGATCGCTGGCCGGCATTGGCGAGATCGCGAAAGCTACCTTTGGCGAAAGCGCGGCGTCGGCTGCGGCCGCCGCGCGGCGTGCTTCGGTGCCGAGCACAGGCACCGTTCCGCCGGTACCGCCGCCGGCAGTGTGACGCAAAAAGGGGGCGTGAGATGAGTGAGATGTTCGTGACACTCGGCACCTGGAACTGGCTGATCTTCGGCGTCATCCTGATGGCGCTGGAGTTGCTCGCGCCGGGCGTGTTCCTGTTCTGGCTCGGGCTCGCCGCGTTGCTGGTCGGGCTGCTGTCGTTTGCGATCCATCCGTCGTGGGAGATGCAGATCCTGATGTTTGCGATTTTCGCAGCCTGCGCGGTGCCGCTGTGGCGGCGCATCGCGCGAAGCAGCAGCGCGGTCAGCCGAAGCAATCCGTTCCTCAACCGGCGCGCCGACGCGTTGGTCGGCCGCGTGTTCACGCTGGAGCGGCCGATCATCGACGGCTCCGGGACGGTCAAGATCGACGACACCGTCTGGCGCGTCGCCGGCCCCGACACGCCGGCCGGCAGCCGGGTCAAGATCGTGCAGGCCGACGGCGCCAGCCTGACGGTGGCGGCGGCATAATTGCGAAGCGGCGAGCGTTCGATTCACCTCGCCCCGCTTGCGGGGAGAGGTCGGCGCGCAGCGCCGGGTGAGGGGGACTCTCCGCGAGTCCCGATGTCGAGACAGCCCCTCACCCCAACCCTCTCCCCGCAAGGGCGGGGCGAGGGGGAAGAAGCAGCCGTCGTCGCTTGCTCGTCACCGCTTGCTCCAGCGTTCGGCAAAACGATGCAGCGGCAGGAAGGTGTCTTCCAATTCCCGGCCTGTCGCCGTCAGGCCATAGCCGCCGGAGGGATGCAGCTCGACAAAACCCGCCTCGCGCAGTTCCGACAGCCGCGCCTGCAGCACGGTCGGCGAAGCCTCGTCGCAGGCCGCGCGCAAGCGCCGCGAGGTCAGCGGCTCGCCTCGCAGTTCCCACAGGATGCGCAAGGACCAGCGCCGGCCCAGGAGGTCGAGCAGCACCATGATCGGGCGGCCGGTTTTCGAGCCGCGCACGGCGCGTTTTTTCACGGCTGGTATCCTTTTCGGCATCGAAGTTCCCATTGGCAAGCGTGCTACAGATAATGTAGCGTGACGCTACGTATATTGTAGCACGGGAGTCCGTCATGTCACGCATCGCGCCGCTGGAGCCGCCTTATGCCCCTGACATCCGGGAGCAGTTCGACCGCATCATGCGCGGCGCGCCGCCGCTGGTGCTGTTTCGCGTCATGGCCGGCAACGCGCGGGCATGGGAGAAATTCCGCGCCGGCAGCCTGCTCGATCGTGGGCCGCTCAGCTTGCGCGAGCGCGAGATCGTGATCGACCGCACCTGCGCGCGGACCGGTTGCGAGTACGAATGGGGCGTGCATGTCAGGGCCTTCGCCGCCGCCGCGCAGCTGACCGAGGAGCAGGTCCGCGCCACGGTAAAGGGCGCGGCCGACGCATCATGCTGGTCGGCGGCCGAACAGGCGCTGATCGCGACCGTCGACGCGCTGCACGCCCGCGCCACGCTCAGCGACGCCGAATTCAAGACGCTGTCGGCGCATTACGACGAGGCGAAGATTTTCGAAATCATCCTGCTCTGCGGCTTCTATCGCACCGTGTCGTATCTGGCGAACGGGCTCGACCTGCCGCTGGAGGCGACGGCGGCGCGGTTTCCGACGTGACCGTCATTGCGAGCGCAGCGAAGCAATCCATACTTCCTTGCGGCGCGATGGATTGCTTCGCTGCGCTCGCAATGACGGCGGAAGGACCGCGCCCTACGCCACGCCCGCCCGCAGCACGTCGTGGACATGGACGATGCCGACCGGCTTGCTGCCTTCAGCGACGATCAGCACCGACACCGCGGGTCGCGAGGAATCGACGCTCTCGCGCATGATCTCGGTGGCGAGCATGCCCGGCGCGATGGTCTTGGGATTCTTCGTCATCACCTCCTCGACCAGGGCCGTCATCAGGTCGGGCCGCATGTGGCGGCGCAAGTCGCCGTCGGTGATGATGCCGGCGATCTCGCCGGCGCGATCGACGATGCAGACGCAGCCGAATCCCTTGGCCGACATCTCCACCAGTGCGTCCGACATTCTGGTGCCGAGCGGTTTGATGGGCATCGCATCGCCGGTGTGCATGATGTCGCGGACGAATTTCAGCATCGCGCCGAGCTTGCCGCCGGGATGGAAATTGGCGAACTCGAGCGCGGTAAAACCGCGGCCTTCGAGCAGCGCAATGGCGAGCGCGTCGCCGATCGCGGCCTGCATCAAGGACGAGGTGGTCGGCGCCAGATTGTGCGGACAGGCCTCGCGCGCCTTCGGCAGCTCCAGCACGATTTGGGCGGCTTCGCCGAGCGGGGAGGCCGCGTTCGACGTCACCGCGATCATCGGGATCGCAAAACGCCTGGCATAGCTCACGAGGTTCTTCATCTCCGGCTGCTCGCCGGACCACGACAGCGCGATGATGACGTCGTCGGGCGTGATCATGCCGAGATCGCCGTGGCTGGCTTCCGCCGCATGCACGAAGAAGGCGGGCGTGCCGGTAGAGGCCAGCGTCGCCGCGATCTTGCGCGCGACATGGCCTGATTTGCCGAGCCCGGTGACGATGACGCGGCCCTTGGCCTTGCGGATGGTATCGACGGCTTCGGCAAATGCCGGCCCGAGCGGGCCCTGCAGGGCGGCCGCGATCGCGCTGATGCCGCTGCCGCCGGCCTCCAGGGTACGCAGCGCGGATTGGACGGCGGCGTTCGCTTCTGATGCGGATGAGGATGTCATCAGCGGACTAGACTTGGCCATGAAGGTTTCCCGCAAGGCGGGGAAAGCTGTTTTTCGCCGCGGCCCCTCCTTAGCACGGCCGGTTTTGCGATGCGACGCGGCGGCGGGGCGTTCTCAACGGGTCATTAACCATAATTGTTTTAACTCCATTAACGACGTTTTTCGCTCCGTCTCGTCGCGTGGGTGGAACCCGATCGTCAAGCGTATGAATTCGCTGGAGTATTTTCATTGTGATGGCGGGTCCAGCAAGGGGCCGGAGCGGGCGCGTGAAGGTTTGGCGCGCAGCCTTGCCGTGCCTCGCGCTGATCGCCTTCGCATCCAGCCGCACCCAGGCCCAGACCCTGACGCCGGACATGTTCCGCCCCGTCCGCGCGAGCTCTATTCTGCCGCAGGATTTGCCGCTGCGTAAAGCGGGCGACAACGCCGCCGATCCCACCGACCCGACCGATGCCACCGGGCTGCGCGACAACGACAAGCCGGCGCCGTCGCGGATCGGCCAGATCCCCACCTATGGCCTGCCGCCCGCCAATGGCGCCGCCGACACCGGCTTCGATTCGCTGAACCGCACGCGCAAGAAGCCAAAGCTCTATCCGGGCCAGCCCAAGCCGAAACCGTCGCCGGGTCCCGGCACGCCGGCGCCGACGGCTGCGACGAACCCTGCGATTTCGAACGGCCGGGTGCGGCTGGCGATCCCCCCGTCGGAGACCGCCAACAAGCCGCCGATCCCGCCGTCGATGGCCGGCACGGCGGACGGCCAGCCGCCGCGCAAGCGGCTCAAGGTCGACGACGATCCGTTCGGCGCGGTCGGCGATTATGCCGGCAGCTTTCTGGTCAAATCCGCGGTCGAACTGTCCGGCGGCTACGACAGCAATCCCGGCCGGCTTCCCGAACAACATGGCCTGCCGTTCTATGTCGTAGCGCCGGAGTTTCTCGCCGTCTCCGACTGGGACCGCCACGCGCTGGTCGCCGATCTGCGCGGCTCCTTCACCGGCTATGGCGGCAACCTGCCGGCAACCGTCGACGGCGGCGTCTCGCCGGCGCCGACCAATGTCCAGCGCCCGGATTTCGTCGGCCATGTCGATGGCCGTCTCGATGTCTCCAGGGATACCGACATCACTGCGCAGCTGCGGCTGGGGGTCGCCACCGACAATCCCGGCAGCCCAAACATCCAGGCCGGACTGGCGTCGTATCCCATCTACACCACGGTCGGCACCACCCTGGGCTTCGACCAGAGATTCAACCGCCTGCAGGTTTCCGCTGGCGGCACGGTCGACCGCACCGCCTATGGCAACTCGACCCTGACCGACGGCTCGACCGCCAGCAACGACGACCGCAATTTCAACCAATATGGCGGAGTGGGGCGCGTCTCCTACGAGCTGACGCCGGCCATAAAACCCTTCGTCGAGGTCGAGGGCGACACCCGCGTGCACGATTTGCAATTCGACCGCAACGGCTACGAGCGCGATTCCGACGGCGGCTATGCCAAGGCCGGCACGTCGTTCGAATTCACCCGGCTGTTGATCGGCCAGATCTCGATCGGCTACGCCGCGCGCGACTATGTCGATCCGCGGCTCGACCGCCTGCAGGGCCTCTTGACCTCGGCCTCGCTGACCTGGAACGCGACGCCGCTGACCACCGCCAAATTCTACTCCGACACCCAGATCGCCGAGACCACGCTGCCCGGCGCGTCCGGCGTGCTGGTGCACACCTACACGATCGAGGCCGATCACGACTTCCGGCGCTGGCTGACGGCGATCGGCAAGTTCACCTACGGCACCCTCGACTACCAGGGCTTTGGTCGCAACGACAAGACCTACTCGGTCGAGGGCGACCTGATCTACAAGATGACCCAAAACCTCTGGATCAAGGGCACGCTGCGGCACGACATTCTCGACTCCAACATTCCGCTGTCGAGTTCGCAGTCAACGGTGGTGATGCTGGGCGTAAGGTTGCAGAACTAACGTCCCGTCATTGCCGGGCTTGACCCGGCAATCCATCGTCTTCGAAAAGCGCTTCCTGTGAAGAGCGATGGATACGCGGGTCAAGCCCGCGTATGACAACATGCGAAGTGGTGGCACATTGCACCCCACTCCCGGCAGTTCTATACAAAAACAAAAAGCTTATGGGGAGGCCAGCATGCGCGCCAACAGGTTGTCCACGGCCTGCGTCATCGCACTGGCCATCGCTCTCGCAACTCCCGCCGCCGCGCAGAAACCGGGCGGCACGCTAAAACTCTATCACAACGACAATCCGCCGAGCACCTCGCTGCTGGAGGAATCGACCATCGCCTCGGTGACGCCGTTCTCGGCCGTGTTCAACAATCTCGTGATGTTCGATCCCGCCAAGCCGCACGAGAGCATCGATACCGTGATCCCGGATCTGGCGGAAAGCTGGTCGTGGGATTCCACCAACACCAAGCTGACCTTCAAGCTCAGGCCAGGCGTGAAATGGCATGACGGCATGCCGTTCACCGCTAAGGATGTGCAATGCACCTGGCGGATGCTGATCGGCAAAAGCGGAACGCAGGATTTTCATCGCAACCCGCGAAAAGTCTGGTACTCGAAATTGCAGGACGTCAGCATCAACGGCGACTATGAGGCGACCTTCGAATTGAGCGAGCCGCAGCCGAGCCTGCCGGTACTGCTCGCAAGCTCGTTCTCCGCCGTCTATCCCTGCCATGTGCCGCAGGCTGTGATGCGCACGAAGCCGGTCGGCACCGGACCGTTCAAACTGGTCGAATTCAACCGCGGCGCCTCGATCAGGCTGGTGCGCAATCCCGACTACTGGAAAAAAGACCGTCCCTATCTCGACGAGATCACGTTCCGCGTGGTCGACAGCCGTGCCACGCGGCTACTGGGTTTCGAGACCGGTGAATTCGACATCACCTTCCCTTCTGACGTGAGCGTGCCCTTGATGAAGGACATCAAGGCGCAGGCGCCGAACGCGATCTGCGAGATGGTGCCGACGGGAACGCAGATCAACTTGTTGGTCAACCGCGTCAATCCGCCGTTCGACAATCCGGATATCCGCAAAGCCATGTCGCTCGCGATCGATCGTAAGCCGTTCAACACGATCCTGATGGAGGGCAAGGCGCTGATAGGCGGGGCCATGCTGCCAAAACCGGTCGGCGAATGGGGCATGCCGCCGGAGATGGTGTCGCAGCTTGCGGGCTATGGTCCCGACACGGCTCAGAACATCGCGCAGGCGCAGGGTATCATGCAAAAACTCGGCTACAGCGATGCGAAACCGCTTGTCATCAAGATCCAGACCCGGAACCTGCCGACCTACCGCGAGCCGGCGGTGATCCTCGCCGACCAGCTGAAGAAGATCTACATCTCGGGCGAACTGGACATCCTGGAAACGCCGCAATGGTACGCGCGGCTGGCGCGCAAGGACTACACCATCGGGCTGAACGTGACCGGCGTCAGCGTCGACGATCCCGACGGCAATCTGGTCGAGAATTATTCATGCAAGTCGGAGCGCAACTACACGCAGTACTGCAACCCCGAGGTGGACAGGCTGCTGGCGGCGCAATCGCGCGAACTCGACAGGGACAAGCGCAGGCAGATCGTCTGGGAGATCGAGCGCATCCTGGTCGACGACGCGGCCCGTCCGGTCGTCCTCTCCAGCGTCGCGGTCAATTGCTGGCAGCCCTATGTCAGGGGTTACACCCCGCACGACAACAGCCAGTACAATGCCCTGCGGTTCGAGGATGTGTGGCTGGATAGGTAGGGGTGGATTGCTGCGCGGCGGTCTCAGTTGTGAACCACCGCCGTCATACGCGGGCTTGACCCGCGTATCCATCTTTCTTCACAAGAGTCTTGCGAAGGGAGATGGATTGCCGGGTCAAGCCCCGGCAATGACGAGTGGTCACCGCGGCAAGTTCGTCGTGCCCATCAGGAACTGGTCGATCGCGCGCGCGCACAGCCTTCCCTCGCGGATCGCCCACACCACCAATGACTGGCCGCGGCGCATGTCGCCGGCGGAGAACACGTTGGGGCGCGAGGTCTGGTACTCCGAGGTGTTGGCGCGGACGTTGCCGCGCTGGTCGAGCTCGACGCCGAGCGTCTTCAACAGGCCCTCATGCACCGGATGGACGAAACCCATGGCGAGCAGCACCAGCTGCGCGTCGAGTTCGAATTCGGTGCCCGGGATCGGCTTGAACTTTTCGTCGACCTGCACGCAATGCAGCTTGGCGACCTTGCCGTCTTCCCCTGAGAAGCGCTGCGTCAGCACGGCGTATTCGCGCTTGGCGCCTTCGGCCTGGCTCGAGGAGGTGCGCATCTTGAGCGGCCAGTTCGGCCAGGTCAGGCCCTTGTTCTCATGCTCGGGCGGCGCCGGCATGATTTCGAGCTGGGTCACTGACTTGGCGCCTTGCCGGAACGAGGTGCCGATGCAGTCCGAGCCGGTGTCGCCGCCGCCGATCACGACGACATGTTTTCCCCGCGCGGTAATCGTTCCCTCCGGCGCGGCGCGAGGCTCGTCATCGCCGGCGCCGCGCTTGTTCTGCTGGGTGAGAAAATCCATCGCGTAATGAATGCCATCCAGCTCGCGGCCGGGAATGTCCAGGTTGCGCGGCCATTCCGCGCCGCCGGCGAGCACCACCGCGTCGTGCTCGGCGAGCAGCGTCTGGATCGGCAGCGCGGTGCCGACTTCGATCCCGACGTGGAAAGAAACCCCCTCCGCCGCCATCTGGGTAACGCGGCGATCGACGTGGGACTTTTCCATTTTGAAGTCGGGAATGCCGTAGCGCAGCAGCCCACCGATGCGGTCATCCCGCTCGTAGACGGCGACCGTGTGACCGGCGCGAGTGAGCTGTTGTGCGGCCGCGAGCCCCGCCGGGCCAGAGCCGACAACAGCGACGGTCTTGCCCGTCAACCGCTCCGGCGGGTGGGGTGTGACCCACCCGTTTGCAAACGCCTGGTCGATGATCGACACCTCGACCTG
>NZ_DATHOP010000214.1:0-89515 GCF_035484855.1 Bradyrhizobium sp.
GTTGCGCGGACTTGACGATACCGCGGCGAACAAGGCGATGACGGCGGCGCTGGGCTCGCCGTTCGACGTTTCCGCTGCCGCTCATGTTCCGAAATCGGCATTTCGCGGCGCCTCGGGCGCACTTGGCCAACTCGGTTCGCCGCTACATGCGGTGACGCTGTTGCGCCTGGAAGGCATCACGGAATCGGCGGTCCATCGCGCGGCCGCACTTGCAAAGGCACTCTCGCCGTTCGGAGCCGCCGAGATCGTCGAAGACGGAACCTCGGCCTCGGTATGGGCTTGCGTTCGCGATGTCGAGCCGTTCGAGGTCAAGGGCGCGCTCGGCGCGTGGCCGGTGTGGCGGATCGTCTGTCCACCCGCCGCCGGCGGCGCACTCGGCGAGGGGCTGGCGCGCGATACCGGCGGCGACGTGATCTACGACTGGGGCGGTGGCCTGATCTGGGCGGCGCTGCCTCCCAAGCCGGACGCCCAGGCAGCCCTGGTGCGGACGCGCGCCGACGCGGCAGGGGGCCACGCCATGCTACTGCGGGCGTCCGAGGAAGTGAGGTGCAACGTGGAGGTGTTCCATCCGTCAGAAAGCGGCGTCGCCGCGTTGAGCGAACGGGTCCGTCAGAGCTTCGATCCCAGGAACATTCTCAACCGCGGCCGGATGACACGGGCATGAAGACCGAATTCAGCCTCTCTCAGCTCGCCGATCCCGATATCGCCGAGGCCGACAAGATCCTGCGCGCCTGCGTGCATTGCGGATTCTGCACCGCGACCTGTCCGACCTATGTGCTGCTCGGCGACGAACTCGACAGCCCGCGCGGCCGCATCTATCTCATCAAGGAGATGCTGGAAAAGAACCGCCCGCCGACCGCGGAGGTGGTCAAGCACATCGACCGCTGCCTGTCCTGCCTTGCCTGCATGACCACCTGTCCTTCGGGAGTGAACTACATGCATCTGGTCGACCAGGCGCGGGTCAGGATCGAGACGCAATATGCGAGGCCCTTGCCCGAGCGGCTGCTAAGGGCGGCGCTCGCCTTCGTGCTGCCGCGGCCGCAATGGTTTCGCGCCAGCATGACATTGGCGCGGTTGGCGCGACCGCTGGCGGGGCTGCTGCCGGCCCCCCAATCGCCATCGGCCACTCCTGGTTTATTGAGGCGGATCAAGGCGATGCTGGCGCTGGCGCCGGCCGGCCTGCCGCCGAGGGGAGCCCCCGGCGGAAGCGTTTTTCCGGCGCAAGGCGAGCGTCGCGGACGGGTCGCGCTGCTGCAGGGCTGCGCCCAGCAGGTGCTGGCGCCCCGCATCAACCAGGCCGCCATCAACCTGCTGACGCGGCACGGCATCGAGGTGGTGCTGGTCAGGGATGAGCAATGCTGCGGCGCGCTGACGCATCATCTCGGCCGCGATGACGACGCCAAGGCGCGCGCCCGCGCCAACATCGCGGTCTGGCTCGCCGAGGCCGAACAGAACGGCCTCGACGCCATCCTGGTGACGACGTCAGGTTGCGGGACGGTGATCAAGGACTATGGCTTCATGCTGCGCGAGGACCGCGATTTCGCGGCAGCAGCGGCCAGGGTTTCGGCGCTGGCCAAGGACATCACGGAGTATCTCGGCGGCATCGCATTGCAGAACTCGCAGCGACACGGCGACATAGTGGTCGCCTATCACTCGGCTTGTTCGCTGCAGCACGGACAGAAAATCAGCGAGCTTCCGAAAGAATTGCTTTCCAAGAACGGATTCGTGGTGAAAGATGTACCCGAGAGCCATTTGTGTTGCGGTTCGGCGGGGACGTACAACATTCTCCAGCCTGACATTGCGGACAAATTGCGCGATCGAAAGGTCGCCAATATCGCGATGGTCAAGCCGGACATGATTGCTGCGGGCAATATCGGATGCATGGTTCAGATTGCCGGCGGCACGTCAGTTCCTGTGGTGCACACGATTGAGCTTCTCGATTGGGCGACAGGCGGTCCAAAGCCTGGATTGAAGGCCCCAGGATTGACCTGATCGATGGGCCTCGTTGGAGGCGGACGACTTGAAACGCTCGATACACATTGATCGGCGGCAACAGGAGGATCACGATGGCTAAAGGCAAAAAGAAGAAGGGTGGCAAGAAGAACAAGAAAAGCAAAAAAGTCCTGACGGCAAAGAAGAAATCCGCGAAGAAGGCGTCCAAGAAGGCCGGCAAGAAGTCGGCGAAGAAGGCCAAGAAGTCGGCAAAGAAATCCGCCAAGAAGTCCAAGGCTGCGCCGAAAAAATCAGCCAAAAAGGCCGTCGCCAAGAAGGCCCCGGCAAAGCAGGCGCCGCCCGCGCCCGCGCCCGTCGCGGCAGCGCCGGCTGCACCGAAACCTGTTCGCAAGCCGCCGGCCCCGAAGCCTGCAGCTCCCAAACCTGCGGCTCCTCCCGCGGCAGCGCCCGCGCCGGCTCCCGCGCCTGCGGCCCCGAGCTGGGCGGCTCCGAGTCCGGCGCCGCATTCGGGATATTCGACCGACGGTTCTTCGGGCGGAGAGCACGACAACTAGAGGGCGACCGGTTCTGATTGGATCAGAACCGAAGCGCTGAACACCCGGTCCCCTCGGGTGCGTTTCAAGGCCGCAGCGCTCGCCGCTGCGGCCTTTTTGCATTGGCTTGCCGGCGACCCACCCCGAACGGCCGGCCCGAAGGCGTTTGATTCGAACGGCCCAGTCTCCCGAACTGGCCCGCGGCGGGGGCTCTGGAGTCGTCTGGGCGACGCTGAAACCGCCTGAAATTGTTGTCGGAATGCAACACCCGCCGACAACCTTTCGTAGAACGGCCATAACGCCTAAAAAGTCGGCAAATGCTTCTCTTTTTAGCTTCACGGCGCGAGTGGCGCGTTCCAGATTGCGGGCGGGTTAACGAATTTGTCGCAGTCGGTTGTCGCACGTCCCTTGGGGTCGCCGGAACGGACTGATCTTTAAAACGGGATGGGGATCGTCATGAAGAAAATCGTCTTGTTGGCAACGGCGCTGGCAATGGTATCGGGGTCTGTTCTGGCGGCAGATTTGCCGGTGAAGGCAGTCAAGGCGCCGCCCCCGGCGCCGTTCGATCCCTGGGATCTCGCTTTCGGTAGCGCGATCATGAACGACTACATCTTCCGCGGTGTCACCCAGTCCAACCACAACCCGTCGGCCGCGGCCTACTTCGAACCGCGCTACAACTTCAACAAGGACGTGCAGGTCTACATCGGCACGTCGTTCGAGAGCATCTCGTTCCCGAACCGCGCCGCGGCTGAAACCGACATCTACGGCGGTATTCGCCCGACCTTCGGCGCGGCGGCCTTCGACTTCGGTCTGTTCGGCTATCTCTATCCGGGTGGACAGTGCTTCAATGCGGGCGCTTTCCCGGGTTCGGGCATCCCGGGTTCGGAACTGGGTTGCATCATCAACGGCAGCCTGCCGTTCAACGGCAACGTGGCCAAGCGAAACGCGAGCTTCTTCGAAGGTTATGGCAAGCTTAACTACACCATCAACGACAACTGGGCGGTCGGCGTCAACGAGTACTACTCGCCGAACATGCTGAACCTCGGCGCCTGGGGCGACTACGCATCGATCACCGCCAAGTATACCGCGCCGGCCACGATCTTCGGCAGCAGCGGCGTCGGCCTGTATGTCTCCGGCGAATTCGGCCGTCAGTGGCTCGGAACGTCGGATGCGTTCTACGGCACCGGACCCGGCACGCCGTTCGCGGCGGGCGTTCCCGAGCCGAGCTACAACACCTGGAACATCGGCGTCGGCTTCACCTACAAGGTGTTCACGCTGGACCTGCGTTACTCCGACACCGACCTGTCGAAGGCCAACTGCAACGTCTACACCAGCGATTACACGACGCGTAACTTCTCGCCGTCCTTCATCACCCCGACCAATCCGGGCGGCTTCGGCTCCAACTGGTGCGGCGCGGCCGGCATCGTCAAGCTCTCGGCCGACCTGACGGCAATGACCAACCTGAAGTAAATCCTTCTCCGGCAAACAGCAGGGGCGGCAGAGCAATCTGCCGCCCCTTTTGTTTTGTCAGGGCTCGACGCTTTCGCGCTCGTCCTGCAGCGCGAACCGGTCGCCTTCTGCTGTCAGCGCGACATGGCGCTGGTGGAAAGTTTTGAGCGTGGAGCGATGTCCGATCGAGACGATGGTGGCCGTCGGCATTTTCTCTTCGAGCAGCCGGTACAGTTTCGCCTCCGAGGCTTCGTCGAGCGAGGCGGTCGCCTCGTCGAGGAACAGATATTGCGGCGCGTGCAACAGCGCGCGCGCGAGTCCCAGGCGCTGCTGTTCGCCGAGCGAGAGCATCCGGTTCCAATGCGCCTCCTCCTCCAGCCGCGAGACGAGCTGTGGCAGGCCGACCGCGAGCAGAATCTCTCTGACCTTTTCGGTATCGAACGCGCTTGCTTCCGAGGGGTAGACGATCGCGGCCTTCAGCGAGCCGATCGGAAAATACGGCCGTTGCGGCAGCACCATCAGCTTTGCCTGCGAGGGGATCGAAATCGAGCCGCTGCCGAACGGCCAGACGCCGGCGATGGCGCGGAACAGGGTCGATTTGCCGGCGCCGGAGGGGCCCGTAACCAGCGTGCGCTCACGGCTACGAATCCGAAAGCCGTCGGCCGCGACCAGCGGCGTTCCGCCGGGCAGGCCGACCACAAGCTTTTCGAGGTCGATCGTTCCGCTGTCGTCCGGCCTGACATGAATGACATCCCGCGTGACGATCAGCGCAGCGGCGTTTTCGATCGATGTCTCGAACCCATCGAGCCGTTGCACCACCGACTGCCATTCGGCGATGGTCCGGTAGGAGGTGATGATGAACGACAGCGAATCCTGCACGCTGCCGAAGGCGGATGCCGTCTGCATCATGCCACCGAGCTGAACCTTCTCGGCAAAATAGGCCGGCGCCACCAGAATGTAGGGGAAGATCACTGCGGCTTGCGAATAGCTCGCGGTAAAGGCCGTCACCCGCTTGGTACGCCGCATGATGCCGAGCCAGTTCTCGACCACCGCTCCAAATCGCGCAAGCAGCCGCGTGCGTTCGGCCGGCTCGCCGCGCAGCAACGCGATCTGCTCGGCATTCTCTCGCGCGCGCACCAGGTTGAAGCGGAAATCGGCCTCGAAGCGCTGCTGCTGGAAATTGAGCCCGACCAGCGGCCTGCCGATCAGGTGGGTCAACCATGTACCGAACAGTGCGTAGATCAGGGCGCCCCACACCAGGTAACCCGGAATCAGGATGTCCGTGCCGAACAAATGCAGCGGCGCATCATTGGACAAGCCCCAGAGGATTACGACGAAGGATGCCAGCGTCACGACCGAACTCAACAAGCCGATGCCAAGCCCCAGCGTCAGCTCGACGAAACGCTGGGTGTCTTCGGCGATGCGCTGGTCGGGGTTGTCGGCGGCATCGCCGAGCAGCTGCATCCGGTAGTGATTGGCCTCGTGCAGCCATTCGCCGAGATAGCGCGCCGTCATCCAGCGCCGCCAGCGGATCTGCAGCCATTGATTGAGATAGAGCTTATAGACACTGAGCCCGACCCAAAAGGTCGCAAGCACGCAGAAATAAATGATCTGATAGGTGAACAGGGCCTGATTGTGCTCCTGCAGCGCATTGTAAAAATCATTGTTCCATTTGTTGAGCAGCACCGTCAGGAACACGCTTGCGAGTTCGATGACAATGACCGCGGCGAGAAGTCCGCGCCCGGCCCATTTGTCTTCCGAACGGAAATAGGGCGCAGCGATCCGCCATACGGTGGCGAGCGTCGTTCGAAGATTGTTCACAGAGTGCCGTCTCCGGGAGAAATGGCCCTAAAGGCCTGAAAGATCGGGAAAATCGGAGGAAACTAGACTAAAGTCGTAGTTCTTATGGTTCGCGTTCACTTGTCCCCGGCTCCGAGTCAACCCTAGCATGGCTGCAACGGCGAGGGGCGGGGGCGTCAACACTTCGCGAGGTTGTGAGCGGATTTTGGATTTGCCCAAATTTGCGGCTCACCTCGCGTATTACTTGGGCACTCCCGCAATCGCGCCAGGCACGCCTGACCCTCCACGCTGGTCCGGGGCGCGCCGCATAACGGCGTGGGGAGGACGTGCAATGTGGAATCAAATCCATGACCCGCCCGGCAACGCTGCGTTGTCGACCAGCGCCGCCGCAACTTGCGTGGTCAGGCTGTTGGCGTCGATCGCCGGCGGGTGACGAATTTTCATCTGCCGCCTCAAGCGAACAAGCGTTCTAATCGACCGCCGTTCGGGACATCGAGCGGCGACACAAACAAAGAAGCCTACGGGCCCATACGAGGGGGAGGAATTGTCTATGTTCACGCAGATTCTCGATCCGACCGGAAACCTGTTCCTGACCTGGCTGGTCGCGCTGGTTCCGGTCGTCCTGTTGTTGTTCCTGCTGGCAGGCCTGCGCCTGTCGGCCTGGCTCGCCGTGTTGATCGGCTCGATCGTCACCTTCCTGCTGGGCTTATGGGTTTGGAAGATGCCGCTCGACGACGGCATCCGCGCCTATCTCTACGGCTCGGCCACCGGCATCTGGAATGTCGACTGGATCACGTTCTGGGGCGTGATGCTGTTCAACACGCTGATGACGACCGGCGGGTTCGACAGATTGCGCCGCTGGCTCATTCAGCACGGCACCCGTGACGTGCGGGTGCAGACCATTCTGTTCGCCTGGGCCTTCGGCGCGCTGCTCGAAGGGCTGGTCGGTTTCGGCTACCCGTGGGCGTTCGTCGCCCCCATCCTGATCGCGATCGGCATCCCCGATCTCGACGCGATCCGGGTCGCGGCGATTGCCAACAACGCGCCGGTTTCCTATGGCGCCCTGGGAGCCCCGATCATCGCGCTCGCAACCGTGACTGCCGGTACGCTCGGCATGAGCTTCGTCGAGCTGTTGCCGATCTATTCGGCTTCGGTCGGCAAGATCGTAGCCATCCTGGCCCTGCTGCCGCCGTGGATCCTGCTCTATCTCGTCTCGGGCCGCAAAGGCATGTGGTCGGCGTGGCCGCTCGCCATCGTCGGCTCGCTCGGTTATATCGCCGGCCAGTTGCCGACGGCGATCTACCTCGGGCCCTATCTGCCTGACGTGATCGGCGCGATCGTCTGCTTCGCGGCGCTGCTGCTGCTGCTCAAGATGTGGCGGCCTGCGCAGATCCTGGCCTATGGCGGCGCACCGGCGACCGGCGATACGCAGGCGGAGGCACACGGACTTTCACCCGGCGAAGTCGGCATGGCCTGGCTGCCGATCGCGATCTTGATTGCGGTGGTGGTTGCCTGGACCGGCCCCTGGTCGCCGCTGCCCGGGATCGTGCTGATACACTATGTCGTCACTGCCAGTTCGGCGATCACGCCGGGAGCGACCATCAGCGCCGTGTTCAACTGGACGCCGTTCGTTGGCGGCTCGGCCATCCTGGTGTCCTGGCTCATCACGGTGATCGTGCTGCGCGTCAACATGAGCCAGATCGCCGCAATCTTTGCCAAGACCTGGTCGCAGATGTGGGGCGCATGCCTGGTTGGCGTGTTCATCTTCGGCCTCGCCTATGTCTTCAACTATTCGGGCATGGCCGGCTCGCTCGCCAGCGCCTTCTCCAAGCTCGGAGCCGCCTTCATCGTCGTGGCGCCGCTGCTGGGCTTTATCGGCGTGGCCTTGTCGGGCAGCAACACCTCGACCAACGCCATGTTCGGCACGTTCCAGGCACTGGTCGGCAAGGTGCTCGGCTTTCCCCTGCTGCTGTTGCCGACGCTGAACTCGGTCGGTGCCGAGATCGGCAAGCCGATCGCGCCGCAAACCGCGAGCGTCGGCGTTTCGACCAGCAGGTTCGTGCGCAACGAAGGCGAGGTGATCCGCCATAATTTCGGCTGGACCCTCGTCCTGCTGGTCTATCTGGTGATCATCGGGGTGGCCTGCTATCTGTTCTTCCCGAGCATCGCGGTTTTGCCGGGACATTAGCAGCATGAGCCGAAATTACGGCAATTGAGACCTGGTATGGGCCGCCGACGGCGGCCCATTTTTTTGGCTACGATGCACGTGATGACGAGCATCGGTTCATCCGAGGACGGTGTGTCTGTTCAACGTCATTTTGGTCGAATAAAACGGCGCACGAGTTGTGGGTCATGACAGTTCGAGAGGGTGCATGGTTTCGGTCGCATGTAATGTGAAGCGGATCGTCTTAGGCGCGACCCTGCTTGCGGCCGTCGGCAATGGCGGTGCGGTTCGGGCCGATGACGGCTTTCCGTTCGGAATGAACATGACGCTGGACGTGGCGCGTCAGCCGGGATCGAAGCGGCTGCCGAACCTCGAGATCGGCGACAATGGCGAGGCGGTCCTGGAGTTGTGGTGCAAGGGCGCCAGGGGCCAGTTCTCGGTGGCGGGCAATAACCGTGATCTTCGTTCCCGGCCCGATCGAGGACCGCGCCTGTCCACCGGCGAAGGCCCAGGCCGACGACGATCTGGTCGCAACCCTCAGCGAGGCCGCCACCTGGCGGCGGCAGGGCGATTTTGTCTCGTTCATCGGGACCAGGACGTTGCGGTTCCAGCTCAATACCAACTGAGGGTTCGGCCGGATGGCGCGCCCGGTTATTTCCAGACGTATTTGTCGGAATCCCAGCGCTGGCCGTTGAATTCCTTTGTCAGCGCATCGATCGAGCCGTTGTCGTCCTTCTGCTCGCCTTCCTCGTCGGCGCTCGACTCGTCCGACAGATTGAGCTTGGCGCCGGTCGATTCGTCGGCCGTCGAAATCACGGGATTGCCGATCCACAGCATCAGCCTGTCGCTGCCGCCGGGCTTGTCGGCGGAGACCAGCGCGGTGACCTCGACGGTCTCGGTGAGGTCGAGCGCGGGGTAGAGCTGGCTCGGCCGCTTGAAGGTCAATTTCAGCGTGCCGGTATTGGCGTTCCAGCTCGATGAAGATGATTTCGCGGCAAGCGTCCTGGCCAGCACGCCGGCCATCGCGGCTGCGAGCTTGTCCTTGTTGAGCTTGTCGCCGTCGCGCCAGTCGGCGGCCGATATGCGGATCGCGCGATCCATGTCCACGATGCCGTTGGTCCAGCCCACCGCGACCACGCCGGGCTGCTGTTTGAATTTCGCGATCAATGCGGCGGCACGGTCGGGATCGACCGAAATGCTGATGGTCTGCTCGCCGGCGCGCAGCGCATCGCAGCCGACGGCAAGGCTCGAGAGGGCGACTTCGAGATCCTGCCCCTTCAGCGCTTTCAGGAAATCCTGCGCCGCGCCGAGCTTGACCCGGACGCCAATCGATTCCGGCGAGACTTCGGTAAAATCCTTCGGCGCCGGCGCGATGCCGTCATCGGTGGTCTGGCTGTCCAGAAATTCCTTCTCGCCGAGATCGGAATTGTCCGATGAGTTCACCTCGGTCACGCGCTGCCCGACGCCGATCTCGCCCTTGAATTCGAAGGTGTCGCCGGTCGGCTTGCGTATGAGCTTCACGGTCACCGGCAATTTGTCGACCAGGCTCTGAGTCGCGCCGGTCATGTTCTGCCCGTTGACCGCGAGATTGGCGACGAAGCGGTCCTTGCGCTCCGAGCCCTTGGTGGCGGGATAGCAGACGTCGAGCACGGCCGAGGTGACGGTCTTGCCCTGCCGCGTCTCTTTCAGGATGACGTCCGCATCGCCGTCCATCAGGCCGTCGATCGCGGTGAAATACCTGGTTTCGTTGGGGTTCGCAGGCTTGGTCTGCAGCTTGATCTGGGCGAAGGCTGCGTCCGGCGACGCCATCATCAGACCGAGCAGGCAGAACAGAAGCGCGCGCATGTCACATTCCCTCGAAGGACCCAAGAATCGGCCGTCACCGTAGAGATTTCTTACCAAAAAAGAAGGCCGCCGGGAGGCGGCTTTCGAGGGTTGATGATGCCGGTTGCGGGATGGCCCTCAGAAGCCCATGCCGCCCATGCCTCCCATGCCGCCGCCACCGCCGCCGGGCATCGGCGGAGCCGGCTCCTTCGGCAATTCGGCGACCATGGCCTCCGTCGTTACCAGTAGCGCCGCCACCGAAGCCGCGTCCTGCAGCGCGGCGCGCACCACCTTGGCCGGGTCGATGATGCCCTTGGCGACCATGTCGACATATTCTTCGGTCTGGGCGTCGAAGCCGAAGGTTTCCGACTTGTCCTCCAGAATCCGGCCGACCACGATCGAACCTTCGACGCCGGCATTTTCCGCGATCTGGCGGGCCGGGGCTTCCAGCGCCTTCAGCACGATGTTGATGCCGGCCTGCACGTCGGAGTTTTCGTGGTGGATGCGGCCGACCGCCTTCTTGGCGCGCAGCAGCGCCACGCCGCCGCCCGGCACGATGCCTTCCTGCACCGCCGCCCGCGTCGCATTCAGCGCGTCCTCGACGCGGTCCTTCTTCTCCTTGACCTCGATCTCGGTGGCGCCGCCGACCCGGATCACCGCGACGCCGCCGGCGAGCTTGGCCAGCCGCTCCTGCAGCTTCTCGCGGTCGTAATCGGAGGTGGTCTCCTCGATCTGCGCCTTGATCTGGCCGACCCGGGCCTCGATGTCCTTTTTCTTGCCGGCGCCTTTGACAATGGTGGTGTTTTCCTTGTCGATCACGACCTTGCCGGCGCGGCCGAGCATGTTGACCGTGACGCTTTCGAGCTTCATGCCGAGTTCATCCGAGATCAGCTGGCCGCCGGTCAGGATCGCGAGGTCTTCCAGCATCGCCTTGCGGCGGTCGCCGAAGCCCGGCGCCTTGACGGCGGCGACCTTGAGGCCGCCGCGCAGCCGGTTGACGACCAGCGTCGCCAGCGCCTCGCCTTCGACGTCCTCGGCGATGATCAGCAGCGGGCGGCCCGACTGCACCACCGCTTCCAGCACCGGCAGCATCGCCTGCAGGCCACTCAGTTTCTTCTCGTGCAGCAGCACATAGACGTCTTCCAGTTCCGCCGTCATCTTCTCGGCGTTGGTGACGAAATAGGGGCTGAGGTAACCGCGGTCGAACTTCATGCCCTCGACGATGTCGACTTCGGTGTCGAGCGACTTGTTCTCCTCCACCGTGATGACGCCCTCATTGCCGACCTTCTGCATCGCCTGCGCGATCATCTTGCCGATCGCGGCATCGCCGTTCGACGAGATGGTGCCGACCTGCGCCACTTCGGACGACGAGGCGACCGGCTTGGCCCGCTTCTCGAGGTCCTTGACCACCGCATGCACGGCGATCTCGATGCCGCGCTTGAGGTCCATTGGGTTCATGCCCGCGGCGACCGATTTGGCGCCCTCGCGCACGATCGCCTGCGCCAGCACGGTCGCGGTGGTGGTGCCGTCGCCGGCGGTGTCGTTGGTCTTGGAGGCAACCTCGCGCAGCATCTGCGCGCCCATGTTCTCGAACTTGTCCTCGAGTTCGATCTCCTTGGCGACGGTGACGCCGTCCTTGGTGATGCGGGGCGCCCCAAAACTCTTTTCGATGACGACGTTGCGGCCCTTGGGGCCGAGCGTCACCTTCACCGCATTGGCGAGAATATCGACGCCGCGCAGCATGCGATCGCGCGCGTCTCCGGAAAATTTGACGTCTTTGGCAGCCATTCTTTTGACTCCTTGAGTGATCGATTGGTCGAAATGTTGCTCGTCATTGCCGGGCTTGACCCGGCAATCCATCGCTTCACGAGACTCTTCCGAAGAGGATGGATGCCCGGGTCAGGCCCGGGCATGACGAAGGTGGGTGGTGCGGCCTCTTGACCTAGCTCACGCCAGCACGCCCATGATGTCGCTCTCCTTCATGATCAGGAGTTCCTCGCCGTCGAGCTTGATCTCGGTTCCCGACCACTTGCCGAACAGCACGCGGTCGCCGACCTTGAGGTCGATCGGGATCAGCTTGCCGCTTTCGTCGCGGCCGCCGGGACCGACCGCCGTGATTTCGCCTTGCGAGGGCTTTTCCTTGGCGGTGTCGGGAATGATAATGCCGCCCTTGGTCTTCGCTTCGGCGTCGATACGTTTGACCACGACACGGTCATGCAACGGACGAAAACTGGATTTAGCCATGGTGGTTCCTTTTGTGGGCTGGGCTTTCGGATCTGGTTTGCGCGTCGAATGCCGATCGGAATCCGGATCCCTTCTAGAGCGCCGAAGCGGCCAAATGGTCTGGATTCCTTAGCAATCGCGCTCTTGGAGTGCTAATTGGTGCGGCCGGGAATATGGCCTGACGCCGATGCTGTCAAGCAATGGGGGTTAATCCGTTGGTGAGGCCGATATAGGATGCTTCGGAAACCAAATCGGAGCGCCAGCGTAATTTGCTGGACGTCATTGCTCCGACAGCAGTTTTGCGCTTGGCTGCGGGACGGGTGCGGCCACGAATTTGCTCAGGGGAATGCCATGTTCAGGTCAGTTCGCGCGCGGACGGTTGCCAGGGTGGGGATCGCCTCGGCGCTGGCATTGTCGCTGGGCGCGTGCGAAGGCGGCTTCAACCTGCCCTCGCTGTCATCGTCCTCGCCGCCGCCGCAGGCGGCACCGGAGCCCGGCATGGCGCCCGAAATGCCCGCCACCATCCGGCCTGACGAAATCGTCGGCCGCTGGGGTCTTGCCTCCTACCAGAACCCGGCCGACCGCGTGCGCACCGAAGCCGCCGCGAAGGCGCAATGCAAGCAGCCTTACGTGATCGGCGCCGGCCAGTCCGGCGGCGTGATCATGCACCTGGCCGACCAGGCAACCCCGCAGGAGCTGCGGCTGAAGGGCTCGCCGAGCGGCAAGAACTATATCGGCCCGCCCGGGCCGACCCCCGGCGAGCAGGATCGCGAGATCGTCTCGTTCGACGGCCGCGTGCTGATCACCCGCTTCACCGACAAGGACGCCGCCACCCGCTACGGCAACATGGTTTATGTCCGCTGCGGGCCCAGGGCGTAGGGCGCAGCTCTTTCAACGTCATTGCGAGCGCAGCGAAGCAATCCATTCTTTCTTTTCTCCGCGGCAATGGATTGCTTCGCTGCGCTCGCAATGACGAAAACCAAAAACGCCGGCCTGAGGCCGGCGTTTTGTATTTCGTCCGATGCGCCAAGTCTCAGTCGAACAGCGCGTCGATGTCGTTCTGCGAGGCGTGACCTTCGTCGCCGTCGAGCTTCGGACCGTTCAGGAACCGGGCGTCGCCTTCGCGGGTATCGACGTGTGGCGGCGCATGCGCCTTGATCGCATCCACGCCACCCCAGATATCCATCATGACGTTGATGTGGTTTTCGATGAATTTCATCGTGGTCATCACCTTGCTGATGCGCTGACCGGTGAGGTCCTGGAAATTGCAGGCCTCGAAGATCGAAACCACGCGCTCCTGGATTTCCTCGCTGAGGATCTTCTGCTGATCGGGGGAGGTCACCTTGGACAGCGCGCTGGAGGCGTTGTCGATGGCTTCCGCGGCTTCCAGGATCTGCTGGGTGGCCTCCTCGGTGCCGCCGACCACCGCGCCGAGCTCGCCATTGACCTTGGCCATCTCGTTGCCGTCGAAACTCTTGCCGTGCAGCACCGCGATTTCGCGTTTGGTGCGGCTGATGGCATCGTGAATCAGGTCGAGTTCGATCTTGAGTTTCTCGCACTGCTCGATCTGGGCGCGATAGGTCTCGAGCAGCGCATGGGCCTCGGCGACCTCGCGCGTGACCGACTCGCCGATGGTCTCCGCCGTCGCGCCGCGGCCACTGGCCATCTGGGCGCGGATCGCGCGTAGCTCGTTCATGATCTCGCGATGGACCAGACCGACATCGCCGTCGGCGGCCTCCGGCATCGTCGCGTCGCCGCCGCTGAATGCTTCTTCGATTCGAAAACGTCTGCGATGAACCGGCATGAGATTGTTCCTGAGCTTCACTCCAAAAGTTTTACACAGATGCGATTTAACATCGGGTTCACGCCGGAACCGCCGTGAATGATGCGGCTTGCGGCCACACACCGGCGATTAACCATGTGCGCCCGACGTTCATCGAAAATAAACGCTACCGGACAAAACCGCGCCGATCTGGCGACGTGGTGAATCGAAAAGCCGTTTCTGTTTACCAAACCGATGCGGTTTTGGTTCTAGCTGGTGACGTGCAAGGACGCTCGGCAGCGGGCGTTTTTCGAAGAACAGTGTCAACAAGACGAAACAGTACAGAGTACGTCGATGTTCAAAACCATGTCGCTGGCGCTCCTCGCGGGCGCATCCGCTCTCAGCCTCGGACTTCATCAGGCCATCGCCTTGGAGGCTGCGCCGGACCCCAACGTGATCTACGCCGATCCCTCCGCGCAGCGGCCACTCCCGGTGCGAACCGCCTATGCCGAGCGTTCCAACATGGGCGGCGGCTTCATCGAGTTCCTGTTCGGCGACGGACCCGGACAAGGCGAGCGCTATCAGCAGCAACCCGCCTATCAGCAACCTGCCTATCAGCAGCAACCGCCGCAGGGCGCGCTGCTGCCGCAGGAGGATGCCGGCGATCCCAGACAGCGCCCGTTCGATCCGAAATTTGAAAAGCAGATCGTCGAGTATCACGGCAAGGAAGGCCCCGGCACCCTCGTCGTCGATACCCCCAACAAGTTCCTGTATCTGGTGCAGGGCGACGGCAAGGCGCTGCGCTACGGCATCGGCGTCGGCAAGCCCGGCTTCACCTGGTCGGGCGTCAAGACGATCTCGGCGAAGAAGGAATGGCCGGACTGGACCCCGCCGGCCGAAATGCTGGTGCGTCGTCCCGATCTGCCGCGGCACATGGAAGGCGGCCCGGCCAATCCGCTCGGCGCGCGCGCGATGTATCTGGGATCATCGCTGTACCGGATTCACGGCTCCAACGAGCCCTGGACCATCGGCACCAACGTCTCGTCCGGCTGCATCCGGATGCGCAACGAGGACGTGATCGATCTCTACGGCCGCGTCAATGTCGGCGCCAAGGTGGTCGTGATCTGACCGCGCCGCGATTCGAACCAGGTGGTGGAAACATCGTGCTGGTTCGAGTCCGGCCAGGGCATCAGGGTTTTTGCCACTTTGTCGCGGCTCTACCGTATCCAGGGTGCATAGACCGGCGTGGAAATGTAATAGGTCTCATGCTATATTCAGGACGCGTTCGCGTTCCGCCGATTGGGTATGATCACGCATGACCAAAGAACAGGTGAAGGAAATCCTCGACCGCGTCTTGAGTTGGCCGCAAACCGACCAGGAGAAAGTTGCGCGCTTCGTGCAGCAGGTCGAGCAGTGGCGGTCCGGCGATGACATTACCGATGAGGAGTGGACGATCATCGAAGCGCGCGCCGCCCGGCGCGATCTCGCGAGCGACGAGGAAGTCGAGGAACTGTTCAGCCGTTACCGTGGGGCATGAGGCTCCGGTATGATCGCGGCGCTCTCGCCGATCTCGACGAGATTTTTTCCTACATAGCGAGAGACAACCGGAAGGCCGCGGAGCGGCTTGTTGCTCGCTTCGAGGAGGTGGCGGCACGAATTGCCGAGAATCCCTATTTGGGTGAGGCAACGCGCAAATCGCGATTCCGGCGATTTCCGGTTGGCAGCTATTTGATCGTGTATGAAGTTGGACAGGGCGAGGTGATCGTTCATTACGTGCGCCACGGTGCCCGCCGCCGGCCGTGGGAACGCGAGTAGGACTACAAAAATACCATTGAAACGGCACGGCCGCCCGATCGGGCGGCCGTGCCGCTTTTGTGCGATTCGGAAAAGCCGATCAGGCGTAGTCGCTGTCGTTGTCGCCGCCAAAATCGTCGGAATCCAGATCCATGTCGTCGCGGTCGTCGTCGTCGGCCGAATCCTGGTCGTTGTTCGATGCCGTGTCGAACAATCCGGCACGGCTGGTGTCGTCGGTACGATTCGCCGATGAGCCGATGTCGTTGATGCCGGCGTCGCGGGCGAGGCTGCTGCCGGATTGATCGGTTAGTGGATTCTGGCTCACGCCCCTGTCGGCGAGCGCACTCTGATCGCCGAAACCGTGACGGCTGCCTCCCATCATCGAGCGGATGCCGTTGAGCAGCAGCGATCCGCCGACCATTCCGGCCGCAGTCGCCGCCGCGGTCCCCAGGAACGAGCCACCGCCGCCTCCCATCGACGCCCCTGACGGCTGACCATAGGGCGCCTGACCGTAGGGTGCTTCACCGTAAGGCGCTTGATCGTAGTGTCCGGTGGATTGGCCCTGCTGCAGCACCTGGCCGCTATTCCAGACCGGGCGGCTGGTGGGCGGCGGCACGTTCGGCACTGAGCCGCGGGGCTGATTCTGTCCGAAGATGCTGTCGCGCATCGAATCGAGGAATCCGCCCGAGGGATGTTGCTCGCCTGTGCCCGCGGCCTCCAGTTCCTGAATGCGGGCATTGGCGCGTTTGAGCGCTTCATCCTGCACCAGGACGGTCTGCACCAGCGGGTAGACGGCGTTCGGCGCCCTGCGCAAGCCATCCGAGATGGCGACAACGGCATCGGTATCGCGCGGCGTACCCTCCAGCCTGGCGAGTCGGTCGAAAAGATCGTCGATCATTTGGCGTTCTTGCGGTGTCATGGATTTTCTCCCTCGCGTCGAAGCGCAGGCGGAGATGTAGGGGGGCTTTGTGTCGCCAGTAGTGGCTCTCGAAAATTAAATTTGTGCGACGGGATTTTCGAGGGATCCTTGAAGGATATCAGCCCAGTGTAACTTTATTCGCGGCCAAAAGCCGCGGAAACTCCTCGCCCCCGATGAAGGCGTGTTCATGTTCGCGCTGGGTGGTGAGCGGGTCGAGGCTCTCCAGCGTGTCGTCGACGAAGCCGGGATGGCACATGATGAGGCCGCCTTCCGGCAGCCCGTCGAGGAATTGCCGCATCAAGTCGCCGAAGTCGGGCCGCCCTGTGAAATCATAGGCGCCGGCGAATCCGGGATTGAAGGCGATACCGGCCTGGGCGGCGCGGCGGCGAAATTGCGCGCTGAGGATGTCGAGGACAACGGCCTTGGGCGAGCCGAGCCGCCAAGCGAGGTTCTGATGGCGTCCGCCCTGGCGAACCCAGGCGCCGGGCGCGGCCGCTTTCACGGCCGCCAGGAACGCCTCGCGCACGCCCGGAAACAGCTGCGCATGCTGATGGCCGTCGACGAAGTCGGGCGCGCGGCCGAACATCTCGCCGAAGGTCGCAAGCTGCACCATCAATTCGGCCTGGATGATTTCGGGATCGAGCCGCCACAGCAGGCCAGCGCGCAATAGTTTCGCAAACGGCAGGAACATGCCGCCGTCGGCGGGGCGGAAATGCATCGTCAGCGGACGGAATGGCGCGGTTAGCGTAACGTGGAGGCCGATCGCGCAACGCGGGCTATTGGCGACGCTGTCACGAAGCTTGCCGATTTCGTCGCGGCCGGTCGCAGGGCCAACCACCATCACCGATGTCGCATTGAGACGGCTGCGCTCGATCAAATCACGAATCGCACGGTTGACGCCGGGGCTGAGACCGTAATCGTCGGCGCACAGCCAGATCCGGCGCGGCGTCGCGGCCTCGCTCATTCGGCCGCGGTCCGCTCGGTGGCGGCCGTTTCAGCTTCGGCCGCGGCATGCTTCTCGCTGTGTTCGGCGACGAAATAGATCGGGCGCGCCTTCAGCTCGGAAAGAATCTTGCCGATATATTCACCGACGATGCCGATCATGATCAGCTGCACGCCGCCGATGGTCATCAGGCCGACCACCAGCGAGGGATAGCCGGGGACCTGCTTGCCGGTGGTCCAGACCTCCCAGACGATCGACAGCCCGAACAGGAATGCGCCGGTGGCGAGCAGCACGCCGAGCAGGCTCGCAAAACGCAGCGGCGCCACCGAGAACGAGGTCAGGCCCTCGATCGAAAGCCCGACCAGCCGGCCGGCGTTGAAGGTGGTGATGCCGTGGGCGCGGGCGGCCGGTTCGTAATCGACGCGAATCTGGCGGAAGCCGATCCAGCTGGCGAGCCCCTTGAAGAAGCGGTTGCGCTCGGGCAACTGCCGCAGTGCTGCGGTCGCGCGCGGCGACAGCAGGCGGAAGTCGCCGGCATCCTCGGGGATCTTCTGCCGCGCACCCCAATTGATCAGTGCATAGAAGCCGGCCACCGCAAGCCGCCGCAGCACCGATTCATTGTCGCGGTGCGCCTTGGCGGTATAGACCACGTCATAGCCGCCATCGATCCAGTGGCCGACCAGTTGCTCGACCAGATCGGGCGGATGCTGGCCGTCGCCGTCCATGAACAACACTGCGCCGCGCCGTGCGTGATCGAGGCCCGCCATCAGCGCGGCCTCCTTGCCGAAATTGCGCGACAGCGACACCACCTGCACGTCGAGCGCATCGGCTGCGAGCGCGCGCGCGATCGCAAGCGTGGCATCGGTGCTGCCATCGTCGACATAGACGACTTCGGAAGCGAGCCGGTAGCGGCTCCGCAGCGTCCTGGCGAGGCCTTCGAGACGCTCGTGCAGCGGCGCGAGCCCGGCCGCCTCGTTATAGAGCGGCACGACGATCGACAGTCCCTGCGCCGCGGCGGTGGCCGCGGTGGTGGACAGGCTGGAAACGTCGCTACCAAGCATCATCGATCAGGTTCCAACATCGCAAGACAAGGTACCGCAACATATGGCAATCACCGCGACTTGTCGCCACGTCAACGACTGCGCCGCTTCGCCTCATTGCCGCAGGAATGCCTCGAGCCGGGCGAACAGCGGATTGTCGCGATCGAGCACATAGTCGAGCGAAGCCACCGACACTGTATCGGCGCCGTGCGCGCGAAGAAAGCTGCCGAGCGCGTAAAGCTGCGCCGGCGGGCAGTGCAGCGTCACCATGCCCGACGAAGTCGGGCCGCCGAACGGCGAGACCACCCCGAAACGATTGTGGGCCTCGGCCAGCAATGCTGCATCGCATTCCTTGAAACGGGTGCGCACTTCCCGGTACTTGCTGGCGCGCGCGCGGGCGGCGATGTGGTCGAGGATGACGCGCGCGGTCTCGCGCGCCTCCGCCGACCAGTCGGCGTCCTTCGACGCCACGAGGTTTGCCTGGCTGCGCAGGATCACGCCGTCGTCGAGCACCTTGAGGCCGTTGGCGGCGAGCGTCGCGCCGGTCGTGGTGATGTCGACGATCATCTCGGCGGTGCCGACCGCGGGCGCGCCCTCGGTGGCGCCGGCGCTCTCGACGATGCGGTAGTCGACGACGCCGTGGGAAGCAAAGAACGCCCGGGTCAGGTTGATGTATTTGGTCGCGACCCGCATCCGCCGGTTATGCTGGGCGCGAAAACCGGTGGTGACGTCGTCGAGATCGGCCATGGTGCGGACGTCGATCCAGGCCTGCGGCACCGCGACCACGACATTGGCGCTGCCGAAACCGAGATTGTCGATCAGCAATACGCGCCTGTCGGCGTCCGCAATGGTTTCGCGCACCAGGTCCTCGCCGGTGACGCCGAGATGCACCATGCCGCGCGAAAGCTGCCAGGCGATCTCGCTCGCCGAGAGATAGGCGATCTCGACATGGTCGAGGCCCGCGATGGTGCCGCGATAGTCGCGGGCGCCGCGCGGCTTTGCCAGCATCATTCCCGCGCGGGTGAAGAACGCTTCGGCATTCTCCTGCAGGCGGCCTTTCGAAGGGACCGCGACGACGAACGGCGTCGTCATGACACGCTCCCGGCCGTTGCGGGCTGGCGGCCTATCTCGGTGAGGGTTTCGACCCAGATCGAAAATCCGACCGCCGGGATCGGCTTGGCGGCGCCAAGCTGCGTCATCAAGCCGTCGTAGCGGCCGCCCGCCACCAGCGGTTCGACGCCGTTGCCCCTGGCATGCAGTTCGAATTCGAAGCCGGTGTAATAGTCGAGGCCGCGTCCGAACGAGGTGGAAAATCGCGTCGCGCCGACGTCGATGCCGCGCGCGGCCATGAAGCCGACCCGGCTTTCGAACTGATCGATTGCGGCCGCGATGTCGAGCCTGGCGTCGGCGGCGAGGGCGCGCAATCGCGCGATCGCCTCGTCGGGTTCGCCGTCGATGGCCATGAAGCGCTTGATCAGGCCGAGCGCGTCGCGCGGCAACGCGCCGCTCTTCAGCGTCGACTGTTCGAGGAAGCGATCGGCGATTTCAGCGACCGTGCGGCCGCCGACATTGGTGGTGCCGGCGATCGTCATCAGGTCGCTCACCAGCGCAAGCGCCGCCTTGCGATCGGAGCCGGCGAGCGCGGCCAGCACACCCTCATATTCGTTGTGGCCGGGTCCGGTTGCGAGCGTGATCTGTTCGATGTCCTGGGCGAGGTTGATCTTGCGGTTGAAATCCTTCAGCAGCCTGCGCCGCCACACCGGATAGAGCTTAAGCGCATCGATCAGTGCGGTGAACAGCGCCACGTCGCCGGTGCGGATCTCGATCTCGCTCAGGCCGACCGCAGCTGTGGCTTCCAGCGCCAGCGCCAGCATCTCGGCATCCGCCGCGGCGCGATCGGGCCTTCCGAACGACTCGACCCCGGCCTGCAGGAATTCGCTCGCCTGGCCGCCGCGGTAGCGAAAAACCGCCCCGAGATAGCTGAAGCCGGCGGGCTGGCCGCAGCGGTCGGATGCAAGGTAATCCCGCGCCACCGGAATGGTGAGATCGGGACGCAGGCAGAGTTCCTCGCCCCCGGCATCGGTCGTGAGATATAGACTCTTGCGGATGTCCTCGCCCGAAAGGTCGAGGAATGGCTCGGCCGGCTGCAGGATCGAAGGCTCGGCCCTGGCGTAGCCGGCTTGCGCGAACGACAACAGCAGGCCCTCCGCCCAGGCGGCGGATCCGGTCGCGCGAGGGGCGGCGGTCAGGGTCATCACGAAGTCCGGTTGAGGGCCGGAAAACCGGTTCCGGCGGTAAGCCGGGCAGCCCTTAGCATGGCCCGGGGCCGGTTTCGACAGGGATCAGCCAAGTCCCTTAATACGCCAATACGCGCCTTAATACCGGTTAAGGCTGCTACCTGTCCGGGCCGGAACCGATCCAGTCGCCGAGCGCGGCCTGGACCAGCGCCAGCGCCGCCACGCCTGCGGTGTCGGCGCGCAGGATCCGCGGCCCCAGCGAGAGCCGTAACGTGCGTTCCTGCCGCAGCAGGATGGCGCGTTCCTCCTCGGCAAATCCGCCTTCGGGGCCGACCAGGACGTCGATCCCGGCCTCGCGCCGTTCGCCCTGCAGCGCCCGAAACGGATCGGCGACTTCGGTGGCCTCGTCGCAAAAGACCAGCAGGCGCTGCGCCTCGCGCGCGGCGAGATAGCGATCGAGCGTGACCGGCTCAGCGACCTCGGCGAGGCTCAGAATGCCGCACTGCTCGGCGGCCTCGATGACGTTGGCGCGCATCCGCTCGCCGTTGACCCGCGAGACCTGGGTGAAGCGGGTCAAGACCGGTTGCAGGGTCGAGGCGCCCATTTCGACCGCCTTCTGCACCATGTAATCGAGCCTTGCATGTTTCAGCGGCGCAAACACGTAAGCGAGGTCGGGCAAGCGATCCTGTGGCCGGGCCTGGGCCAGAATGGTGAGGCTATCCACCCGTTTGCGGCCCTCGATCGAGGCCCGCCATTCCCCGTCCCGCCCGTTGAACACCAGGACGGAATCGCCCGCGCCAAGCCGCAGCACATTGCCGAGATAGTTGCCCTGGCTGCGCTCCAGCGCGACCGTTTGGCCCTCCGCCAGGGCGGCATCGACGAACAGGCGGCGACTGCGAAAATCCAGCTGAGGCATGCTTTGAGGGTCCATTGGCCCGCGGCCTTTTAGCCGAAAGGAGCAGGACTGGCGCGATAATTGATGTCCGGACGCGACTCTGCGCCGCGCTATTGCCAAATTCCACGGGTTGTTAAGGGACGGCAGGAATCGTAAAATGGGCTCGCTCGGAAGTCGCTCTTCTGTCGGGAAGACGTTGGGGAACCATTGCAGCTTGCCGGAGGGACAGCCTTGATCATCCGCCGCTTGATTATGCCGCTGGCCGTGGCGGTCGTCGCCGTCCACGCCGGTCAGGCGTTGGCGCAGGGCGCGTTTCCGGCGCCGCTGCCGAGCCAGATCCAGCCCAACGATCCGGCCTTTCCGCCGGTGAATGGCCCGGCCCAAGCCCCTTCCGCAGGCGCGGCCCCCACCTCCTTCCCGGTCACCGGCGCGGGGCCGTTCGGCGGCGGCGGAGGAGGATTCGGGCAGGGACCAGCTCCGCCGTCGCAGCAAGCCGCCGCCGAGGCGTGTATGAAGGGTTTCATCCCGTTGCGCGAAGAAGCCGAGAAGCGCGGCAAGCTGATCAAGGCCGCCGGCGATCGCAAGGCGCCCCCGGATGAGGCCTGCAAGCTGATCGGCAATTTCGGCAAGGCCGAACTCAACATGATCAGCTACGTCGAGAAGAACTCGGCGAAATGCGGGATTCCGCCGCAGGTCGCGGAGCAGCTCAGGGCCGGCCACAAGGGCACCGAGAACATGGAGAAGAAGGTCTGCGCCTTCGCCGAGCAGGCGAAGACAAGGGGGCCGGCCGGCCCGAGCCTGAGCGAAGTGCTGGGTTCTGCGGCGGCGCTTCCCGAAGCCTCTACCACGACCAAGAAGGGCGGCAGCACCTTCGATACGTTGAACGGCAATGTGCTGACGCGATGACATCAGCCCGATGAACGGCGCGGCCACCCGGGTTGCCGATGCGACCGGCAACTGGGTCGATACCCGTGCGCCGCAATGGTCGCGGCCTTATTTGCGGCTTTCGCGCCTCGACCGGCCGATCGGATCCTGGCTGCTGCTGCTGCCGTGCTGGTGGTCGGCGGCGCTGGCGGCACGGATGGCCCACTCGATCGGCCAACTGCCGCTTGTGCTGGCGCTGTTCTTCGTCGGCGCTTTTGCCATGCGCGGCGCCGGCTGCACCTGGAACGACATTACCGATCGCGATCTCGACGCGAAGGTCGAGCGGACGCGGTCGCGGCCGATCCCGGCGGGGCAAGTGAGCGTGCGGCAGGCGTTCGCCTTTCTGGTCGCGCAGGCACTGATCGGCCTTGCGGTGCTGCTGCAGTTCAACCGCTTCGCGGTTTTGACCGGCATCGCCTCGCTCGCAATCGTTGTGGTCTATCCGTTCATGAAGCGGATCACCTGGTGGCCGCAGATCGTACTGGGGCTGGCGTTCTCCTGGGGCGCCTTGATGGGGTTTGCGGTGACGCTCGGGCGGCTCGACGCGGCCGCGCTTGCGCTCTACGCCGGCTCGATCGCCTGGGTGGTCGGCTACGACACCATCTATGCCCATCAGGATGCCGAGGACGACGCGCTGATCGGGGTGAAATCGACCGCGCGCCTGTTCGGCGCGCGCACGAAACCGGCGCTGACGGTGTGTTACGCGCTCGCGGCGGTCCTGATCGGCGTGGCGCTCGGGCTTGCCGGCGCCGGCTTGCCGGCCTGGATCGGGCTTGCCGCATTCACGGCGCATCTGGTTTGGCAGATCGGGCGCCTCGAGATCGGCGATGCCGCGCTGTGCCTGCGCATTTTCAAATCCAGCCGCGATGCGGGCTTGCTGCTGTTCGCAGGCTTGCTCGCGGATGCAGTGATGGCCACCGTCTAACCCGCGCTCAATCCCGCGCGATGATCTCGCGCTCGCCCTGATGGATGTTGGCCGGGTTGAGCAGATCGCCGCTGCGCCGCCGCACCAAAAACTTCGGCCGCCGAGCGCGGATCGCGTTGTGACGGCGCCGGCGCGCCGCCGGTTCGGCCGATTTGTCTTCCGGCAATTGCGGCAGCGCGAAGATGTCGCTCCACATTGCCCAGGCGGATGCGATCTCGTCGGGGTCGGAACTTACGCACAAGGGAATCGTCAGCGAGGGGTCGCGATGCACCAGCGCCAGCATCTGGGCATCGTCGATGCCGCGCAGTGCTACGCCGAGAAAATCGCACACGCGAACATTGACCGCCATCCGCATGCCGTGCAGGGCACGACGCAGCACGACGCGCTCGCGATGCAGCTCGATGCTGCGCACGCCGCCGTCGGCACGGCTGTCATGCGTGTCGAAGCTGACGGGCAGGGAAAGAGGGTCGAGCCGCAATGCGCGGCTCGACCCGGCGGGGTTGATCCCGCTTGTTGATGTTTGACGCCTCACGGCTTTGTCTCCCCGCCGGGATTATGTTCCCGGTCGATACGCGAGAGCATGCCAGAGCGGCATCCGAAACCGCTTAAAAAGGCTGGTTAACCCGACGTCACCTGCCTTGCATTCGCCCGCATGATTGACAAGTGCTTGGCTCACATGATTGACGAGACGTTGCGGCGTTGGCGAAAATCTTTGCCGTTTCGTGCATTAAATTGCTTGAAGTCCTCGTGAATCAGGCACATCTCTGAGGACCGGCAATTCAGCCGTGCCCCCTTTCATTGTTCGGGATTTCGTTCGTGATCTCTTCACCATCCGCCGCATCGAGGCTTTCACCTGACGCCGCCAGCGCCAGCCTGTTCGATCAATCCACCCTGAGTTCGCTGGCGGAGCGGCTGGTCGAGGCGGCGAAGCGCGCCGGCGCGGATGCCGCCGACGCGGTGGCGGTGCGCGGCGTCTCGCAAGGGGTGGAGGTGCGCGACGGCCGCGTCGAGGAATCCGAGCGTTCCGAAGGCGACGACATCGGGCTGCGCGTTCTGGTGGGACAGCGCCAGGCGGTGGTCTCGACCAATGACGTCAGTGGCGACGGCATCGCGAAGCTCGCCGAGCGCGCGGTCGCCATGGCGCGGGTCGCACCCGACGACAAATATGTCGGCCTCGCCGATCCGTCGTTGTTGGCGCGCGATTTCCCGGATCTCGATCTGCTCGACGCCAATGTTCCCACCACCGCGGAGCTCGAACGCCGCGCCAGCGAGGCGGAAGCCGCGGCGCTGGCGGTTAAGGGCGTCACCAAGTCGGGCGGTGCGTCGGCGTCCTCGGGAATCGGCGGCATGGTGCTGGTGACCTCCACCGGCTTCCACGGCTCCTACCTGCGCTCGAGCCAGGGCATCTCGATGACCGCAATCGTCGGCGACGGCACCAACATGGAGCGCGACTACGACTACACCTCGGCGCCGCATGCCTCCGACCTCGCGTCACCCGAAGAAGTCGGCCGCAAGGCCGGCGAGCGCACGGTGGCGCGCGCCAATCCGCGCAAGGTCGAGACCTGCAAGGTGCCCGTGGTGTTCGACCCCCGGGTGTCGGGATCGCTGGTCGGCCATCTCGTCGGCGCGGTGAACGGCGCCTCGATCGCGCGCAAGACCAGTTTCCTGAAAGACCGGCTCGGCCAGCAATTGTTCGCGAAAAACATCCGCATCATCGACGATCCACTGCGCCGGCGCGGCTTGCGTTCGCAAACCTTCGACGCCGAGGGCGTCATCGTCCGCAAGCTCGCCATCATCGACGAGGGCGTGCTGAAATCCTGGCTGCTGGACAGCGCCACCGCGCGCGAACTCGGGCTGGTCACCACCGGCCACGCCCATCGCGGCGTATCGTCGTCGCCGTCGCCGGGGCCATACAACCTGCACCTCGAAGCCGGCGAGCCGACGCCGGCCGAGCTGATGAGCGACATCAAGCAGGGGTTCTATGTCACCGACCTGATCGGCTCCGGCGTCAACGGCGTCACCGGCGACTACAGCCGCGGCGCCTCCGGATTCTGGATCGAGAACGGCAAGATCAGCTACGCGGTGAGCGAGGTCACGATCGCGGGCCATCTGCTCGAGATCTTCAAGTCGCTCGTGCCCGCCAACGACCTGGAATTCCGCTACGGCGTCAATGCCCCGACGGTGCGCATCGAGGGGCTGACGCTTGGCGGACGCTAGCGGGGCTGATGTCGACGACGGAATTCTGGCGCGCGATGCCGCGCTGCTGCGGGATACCGTGCTGCAGGCGGGCGCGCTGGGGTTGTCGCTGTTCCGCACCGAGCTGAAGAACTGGACCAAGGGCGCCTCCTCACCGGTGTCGGAAGCCGATATCGCCGTCAACGATCTGCTGGAGCAGCGGCTGCGCTCCGCGACACCCGACTACGGCTGGTTGTCGGAGGAAAGCGTCGACGACGAGTCCCGGCTCGGCAAACACCTGGTATGGATCGTCGATCCGATCGACGGCACCCGCGGCTATCTCGCCGGCCGCGAGGATTGGTGCGTGAGCGCAGCGCTGGTCGAGGATGATTCGCCGGTGCTCGCGGCAGTGTTCGCGCCGGCCACGGACGAATTTTTCTTTGCCGCGCGTGGGCAGGGCGCGCTCCGTAACGGCGTGCCGGTTCGTGTGACCGCCGGCACTGATCTGGATTTTTCCCGCATCGCCGGACCCAAGCCCCTGGTCGAGCGGCTCAACCGCACTGGCGGCGAGATTACCCTGCATCCGCGCATCGGATCGCTGGCGCTGCGGCTCTGCCGGGTCGCGCAGGGCCGTCTTGACGCCGCATTCGCCGGCGGGCAAAGCCGCGACTGGGACCTTGCCGCGGCCAATTTGATCGTGCAGGAAGCGGATGGTAACATGACCGCGCTCTCGGGGGACGCGATTTCGTATAATCGCCGGGAGGTGACGCATGGGGTGCTGGTGGCAGCGGGGCGCGATCGTCATGCTCGCATCGTCGAGCATTTTCGCAACCGCCCGTTGCCCTGAATGCCCCGGGCTGGCGTCGCCCATTCAATCTGCCGGACACTGCGTTAGGAAAAGGGATCATGCCAGATAGTGCCCAGCAACTGCTTCATCTCGTCATCGGCGGCGAACTGACCGAACTCGGCGGCACCACCTTCAGGGATCTCGACAAGGTGGAAGTCGTCGGCCTCTATCCGAATTATGCGACCGCCTACACCGCCTGGAAGGCGAAGGCGCAGCAGACCGTGGACAACGCCCACATGCGCTACTTCATCGTCCACCTCCACCGGCTGCTCGATCCAGGTCAAGACGCGAAGTCTGCCCGTTGAAGAGACTGCTTCGCAACGTGCTGCGCAGCAGCTGGGTTCAGCGTGCTGTGGGCTTCCTCGCGGCCGAGTGGCTGCGGCTGGTGTGGCTGACCAACCGGTTCAGCTTCGAACCCAGAGACGTCTATGAACTGGTCGAGCCGCAGCAGCCGGCGATCTTCGCGTTCTGGCACGGCCAGCATTTCATGACGCCGTTCATCAAGACCAAGCAGAGCCATCGCGCCAAGGTGCTGATCTCACTGCATCGCGATGGGGAATTCAACGCCATCGCCGCCGAACGGCTGGGCATCGGCACCATCCGCGGCTCCGGCGATCACGGCTCGGCGTTCCATCGCAAGGGCGGCGTCGGCGCCTTCAGGGAGATGGTGCGCGCGCTCGAGGAGGGCTATAACGTCGCTCTCACCGCCGACGTGCCGAAGCGCTCGCGCGTCGCCGGATTAGGCATCATCATGCTGGCGCGGGAATCCGGACGGCCGATCATGCCCTTTGCAATGGCGACCAGCCGCTTCATCCGGTTGAAGAATTGGGATCGTACCACCATCAATTTGCCATTCGGCAAGGGCGCATTGGTGGGGATCGAAGCGGTAGTCGTGCCGCCGGACGCCGATGCCGAGACCATGGAAAAACTGCGCGCCGAGCTCGAGGCCAATCTGAACGAGGCGACCCGTCGCGCCTATGCGCAGCTCGGCCGTCCGCAAGGGGCGGCGCATGGCTAATACGCTGCCGATGACGCTGCGCGTCTACCGCAAGCTGTCTTTTGCGATCGTGCCGCTGGCGCCGGCGGTGATCAAGCGGCGACTGAAGCTCGGCAAGGAGGATCCGGCGCGGATCGGCGAGCGCCGCGGCATGAGCCGGGACGTCAGGCCGAACGGACCGCTGGTGTGGATCCACGGCGCCAGCGTCGGCGAGGTGCTAGCCGCCGCAGCGCTGATCGAAAAGCTGCGCGCGCTCAACATCCGCATCCTCTTGACCTCGGGCACCGTGACGTCGGCGGCGATCGTGGCCAAGCGGTTTCCCGCCGACATCATCCATCAATATGTGCCGTACGACTCGCCGCGCTATGTCACGCGCTTTCTCGATCACTGGCGGCCTTCTCTGGCGCTGTTCATCGAATCCGATCTGTGGCCCAATCTGATCCTGTTGAGCGCAGCGCGGCGGCTGCCGATGGTCCTGATCAACGGCAGGATGTCGCACCGCTCGTTCCCGCGCTGGCGCCGCGTCTCGGGCACGATCTCCGCGCTGCTCGGCCGGTTCGAGGTCTGCCTCGCGCAATCCCAGGCCGACGCCGAACGCTTCATCGCGCTCGGCAGCCGCAATGTCGTCACCACAGGCAATCTCAAGCTCGACGTGCCGGCGCCGCCCGCCGATCCGGTCAGGCTGGAGCGGCTGATGTCGGTGACGCGCGGCCGCCCGATCGTGGTGGCGGCCTCGACCCATCCCGGCGAGGAAGAGATTCTGATCGAGGCGCATCGCACGCTGGCGGGATTCTTCCCGTCCCTGCTGAGCGTGATCGTGCCGCGGCATCCGCATCGCGGCGAGGTCGTCGCCCGCACCATCGCCGCCTCGGGGCTCCGCGCGGCGTTGCGCTCGCGCGAGGAGCTGCCGATGGCGTCCACCGACATCTATGTCGCCGACACCATGGGCGAACTCGGCCTGTTCTACCGGCTGTCGGGAATCGTGTTCATGGGCGGATCGCTGGTCGAGCATGGCGGGCAGAATCCGGTCGAGGCGGTCAAGCTCGGCGCCTCGATCGTTCATGGCCCGCACGTCTTCAATTTCACCGACGTCTATGATGCGCTCGACGTCGCCGGTGGCGCCAGGCGGGCCGATACGCTGGAGGCACTGGTGAAGCAGCTCGGCCAGCTTTTGGCCGACCCCGCGGCGCGGCAAATCTCGCTGGCGGCCTCCGAGCGCGTGGTCGCCGAACTCGGCGGCGCGCTCGATCGCACGCTCGCCGCGCTGGAGCCCTATCTGTTGCAATTGCGGCTCGAAATGGGAGCGGCGAATGCGTGAGCCGGCCTTCTGGCACCGGCCGCCGTCGTGGACATCCTCGTCACTCGCGCCGCTCGGCGCACTCTACGGCCTGGTCGCGGCAAACCGGTTGCAGCGCCAGGGTTTCGATGCCGGCATTCCCGTGCTCTGCGTCGGCAACTATCATCTCGGCGGCGCCGGCAAGACGCCGATGGTGCTGGCGCTCGCAAAGCTGCTGCGCGAACTCGGCGAGACGCCGGTCGTGCTCAGCCGCGGTTATGGCGGACGGTTGCGCGGCCCGGTCAAGGTCGACCCCGAACGGCATGCGGCTGACGATGTCGGCGACGAGCCGCTGATGCTGGCGGCCACCGTGCCGGTCGCGGTAGCGCGCGATCGCGTGGAGGGCGTCGCGCTGGCGCGCTCGCAAGGTGCGACCGTGATCCTGATGGACGACGGTTTTCAGAATCCGGCGATATCCAAGGATGCTTCGCTGATCGTGATCGATGGTGACCGCGGTCTCGGCAATGGTCGCGTGTTTCCCGCCGGTCCCCTGCGCGCGCCGCTATTGCCGCAGCTCGAGCGCACCGATGCGCTGATCGTGATCGGCAATGGGACCGCCGCCGCGCCGGTTGCCGCCGCGGTCGCCGCGCGGGAAAAGCCGGTGCTGTCGGCGCATCTTGTGGCCGACGAGGCGCAGGTGGCCTCGCTGCGCGGCAAGCGCGCGCTCGCCTTCGCCGGGATCGGCGACCCCGAACGGTTTTTCCGGACGCTGCGCGGCTGCGGGATCGAGCTCGCAGCCGAACGGCCATTCGCCGACCACCATCCGTTTTCGCAAGCCGAGATCGAGAGCCTGATCGCGGACGCCGGGCGTGACGGCCTGACCCTGGTGACGACGGAAAAGGATCTGGCGCGGCTGCGCCGGGCAGGCGAGGGCCTGCCGGTCTGGGCACGCGAAATCGTGCCGTTCAAGGTGACGCTCGAATTCGACGACGCCGCGCGACTACGGAAGTTCGTCTCGGAACGGCTGTTCAGGGCGAGAGAGAAGAAGTTTCGGACTTGAATTCTTTAGGGAGGGTAAAGCCCAAAGCGTAAGCGTGCCCGCCATCTAGCGCGCGCAATCTTGATGAACGGTAGGCACGGGGGCGAAGTGCGCGCCTTTGCCCAACCTGCGTTCTCATCCCTTCAGCGCGCCGGGAAAATGCCGCTGCAGCACCGCGGTTGGAAGGGCATAGGCCTCCTGCAGATCGACGCTCCAGTATTTCAATTCGTCGAGCGGGATCCGTGCGTCGGTCACCGCGCAGCGCACATAGGTTCCCGGCGAGATCACACGGAAATCGCCGTCCAGATATTGCACCTGGGCCTCGCCATGGCCCGAGGGGCCGAATTTATTCAACACGCTCGAATTCTCCCGAACTCCCCGGTCGCCCGGCGATTCGAACCGGGCTAAAGGTTTTCCCAATGGCGATCTATCATAAATAGGTCTTGCTGTCCGCCCGTCAAACCCACCGATTTGTGATGAAATTCCGCCTTTCGCGCATGCTAGCGTTTCGCCAGAGGACGCTGTTTTCAGCGCGCCGCCGCCACCGGCCAATCGAGATGCGACTTCCGTCGGCAATCATATTCCTGACGCTGTTGAGCGTGGCCTTTGCGGCCACGGCGGCGCCGTTGCCGAGTCCGCATCAGGTCGACATACCCCAGGCCAACGGGGTGCTGCACGCGCAACTCTACAAGCCCGACGGCGATGGCCCGTTTCCGGTGGTGATCGCGCTGCACGGCTGCGGCGGACTGGCCGCCGGCCGTTCCGAACAGGTGGCGCCGCGCTATCGCGATTGGGCCGAGCAACTGATCAAGGGCGGCAAGGCCGTGCTGCTGCCGGACAGCTACGGCTCGCGCGAGCTGGGTCCGCAGTGCCGTGTCGGCGAGCGCCGGGTGCACGCCCGCCGCGAACGGGTGGCCGACATCATGGCGGCCAGGCAATGGCTGGTGCAGCAGCCCTGGGCGGCGCACGACCGCATCAGCCTGATGGGCTGGGCGAACGGCGCCAGCGCGCTGTTGTGGGCGGTGCGGCCGCAACTGTCGTCGCGCGGCGCCGAGCCGGACTTCCGTTCCGCCGTTGCGTTCTATCCGGACTGCCGGGTCTCGGCGGGGCTGGGCTGGAGCGCGCGGATTCCGACGCTGGTCCTGATCGGCGCCAAGGACGATGTCAGTTCGCCGCCGGCCTGCCGCCAGATGATCGACGGCGCCCGCGGGCGAAGCGCGCTGGTCCGGATCGTGGTCTATCCCGGCGCCTACCACGATTTCGACCGCGCCAATTTCCCGCTGCATGTGGCAAGCAGTACGTCGGATGCAGCGCTGCCCGAACGCGGCCATCTCGGCACCGACCCCGAAGCCCGCGCCGACTCGCAAAAGCGCGTCGCGGAATGGCTGGCGAGATAGCAAACGAGCTAGATCGATCGAAATAAATCGTCATGGCCGGGCTTGTCCCGGCCATGACGGCGATATTAGTTCAGAACAAGCTTCCCTGCCCGACTGGCTTGACTACCCGCTTCGGCGCCGCCGGCTTCGGCTCGCTGGCTGCGGGCCTCGCCGGGCGTATCACCGCCGGGCGATCGGCGTCGGCGGTCGCCGCGACATGGCCGTCGGAAAATTCCAGATCGAGCCGCGCGTCCGAACCCACGCTCGCTGAGGCATACACCGCGTGGCCCTGCTCGTCGCGCACCAGCACGAAGCCGCGCGCCAGCACACTGCGATAGGACAAGGCGCCGAGCAGTTGCCCGCTGTGTTCGACGCGCGCTGCAAGCCGCTGCGTCGCGGTTGCCAGCGCGCGGCGCGCGCGTTCGGCGAGCCTGGTCACACGCTCGCGGTTGCGCGCGATGGCCTGCCGCTGCGCCTGCGCGTTGGAGAGTTTCGAGGCTTGCAGCCGGACCGCAAGTCCGGCGAAGCGGTCCCTGCGTTTGTGCAGCAGCGACCGCGCGGATAGCGTCAGGCGTTCGCCGCTCACCGTCAGCCGGTGGCCGGCCTGTGCGAGCTGTCCGCGCAGCACCCGCATGGTCAGCCGCGCGCTCGAACTTGCAAAGCGGCGGAAATGAGCGTGGGTGTTCGCCCTTAGCGCGCGCGGCAGCGACGCACCCGCGCCGTCCAGCCGCTGCCGCGGGATCGCCAGCAACTCGCCGGCGGCGGGCAGCGCGCGCGCCGCGGCGCGCAATTCATTGCGGCGGGATTCTTGGCCGCGCTGCCAGCACAACAGCGTCCGCCGCGCGTGGGCTGCGACTTCGACGAACAGTTCGGCGCGCACCGGGACCGCCATTTCGGCGGCCGCGGTCGGCGTCGGCGCGCGTTTGTCAGCGGCGAAATCGATCAGCGTGATATCGGTCTCGTGACCGACCGCCGAGATCAGCGGGATCATGCTCTCGGCCGCGGCGCGGACCACGATCTCCTCGTTGAACGACCACAGATCCTCCAGCGAGCCGCCGCCGCGCGCCACGATCAACAGGTCGGGGCGCGGGATACGGCCGCCTTCCGGCAGCGCGTTGAAGCCGCGGATCGCGGCTGCGACCTGTTCGGCCGACCCTTCGCCCTGCACCTTGACCGGCCACACCAGCACGCGACGCGGAAAGCGATCCTGCAGCCGGTGCAGGATGTCGCGGATCACAGCACCGGTCGGCGAGGTGACGACGCCGATCACCTCCGGCAGCCAGGGCAATTCCTGCTTGCGTGCCGCGTCGAACAGGCCCTCGGCGGCAAGCTTCTTCTTGCGCTCCTCCATCAGCGCCATCAGCGCGCCGACGCCGGCGGGCTCCAGCGCCTCGATCACGATCTGGTATTTTGAGGAGCCGGGATAGGTCGTGAGCTTGCCGGTGGCGATGACCTCGAGCCCTTCCTGCGGCTTGAAGCGCATCCGCGCATGCGCGAATTTCCAGATCACCGCCTCGATCTTGGCGCCCTCGTCCTTCAGCGCGAAATAGCAATGTCCCGAGGAATGCGGCCCGCGGAAACCGGTGATTTCGCCGCGCACCCGGACATGGCCGAAATTGTCCTCCACCGTCCGTTTCAGGGCGGAGGACAGTTCGGTCACCGTGAATTCCGGCGCGTTGATCAGGGCTTCGGGGGCGGGCATTGCGGACAATCGATTCGGGTTTTTTGGACTGGCGCCCAAGGTAGGGATTTTCGGCGGCGACCGCTAATCGCGACTTGCAATTTGGTCCTTGCAATCCGCTTACTCTGTGATATAGAGTACTCTATATTGATCCATAGTATCGGGTGATGTCATGGCAAAATCGCTGCTAATCGGGTTCTTTAGCGCCGTCAGATGGCTGCTGTGCCTCGTGGGCGCGGCCGCCCTGTTGCTCACGGCCCTCGTCGCCACGCCGCTGAAAAGCCCTCCTGAACTGCGTTCGCTTTCGGAAGGCCGCAAGACCGTCGATTTCTCCAATCTGCCTGATGTCGAGCGGTTTTCCGCGCGCGACGGCACGCTGCTCGGCTTCCGGCACTATCCCGCCACTGGTCCGGCAATCGGCCGCGGCGCCATCGTTATTCATGGCTCCTCGGGATCGAGCGGAGGCTCCATTCACGCGCTGTCGGAGGCGCTCGCCGCGCGCGGGGTCGAGACCTGGGCGATCGACATTCGCGGCCACGGCACCTCGGGCTCCCGCGGCGATATTGGCTATGTCGGCCAACTCGAGGATGATCTGACTGATTTCGTCGCGGCGGTCCGCAAGCGCGCGCCGACCCTGCCGCTGACGCTGATCGGCCATTCCGCCGGCGGTGGGTTTGCGCTGCGGGTCGCGGGCTCGCCGATCCAGAACCTGTTCGCCCGCACCGTGCTGCTGGCGCCCTATCTTGGCTATGATGCACCGACCAACTACCCGCATTCCGGCGGCTGGGCCAACGCCGACATTCCGCGCGTGCTCGGATTGTTGGCGCTCCGCAAGCTCGGCATCGATTGCTGCGCGGCGCTGCCGACGCTTGCCTTCGCGGTGCCGCCGCATTCGGAAATGGCTCTGGTGCCGGCCTATTCCGACCGGCTGATGCGCAATTTCGCAACGCGCGGCTATCGCACGGATCTGGCGGCGGCGACCAGGCCGCTGACGATCTTCTCGGGCACCGACGACGAGTTGATGATCGCGGAGAAATATGCCGAGGCCGTGCGCGGCATTGCGCCGCCGGTCAATGTGAAGCTGATCGAGGGCGTCAATCACATCGGCATCGTCAGCGCCCCCAGGGCGGTGTCGGCGATCGCCGACGACGTCGCGAACTCGGAGCCGAACTCATGATCGGGGGTCTGACCAGCGACGCGCGGCGCCAATTCATCCGCCAGGCAATGGGGGCCGCGGCGCTACTCGCGTGTCCACCGCCCTTGCTTCGCAGTTCCGCAGTCGCCGCGCCGGAGGAATCCGCCATGCTCCATCCGTTGGTGCCGTTCTCGACCGTGGTCGACTTCTGGGATCATCATTGGTTCCTCTGGCTGCCGCATCATCCGGTCTTCGAAGCGGTCGAAGTGGCGAGCCGCGAACCGGACCATGATGGCCGCGTCGCTGTATGGGTCTGGTTCACCGAACGCGCCGGTACCAAGCGCCAGATTCACTACCGCAACGATCCCCGATTGGCGAGCTTCGTTGGCGGCAACTATCGCCAGATTACCTATCGGATATCGGGAGACGTCGGTCGACCTCGCGGCGTACAGGTGCGGTTCGACGATGTCGAATCCATGCCGGTGGCTATCGATGTCGATTTCGATGCGGACCGAACCCTGACCCGGCAGGGCGCGGGATTGACCGACCAGAGCGGTCACATGAGCGACCGGGCGTTCCTCGTCTTCTATCGCGATACCGGCGCCCTGGCCCGGGAGGGCCGCGCGCTGATCGGATCCACGAATTATGCTTTCGGCCGTGAAGAACCCCAAGGTGCATCTCGCTTCAAGTGGTCGTACAGCCACGGAATTTCGATCGCCCTCATTCTCTACCAATCGTTCAAGGCCACGTTCGGCCCTGGTGGATACATGCCGTCGTCGGAGACTGCAGGCCTTTATGTGTTGAACAAGCCTTGGGGCGGCAGCGTCTCGCTTGCGATCGACCAGACCGGACAACTCAGGGAGTATGTCGATCACAGCGCCAATGGCGAGTTTCTTCGCGTTGTTTTCGAACCTCCGCTGCCGCGCTGCGACGGTCGTGAGAGCAAACCGCAAACCTCGTCGTTTTCGATTTCAATCAGGATGGCCGCGGATCTGGTGCAGGGTCGCGTAGAGACCGTGTGCGGCGATCAAATGCAGGTGCTCGACTGGCATCCGAGCCAGCCCATCTGGGCGAGCAGGCAGCCGTTCCGATCCGAAATCTCGAGAGCGGACGAGCGGTCCGTCTTGGTCGCGGTGAAACCCGCCGTGTAAGGGAATTTCGGGCGGACACGCTGTCCCGATCGACCCCTGTTTTCAGTGCTCAAGAATTTCAATTTGGAGGCTGTTCATGTTGATGACCATCGTTTGGGGAAGCTTCAAGGCCATCGTCTGGGGCCTTGCGCTCGTCGCTTTCGTGGGACTGGTGCTGGCGGCGATGATCGCGACGCCGATCAAGCGGCCGCCGGAGCTGACGTCTATTTCGGCGGCGGCGGGCGCGGTCGATCGCAGCGATATGCCGCCCCTGCAGCGGTTTCATGCCCGCGACGGCACCGAGCTTGGCTACCGTCATTATCCAGCGCGCGGGCCCGCTAGCGGGCAGGCCGCCGTGCTCATCCACGGCTCGTCGGGGTCGAGCGTCGCCGTTCACGCGCTGGCCAAGGCGCTCGCCGCGCATGGCGTCGAGACCTGGGCGCCAGACATTCGCGGCCATGGCGCCTCCGGCACGCGCGGCGACATCGTCTATCTCGGCCAGCTCGAGGACGACATGTCGGATTTGGTCGCCGAGATCCGCAAGACCAATGCCGCCGCGCCGCTGACGCTGCTCGGCCATTCCTCCGGCGGCGGCTTTGCGCTGCGGATCGCGGGCTCCTCGATCCAGAACCTGTTCGCGCGCACGGTGCTGCTGTCGCCCTATCTCGGCTATGACGCGCCGTCGAGCCGCCAGGACGCCGGCGGCTGGGCGAGCCCCGACCTCCCGCGCTTCCTCGGCCTGTCCGTGCTGCGCCGCCTCGGCATCACCTGCTGCGAGTCGCTGCCGACGATTGCGTTCGCGGTTGGCCCGGATACCAGCGCGATCCTGGCCTCGACCTATTCGTACCGGTTGATGCGCAATTTCGGCGCCGCGCAATATCGCGCGGATCTCGCCGCCGCCGGCAAGCCGGTCGCGCTGTACGCGGGCGCCGCCGATGAATTGATGTTTCCCGACAAGTATGGCGACACGGTCGGACCGCGTGTCCCCGTGAAACTGATCGACGGCGTCAATCACATGGCTATCGTCAGCGACCCGGCGGCGCTATCTGTCATCGCCGACGATGTGGCGAAAGCAGGGAGCGGGTCATGACCAGCATCGACATCAAACAGGCTTCCGAAGCGCTCAGCCAGATCGACGATATCGTTCGCCGCGTCCGCCAGTCGCGGATCTACGACATTGCCAGCCAGATCATGATCGCAGCCGGCGTGCTGGTGCTGGCCGGCAATCTCGCGACCTACATCGCGCCGCGTTACAGCCCCTACATCTGGATCAGCATCAACATCCTCAACGTCGCTGCTGCCGCCGTCATCAGTATCGCCGGTTCTCGCCGCACCGGCGTGCGCGCGTTCGACTTCAGGGTGCTGGTCGCGTTCCTGCTGTTCTACGGCTTCGGCGTTCTTTGCACCGATGTACTCGGTCATTTCGGCCCGCGCGAGATGGGTGCGTTCTGGCCGATCTATTTCATGCTGTTTTACGTGCTCGCCGGCCTGTGGTTCGGCCACGCCTTCATCGCCATCGGCGTTGCCATCTCCGTGTTGACGCTGATCGGCTATTTCTTCATCACCGGCTTCGCATTCCTGCTGTGGATGGCCGCCGTCAATGGCGGCGGGCTGATCCTCAGCGGCCTCTGGATGCGCTGGGGCGAGTGATGGCCGAGCTCGACGACGTCATCCACCAGCCGCTGCGGCTGCAAATCATGGCGGCGCTGAACGCGCTGCCGGCCGCCGCCCCGGGGCTGGAATTCTCCCGGCTGAAGAAGCTGACCGGGGCGACCGACGGCAATCTCGGCGCCCATATCGAGACGCTGGCGCGGGCCGGCTATGTCGCGGTCGACAAGGCCTTTGTCGGCAAGAAGCCGCAGACCACGGTGACGGTCACCGCCGCCGGGCGCGGCGCCTTCATGCGCCATGTCGCGACGCTACAGGAGATCATCGCGGCCTCGGCGGGGCGGGGTTAGTTTCCCGTCATTCCGGGGCGATGCGCAGCATCGAACCCGGAATCTGGAGCTGGCATGCCTGATGCTGCAATCTCGGGATTCCGGATCGGCGCGCAGGGCGCGCCGTCCGGAATGACGGAAATCTGCCCCTTGCGGCGAGGGGCGGACTCGTGCGACCGACAGATTTTCACGCCCCATCCGGCTGCTCGTCATGCATATCCTCCTGCTCGGTTCCGGCGGCCGCGAACATGCTCTGGCGTGGAAGATTGCGGCTTCCCCCCTGGTGACGAAACTCTGGTGCGCGCCCGGCAATGCCGGGACCGCGCGCGAGGCCGAGTGCGTGGCGCTCGACATCGCCGACCACGCCGCCGTGATCGATTTCTGCAATGAAAACGCGGTGGATTTGGTCGTGGTCGGCCCGGAAACGCCGCTCGCCGCCGGCATCGTCGATGATCTCGCCGCCGCCGGCATCAAGGCGTTCGGGCCGAGCAGGCAGGCCGCGCAGCTGGAGGGGTCCAAAGGATTTACAAAAGCGCTGTGCACGGAGTTCGGCATTCCGACCGGCGCCTATGGCCGGTTCAGCAATGCGGCCGATGCGCTGGCCTATGTGCGAAAACAGGGCGCGCCGATCGTGGTCAAGGCCGACGGCCTTGCGGCGGGCAAGGGCGTCGTGGTCGCACAGACCGTGGCCGAGGCGGAAGCTGCCATTGCCATGATGTTCGACGGCGCGTTTGGGGCTGCCGGCGCCGAGGTCGTGATCGAGGAGTTTCTGTCGGGCCGCGAGATCAGTTTCTTCGCGCTGTCCGACGGCGACACCGCGATCGCGCTGGCGTCCGCCCAGGACCACAAGCGGGTATTCGATCACGATCAGGGGCCGAACACCGGCGGCATGGGCGCCTATTCGCCGACGCCCTTCGTGACGCCGGAGATTCATGATCAGATCATGTCGCGGATCATCCTGCCCACGGTTGCCGGCATGAAGGCGCGCGGAACGCCGTTTCGCGGCGTGCTCTATGCCGGCGTGATGCTGACGGCGGACGGACCAAAACTGTTCGAGTACAATGTCCGGTTCGGCGATCCCGAATGCCAGGTGCTGATGCTGCGGATGATGTCGGACCTCGTGCCGGCGATGCTCGCCTCCTGCGACGGCCAGTTGAAGAATTTCGATGTCCGCTGGTTTCCGGAGTCCGCGCTAACGGTGGTGATGGCGGCCAAGGGTTATCCCGGCGATTACGCGAAAGGCACGCGCATCGAGGGCCTCGATGAGGCTGCGAAAGTCGAGGGCGTCGAGATTTTCCATGCCGGCACGGTGGCGAAGGACAGCGCCATTCTCGCCAATGGCGGGCGCGTGCTGAATATCTGCGCGCTCGGCAAGACCGTTGCGGAAGCGCAAGCCCGCGCTTATGCGGCGGTCGACCGTATCAAGTGGCCTGACGGATTCTGCCGCCGCGACATCGGCTGGCAGGCGGTGGAGCGGGAGAAGCAAGCGGGTTGATTATTCCCGTCATTGCGAGGAGCGCTTGCGACGAAGCAATCCACCTTGCGGCACGATGGATTGCTTCGCTCCGCTCGCAATGACGGGTAATGCGCATTGCCTCCGCACCTCCACTCGTCATACGCGGGCTTGACCCGCGTATCTATCAATCTTCAAAATACTCTTGCGAAGAGGATGGATTGCCGGGTCAAGCCCGGCAATGACAATTATGCGGTCGTATCACGCGCGTCTCACAGCAAATCGCCGCCTGCGGCCAGCGCCGTGGTGCCGTGCTCGCGGAACGCCCGGATCACGTTGCGGCCGACCCGCCATTTGTGCACCTCGTCGGGACCATCGACCAGCCGCTGCGAGCGCACCTGCGTGTACCATTTGGCCAAAATCGTATCCTGGCTGAAGCCGAGCGCGCCGTGCAGCTGGATCGCGGTGTCGATCACGTGATGCACCATGTGCGCCAGATAGACCTTTGCGATCGAGTTCTCTTGCCTGAGATCCATGCCCTTCTCCGCCTTGTAGGCGATGTGCAGCAGCATCAGCCGCCCGATATAGAGCTGGGTGGCGCATTCGGCGAGCATGAATTGCACCCCCTGGCGGTCGGCCAGCAGCACCCCGAAGGTCGAACGTTTTGTCACATGCGCCGCCGCCATGTCGAGCGCGCGCTGGGCCTTTGCGACGTTGTGCATGCCGTGACGCAAGCGCCCATAGGCGAGCCGGTGCTGGCCCATATTGAAACCGTTGCCTTCGCCGCCGAGCAGATTGTCGGCCGGCACTTTCAGATCCTTGATCTCGATTTCGGAATGGCCGCCGGAGAGCTTGTCGTAATGCGGGCCCTCGATCGCCATGTTCTTGATGTTGCGCTTGATGTTGTAGCCGGGGTTCGGCAGTTCGACGATGAAGGTCGAATACTGCTTGTGGCGCGGCGCGTCCGGATCGGTCCTGGCCATCACCAGCGCCATGTCGGCGACGCTGGCGGACGAGGAGAACCATTTCTCGCCGTTGAGGATGTAATTCTCGTTGCCGTCCTTCACGGCTGTCGTCCGCATGCCGGTGGCGTCGGCGCCCGAGGCCTTTTCCGTCATCGAGAAGCAGATGCGCTTGTCGCCGTTCAACAGCGGCTTCAGGAATTTCTCCTTCTGGTACTCCGTGCCGTGCTCAAGGATGGTCAGCATCGAGGCATCGTCGGGGCCTTGCGTGTTCATCGACAGCGCGCCCAGTATGCTCTCGCCGAGCTCCATCTGCACCAGCGCGTTGGCGAGCGGGCCTAGCCCCATGCCGCCATATTGCTTCGGCACGAACGGGCACCACAGCCCTTGCGCGCGCGCCTTCGCCCGGAGCTTGCCTAGCACTTCCTCGTAGGGCTTGGTGTCGAGTTCCTTCTCCGCCGGGATGCATTCGTCATGGACGAATTTGCGGACTTTCTCGCGGATCGCCTTGGCCTCGGCCGGGATTTCGAAATCGATCGACATCGGGGGTTTCCTCGCACTGGTTTGTTGTTGGTCGGGCTTGCCGGATGGCATATATCCGCTGGCGGCCTGCGGCAACGACAAACAAAGTTTGAAGCGGACCCCGCCGCGCCGCCGACGACATGAGAGTTGTGAAAATGCCAGATTTCGCCGACCTCTATCCCGGCTATGCCTCCGAATGGATCAACACCAATTCGGGTCGCATTTTCGCCCGCGTCGGCGGCAAGGGACCACCGCTGTTGTTGCTGCACGGGTTTTCGCAGACCCATGTGCAGTGGCACCGCGTGGCGCCGCAGCTCGCCGATCGGTTCACCCTGATCATCGCCGATCTGCCGGGTTACGGCTGGTCGGACATGCCCGACAGCGACAAGGATCACATGCCCTACACCAAGCGCGCGATGGCGCGGGCGATGGTGGAGGCGATGGAGCGGCTCGGTTACGTGCATTTTGCACTCGCCGGACACGACCGCGGCGGGCGGGTGTCCTATCGCCTGGCGCTCGATCATCCCGGCCGGCTGTCGCGTTTGGCGGTGCTCGATATCCTGCCGACCTATGAATATTGGGAGCGCATGAACCGGCTCTATGCGCTGAAAATCTATCACTGGACGTTCCTGGCGCAGCCCGCGCCGCTGCCGGAGACGCTGATCGGCGGTAATCCGGATTTCTTCCTGCGTTTCAAGATGGCGAGCCAGACCAAGAGCAAGAATCTCGATGCCATCGATCCGCGCGCGCTGGAACATTATCTCGCCCCGTTCCGCGATCCCTCCCGCGTGCACGCGATGTGCGAGGACTACCGCGCCGGCGCCTATGCCGATTTCGAGATCGACAAGGCGGATCTCGCGGCCGGCAGGAAAATCACGATCCCGATGCTGGCGCTGTGGGGCAATGCCGGCATCGCCAGCGCCGCCGCGGTGACCCCGCTCGATACCTGGAGAAAATGGGCGACCAATGTGTCGGGCGAGCCGGTCGATTCCGGGCATTTTCTGACCGAGGAAAATCCCGACGCGACGGCGAGGTTGTTGCGGGAGTTTTTTCTGGCGGGTTGAATCTCTCCCATCTCCGCAACGGAAGTGCGCTCCCTCTCCCGCTCTTCGCGGGGGAGGGCCGGGGTGGGGGTGCCCGACCAATACGCCGGTGCCCGCGGATAGATTTCCCCCACCCGCCGCGCTTCGCGCGTCGACCTCCCCCGCAAGCGGGGGAGGTGACGAGCGATCACCTCCGCACCTTGAAAAAATCCTTCAAGAGCGTCGCCGCCTCGGTCTCGCCCACGGCGGAATAGACCTCCGGCGCGTGGTGGCAGGTCGGCGCGGCAAAGAACCGCACGCCGGATTCCACCGCGCCGCCCTTGGGATCGGCCGCCCCGTAATACAGTCGCCTGATCCGCGCAAACGAAATCGCGCCGGCGCACATCGTGCATGGCTCCAGCGTGACGTAGAGGTCGCAATCGACCAGCCGCTCGGTGCCGATGGCGTCGGCGGCCTGCCGGATCGCCAGGATTTCCGCGTGCGCGGTCGGATCGCGGTCGGTCAGCGTGCGGTTGCCGGCGGTAGCGATCACCTCGTAACCCCGCACGATCACGCATCCGATCGGAACTTCGCCGGATTTTCCGGTGTTTTCGGCCGTTTTCAGCGCCAAATCCATGAAAGAGGGGACGGTCATGCCTCGTATCATCGGAATAAACCTGCTATGAGAAACGCCTTCAGCAAAAGTGGACACCGATTTTGCGTGAGATTGCGCCTCGAGCCAAGAGCGCGCGCGTGATCGCCATGACAGTCCACATCTGCCGGACCGCCAATTTCACCTGTCCACGAGAGACCCTTCATGCCCCGCGACAACGATAAAGACAACGATTCCCGCGGCCGGCGTGACCGCCCGCCCAGTGGCAAGGGCCGCTCCGGCGCAGCTCGGGGACCCGAGAAGAAATTCGCCAAGCGCGGTTTTGCCGGCAAGGGCGATGGCGAGAAGCGCCCGTTTGCCGGCAAGTCAGACGGCCCCAGGACCTATGGAAAGAAGCCCTATTCCGGTCCGGGCAAACCATATGCGGGCAAGCGCGAAGGTCCGCCGCCGCGCCGCGACGATGGCGATACGCCGCGCCCGCCACGCTTCAACCGCGATGACCGCCCCCGCAGCGATGATCGCGGCGGCGACAAGCGCCCGTATACCCCCCGCGGCGATGCCCGCCCGGCCGCGCGCTTCCAGGACAAGAAGTTCGGCGACCGGAAGCCTTACACGCCGCGGGAAGGCGGCGAGAAGCGGCCCTATACGCCACGCGGCGAAGGCTTTCGCAAGGACGGTGACCGGCCCCGCGGCGATCGGCCCGAGCGAAAATTCGGTGGCGACAAGAAATTTTCGCGCGGAGCGCCGGACAGGGGCCCTCGCAAGGACTTCGGTAGTCGCCCGGATCGCGGCCCGCGCAAGGATTTTGGCGATCGCGACCGGGACCGCAAGAGCGGCCCGGGAGATCGTGGCGACTCAAAACCATGGCAGAAGCGCGATGCGTCTTCGCCCGATCACGCGGGCCGCAATTCGCGCCCGTCGCGCGACGGCGCGAGAAATTTTGACAAGCCCCGTTTCGACAAGCCGCGAGACGAACGCGGCGGCGAGGAGCGGCCGCGGTTTTCGCGGCCACGCGAGGATCGCCCTCAAGCCGATCGTCCATTCCGCGAGCGACCGAAATTCGATCGTCCCCGCGAAGGCCGCGATGAACGCCCGCGCAGCGCCTGGCAGGAGCATCCGCGCAGCGAGCCGCGATCGTTCGACCGCAACGCCGACCGGCCGCGCCGCGACAACGAAGACGACAGCAAGGTTTTTGCCAAGCGCCCCGCGTTCGGCGGCCGCGGCGCCTATCGCGAGCGTGCGCCCGATTTTGAAAAACGTGCAGCCCGCCCGCCGCGCGTCAAAAAATCCGGCGAGCGCATCGCCAAGGTGGTGTCGCGCGCCGGGCTTGCCTCGCGCCGCGACGCCGAGGAATGGATCGTGCAGGGCCGCGTCACCGTCAACGGCAGAGTCATCAATTCACCGGCGCTCGACGTTACCGAGAGCGACGTCGTCACCGTTGACGGCAAGCCGTTGCCGCCGCGCGAGCGCACGCGGCTGTTCCTGTTCCACAAGCCGCGCGGCTTGATGACCACCCATGCCGACCCGGAGGGGCGGCCGACCGTGTTCGACAATCTGCCGGAAGGCCTGCCGCGGCTGATCTCGATCGGCCGGCTCGATTTCAATACCGAGGGCCTGTTGCTGCTCACCAATGACGGCGGGCTGGCGCGCGCGCTCGAACTGCCCGACACCGGCTGGCTCAGGCGCTATCGCGTCCGCGCCCATGGCGAGGTAACGCAGGCGCAGCTCGACGAACTGAAACGCGGCGTCGAGGTCGACGGCGTCAAATACGGTCCGATCGACGCCGTGCTGGAGCGCGACCAGGGCGCCAATGTCTGGCTGGTGTTTGCGATCCGCGAGGGCAAGAACCGCGAGGTGCGCAACGTGATGGCGCATTTGGGCCTTGAGGTGAATCGGCTGATCCGGATATCCTACGGCCCGTTCCAGCTGGCCGAGCTTGCCGAAGGCGCGGTCGAGGAGGTCAAGACGCGGGTGCTGCGCGACCAGCTCGGCGAGAAGATCGCAGCACTGGCGGGGGCAGATTTCAACCGGCCGATGCCGGGCGATCAGGCCGCGAAGGCCGATGAAGAAGCCGATGCGCCCGGCGGCAAGAAGCCGTTCAAGCCGGCCGGCAAGAGCGGGTTGATCGCCGACCGCAAGGGCCGCCGCGTGCTGGTCCAGCGCACCGGCAGCGAGGAGGCCCGCGCCCGCAACGAGCTGGAGGCCAACGGCTACGGCCCGCCGCGCCGCCCGCAGCGCGGCTATCACGGCAAGCGCGACCTCAAACCGCGGGATGAGTGACGTTCGATGGTTGGAACGATGTGGCGATCTTTCAAGAAGTCGTCATGGCCGGGCATAGCCGTCCGAAGGACGGCGTCGCTTCCGCTCGCCTATGCCCGGCCATCCACGTCTTGCTTGCGTCGGCCGCCTAAAGACGTGGATGCCCGGGACAAGCCCGGGCATGACGAGATCTTCTAATGCGCGTCGTCGGCGGACGATTGAAGGGCCGCAATCTGGCCTCGCCGTCCTCGCGCGACATCCGCCCGACGGCGGATCGCTTGCGCGAGTCCGTCTTCAACATCCTGATTCACGCCTATGACGATCCAATTCAAGACGCGCGTGTGCTCGACCTGTTCGCCGGCACCGGCGCGCTCGGCATCGAGGCGGTCTCGCGAGGTGCCACTTTCACGCTGTTCGTCGACAACGGCGCCGAGGCGCGGGCGCTGTTGCGCAACAATGTCGAGGCGCTCGGTCTTGGTGGCGTGACAAAAGTCTATCGCCGCGACGCCACCGACCTCGGTCCGGCGCACCCGATGCAGCCGTTCTCGCTGGCGTTTCTCGATCCGCCCTATGGCAGGGGGCTCGCCGACAAGGCGCTCGCCTCACTGCGCGACGGCGGCTGGTTGACGCCGGGCGCACTGGTGGTGGTGGAGGAAGCGAAGGCGGCGGGGTTTGCCGCGCCCGAAGGTTTCGAGGAGCTGGAGCGGCGGGTGTATGACGATACGGAATTTGTGTTTTTGCGGAATCCGTAGGGTGGGCAAAGCCAACGGGTCGCGCAAATGCGCGCCCGATGACAGGCTCCGCGTGCCCACCGTCGTGCGTCAGGTCCGAAGCAGATGGATGGTGGGCACGGCGCAAGCGCGCCTTTGCCCACCCTACGAATTACTACGGACTAACGCCGCCCGAACAGCTTCTCGATATCGCTGAGCTTCAATTCCACATAAGTCGGCCGGCCGTGATTGCACTGGCCGGAATTCGGTGTGTCTTCCATCTCGCGCAGCAGCGCGTTCATCTCTTCCGGCTTCAGCCGCCGGCCGGCGCGGACCGAGCCGTGGCAGGCCATGGTGGCGGCGACATGCATCAGGCGCCGCTCCAGCGGCAGCGCCTCATCCCATTCCGCCATGTGCTCGGCGAGATCGCGCAGCAACGAGCCGGCGTCCGGCTTGCCGAGCAGCGACGGCGTCTCGCGCACCGCCACCGCGCCGGGGCCGAAGGATTCGATCGCAAGCCCGAACGTCGCCAACTCCTCGGCGCGGTCGAGCAGTTTTTCCACGGTGGCCTCGTCGAGTTCGACGATCTCCGGTATCAGCAGGATCTGCCGCTGCACGCCGTTCTTCGCCAACGAGGCCTTCAGCCTCTCATAGACGATGCGCTCATGCGCGGCGTGCTGGTCGACGACAACGAGCCCGTCGCGGGTCTGCGAGACGATATAGGTCTCGTGGATCTGGGTCCGCGCCGCGCCGAGCGGCCGGTCGAGCAGATCGGCCGGTGCTGCTTCCTGGAAACGCACGTCGGCGGTGGGCGTGCCGACATCGAACGCGGCCTGTCCTGGCTCGGCAAAAGCCGTCGCCGCCGCGCCCTCGAAGGCAGGCCTCGGGCCTGTCGGATAGGCCGGCGAGCGACGCCAGTCCCAATTGGCCCGCGGCGCAAACGCCGGGCGGAACGCGGAGGTGATGACGTCCGCATCGCCGTTCGCGGCGGTGCGCCTGCCTTCGCGGGCAAGCCCATCCTTCAGCGCGTGCACGATCAGTGCACGCACCAGGCCGGCATTGCGGAAGCGCACCTCGGTCTTGGCCGGATGCACATTGGCGTCGACCTCGGCGGAATCCAGCGTCACGAACAGCGCGACCACGGGATGGCGGTCGCGCGGCAGATAGTCGGAATAGGCCGCGCGCACCGCGCCGAGAATGAGCTTGTCGCGCACCGGGCGACCGTTGACGAACAAATATTGCCCGAGCGCATTGGCCCGCGTCAGCGAGGGCGCGGCGGCAAAGCCTTCGACCACGACGCCCTCGCGCTCGGCGCGGACCTCAATCGCGCTGGCGCGAAAATCACTTCCCAGGATATCGCCGAGCCGCGTCAGGCGGCCCGCCGGGCCGGGCAATGCGGCGGCCCAGGTGACCGGCGCGCGCTCCTCGCCCGCCAGCGTGAAAGCGATGTCGGGCCGCGCCATCGCGAGCCGCCGCACCACCTCGCGGATCGCTTCGGCTTCGGTGCGGTCGGTCTTGAGGAATTTCAGCCGCGCCGGGGTTGCGTAGAACAAGTCGCCGACCTCGACGCGGGTGCCTACCGAAAGCGCCGCCGGCATGATCGCGGATTTCATCCCGGCTTCGACCGACAGCGACCAGGCATGCGGCTCGCTCGCATGGCGCGTGGTGATGCCGAGCCTGGCTACCGCGCCGATCGAGGGCAGCGCCTCGCCGCGAAACCCCAGCGTGCGGATGCGCAGCAGGTCCTCGTCGTCGAGTTTCGATGTCGCATGGCGGTCGACCGCAAGCGCCAGGTCGGCCGAGGTCATGCCCGAGCCGTCGTCGGTGATGCCGATCCGCCGCCTTCCGCCGCCATCGGTGAAAATGTCGATCCGGCTGGCGCCTGCATCGATGGCGTTCTCCACCAGTTCCTTGACCACGCTCGCCGGCCGCTCGACCACTTCGCCGGCGGCGATGCGGTTGACGATTTGTTCGGGAAGCTGGCGGACGGGCATGGGATTTGGGCGACTCGCGGGAGCGGGATGCCCTCAATCTAGGAGTTTTTGCGAGGCGGCGGGAGGGCGAGGGCGGAGTCTCTCCCCACTCTTCTCGGTGGAATCGTGGATGCGGTTGCACCCAAATGACGCATGGTGATCTTTTCATGGGCGGCCGCGCTCATAATGCCGCTCGCGCGCATATCCCGCGCGGTTTCCAGCAGTTCCTCAGTCAGCCGGCGCTTGGCTTTCTTTGCCATGTCTTACCTCCATCAAGAGCCCACCATCACTGCCTGCGGGTATACCCTCAATCCTCGAACCCCGCCGAGCCGCGTTTGGCCTTGATGTCGCCGCGGCGCTTCTTGCCCTCGAGCCGGCGCTGTTTCGAGCCGAAGGTCGGCTTGGTTGCGCGACGCGGAATCGGGCGCACCATGGCCTCGCGCAACAATTCGAGCAGCCTGTCGATCGCGTCGGCGCGGTTGCGCTCCTGGGTACGGAAGCGCTGGGCATGGATCACGATCACGCCGTCCTTGGTCATGCGCTGGCCGGCGAGCCGATGGAGCCGCGCCGCGGCGTCATCCGGCAGCGTGATCTTGCGCGTATCGAAACGCAATTGGGCGGCGGTCGAGAGCTTGTTGACGTTCTGCCCGCCCGGGCCGGAGGCGCGGACGAAGGAGATCTCGATGTCGTTCTCGTCGATTGCGTGATCGCGGGAAATCCGCAGCATGGCGTCACCGAAAGCCGGGATGATCCCGAAGCAAAAAAGTACGTCATCCTGAGGTGCGAGCCGCCTTCGGCGAGCCTCGAAGGATGATATACCGTGCTGTGTAGCACATCCTTCGAGACGCCGCGCGAAGAGCGCGGCTCCTCCAGCGACGAGCGCATTTGCGCTCGCGCGGGGATGACGGCGGCATGTGCGGTGAGTCTTAATTCGCCGTCGACGACGGCGCGGTCGCCGCCGCGGGCTGGGCGACGGCTTGCGGGGCGCGGCCGACGATCACGGTGATCAGGCCCTTGCCCCACAGCCGCTGCGCCGCCTGCTTGGCGTCATCCAGCGTCACGGCGTCGATGATGGCGTTGCGCTTTTCGATATAGTCGATCGGCAGCCTGTCGAGCTGGTATTGCAGCAGGGCGCCTGCGAGATTGGAGGAAGTGTCGAGCGCCAGCATCTGCGAGCCCTTGAGATAGGATTTGGCTTCGTCGAGTTCCTTCCCGGTCGGGCCGTCCTCGGCCATGCGGCGGACCTCGCGCTCGACCGCATCGACGGTCTCTCCGGCACGGTCGGCGCGGGTACCGGTATTGCCGACGAACAGCGCGGAGTGATCCATCCACAGCAGCGACTCATAGATCGAATAGGCGAGCCCGCGCTTCTCGCGGACCTCGCGGTAGAGTCGCGACGACGATCCGCCGCCGAGAATATGGTTGACGACATAGGCCGCCATGAAATTCGGGTCGTGGCGCCTGAAGCCGGGGCCGCCGAAGGTCACCACGGTCTGCGGCACGTCGAGCGGAATGAAGGCGCGCTGCGGGGGCGCGGCGGCCACGATGTTGGGGACCGGCGTCAGGCTGGCCTTGGCGGGCAACCCGCCAAAAGTCTTGTCGAGCAGCTGGCCGAGGGTTGCCGGGTCGACATCGCCGACCACGGCAATCTTCAGCGTATCCTTCGCCAGCACGCGGCGGACATAGTCCTTCAGATCGGCGACGTCGATTTTCGGCACGCTTTCCAGGGTGCCGCTGGCGGGTCGGCCATAGGGGTGGTCGCCAAAAGCGATTTTGAGGAACTTGCGCCCGGCGAGCGAGCCCGGATCGCTGGTCTCGCGCCGCAGTCCGGATAGCACTTCCGAGCGAATCCGTTCGACGTCGGCGGCATCGAAATGGGCTGATGTCAGCGACATCCGCAGCAGGTCGAAGGCCTCGTCCCGGTTGTCCCGCAGCATCCGCAAGCTGCCGCGGAAATAGTCCCGGGTCGCCGCGAAACTCAGCTCGATGGCGCGGCGGTCGAGGTGCTCGTGGAACGCCTTGGAATCGAGGTTTTCAGAACCTTCGTCGATCAGGTCGGCGACCAGATTGGCGACGCCGGGCTTGTCGGCGGGGTCCTGGGTCGCGCCGCCGCCAAAGGCATATTCCATGGCGATCAGCGGCACGGTCGAATCCTGCACGAACCAGGCCTCGATACCGCCGGGCGAAATCAGGTGCTGGATTTTTGCCGCGGCCTGCGCAGGCGCCGCGGCAAGCGGCAGCAGCGCGAGGCCGGCGGCAACCATCCATGCGAGGCGCCGCGAGCGAACCCTGGAAGCTGCGTTGGAATAAATCACGAACGCTTCTCCTCGCGTCTGGGCGTGGTGTCCTTGACCAGATAGCCGGTCACCGAACGGTTCTTGTCGAGCCATTTCAGCGCGGCGTTGCGGACCTGTTCGGCGGTGACGGCGCGTATCCGGTCCGGCCAGCTCCTGATGTCGGCGATGCTCAGGCCCGTGGTCAGCGCGCCGCCATACCAGCGCGCCAGCGTCGCCTGGTTGTCCTGGGCGTAGATCGCCTCCGCAATCAGCTGGGTCTTGACGCGTTCGAGATCCTCTGGCGTCGCGAGCTTGCGTCCGGCATCGGCGATCACGCCGTCGATGACCTGCTCGATCTGCGAGAACTCCACGCCCTGTCTCGGCGCGGCCGAGATCATGAACTGTGTGGCGTCGAGCGAGGTGCCTTGATAGCCGGCACCGGCGCTGATCGCGAGCGGGCGGTCGACCACCAGCGCGCGATACAGGTAGGAGTTGCTGCCGCCGCCCATCAATTGTGCGAGCACGTCGAGCGCCGGGCTCTCTCCAGGTGCTGCGGTCGTGGCTGATGGAACCAGGTAATAGCGCTTGAGGCTCGGCTGTTCGACCTGCGGGTCGGCTAATGTCACCGTGCGCGGCGCGACCGGTTCCGGCTCCTGCGGGCGCAGGCGTTTTTCGGGGATCGCGGGCTGCGGCGCGACCTGGCCGAAGGTCTTTTCCGCCATCGGGCGAACCTCGGCGGCATCGACGTCGCCGGCGATCACCAGGATCGCGTTGTTGGGCGCGTAGAAGCGCCGGTAGAACGCCAGCGCGTCCTCGCGGCCGAGCGCCTCGATCTCGTGGTGCCAGCCGATCACCGGGCGGCCATAGGGATGATTGAGATAGAGCGCGGCCATGATCTGCTCGGCGAGCCGCGCGTCCGGATTGTTGGCGACCCGCATGTTGTATTCTTCGAGCACCACGTCGCGCTCCGGCAACACGTTTTCGTCCTTGAGGATCAGGCCGGTCATGCGGTCGGCCTCGAACTCCATCATGGTGCCGAGCTGCTCGCGCGGCACGCGCTGGAAATAGCCGGTGTAATCGGTCGAGGTGAAGGCGTTCTCGTTGCCGCCGACCCGCAGCACGGTCTTGGAAAATTCGCCCTCCGGATGTTTCGCCGTGCCCTTGAACATCAGGTGTTCGAGAAAATGCGCCAGCCCCGACTTGCCGGGCGTCTCGTCGGCGGAGCCGACCTTGTACCAGATCATCTGGGTGACCACGGGGGTGCGGTGATCGGGGATCACCACGACCTGCAGGCCATTTTTGAGTGTGAAGCTGGCGGGAGGATCCGATGTCACCGTGGTCTGGGCGCGCGCGGCGCAGGTCGAGAGCGCGAGGACCGAGAGCAGCACGGCGGAAAGCGTGGCAGCGAAGCGGGGTTGCGGCATCATGACCTGTGTGGCGCGTCGTTACGCAAAAGTGGGCAGCGGTCTTTTCGGGAAAGCTGTGCGCGATCTTTGCGCAAGAGCTCCGCACGGACCAGTTCGCGCCTGCACCACGGCACCGTATACCGCGTGGTGGCGGACAAGGGTCACGAAGCCGAGAGACAGAGGCGGCTATTCGCCATATTTGCCGGCGGCCGGGTTGTATTCCTTGTTCATGGATTCCTTCGGCCCGGTGCCGTAGGCGAAGTTCGGCGACGGTGTCTGGTAGCCCGGCGGAGGCTGGGTCAGGCTTTCCCGCGTCGGCTCGCCCTTGAACGGCGCCGCCTCCGCCTTGTTGCCGCCGAACAGCGAACCGAACTTGCCTTCAAAGCCGAGCTGCGACGGGCTGAGGATCGGGTTGGTGGCCGAGTTACCCGGCTGGACCGGATCGTTATTGGTGCGGATCGGAGCATCCGTCCGGCCGACATTGAGCTCGCTCGGGCTCAGGATACGCGCCGCTTCCACCGGATCCTTGTTGGCCTTCTTGCGGGCGGCGATCGCAGCCTTGCGGCGCGCCTCGTCCGGATCTTTCGGCCAGTTCGGATCCTTGATCTCGCTTCTTGCGGATTCCGGCGGCGGCAGATCGAGCTTCGGAGGCACCACCAGGGGCGACCGCTCGCGATAGTCGATGCCCCGGTTCTCCATGTTGGTGCCGCCGACGCCGGCCATGATGCCCTCGATGACCTTCTCCTCGAAGGTCTTGCCGTCATCGTCATCGTCCTGGGCGCGGGCGACGCCTGAGGTCATCATCAGGCCAATGCCGAGCGCGATCGCGGCGAGCCGCAGGCCGCGGTTGAGCGCTCCCGGCGAGTTCTGCAGCATCCGGCCGCTGGCTTCGATGTCGCGCATCGCTATTCCCGTCCAAATTTGTAAGGCGCAGAGCACGCCAAACCAGGCGCAAGCTCCGCACCTTCTGGGCAAAGCTCGGGGTCCGTATCAGCCGGGATCAGGGCGCTTTTGCGGCGGGTACCCCCAACAGCGAGTCATACAATAGAGCGGCGACGCCAGCAACAATCGCCACGTCCGCAAGGTTAAATACGTACCAGCTGAAGGGTTTTCCGCCGATCTGGACGTGAAACAGGACGAAATCGACCACCGCGCCATAGGTAAAGCGGTCGAGGGCATTGCCGATGGCGCCGCCGATGATCAGGCCGAGGGCAACAGTGGCAAGCAGGGTGCGCGACCGGGCCATCCAGATCGCCAGCACAATGACCGCCACGATTTTGACCGCGAGCAGGACAGCCTGCCCGGCCGCGCCTTCGCCCTGGAACCAGCCGTAGCTGATCCCGGTATTCCAGGCCAGCACCAGGTCGAAGAACGGCGTCACGGCCACCGCGCCGCGACGGGCGATGTCGAACACGAACAACAGCCAGGCTTTCGAGGCCTGATCGAGCGCGAGCACGGCAAGCGCGGCGATGATTCCGGGGCCGAGGCGGGAGGTCAAACCGAAACCCCCAGCGCCTTCCATTCGCGCAGCGCCTGCGCGTCGCGCGGCGAGACGTCGGGGTATTCGGGGTCCTGGCCTACGGTCGGCAGGATTTTCCAGGAGCGCGCGCATTTGAGGCCTGTGGCCTTCTCGACCACGACGGCGACGCCGGGGACGTCGTGCAGCCGAAACGCATCCGCCGGCGGGTCGTCATCGGTCACCATCGCGTTCGAGGTGATGCAGACTTCCGCCAGATCGACATCGAACAGGGTTGCGAAAATCTTCTTGTCCGAGACGTAGACCAGGGGCGAGGCCTCCAGCGAGGAGCCGATGCGCTTGGCCGCGCGCTCGACTTCCAGCGCGCCGGTGACGACGCGGCGGACATTGCGGATGATCTCCCATTTCGCCGCCAGCGCATCGTCGCGGAAGCGTTCGAACCCGTCCGGGAACAGCGTCAGATGGATCGACGGCTCGGCGTCCGGCCGGTACAGCTGCCAGGCTTCGTCGCAGGTAAAACTCAACACCGGCGCAAACCAGCGCAGGATCGCGTCGCACAGGATGTCGATTGTCGTCAGCGCCGCCTTGCGCGCCAGCGAGGAGGGCGGGTCGCAATACAGGGTGTCCTTGCGGATGTCGAAATAGAACGCCGACAGTTCGGTATTCATGAACGCCGACAGGCTCGCCACCGCGGTCTTGTAATCGAACTCGGCATAGGCCTTGCGCACGATGTCGGCCTGCTGGCTGAGCTCATGCAGCATCAGCCGCTCCAGTTCCGGCATCTCGGCATAAGCGACCGTCTCGCCGCGCCTGAAGTGATGCAAGGTGCCGAGCATCCAGCGGATCGAGTTACGAAGCTTGCGATAGGTTTCGATGGTGTTCTTCAGGATCTCCGGGCCGATGCGCTGGTCGTCGGCATAGTCGGTGGCGCAGACCCAGAGCCGCAGGATATCGGCCCCGGACTGCGCGATCACCTTTTGCGGCTCGACGGTGTTGCCGATCGACTTCGACATCTTGCGGCCGTTCTCGTCGAGCGTGAAGCCGTGGGTCAGCACCACGTCGAACGGGGCGCGGCCGCGGGTGCCGCAGCTTTCCAGCAGCGAGGACTGGAACCAGCCGCGGTGCTGGTCGCTTCCCTCCAGGTACATCACGGTATCGTCGCCGCCATCGACCTTGCGCTTGATGCCGGCCAACCCCGGGAAGTGCACGGGGTCTTCCAGCACGAAGGCATGCGTCGAGCCGGAATCGAACCAGACGTCGCAGATGTCGTCGACCTTTTTCCACTCTTCGTTGGCGAGGCTCCCAAGAAAGCGTTCGCGGGCGCCGTCCATGTACCAGGCATCGGAGCCTTCCTGTTCGAAGGCGTCCGCGATGCGCTTGTTGACGGCCTGATCGAGCAGGATTTCGGCCGAGCCGTCGCCCTTCTCGCGCACGAACACCGCGATCGGCACGCCCCAGGCGCGCTGGCGCGACAGCACCCAGTCGGGCTTGGCGTCGATCATGCCGTTGATGCGGTTCTGGCCGGACTGCGGCACCCACTGGGTGACCGAGATCGCTTTAAGCGCCCTGTTCCTTAGAGTGTCCGATGAAGCGGCGCCTGTACCTTCCCATCGGATGGGGTTTGCCGTGATTGGCTTATCCATCGCGATGAACCATTGCGGCGTGTTGCGAAAAATCACGGGCTTCTTCGAGCGCCAGGAGTGAGGATACTGGTGCTTAAGCCGCCCGCGCGCCAACAGCATGCCGGCCTCGACCAGCGCCTTGATCACGGCCTCGTTGGCGTCACCTTTTTCGCCCTTGTCATTGATGACGCGCTTTCCCGTGAAGCCCGGGGCCTGGTCGGTGAAGGCGCCGTTCTCGTCGACGGTATAGGGGATGGTGGTGTTGATTTCTGCCGCATCCAGCAGAGATTTGTTCTCCATCCAGATATCGAAATCTTCGCGGCCATGTCCCGGAGCGGTGTGTACGAATCCTGTGCCAGTATCGTCGGTTACGTGGTCCCCTTCGAGAAGAGGAACGATGAAATCATACCCCCGTCCGCGAAGAGGATGCGCACAAGTCATATTGTCTAGTACCGATGATGGAACGTCCATGACCCTTTCGAAGCTAACAACCTTTGCCTGCTTGAACACGTCGGTGGCTAGTTTGTCGGAAAGGATGAGAAGATCGCCGATCTTCGCCCAATTGTCGGCGGGGGCATCGGTTACTCGGTAAAGCCCATAAGAAATTTTGGAAGAATAGCTGATCGCGCGGTTACCCGGCAGCGTCCAAGGCGTCGTCGTCCAGATTACGACCGATGCGCCTTCTGGAAGCAAACGACGCATTTCCGGATATGGCTCGCTCGGAGGACCCAGCCGTCGTGCCGATGGTCCATATGGAATATGCGACACCGGAAACTTTACCCACACAGTATCGCTCGTATAATCCTCGTACTCCACCTCCGCCTCAGCCAGCGCGGTCTTCTCCACCACGCTCCACATCACAGGTTTCGAGCCGCGGTACAGCGTGCCGTTGGCGGCGAATTTCATCTGCTCGCGCGCGATCTGGGCCTCGGCGAAATAATCCATGGTGGCGTAGGGGTGGTCCCAGTCGCCGATGATGCCGAGCCGCTTGAACTCGTCGCGCTGCACGTTGATCCAGTGCGCGGCGTAGGCGCGGCACTCCTTGCGGAACGCGACCATCGCGGTAGAGTCACGAAAATCCGGCTTCTGCTTGCCCTTGGAGCGGTAGTTCTCCTCCTCGATCTTCCATTCGATCGGCAGCCCGTGGCAGTCCCAGCCTGGCACGTAGTTGGAATCGAAGCCGAGCATCTGCTGGCTCTTGGTGACCACGTCTTTCAGGATCTTGTTCAGCGCGTGCCCGATATGGATGTTGCCGTTGGCGTAGGGCGGGCCGTCATGCAGCACGAATTTGGTGCGGCCGCGGGCTTTTTCACGCAGGCGCTGATAGAGACCCATCTCGTTCCAGCGCTTGAGGATTTCGGGCTCGCGCTGCGGCAGGCCGGCGCGCATCGGAAATTCCGTCTGCGGCAGGAACAGGGTTTTGGAATAGTCAGTGGCGTCGGACTTTTGCGGCTTTTCGGACATGAAGGCTCTGATAGGGCTCGGAGGGCGCTGAAAATGCGATGATTCGGGATGAATATAGGGACCCCGGTCTTGCGCCGAGCCAAAGCTCAGGCGGAAGCCGGGCCGCTAATGTCGATGGTGCGCCGCGCAAACATGGAGTTTCTCATAGCAGCCGGCCGAGGAAAGCGCAAAGCCCGGCGTAAGGCAGCAGCGTTCATCTCCGGGCTCGAAAAAGCGTTTGTTGCAGTTTCTTTCAAAGATACTAATCTATTGATAAATGGAGCGAATTCATGAGAGCGAAGCTTGCGGAGGTTTATGAGAAGTTGAAGGAATCTCGCCGTCAAGGTGAGTCGGACGTCGACGCGCAAATCGGAGACAACCTCCGCGAAATATACGACGATCTCACCGACGTCGATTTCATGGTCAGGTCGCTCGACATCAAAACGCTTGCTGACCGCGTTTTTGGCGACGAAGAAAAGGCGGATGCTTGGCTGCGCCGCCCCAATACATTTCTGTCGGGCCAAAAACCGACCGACCTCCTGAAGGATGAACTCGGCGCTGCCGTCGTTCGCGAAATGCTCGAACAGATCGATCACGGAATCTTCGCCTGAGCCCGCATCGTGGAGCTCTGGCGAATTTCAAATTATCCCGACCTGTCCGGCATCGGAGGCATGAGAGCCGGTGGGCGATGGCATTCGCAGGGCAGACGCATCGTCTATCTCGCAGATCATCCATCGAGCGCCTTGCTGGAGCTGCTGGTCCACATGGACCGCGATCTGATCCCGCCTACCTACCAATTGCTTCGCATCGATATTTCCCTCGACGTGACGATTGAGGCCGTCGTGGCAGGTGATTTATCCGGGAACTGGCGGACCGACACGATAGCGAGTCGTGAAATCGGAGATCGTTGGCTCGATCGATCAACCAGTGCATTGCTGCGGGTACCATCTGCGATCAGCGAGCAGGGACAAAACTTCCTTTTGAATCCTGCTCATCCCGATGCGGCGAAGGTTACCGTAGCGGAGATCATTCACGCGCCATTTGACGCTCGCTTGCTCAGATGAATCTCAGCCAATGTCGCCCAGCTTCGGAAACGCGTCCGGCGCAGCCGCCAATATCGCACGCGCGCGGGCGCTGTCGTCGTTCATCTGGGCCACCAGCGCGTCCACGCTATCGAATTTCAGCTCCTCGCGGATGAAACCGATGAAGGCCGTATCCAGCGTCGCGCCGTAGAGGTCGCCCGAGAAGTCGAACAGGAAGACTTCCAACAGCGTCGCGCCATTGTCGAAGGTGGGGCGGCGGCCGAAGCTTGCGACGCCGTCGTAACGCTTCTCGCCGCGGCCGACCCGCACCGCATAGATGCCGTGCTTAAGCCCGCAATTCCTGTCTAGCCGCATATTGGCGGTAGGAAAACCGAGGTCGCGGCCGCGTTTGTCGCCATGGATCACCTCGCCGGTCACGAACCACGGACCCCCCAGCATCGCCGTGGCGTCCTCGATCTGTCCCTCAGCCAGCGCCATGCGGATCGCGGAGGAGGAGACCGGCCGCTCCTCGATATCGACATGCGGCTGCACGTCGACGTCGATGCCGAGCCGGGGCGCCTCGTTGACCAAGAGGCTCGGCGAGCCGACGCGGCCCTTGCCGAAATGAAAATCGTAGCCGACCGCGATACCGCTGATGCCGAGCCGCCCGATCAGTTCATGGTGAATGAAATCTTGCGCCGTGGTTCCGGCCCTGGCCTTGTCGAAGGTCATCACGACGGCGCCGGCAAGCCCGGTTCCGGCCAGCAGCCGCAGCTTGGCGGCTTCGTCGGTGAGGCGGAATTGGGGGCTGTTCGGGCTGAAAAACAGCCGCGGATGCGGCTCGAAGGTCAGCGCCAATGCCGGCCTGCCATGCGCGCGCCCCATCTGAAGGGCGGCTGCGATCACCGCGCGATGGCCGAGATGGACGCCGTCAAAGTTGCCCATCGCCACCACCGCTCCCCTGGGGATGGCGGAAGCGGGCGTGCTGTCGCGGATAATCGTAAAGCCGGACGTCATTTTTGCAGAATTCTTCAACTTGGCCGGTGGGGACGGGACCGTGACGCGGGGGCCGCAATGAAGTCAAGCCGGGCGAAGGGAAGTCCAGGCAGACAACGGCGTTTATCCGGCAAGGGCCGGGTTAACGCGCTGTTTAACGGCTGATGCTAGTGGTTGGGAAGGACTGCCGGGCATGGCCCGCGCGGGCCGGTGGTCGGTTTGTGGCGTCAGGTTTGGTTGCGGGGAGTTCAAGATGGCGGTTGATACGTCGATGTCGGTTCTGGTGGTGGACGACTACAACACCATGATCCGCATCATCAGAAACCTTCTCAAGCAGCTCGGCTTCGAGAATATCGACGACGCCAGCGACGGATCGGCGGCACTGAACAAGATGCGCGGCAAGAAATACGGGCTCGTGATCTCCGACTGGAACATGGAGCCGATGACCGGCTACGACCTGCTGCGCGAAGTCCGCGCCGACCCCAATCTCGCCACCACGCCGTTCATCATGATCACGGCGGAATCCAAGACCGAGAACGTGATCGCGGCCAAGAAGGCCGGCGTCAACAACTACATCGTCAAGCCGTTCAACGCCGCGACCCTGAAGACCAAGATCGAGGCGGTATTCCCAGATACGGTGAGCGCGTAAGGGCCGTCAATTCACGCTCCCCCGTCATCCTGAGGAGCCGCGCATCTTTGCGCGGCGTCTCGAAGGATGGGCCGCAAGCACCTCCGTCAATCATCCTTCGAGGCTCGCCGAAGAGGCTCGCACCTCCAGCGATAACGGCGGAGCCGTTACGCGGGGATGACGTCTGCGAGCGTCGAAATCCCTACCACCGCAGCTCCCGCATCAACGCCCGCGGCGGGTGGCCGAATAGTTCCTTCACCGAGGCCGGGTCGAGCTGGTCGATGCCCTCGAATTCCTCGGCATGGATGCCGCGGGTCACGAACAGGCAATCGATGCCGAAGCCGTGGGCGCCCGCGAGATCCGTGCGCACGGAATCGCCGATCGCGAGCACGCGGTCGAGCGTGATGGCGTGGCTTTGGCGCTCGGCGGCCAGCTCCATGGCGCGCTCGTAGATCGGCCGGTGCGGCTTGCCGTAAAATACCACCTCGCCGCCGAGCTCGCGGTAGAGTTCGGCGACCGCGCCGGCGCAATAGATCAGCCGGTCGCCGCGCTCGACGACGATGTCGGGATTGGCGCAGACCAGCGGCAGCTTGCGCTCGCGCGCCTGCAGCAGCATCGCGCGATAGTCCTCGGCCGATTCGGTTTCCTCGTCGAACAGGCCGGTGAAGACGATGCAGTCGGCCTCCGGCAGCGGCGCGAATACCGCGTCGAGCCCGCGAAAGATCGAATTGTGGCGCTCGGAACCGACCCAGTACATCTTGCGGCCGGGGTGGCCGGCGACGAAATGCCGGGTCAGGTCGCCCGAGGTGACGATGGCGTCATAAGTATCGTCGGCGATGCCGAGCTTGCGTAATTGCCGCTGCACGGAATCCGCAGGCCGCGGCGCGTTGGTGATCAGGATCACGGTGCCGCCCTGGCCGCGAAAGCTGTGCAGCGCCTCGCAGGCTTCCGGGAACGCCTCCAGCCCGTTGTGAACCACGCCCCAGATATCGGAGAGTACGACGTCGACGCCGCCGACGAGGTCGCGCAGCCGCTCGACAAAACGGAGTGACGTCATGGCAGGGATGGCCGCTCAGCCCGGCCCGGCGGCTCGGCGCGCCAGCGCGGCGTTGCCGGTCGCCCGCGGCGGATCGATCGCCGGACTGTCGAGGGTCGTGGATTTGCCGGAGCCATTGTTTTCCTGCGCCTTGGTCGGGGCCCCGCCGGTAGCAGATGCGCCCTCGGGCCGCAACGGCCGCGGCGGCGCGAACAGGAATCCCTGGCCGAATCGCACGTCAAAGTCGAGCAGGTCGACCACGGCGCGTTCGCCTTCGATCCGCTCCGCGATCAGGTCGATGCCGAAGCGGCCGAGCAGGTCGGAGAGATCGGACGGGTGAATGTCGGACACCGAGTTTTGTTTCGGATCGAGCAGTAGCGCCGCCGGAACCTTGATGAAGCGGACGCCGCGGTCGGCCAGCTCCCTGGGCTCGATCCGCAGGTCGGTGACGTGATCGATCGAGAAACGAAAACCGCGCTGCGCCAGCGCCGCCAGATGTTCGGTCTCGATCGGGCCGAGATTGCGGAACGTCGCCTGCTTGAATTCGAGCACGAAGGACGGCGCCAGCGCCCGATTGGCCTCGAGAAAATCCTGGCATTGCGCGAAGGTCGTGGGGTTGGCAAGCGTTGCGGCGGCGACGTTGCAGAACACGCCGACATCCTTGTTGCGGACCATCAGCCGGCGCAGCACCTGAATGCATTTGAGCATCACCGCGTGATCGATCCGCCCGATCAGGCCGGCGGCTTCGGCGATCGCGATGAAATCGTCGGCGGCAAGCAACTGATCCTTGTCGTCGCGCAGCCGCGTCACCGCCTCGTAGTAGCGCACCTTGCGCTGCGGCAAGGTCACCATCGGCTGCAGGAAGATATCGATCCGGTTTTCCTCCACCGCATTTTTCACCGCGGCGAGGATTTGCGCCGGGCTGCGGGAGGGCGTGGCGTCGCCGGCGACGGCAGCGGGCAGCGCCCGCGCCGCGCCCGCGTCCTCGGCCGCGAACGGCGGTTCCTTTTGCGGTTCGTTGTCCGGTTTGCTGCTCGCCGCGGGTAGGGCCGCCGCCGCGACACCGGCCGACAGCAGGTCGTCATGGCCGGCGACCGAGGCCGCAAGCTGCTTGACCAGTGTGCCCAGTTCGCCGATCTCGCCGGCTACCGCCTGAACACGATCGGCATTGGCGGAATTCGCCGACGCCACCCGGCCCTCGACGGCGGCCAGCCTGCGCCCGAATTCGGCGACCTGGCGGGCGAGGTCGGCGGTGCCGCGCGACAGATCCGCAATCTGGCTGCCGACGTCGGTGCGATCGCGCAACCGCATCGATACCGCGTTGTAGAGGATCAGGAAGGTCAGCGCGGTGAGCGCCACGATCGCGGATTCCGTTCCGCTGATGCCGGCCACCGAATACAGGATCAGGCCGAGGGAGGCTGCGACCAGCACCATGCAGATGGCGATGAAAATCGTGGAAATGCGGATCATGTTGCGCGGAAGGCCCTCAAGTCCCTGTGTTCCCCTGGCCGGGAGCGACTCGCACAGGCCCGTCGCGCTCCCCCAAGCGGCGCAACCTTAGCACCAATGTTGATTCGCAGAGCTAGTGTTCTTTCGGCACACGGGAAAGGCGCATCAGGGCGCGCTGGCGGTCGCGGAGCCGCCGGCACCGGACGGCTACGGGCGTCCGACGGCGGCATCCAGCCCGGCCTGGTGTTCGATTTCCGAATTCAACTCCGCGCCCCAGAGCACGATGATGGCCGACATCCACATCCATATCATCAGCCCGATGGCCGCGCCCAGCGAACCATAGGTCGCATCGTAATTGGCGAAATTGGAAAGATACCAGGACAATAGCGCCGAGCCCGCGATCCACAGCAAGGAAGCCGCGATGGCGCCGACGCCCAACCATCGCCAGCGCGTCGCGCGGCGGTTCGGTCCGAACCGGTAGAGAACGCCGAGCGCTATCATCAGCACGGCGAGCAACAGCGGCCACCGCGCGAAAGCGACAATGGCCCGGCTTTCCGGCTCGAGGCCCAGATGATCGAGCGCGAGCGGCAGCGCCACGACCGCGGCCACCATCAAGAGCAGGGCCGCAATGCCGCCGACCGTGAACACAAGCGAAATCAGGTTCAACCTGAAGAAGCCGCGCGTCTCGCGCACCTCATAGGCGACGTTGAGCGCATCGATCACCGCTTTGACGCCGGCATTGGCGCTCCAGATTGCAAGCGCGAGACCGAACAGGAAGGTCGTCCCGAGCGAAGCGTTTCCCTTGTCCAGTACCCGGGCGATCTGGTCCCGCACGATCTGGAACGAGTCCGCCGGCAACATCAGCGCCAGCGTCTGCAGATTGTCGGTGATGGTCGATGGCTTGGCGAACAGGCCGTAGGATGAAACCAGTGCCGTAATCGCGGGGAATACCGCCAACAGGCCGAAGAACACGACGCCGGCGGCGGTGGCGAGCAGCCGGTCGTCGCCGGTCCTCACATAGGTCCGCCGCAGAATGCCTTTCCAGCCGTTCCACGGGATATGAAGGGGACCAGCGGCGGGGCGTCCGCGAGCGGGCTTCTGCAATGCGGGCTGCCCATGGCCATGCTCCGCAAGCGCGGCATCCGCGGGTTGCGGAACAGGGCCGTGCTGGTGCGCCCCGAAAAAGCGCTGCGCGGTCAGGATCAGCAGCGTTGTGGCGGCGATCAGGAGCAGATTGTCGGCATGCCCAGATCGCCGGTCCAGCATCACACGGCCGTCCGTCGCGTCTGCCGCCGTCTCGCGGCGGCCCAGCCCAGCAAGGTCGCGGTCAGGATCAGGCCAGCTTTCATCGTCGCGTTGCCTGGCCCGCCGCGATGCGGCGCGCGCCGACGCCTGCGGCCCATCTGCGGAGCAGGCCCAGAGGGAGCCATCAGGATGGCCTCGGCGGTCTCCCGAACGGCCTCGACTTGATCGGGTTGAACCGGATTGGCCTTGATCGCGACGCGCAGGCGGCTGCTGAGCGATGGAAACTGCGGCGGCGAGCGCTTCAATCGGCTGGCGGCGACGCCGGCCAGCACCAAGGCGATCAACAGCAGCAAGGCACCGACCACACCAAAGGCGGGAAACCGGCCATAAGTGATTTCAACCCAGCGAAACAGCGCGGCAATGCCGACAAAACAGGCCGCGATCAGGAAGATGCCGGATGCCGCGAACAGCCCGGCGGCGATGGCGTAGGACGCAACCGTCCCGGTGGCCTGGTTTGCGCGGTCGCGCAGATAGGAGCGCGTCGCCAGCTTGAGCTGGTTGACTTTGAGCGCGAGTCCGGCGCGCAGCAAGCCGCTCGATGCTCCCGGCATATCCGTCGTTCCTCCGCACAGCGACCGAAGCGTCGCTGCGGTGGTTGAACGTGGAGACGTTTGTAAGGTTCCGCGAGCGGCTGTGCCTCTCCCGTGAAGAAGTCGGGAGAGGTTGCCAATCCCCTAGGCCACCGCGCGGATCACCTTGGCGACCTTGCCGACGATCTCGCCGATCTGGTCTTCGCTGACGATCAGGGGTGGGGTCAGCGCCAGCGTGTCGCCGGCGATGCGCAGCATCAAATCGTTGTCGTGGAAGGCGCTGTTGAGCGCGTCGAAGCCGCGCTTGCCCGGCAGGTCCGGCCGCGACGCAAGGTCGATGCCCGCGGTCAGTCCGATGGTGCGGATGTCGACCACGTTCGGCTCGCTCTTCAGCGACATCACGGCGTCGGCGAATTTCGGCTCGAGCTTGTGGGCGCGCTCGAACAGTTTTTCGTCGCGGTAGATGTCCAGCGTCGCCAGCGCCGCGGCGCAGGCGATCGGGTGCGCCGAATAGGTATAGCCGTGGGTCAGCTCCACCATGTGCTCCGGGCCGCTCATGAAGGCGTCGTGGATGGTGTCGCGCACCAGCACCCCGCCCATCGGGGCGGCGCCATTGGTGATGCCCTTGGCGAAAGTCAGCATGTCCGGCAGCACGCCGTAGCGCTCGGCGGCGAAGGCAAAGCCGAGCCGGCCGTAGCCGGTGATGACCTCGTCGAAGATCAGGAGGATGCCGTGCTTCTGGGTGATCTCGCGCAGCCGCTTCAGATAGCCCTTCGGCGGCGGCAGCACGCCGGTCGAGCCGGCCATCGGCTCGACGATGACGGCGGCGATGGTGGAGGCGCCATGCAGGTTGACCAGCCGCTCCAACTCGTCGGCGAAATGGACGCCGTATTCCGGCTCGCCCTTGGTGAAGGCCTGCTTGTCGCGGTCATAGGTGTGCGGCAGGTGATCGACGCCGGCGAGCAGCGTGCCGAACATCTTCCTGTTGTTGACGATGCCGCCCACGGAAGTGCCGCCGAAGCCGACGCCGTGATAGCCGCGCTCGCGGCCGATCAGGCGGGTGCGGGTGCCCGCGCCTTGCGTCTGGTGATAGGCCAGCGCGATCTTGAGCGCGGTGTCGGCGGCTTCCGAGCCGGAATTGCAGAAGAACACGTGATCGAGGCCGGCCGGTGCCAGGTCCGCGATGCGGCTGGCCAACTCGAAGGCCTGCGGAATGCCGAACTGGAACGGCGGCGCGTAGTCCAGGGCTGCGGCCTGCTTGCCGATCGCTTCCGCGATCTGGCTGCGGCCGTGGCCGGCATTGCAGCACCACATGCCGGCGGCGGCATCGATGATCTTGCGGCCGTCGATGGTGATGTAATGCATGTCCTTGGCGCCGGCGAGCAGTCGCGGATTCTTCTTGAACGCCCGGTTGGCGGTGAACGGCATCCAGTGCGCGGCAAGGTCATTGGGGACATTGACGGCGGCGGGGCGTGGGCTCTTGTCCAGCATCGGGGGCCTCTTGAAGTGTTGGGGTGTGGCGGCTTTCCGGCAGGCTATCAGTTTCGTCGCGAGACGGAAACGCCATCAGCCCCCCTATTTCCGCACAATCGGGCTGCTTCGGGACGGATCGCGGGGAAGACTCGCTCAGAGGTCGGCGGCTACAATCCAGAACACTTCGCCGTCCGAATCCTCGGTGTCGAGCCAAAGCAGAGGCAATTGCGGGAAGGCGGCCTCGAGCCGCTCGCGGCCGCGGCCGATTTCGCACAACAGGCCACCTGCGGGCGTCAGGTGCCGTTTCGCCTCCTGCAGGATGCGGCGGACCAGATCGAGCCCGTCGGCACCGCCATCCAAAGCAATTTTCGGCTCGGCGCGGCATTCGCGCGGCAGAGCGGCCATGCCCTCGGCGTCGACATAGGGCGGGTTGGAGATGATCAGGTCGTAACGCGTCGCGCCAAGCGGCCCGAACAGGTCGCTGCGGTGCAGCGTCAGGCGGTGTTGGAGGCCGTAATCTCTGACGTTGCGGGCGGCGACGTCGAGCGCGTCCTTCGAAATATCCACCGCGTCGATCCGCGCATTCGGAAAGTTTTGCGCGGCGAGGATCGCCAGGCAGCCCGAGCCGGTGCAGAGGTCGAGCACGCTTTCGATCGCACCGGGATCGTCGATCAGCGAACCGCCTCGGTCGCTCTCGCCGCTGAAGTGCGAATCGAGCAATTCGCCGATGAAGGAGCGCGGCACGATCACCCGCTCGTCGACATAGAATGGCAGGCCGCGCATGTAGATCTTGTTGACGAGATAGGCCGCCGGCTTTCGCGTGGTGATGCGGCGCCCGATCACGTCGAGAATTTGCTTTGCCTCGCGCGCGGTGACCCGCGCGTTCGCAAAGGCCTCGAACTGGTCGGGATGCAAATGCAGGGTTTCGCAGACCAGGAAGGCGGCTTCGGCCACCGGATCGGGCGTGCCGTGCGCGAATACCAGTTTTGCCTCGATGAAGCGGCTCACCGCATAGCGGACGAAGTCGAGCAGCGTCACCAGTTCGCCGGCGGGTATTTTGGGAAATTTCGGTGCGATGGCGCTGTGCCTGGCAGCCGGCTTTGCGCGTTTCGCCATCAGGATTTGGTCCAGCGCGCGGCGGCCGCGTCATCATGGTCGCGCGCATCGACCCAACTGGTGCCGCCAGCGCTTTCCTCGCGCTTCCAGAACGGGGCGTTGGCCTTGAGAAAATCCATCAGGAACTCCGCCGCTTCGAACGCGGCCTGCCGGTGTTTTGAGGCCGTCAGCACCAGCACGATGTTTTCGCCGGGTGCGATGCGGCCGACGCGGTGAACCACGGTCAGGCCCTCGAGCGGCCAGCGCGACATCGCGGTCTCGGCGTGGCGGCCGATTTCGGCTTCCGCCATGCCGGGATAGTGCTCGAGCGTCAGCGCCGCGATGTTCCCGCCATCGTCGTCGCCCCGGCAGATGCCGGAGAAACTGACGACCGCGCCGATATCGGTGCGGCCCCTGGTCAGGTCAGCGATTTCCTGCGCGATGTCGAAATCGGCCTGCTGGATGCGGATGGTGAAATGAGCGGACATGAAGCCGTCACGATCCCCTTGGAAATCAGCCCCCGGTCATCGGCGGGAAGAAGGCGATCTCACGCGCGCCTGATATGATCGCATCCGGCCTGACATGGGCGTGGTCGATCGCGGCACGGATCACCTTCGGCGTCTCGAAGGCATGAGCATAGGTCTCGCCGCGCTGGGCCAGCCAGCCGATCAGGTCGTCGACGGTGCGCACATTGGCCGGCGGCTCGATGGTTTCTTCCGACTTGCCGACCCGTTCGCGCACCCAGGCGAAATATTTCACCTTCACCCTTCATCCTCCTTGATGAGGTGATGAATGCCGGCCCGGAAATAGTCGTAGCCGGTGTAGATCGTGAAAATCGCCGACGCCCAGAGCAGCAACAGGCCGACCTGGGTGACGATCGGCACCACCATGTCGCCGGCCTCGCCCGCGAGCAGGAAGCCGATCGCCACCAGCTGGATGGTGGTTTTCCATTTGGCGAGCTTGGTCACGGGCACGCTGACCCGTAGGCCTGCGAGATATTCGCGCAATCCCGACACCAGGATTTCGCGGCACAGGATCACGATGGCGGCCCACAGCGCCCAGCCGTGGATGATGCCATCGGCGGCCAGCATCAACAGGCAGGAGGCGACCAGAAGCTTGTCGGCGATCGGATCGAGCATGCGGCCGAACGCCGATTGCTGGTTCCAGATTCGCGCATAATAGCCATCGAGATAATCGGTGACCCCTGCGGCAATGAAGATCGCCACGGCGACCCAGCGCAGCCAGAGCGGCCCGTCCATGATGGATTGGGCATAGATACAGCCGACCACCACCGGGATGGCGGCGATCCGGGCGTAAGTCAGGATGTTCGGCAGGGAGAGCGAGTTCTTCGCCGCCCCTCGGGTTGTCGCAATGTTCATTTGTCCTACCAATACCGACTGATTGGGAAGGTCAACCGTGGGGCGCACATGACCCGCCGGATAAGACGCATATGTGACTCACGACCTTTGTCTAGCCCGCCTGGGCATGGAAAAATTCGAAAATCTTGCGCGCGCTTTCGGCGCTGACGCCCGGAACCTTGCCGAGGTCGGCGATCGAGGCCCGCTCGATCTCCTTCAGGGTTCCGAAATGATGCAGCAATGCACGTTTGCGGGCCGGACCGATGCCGGGAATCTCCTGCAAGCCCGCCTCGCGGATGTCCTTTTTGCGCAGCTTGCGGTGCGAGCCGATCACGAAACGGTGGGCTTCGTCCCGCAGCCGCTGGATGAAGTACAGCACGGGGTCGCGCGGTTCGAGCTTGATCGCCTCGCGGTCCGGCATGAACAGGGTTTCCCGGCCGGCGTCGCGGTCCGGTCCCTTGGCCACCGCCAGCAGGGCGATCTGGTTCAGCCCAAAACCTTCGAAGATCTCCCTGACGGCATTGAGCTGGCCGCGGCCGCCGTCGATGATGACGAGGTCCGGCCATTGCGGGAACGAATCGTCGTCGGCAGGTTTGGCGGCGTCGCCTTCCGCGGGCGGCGTCATCAGCCGCTTGAAGCGCCGCTGCAGCACCTCGCGCATCATCGCGTAATCGTCGCCGGGGGTGAGCCCCTCCGACTTGATGTTGAACTTGCGGTACTGGTTCTTGATGAAGCCGTCCGGCCCCGCCACGATCATGGCGCCGACCGCGTTGGTGCCCTGGATGTGGCTGTTGTCGTAGACCTCGATCCGCTTCGGCGGTCGCGGCAGGCCGAGGGTGGTCACCATGGCTTCCAGCAGGCGCCCTTGCGTTGCCGTATCGGCGAGCTTGCGGCCGAGCGCCTCGCGCGCATTGGTCAGCGCATGAACGATCAACTCCTTCTTCTCGCCGCGCCGGGGCGTTGCGACTTCGACCTTGAAGCCGGCCTTGATCGAGAGCGCGTCGGCGAGCAGTTGCTGTTCCTCGATTTCGTGCGACAGCAAGATCAGTTTCGGCGGCGGCTTGTCGTCGTAGAATTGCGCCAGGAACGAGGCCAGCACTTCCTCTGACGTAAACGACTTCTCCGCGCGCGGAAAATAGGCGCGGTTGCCCCAGTTCTGTCCGGTGCGGAAGAAGAACACCTCGACGCAGGAATAGCCGCCCTCCTGGTGGATGGCGAACACGTCGGCTTCCTCAACCGTGCGCGGATTGATGCCCTGCTGCGACTGGATCGCCGACAGGGCGGCAAGCCGGTCGCGGTAAAGCGCGGCGGTCTCGAATTCGAGTTCGGCGGAGGCTTTTTCCATCTCGCCTGCGAGTTCCTGCTTCACGAGGCGCGAGCGGCCGGACAGGAAGTCCTTGGCCTCGCGCACCAGTTCGGTGTAGCCGGGAAAATCGATCTCGCCGGTACAGGGTCCTGCGCAGCGGCGGATCTGGTAGAGCAGGCAGGGCCGGGTGCGGCTTTCGAAGAATCCGTCGGTGCAGGAGCGCACCAGGAAGGCGCGCTGCAGCGCGGTGATGGTGCGGTTGACGGCGCCGGCGGATGCGAACGGTCCGAAATATTGTCCCGGCCGCGTCTGCGCGCCGCGGTGCTTGAGGATTTGCGGCGCCCAGTGGTCGCCCGTGATCAGGATATAGGGAAACGACTTGTCGTCGCGCAGCTGCACGTTGAAGCGCGGCCGCAGCTGCTTGATCAGATTGGCTTCCAGCAGCAGCGCTTCGGTCTCCGTCGAGGTCGAGATGATCTCGACCGCAACGGTCGCCGCGATCATCCGCAGGATGCGCGCCGGCTGCGGCGCGCTCACCCGCGCGTAGGAGGAAAGCCGCTTGCGGACATTTTTAGCCTTGCCGACATAGAGCACGTCGTGGGCTGCGTTCAGCATGCGGTAGACACCGGGCGAGGTCGGGGCGAGTTTGACCGCGTTTTCGATCGCGGCATGACCGGCGGCGAGCGGGCCTTCGGCCACCGTCTCGATCGCCTCCTCGGCAACCTCCGGCAACAGCGCTTCGTCGTCCTCGTCCGAGGCCGTCATCGCCGGGTCGATATCGTCGGTGGCCGGCGCCTGCGGCGGCACGTCGGCCGCCACGGCAGGTCCGGAACCGCGCGGCGTCGTCCGCGGGGCAGGGGCCTTCGGGCTCTCCTTGGAATCCTGATCCATGGGCTTGAACTTAAGCGCGCCGGCCGCTCATCGCCAGCGCTGCAACGCCAATAGCAGACCGCGATCCGGCCATCGTGCGTAACACTTTCTTAAGAATGCTGAGCGGCCGGTAAGGTGCCTTAACAAGCCTTTAACTTAAAAGTCTCGATAAATCTTATCGATAAGAAGTGGAATTCCGTAACCATCGAGACCTCGCGCTCGCGCGCTTCATTCGAAGCACGACCCTGGGTCGCGGCAGTTGCGTTGGGAGAGTGGGATGAGCAAAAATTTTTTGCGGATGGCGGCGCTGATCGCCGCGGGCTCTGCGGTATCGGCACAGGCGGCCGATCTGCCTTACGGCTCGCGCGCGCCCTATACCGTCAACCAGCCGCTCAACGCCTATAGCTGGGCCGGCCCCTATCTCGGCGGCAATCTCGGCTATGACTGGGGTACGGTCAGCAACAATCCGACCAGGCCGTCCGGCTTCGTCGGTGGCGTCCAGGCGGGTTACAACTGGCAGAATGGCCCGTGGGTGTTCGGCGTCGAGGGCGACATCCAGGCGACCGGCGCCGACGACACCTTTGCGCCCTGGAAGTTCTCCAACCCGTGGTTCGGCACCATGCGCGGCCGCGCCGGCTATACCGTCAGCAATGTGCTGTTCTACGGCACCGGGGGTTTGGCGTTCGGCGAATTGAGCGGCCAGACCTTCGGACTGGCGGAATCCCACACCAATTTGGGCTGGACCGCGGGTGTCGGCGCCGAAGTCGGACTGGCGCCGAACTGGAGCGCCAAGATCGAATATCTCTATGTCGATCTCGCCTCCAGCAACTTCGTCATCACCGGCCTGTCGAACGGCTACCGGTTCGGAACGGTGCGCGCCGGCGTGAACTATCACTTCTGATAGCAACAAAAAACTTCGCGATCACAACCTTCCGGCCGCCTCGTGCGGCCGGAATTTTTTGATCCTATCCCGTCGCCGTCGCGAAGCGACCGCTCAAGACGAAATCACCAGATTGACCGCCTTGGGGCCTTTGCCCTTCTTGTCCGGTTCGACTTCGAATGTGATGCGCTGTCCTTCGGTCAGGTCCTTCAATCCCGCCCGCTCCACCGCGGTGATGTGGACGAACACATCGCGACCGCCGTCATCGGGCTTGATGAAGCCATAGCCCCGTTCTCCATTGAAGAACTTGACCGTACCACTCATGGCCATCGGGAAACTCCTCCCCCGTACTGCACCCGCCGCTACGCGAAGCTTGCGTCCCGGCCCGACCGGCATGCGCGCTCGGAAGGCTTGGCCACTTTTTTGCGGATTAGGCCGTTCGAGGCCGATCCGTCTTCAATTAATTCGAGGCCTTGTCACTCCGCCGCTACCATTTGCGGAAGCGGAACGTAAAGCCGATCCCAATGGAGCTGAGCATAATACGGTTCCCGGCAAATTGCCTACGGTGGAAATCGTTCTTTTCGCTGGTCCGGCCGTGACTAGGGTTTCGGCGTCTCCAGCCTGAACCGGCCGGCGCCGCCCTGGCCCAGCGGCTTTTCCAGTTCGGGCAGGATCGCCTTGAGTTCGCCCATCAGCGTCCACGGCGGGTTGACGATCAGGAGACCGCAAGAGGCAAGCGGCTCGCCCGCCGCCTGGGGTGCTACGGAAAACTCCAGCCGCAGGACTTTTCCCGGGGGCCGGGCGGCAGCTGTCACGGCGGCGGCATGCCGGGCCAGGGTGTCGGTGGCGCGGCGGCTCTTCACCGGATACCACAGCAAATAGCTGCCGGTCGGCCATTTCGCGAAGGCCTCGCCAAAACCGTCGGCGAGATGCTCGAACTCGTCTTTTGCTTCGAACGGCGGATCGATCAGGACCAGCCCGCGGCGCTCGTTCGGCGGCACGAAGGCCGGCAGCGCCAGCCAACCGTCGAGGTCGACCACGCGGGCCTGGGTGTCGCGGCGCAGCGCGTCGATCAGCTGTTTGCGCGCTTTCGGTTCGACCTCGCAGGCGGTCATTCGGTCCTGCGGCCGCAGCAAGGCGCGCGCGATCAGGGGCGAGCCGGGATAGGTCTTCAGCTCGCGCTCCGGATTGAAGGCCCTGACGATGTCGAGATAGGGTTTTAGCAGCGGCAAGGTCCGTTCCGAAAACCGCGCCTGCATGATGCGCGCTACCCCCGTGAGCCACTCGCCGCCGCGGCGCGCTTCGTCGGAGGTCAGATCGTAGCGCCCGGCGCCGGCATGGCTGTCGATGACGCGCAACGCGGCCGGCTTCTCCTGCAGATAGACCAGCATCCGCACCAGCACGATGTGCTTGATGACGTCGGCAAAGCCGCCGGCATGGAAGGCGTGACGGTAGTTCATGGCGGAGGGTTACCACGTCATTGCGAGCGCAGCGAAGCAATCCATGGATCGGCAAAGTAAGTGTGGATTGCTTCGCTGCGCTCGCAATGACGGCTGTAGCAACCCACCGTCATTCCGGGATGGTCCGAAGGACCAGACCCGGAATCTCGAGATTCCGGGTTCGATGCTTCGCATCGCCCCGGAATGACGGTGTCGCTTACCCGCCCCTTAGCGGCGGCATCGTCACCTGGTCGCGGCGGCAGCCGCGGCGGGCGATTTCCTCGCAGGCACGGAATTGCAGGTCCTTGCTCAGGCAGATCCGCACCTCGGAAAGCCGCGTCCGGTTGCAGGTCACCGCCATCGCCGCGTTGCTCAGGCCCGGATTGGCCTTGATGAAGGCAGCCTCGATCTCGTCGGGCGCCACCGTCAGGGCTTGCGACAATTCGAGGTATTCCGGCGGGATTTTCACCGCCGCGCGGGCTTTGCGGATGGTTTCGAAATAGGCCCGCGCGCCGAGCCCCGAGCAGGTGCCGTGCTTGTCCCATTCATTGAAAATCAGCCCGGGCGCCGGCATCACATCCAGCATCGAGGTCATGATATTGCGATCGAGCCGGGGCGAGGGCCGCTGGCAATATTCCGGAAAGCCGTGCTCATATTGCGGCCACAGGCCGTGGACCACGAAGGAAAACGGCCGTTCGCCGCACTGGGCCCGGGAACGGCCCTCATTGCCGCGCTCGGAGGCCTCCTCGCAGAAGGACGGCGACCATGACAGCGACAGCACGTAGTAATCGAACTCCCCGGGTGTATTCTGCCGGCTATCCTGCGCCGATGCGGGTGCTGCCGCGAAGGCCAGCGCCAAGGTCAGTAGCCCCCAGGCGGCCAGGAATGAAGCAATCGAAGATCTGGAAATCCGCTCGGTCGGAAATGGCTGCAACATGGCTACGCTCCCAATACCAATGCCGCCGCAAGCCTAGCAGGCGCCCAGAACATTTCAAGAACAAAAAGCTGAAACGGCGATCTAAAGCCGCGGAGGCGCGGGAATCGGGGCTTTGTGGATCAAGGCTTCGCGGATCAAGGCTTTGTGGATCAAGGCTTGGGAATCAGGGCTTGGCGCCCCTGCAATCGGGACTATTGGCCCAGTTGCGGTCGAGCCCGGTGACGCACCACTCGACGCCCTGGCCGAACCCGGCAAAACCGCCGTCCTCGATCAGCGAGAAATACACCTGGCGCAATTTGCCATCGCTCAGCATGACGTCGGCGGCGCAGTAGCGGCGCGGAATGTTGTCGGACTGCCACGGCCGGAAAGCGATCTCGTGCACCGCGCCATAGGCTTTGATCTGCAGCGCCGAATTCCAGAACGTGCTTTCCTTTTCCTGGAATTGGGAGGTGATGGTGCCGAGCGCCGCCTCGCAGGGTTTTAGGCGCCCGTCATATTTCGGACCGAACAGCCCGAAATTCAGCTCCATCGGGTTGGCCGCCTGCGCCGGCGAACCCAGGACGAGCGCGCCGAACATGGCGCCGAGCGCGGCCAGGCCGAATTTCTTGATAGACATGCGCATGGGCGATCCGCCGGGAAAATTAACGCGGGGACGGTGCCGTGAAGCCCGAACGAGGTCAAGTGCAACGCGGCAACACCTGTCCAATAAGTCCAGGCGGCACGGTCGGCCGTTCTTTCCATCGCCAACGATGCACACTAAGGTGTCTTCCGAAAATGGAGTTGGCGATGCGAAAGATGGCGGCGAGCCTGGTTGCGGTCTGCGGGATATTGGCGTGCGCGCCCGCGCAGGCCCAGGGCGTGTGGGGCGTCAAGGGCAACGACACCGGCGGCATCATCCCCTATCCGCTGGCCTCGCAGTACGACGCCCGGCAGCTCGCGGTCGATCACTGCGCCCGCTACGGCAAGGTGGCGAAGTTCCTCGGGGTGGATCCGCAATATGGCGGCTATATTTCCTTCTCCTGCCGCTGGGTGCCCTATGGCGCAAATGACCAGCCGCTGATCACCCGCTACTGAACCGCGCTATCCCATCCGGCGGAACGCGCTGACCGGAGCAGAAGCATGACGCGACAGCTTCTTGGATTTTGTTTGGGATGTTGCCTGCTGGCGCTATCGCCGGGGCGGGAGGCGCGGGCGGCCGAAATACCGCTGCGCAAGCCCGGCCTGTGGGAGATGAAGCTGGTGAAGACCGGCTCGGCGTTTCCCGAACTCACCATGCAGCACTGCACCGACGAGACCACCGACCGCGACATGAGCACGGCGTCCTCGCCGCTGTCGAAGGAGATCTGCTCCAGGCGCGACATCCAGCAGACCGCGACCGGCTACGTCATCGATTCCGTCTGCAGCGTGGCGGGTGCGTCGATGACCTCGCATTCCGAGGTCACCGGCGATTTCAATTCCGCCTATACCGTCAAGACCACCGCGCACAGCGAAGGCGGCGCGCTCGGTTCGCGCGATGCGACCACCATGATCGAGGCGAAATGGCTGGGGGACTGCAAACCCGGCCAGAAGCCCGGCGACATCGTGATGCCCGGCGGCTTCAGGCTCAACGTCAGGGACGCCGAAAAGCTGAAGGGCCTGGTGCCGAAGTAGCGATCATTCACCTCTCCCCGCTCTTCGCGGGGAGAGGTCGGCGCGAAGCGCCGGGTGAGGGGCTCTCTCGGCAAGTCCCGATGTCGAGAGAGCCCCTCACCCCAGCCCTCTCCCCGCAAGAGCGGGGCGAGGGAGAAGAGGCGCCGCGGCGGAGGAAATCAAACCGGAATCCGTACCGTGGCGCGCAGGCCGCCCATCGGGCTGTCGCCGAGGGTGATGTCGCCGCCATGCGAGCGCGCGATGTCGCGGGCGATCGCAAGGCCCAATCCGGTGCCGCCTTCGTCCTGGTTGCGGGCGTCGTCGAGCCGCAGGAACGGCTTGAACACTTCCTCGCGCATGCCTGCCGGAATGCCCGGCCCGTCGTCGTCGACGGTGATCGTCAGATAGCGGTGATCGCGCTGGCCCGTGATCGAGATCGCGCCTGCGTGCCGCGCCGCGTTGGAGACGAGGTTCGCAAGGCAGCGCTTGAACGAGGCCGGCTTCACCGTCACCACCGGCAGCCCGTTGAACGATACGGTCGCGGCGGTATGGCCGTTGCGTTCGGCGTCGCTGCGCAATTCCTCCAGCGCCAGCGCCATGTCGGTCGGCTGCGCCTGCTCGCCGGAATCGCCGCGCGCAAACGCAAGATAATCCTCCAGCATGCCGCTCATCTCGTCGACGTCGCGGCGCATGCCGTCGACCTCGGGGCTGTCGCCGATCAAGGCCAGCTCCAGCTTGAAGCGGGTCAGGATGGTGCGCAGATCGTGGCTGACGCCGGCCAGCATCGCGGTGCGCTGCTCGATCGAGCGCTCGACGCGTCCCTTCATTTCGAGGAAGGCCTGGGCGGCGCGGCGCACTTCGCGCGCGCCGCGGGGCCGGAAATTGGTCGCCTCGCGGCCCTTGCCGAAGCTTTCGGCGGCGTCCGCCAGCCGCAGGATCGGCTTGATCTGGTTGCGCAGGAACAGCCAGGCCACGATCAGCAGGATCGAGGAGGTGCCGAACATCCAGACCAGGAAAACCCCGGAATCCGAGGCATAGGCCGCGCTGCGCTGCGCGAAGATCTGCATCACGGCGTCATCGAGCTGGATGCGGATTTCCAGCTGGTTGGAGCGGCCGACGGTGTCGATCCAGAACGGCCGGCCGATCTGGCGGCCGAGCTGCACCGAGAGCGACTGGTCGAGCAGGGAGAAAAACGGCTTTGGGCCGGGCGCAGGCATGTCGCCGACGGGGAGGAAATCCACCACCAGCCCGAGCCGCTGCTGGGCGATCCGCCGTAGCAGCGCGCGGTCCTTGTCCTGCGGATAGCCCTTGTAGACGTCGATCAGGCTGGCGATGTCCTGCACCACCGACGCCGACAGATGTTGCGTGACGTTGCTCCAGTGCCGTTCGAAGAACACGAACGCCACCACCCATTGCAGCACCACCATCGGCACGATCATGATCAGCATGGTGCGGGCATAGAGGCCGGTCGGCATCCAGCCCTTGAACGCGTTGCCCATCCAGTTGTTGGCCGCCGAGACGCGGCCCGCGGCTGAGCGGATCAGGGTGATGCCGGTGTCGAGCGTGCTCATCTGAAATGGTTCACGGCGAGGCGACCAGGCGATAGCCGATGCCGCGCACCGCCTGCAGGAACAGTGGGTTCGCCGGATCGCGCTCGATCTTGCGGCGCAGGCGGTTGATCTGCACGTCGACGGCGCGCTCGTTGACGGTGCCGTTGCCGGTCAGCGCGCCGCGCGGCACGGTGTCGCCGCGCGCCAGCGCCAGGATGCGCAGCATCTCGCGCTCGCGGTCGGTGAGATGGACGGTCTCCTCGCTTTGCCGCAATTCACCGCGCTCCAGGTGATAGACGTAGGGCCCGAACGCGACCTGCTCCAGCGTCTCGACCGGCGGCGGCGCGGTGCGTTTGAGGATATTGCCGATCCGCAATACCAGTTCGCGCGGCTCGAACGGCTTGGCCACGTAATCGTCGGCGCCGATCTGCAGGCCCTCGATCCGGGCTTCGGCCTCATGCCGCGCCGTCAGCATGATGATCGGCACCGACGACGACGAGCGGATGAAGCGGGCGAGATCGAAGCCGGTCTCTCCCGGCATCATCACGTCGAGGATCAACAGGTCGAAATGCAGGCCGTGGAGCTTGGCGCGGGCGTCGGCCGCGCTCATCGCCGTGGTGACGCGATAACCCTCGCCGCAGAGGAAGCGCGACAACAGGTCGCGGATGCGGCGGTCGTCGTCGACCAGCAACAGATGCGGCGCGTCATCGGCCGGCTGCGGCGGGGTGCGCGCGATGGTGGCGGCCTGGATCACGTTTTTTCCTTTGCGGTTGCGCTGGAGGTCGAGAGGATCTTCTCCAGCACCTTGTCGGGATCGTCGTGATCGATCATCGCGCGCAGGAACTGGCGGACCGTCTCGGTGCCTGCCGGGCCGATGCCGGCGAGCGCGCGGTTGATGCGGTCGGTCTGCAGGCCGGCGAGTTTTGCCACCAGCGCCTCGCCCTTGGCGGTGGCGAACAGCAGGCGCTGCCGGCGGTCGTTGTTGCCGGTCTTCTGCACGATATAGCCTTCGTCGAGCAATTGCTTGAGCACGCGCCCAAGCGACTGCTTGGTGATGCGCAGCACGTCCAGCAGGTCGGCGACCTTCAATCCGGGATAGCGGTGAACGAAATGCAGCACCCGGTGATGCGCGCGGCCGAACCCGAACGCCTCCAGTTCATGGTCGGCGTCGCCGACGAAATCGCGGTAGGCGAAAAACAGCAACTCGATGATGTCCCAGCGCAAATCACTCGCTCCGGAGGCCGCAGATCGCCCCTCCGGCGGCCGCGAATCGGGGTTGGGGGAGGCATTCGAGAAATTTATGTCAGCCATATTGACGTATCTTGGGTTCAATGTTACAAAACAATCGACCACGACGAAACATTAGGTCGTTTCGCCGGCGGCGATGTTTCGAGCGGCGGAAGCCCGAGGTGGCGGCCAAGGCCGCGAATTTGGTTACCGTCGAGATTGTCGAGCGGCATTTCGGCAAACATACTGGACTTCCGCCCTCCGCAAAAGCATGTCCTATGGCCATGCCGGCGCGGAAACCGGCCGCAGGGCCGAGGACGCAGGGCCAAGCGCACTAACAAGCCTACCAACTTGAGTGAAACGCCAGCCACGGACCCGTCCGATGAACGCACATCAGAAGATCATCTTTTCCTGCAGCCCGACCAGCAACCCCGTCGGCTCCGATGCGCGGGCGAAGCTATTGAAGGATCCGGGCTTCGGCCGGGTCTTCACCGATCACATGGCGGTGGTCCGCTACGATTCTGCAAAGGGCTGGCATGGCGCGCGCATCGAGTCCCGCGCCAATTTCCCGCTCGATCCGGCGACCGCCGTGCTGCACTACGCGCAGGAGATTTTCGAGGGGCTGAAGGCCTACACGCGCGACGATGGCGGGGTGAACCTGTTCCGCCCCGACGCCAATGCAAGGCGCTTTCGGGATTCGGCCGAGCGCATGGCGATGGCGCCGCTGCCCGAGGCGGTCTTCATCGAAGCTGTCGAGCAGATCGTGCGCATCGACCGCGCCTGGATCCCGGGCGGCGAGGGCAGTCTCTATTTGCGGCCCTTCATGATCGCGAGCGAAGTCTTCCTCGGCGTGAAGCCTTCGGCCGAATACATCTTCGCCGTCATCGCTTCCCCGGTCGGCTCTTATTTCAAGGGCGGACCCGCGCCGGTGTCGATCTGGGTGTCGGAGAACTACACACGCGCCGCGATCGGCGGCACCGGCGCCGTCAAATGCGGCGGCAATTACGCCGCCAGCCTGCGCGCGCAGGCCGAGGCCATCGAGCACGGCTGCGACCAGGTGGTGTTCGTCGATGCGGTGGAGCGCCGCTACATCGAGGAACTCGGCGGCATGAACATCTTCTTCGTGTTCGACGACGGTTCGCTCTCGACGCCGCCGCTCGGCACCATCCTGCCGGGCATCACGCGGGATTCGATCATCGCGCTCACCAGGGATGCTGGCACGGTCGTGCGCGAGGAGCCCTACACGATCGAGCAATGGCGCAAGGACGCCGCCAGCGGCAGGCTGAAAGAGGCTTTCGCCTGCGGCACCGCGGCCGTGATCTCGCCGATCGGCAAGGTGTGTTCCGTCAACGGCGATTTCCTGATCAGCGGCGGCGCCGCCGGCCCCGTCGCCATGGGAATGCGCAAGCAACTGGTCGACATCCAGTACGGCCGCGCCGCCGATCCGCACAACTGGATCAGACAGGTTTTGTGACCGGCTGCCGTCAACCGCGTCAGGATGACGAACGACGAACGCTCGAGCCTTGCAACCTTGGGGTGATTGGTATGGTGGCTAAATTTCTGACGGAAGACGATCCGCCGGTCATTGACTTTCGTGCGGCCGATGCCGAGATGAACGCTGCGATCGCCCATGCCCGCGACACGCTTCCGACCTTCTGGGCTTCCTACGATGCGCCGAAGCCGACAGAGTCAGGACATTGCCTGAAAGTTCGTTTTGCCAGTGATGGCTACGTCGAGCATATCTGGATGGCCGACGTGGAGAGGCTTCCGGATGGCAATTATTCCGGCCGGTTCTCCAACGAGCCGAATAATCTGCCGGGCAACATCGGCGATCAGGCCGAATTCGAACAGGCCGATATCTCCGACTGGATGTTCATGCGGAATGAAAAGATCGTCGGCGGAGAGACCATCAAGCTGCTGCTGAAATCGATGCCGAAAGAAGACGCCGATGCCATGCGCGCGCTGATGGAGCAGCCGCCACATTGAACCGGGTTGCCGCTTGGCGTCCCGGCTGATACCAACGCGCGCACCATGTCCGACAAACCGAAAAAGCCGCAAAAACTGAAGGCGCGCCTGCCGCGCGGGCTGGAAGACCGTGGCCCGGCCGCGATCAACGCGACGCGGCAGATGGTAGAAAAAATCCGCGCCGTCTACGAGCGCTACGGCTTTGAGCCGGTGGAAACGCCGGCGTTCGAGTATACCGACGCACTGGGAAAATTCCTGCCCGACCAGGACCGGCCCAACGAGGGCGTGTTCTCGTTCCAGGACGACGACGAGCAGTGGATTTCGCTGCGCTACGATTTGACCGCGCCGCTGGCGCGCTATGTCGCGGAGAGATACGGAACGGAAAACTTGGTTCTACCGTATCGCAGTTATCGTCACGGTTGGGTATTTCGCAACGAAAAGCCGGGGCCCGGCCGCTTTCGCCAGTTTATGCAATTCGACGCCGATACAGTTGGGACAGCCGTCTCGGGCCCCTCAGCCGCCGCTGCCGATGCTGAGATGTGCATGATGGCTGCAGAAACTTTGGAGGCTCTGGGGATTGCGAAGGGCTCATATGTTGTGAAGCTGAACAGCCGGAAAGTTCTCGACGGTGTTCTGGAAACAATTGGGCTTGGGGGCGATGAGAACTCAGCGCGCAGGCTGACTGTGCTCCGAGCTGTTGACAAAGCGGATAAGTTCGAATGGTCGGAGGTCGAAAAGCTTCTTGGGCCAGGGCGAAAAGATGAAAGTGGGGATTTTACTAAAGGAGCAGGGTTAGATACGGATCAAATCGAAGCAATTCGTCAGGCTCTACGATTCAACATTGAATTTGAGCAAATGCCCGATGGTGCTTGGCGTGAGCACATAGACGGCCAATTACCAAAAAAGTATCTTGGTATGGAGGGTGAAGGTCTCATGAGAGTTGGTCTGTCCGAACTTGGTGAGATTATCAAAATCGTGAGGGCGGCAGGTTACGACAACGATCAAATTCGTGTTGATTCTTCAGTTGTTCGCGGTCTCGAATACTATACCGGCGCAGTCTATGAAGTTGAACTGTTACTTGAGACAAAAGACGAGAAGGGCCGTCTCGTGCGATTCGGCTCGGTCGGCGGTGGTGGGCGTTATGATGGGCTGGTTTCGCGCTTTCGTGGCGAGCTAGTGCCCGCGACCGGCTTTTCAATTGGCGTGTCGCGACTGCAAGCTGCATTGAGCATGTTGGGCAAACTGAATCAGCAGCCCGAAGTGGGCCCAGTCGTGGTCACGATATTCGATAAGGAGCGCACGGCCGACTACCAGAAGATGGTTACTCGACTTCGCAAGGCTGGCATCCGCGCCGAACTCTATCTTGGCAATCCTAAGAACATGGGTAATCAGCTCAAATATGCTGATCGCCGAAACGCGCCATGTGTAATTATCCAAGGATCGGATGAACTGAATGATCCCGAAGGACCCCAGGTAATTGTCAAAGATTTGTGGGTCGGCTCTACTGTAACCGACGTGGAAGAAACTCGGGACCGATATTTGCAGACACAGCGACTGATCCAGAAGAGAGTGCCTGTCTTGCAGCTTGTTGACGCGGTCGAAGAAACCTTGGGCTGGCATGGAATAGGGCCACGAGGTCCTGGCCCCGCATAGGGTGCGATGGCCATTCTTCCAAAGACGCGGCGTCCGGGCTTGTCCCGGCCATCTACGTCTTGTTTGATAGCGGAAGTCGTAGATGGCCGGGACAAGCCCGGCCATGACGAGGCAAAAAAGGGAGTGACGAACAATGCCTGAAATCACCATCAGCATGGCCGCCGGCCGCACCGATGAGCAGAAGGCCGGCATGATGCGCGACATCACCAAGGCGCTGGTGACGAACCTCGGCATCGATGCCGACGCGGTCGTGATCCAGATCAACGAGGCGCCGCTCGCCCACAAGATGAAGGGCGGCAAGACCTTCGTGGAACGCGCGGCGAAGAAGTAGCTCGCTCGTCGTCCCGGCGAAGGCCGGGACCCATAATCACCGGCGTTGGTTGTTTTGCGAGGCGTCGGCCATCGCGTCTCAACGCGACATCACGCGGTATGGGTCCCGGCCCCCCGTGCGCAATTGCGCACTAGGCCGGGACGACGACATTTCGGATCATCCCATGGACGCCCGCGATGTCATCAAGGTCGGCATGAGCGCCGAGCGCACCCTGATCGTGCCGCCGGAGCGCACGGTCGGGCATTTCGTCAAGCATATGCCGATGGTCTATGCGACGCCGATGATGATCCTGGAAATGGAGATGACCTCGGGCGACGCCATCAACCGGTATCTCGCACCCGGCTGGGTCACGGTCGGCACCGAGGTCGATATCCGCCATCTCGCCGCAACTCCCGTAGGCGCCACCGTGCGCACCACCGCGAAAGTGATCGCGGTGGAGCGCCGCGTGATCCGTTTCGAGGTGGAAGCCTTCGACGACAAGCGCCGCATCGGCGAAGGCCGCCACGCGCGCGGGCTGGTCAATGTCGAGGCATTCACGAAGCGGCTGGGGGCGGGGTAGGGCAGAGCGATCGCCCCCAACTCGTCATGCGCGGGCTTGACCCGCGCATCCATCTTTCGTCAAAAGAGTCTTGTGAAGAGGGATGGATTGCCGGGTCAAGCCCGGCAATGACGACATAGGGCTACTTCGCCAATTCCCGCGACCGCTTCGTCGCGGCCGCAACCGCGCGGATCAGCAGCGACTGCATTCCGTCCGGCCCCATCAGCACTTCCAGCGCCGCCGCCGTGGTGCCGCCGGGCGAGGTGACGTTCTGCCGCAGCACGGCTGACGCAAATTCCGAGCGATGCAGCAATTCGCCGGAGCCGGCCACGGTTTCGCGCGCAAGCTTTGTCGCAAGCGCTTCCGGCAGGCCGGCCTCAACGCCGGCGCACGCCAGTTCCTCGGCGAGCAGGAAGACATAGGCCGGTCCCGAGCCGGAAACCGCGGTCACCGCGTCCATCAATTTCTCGTCATCGACCCATTCGACCGAGCCGGTGGCGCGGAGCAGCGCATCGGCCACCGCGCGCTGGCCTGCGCTGACGCTGCCGGCCGCGACCGCGACCGTGATGCCGCGGCCGATTGCGGCCGGCGTGTTCGGCATCGCCCGCACCACGCTGCCGCCGCAGACGTCCGAAATCGAGGCGATCGTCATGCCCGCCATGATCGAGACCACGAGCGTCGACGGTGCGGCGAACGGCTTTAGCGCGGAGCCCGCTTCGCGAAACGATTGCGGCTTCAGCGCCACCACCAGCGTCGCCGCGGCGCCGACCTCTTTCGCCGATGGATTGAGACGAATGCCTTTCGCCGCCAGCGCGCGGATGTCGTCGGAGGGATACGGCTCGATCAGCGCGACCTGCTTCGGATCAAGCCCGCCCGCGAGCCACCCCGTCAGCATCGCCCCGCCCATCTTCCCCGCGCCGGCAAGCACGATGGGGCCTTTGATTTGCGCGAGCGGCTGAGTAGCGTTCATTTCGATATCTCGGAACGGAATTCTCCCGACAACATATTCGTCATGGCCGGGCTTGTCCCGGCCATCCACGTCTTTCTTTGCTCATTTGAAGCAAGACGTGGATGCCCGGGACAAGCCCGGGCATGACGACTTCGGGGTGTCGCGAAGACTCAAGCCTCACCCTCGGTATCGAACATCGCCGCGCTCATCGCTTCGCCTGCGCTCTTGCCGGCCCAGACCACGAACTGGAATGCCGGATAATAGCGCTCGCAGGCGTGGATCGCGCCGACCAGCATGCTTTCGCATTGCGCGGTGGAGGCGGTGATGCCGCCCGGCAGCACCAGCGCCTGGCGGTGCATGATCATGCCGGTGTGAGTCCAGATGTCGAAATGCCCGATCCACAATTGTTCGTTGATCGCGGCGATCAGCCGCTGCACCTCTGGCCGGCGCGGGCCGGGAATCTTCATGTCGAAGGCGCAGGCCAGATGCAGCGCCTCGATCTCGTTCATCCAGGTGAAGGACAATTGATAATCGGTCCAGTCGCCCTTGGAGACGATCGTCACCTCGTCCTCGCCGGAACGTTCGAACGACCAGTTGTTATCGACGGCGATGTCCTCGACCACCGCGAGCGGATTGTTCCGGGAATCGATGATGCCTTCGAGCAGGGACATGCCGTCTCGACCTTACTTTCGCTAGTTCAGATACGATGGTGGTTACGCACGTCAGCCCGCTGTCGCGCCGCTGCCAGTTGCAGTCCCGATCAGGTTGCCCCGGGGCCTGCCGGGATCAACTGATGTGATTTGCGGAATCGGCGCAACGGCAGGCCGAGTCCATCCACAGCAAACCAGCTGTTAAATTTCGATCGTCCACAACTGATCGTGCGTTAACTTTTTCGCTTACGAGAACAAACCGGAATCAGAGTGGTTCGGCTCCGGTTCCGGCCCGATTCGCACCTTCGATTGGGCTGCCGAAAGGGTTAATTTTTCCTTAACCCGGGCCCGCCGCGGAAACCCCGGCAGCGGCCCCGCCGGCATGGGGACATGCTGATTCGCCATAGCGAAGGTCCTTGCTGGCACCGCCTGGCTTCGCCATAATTGACCTCAGGCCGCTCATTCCGGGCGGCCGATGTTCTCAGGGCGGGGTGTAATTCCCCACCGGCGGTAAGGGTGGACGAGACCCAAGCCCGCGAGCGCCTTCCGCTCCATCGATTTTTGGCGAGGAAGGGTTAGCAGATTCGGTGCGATTCCGAAGCCGACGGTTAAAGTCCGGATGAAAGAGAACGGTCGCGGCAGCCGCATTCGTGCGCGGCTAACGTTGTTCCGTATGCCCTGATTCTGGTCCTGAAAGAGGAAAGCCATGAATCAGATGTTGCAAGATGCTCCCGAAGCACAAGAACCCACCGAAGCCAAACGCTCCCCCGACATCGTCGATCGCCCGCCGGCGCCGGCGCACCCGCGATTTGCAAAACCGCAGCGGGTCGCCTTCGTGCAGTCGTCCTGGCACCGCGAGGTGGTCGAGCAATGCCGCATCGCCTTCCTCGACGAGATCGAGGCGCGCCACATCGATCGCGCGCGGGTCGATCTGTTCGAGGTGCCGGGCTCGTTCGAAATCCCGCTGCACGCGCAGATCCTCGCCAAGACGCGCCGCTACACCGCGATCGTCGCGGCCGGCCTCGTGGTCGATGGCGGCATCTACCGTCACGAATTCGTCGCCGACACCGTGATCAAGGCGCTGATGGACGTGCAGCTGAAGACCGAGGTGCCGGTTTTCTCCGCGGTGCTGACGCCGCAGCAATTCCACGAGAGTTCGGCCCATGTCGAATTCTTCCGCAAGCATTTTGCCACCAAGGGCGTCGAGGTCGCGGAAGCCTGCGCCAACACGCTGCTCAGCCTGGAACGCCTGCGCGGCCAGGTCGCCGCGGGGATCGTGTAGCGAGCAGGCGCAGCGCTTTACCTCTCCCCGCCCTTTTGCGGGGAGAGGTCGAAATTCGCGGCCGCGAATTTCGGGTGAGGGGCATGGCACCGTGCCAGACCCATCGCCACTATTTCCGGATCGACAGCCCCTCACCCAACCCTCTCCCCGCGAAGAGCGGGGAGAGGGTTTGTCGCCACGGCGCGCGCGCCAGCGCGCGCCCGGTTGCAGCGCTGCGACATTTCGCGGAAACCGTCATATTTACGGGCAATTAGCTTTATCCCCGCATAATTCCTGACATGGAACGGGTCCAGGACATCACGGCATCTCGTTGGCCCGTCTGGGTCAATGCCACCGGCTTGCTGATCGCGAGTTTTATCGGGGTGGCCGCGCTGTCGCTGCAGGCGCGGCCCGGCGCCGAGATCGTGGCCGTGGCCTTTCCGCCCTGGTGGGGCGCGCAGCAGGTCTTCACGGCAGCTGCTTCCGCCAACGCCGCCATTGTCCGGATCACCGCCATCCCATCGATTCTGGTGGTGCAGCCGGACCGCAGCAATGGATTGCAGCGCCTGCAAGAGGCTGGCGCGTGGCTTACCCTCGACCCGCAGGCGATCGCCGCCTGCCTCACAAGATAACCCGGAAGGAATTTGGCATGGCCGTCGAGAGCAAGGATCTCGAAGCGTTGCGCGACACCACGAGCAAGGCGCTGGTCGCGCTGCTCTGGGTGCATCTTGCGATCGCGATCGCCATCGCAATGGCGCGCGGCGCCAGCTGGCTGTGGCCGGCGGTGTTCACGGCGGTCTTCGCCGCCGCCGCGACCTTGTCATGGCGCATGACCGGCAACGGACTATCAACGCGCCTGACCTTTGCCGTCGCGCTGATGGGTGGCGTCTCGGTGTTTGTCTATCAGCTGTCGGGGCATCCCTGGCAGAGCGACGCGCACATGTATTTCTTTGCGGCGCTGGCGTGCCTGGTCGCCTATTGCGACTATCGGCCGATCGTGATCGGCACCGTGGCCGTCGCGCTCCACCATCTCGTCCTGAACTTCCTGCTGCCCGCGGCGGTCTTTCCGGGCGAGGCGGGTGTCGAGCGCGTGGTGCTGCACGCCGTCATCCTGGGGACGGAAGCGGTGGTATTGATCTGGCTGGCGCGCAAGCTCTCGCAGCTGTTCGAGGCCACCGCCAGGCAGGCCGCCGAGGTGGAAGCCGCTCACGCGGCCGAGGCGCAGACCGAGGCCGACCGGATCGAGGCCGAGCGCCGCGCCAAGCAGGATCGCGACGCCGCGCGGCGCGACATGGCGTCCGACTTCGAGCGCAAGGTCGGCCGTATCGTCAAGGCCGTTGCGGTCGCCGCCGGCGAGATGCAGGCGATCTCGGCGTCGATGAGCCGCAGCAGCGAGGAAACGGCGCGGCAAGCGGCTGCGGCGGCGACGGCGTCGTCGCAGGCGTCGAGCAGCGTCGGAACCGTCGCATCGGCCACGGAAGAACTGACGGCCTCGATCGGCGAGATCGGCAAACAGGTAAGCCGCTCGGCGGAAATCGCGGAAAAAGCCGCCACTGAGGCGCGCCGTACCAACGTCGTCGTCGAAGGGCTGGCAGCCGGCACCCAGAAAATCGGCGAGGTGGTGACGCTGATCCAGAGCATCGCCAGCCAGACCAACCTGCTGGCGCTGAATGCGACGATCGAAGCCGCGCGCGCAGGCGAACACGGCCGGGGATTTGCCGTGGTTGCGAGCGAAGTGAAGGCGCTGGCCAACCAGACGGCAAAGGCGACGGAAGAAATTTCCGCGCAAATCCAGGACATCCAGAGCGCGACCGGAGAGGCCGTGACCGCGATCCAGACCTTCGTCGGCACCATCGCGGAGATCAACGAGATTTCCGGCGCGATCGCCAGCGCCGTGGATCAGCAGAATGGCGCGACGCGCGAGATTGCCGGCAATGTGCAGCAGGCCGCAACCGGCACCACTGAAGTGAGAGACAACATCCTTGGGGTCACAAAGGCGGCAGACGAGGCCGGCGCCGCGGCGTCCAAATTGCTGGAAGCCTCCTGCGGATTGTCGTCGCAGTCCGAACAGCTGAAGGTCGAGGTCGACGGCTTCCTCGGATCGATCCAGGCCGCGTAGCCGGTGCGGACCACGTTCGCGGACGAGCGGCGTGTCGGCTTACCTCTCCCCGTCCTTTACGGGGAGAGGTCGAAATTCGAGTGCAACTCGAATTTCGGGTGAGGGGCATGGCACCATGCCTGATCATCACCACTATTTCCGGATCGACAGCCCCTCACCCCAGCCCTCTCCCCGCAAGAGCGGGGAGAGGGAGAAGAGGCTCGATTGTCATTTCCACCGCCGCCGATAAACTCAGGCGCGGGAGGCGGCATTCCCGTGGAGACGGGCGGCCGAAACGATCATGTTCGAAGGACACGATCCCTATCTCGTCGCGCTCTCGGTGGTGATCGCGAGCCTGGGAGGTTACACCGGCTTCGGTCTGGCGGCGCGGATTCGCGGCACGCCGGGCGTGAGCCGGCGTGTCCTGCTGGCGGGCGCCGCCTCCTTCCTCGCCATCGGCATCTGGACCATGCATTTCGTCGGCATGCTGGCGGCGCCGATTCCATCAGATGCCGTCTATCTGGTGCTGCCCACCATCGTCTCGTTTTTGATCTGCGCGCTAGTGGTCGGCGTCTCCTTGTTCTTCCTCAGCATCGGCGAACCGTCGCAGCGGCGGGTTATCTCGTCGGCGGTCTTGCTCGGGGTCGGGATCGCCAGCATGCACTATGTCGGGATTCATGGGCTCGAAGGCCATTTCGCGATCCAGCACGACACCGCGATGGTCGTGCTGTCGATCTTCATCGCCATCGCTGCCGCCTATGGGGGCTTGCGCGCGTTTCTTGCGCGCCAGGACGGCATCCGGCTGATCGCCAGTTCGATCGCCTTCGGCATCGCGGTATCCGGCATGCATTACACCGCGATGTACGGCATGCATTTCGTTCCGCCGTCGGAGGCCGCGCATCACCATATCGGCGCCGGGGGCTTGGCCGCCTCGCCGCAAATGCTCTCGATCGTGGTCGCCGTGCTCTGTTTTGTCATCGCCGCGGGCTTTTTGCTGTCGCTGGTGCCCGATCCGCGCCGGCAGCCAGCCCCGGCGGCCCCAGCGACGCCCGAGCCGGCCGCCGCGCCGTTGCTGGAGGCGATCGCAAGCCCCTTTCCCCGCGTGATGTCGGCGCCGCTCGGCGGCCTCGGCCGGCCGCCGCGCCCGGCGCCCGTGGTCAGGTTGCCGATCGAAGGCGCCGATGGCACCCATTTCATCGATACCGCCGATGTCAGGAGCGTGCGGGCCGACGCTCACTATACAAGAGTGCATGACGGCACCCGCGAGCGGATGTGCCCGTGGTCGATCTCGGAGGCCGAGGCGCAGCTCGATCCCGGCCTGTTCGTCCGCGTCCACCGCAGCCACATCGTGGCGATCCCGCACGTCACTTTCGTCCGCAAGGAAGGCGACGGCGCCGTGATCGAACTCGACGGTCCCTCGCCGCATCGCGTCCCCGTCAGCCGCGCCAAGATCGCCGAGGTCAAGGCAAGGCTGGGGCTGGCGAAACGCAATCATCACGTTTGAGGCCCGCATAAGCGCTCTCTCATCCGTCATCCCCGCGTAACGGCTTCGCCGTTATCGCTGGAGGTGCTCGCCTCTTCGGCGAGCCTCGAAGGATGAACGGCCCGTGCCGCAGCAGCCGGGCCGTCGCCCTTCGAGGCTCGCTCAGCGGTGCAAGCGCACCCCTGAGCTCGCACCTCCAGCGATAACGGCGAAGCCGTTACGCGGGGGTGACGGGACTGAAAGACTAGGTCTCAACCCCTGACGCATTTCGTGCGCGGCTGTCCGCCATTCGTGCGAATTTTCTCCGCCCGTGACCAAGCGGCCGCCGCCGCCTTGCCCGCGCAAATTTCCGGGAACAGCCTCCGCACAACCAAAAGCACCCACGGAGGAGACCATGATTCCTGGCCCGTTCAGCTATCACCGGCCGGCGACGCTGGCCGATGCGGTGAAACTGCTCACCGATCTCGGCGAAGAGGCCCGGCCGCTGGCCGGCGGCCACAGCCTGGTGCCGATGATGAAGCTTAGGCTCGCCACCCCGGAGCATCTGGTCGACCTGCACGGCATCGACGGCCTCAAGGGCATCCGCCGCGACGGCAACAAAATCGTGATCGGCGCGATGACCACCCAGCACGAACTGCTGGCCTCCGACGAAATCGCCAAATCGCTGCCGATTTTGCATGAAACCGCGCTCCTGATCGCCGATCCGCAGGTGCGCTACCGCGGTACCATCGGCGGCAATGTCGCCAATGGCGATCCCGGCAACGACATGCCGGCGCTGATGATGACGTTGGGCGCGAGCTACCGGCTCGAAGGCAAATCCGGCGCCCGCGACGTCGCAGCGAGGGAGTTCTATCAGGGCGCCTATTTCACCGCGCTCGAGCCGGGCGAAATCCTGACCGCGATTTCAGTTCCCGCACCCGCGGCCGGCCACGGCTACGCCTACGAGAAGCTGAAGCGGAAAGTCGGCGATTACGCCACCGCGGCCGCCGCCGTCGTGCTGACCATGGCGGGCGGCAAGGTCGCCTCCTGCGCCATCGGCCTCACCAACCTGCACGAAACGCCGCTGCTGGCGACCGAAGCCGCGAAGATCGTGACCGGCACCAGCCTCGACGCCGCGACGCTGAAAAAGGCCGCGGCTGCTGCGGTCGCGATCATGTCGCCGGCCGCGGACGCCCGCGGTCCCATCGAATACCGCAAGCATGTCGGCGGCATCATGGTGACGCGGGCGCTGACCCGCGCCGCCGGCCGCGCAAAGTAAGAGAGGAAACAACAATGGCAAAAACCCATGTGACCATGAAAGTGAACGGCGTCGAGGTCGAAGGCCTCGTCGAACCGCGCACGCTGCTGGTGCATTTCCTTCGGGAAAATCTTTCGCTGACCGGCACCCATATCGGCTGCGAGACCACCCATTGCGGCGCCTGCACCGTCGATCTCGACGGCATGTCGGTCAAATCCTGCACGGTATTCGCGGTGCAGGCGCAGGGCTCCGACATCCTCACCATCGAGGGCGTTGCGAACGCCGATGGCTCGCTGTCGGCGCTGCAGGAAGGTTTTCGGATGATGCATGGGCTGCAATGCGGCTTTTGCACCCCCGGCATGATCGTGCGGGCGCAGCGGCTGCTGCGGGAGAACCCGCGCCCCACCGAGGAGGAAATCCGGATGGGCATCTCGGGCAATATCTGCCGCTGCACCGGCTACCAGAACATCGTCAGGGCAATCCAGTACGCCGCCGACAAGATCAACGGCGTGGAATTCAAGGAGGCCGCGGAATGAACGACCTAACTCCCACGCGGGAACAACGCGAAGCCGCGCTTGAAGGCATGGGCTGCAAGCGCAAGCGGGTCGAGGACATCCGCTTCACGCAAGGCAAGGGCAATTATGTCGACGATCTGAAATTGCCGGGCATGCTGCACGGCGATTTCGTGCGCTCGCCGCATGCCCATGCGCGGGTCAAATCGATCAATGGCGACGAGGCGCTGAAGGTGCCGGGCGTGCTCGCGGTGATTACCGCCGAGACGCTGAAGACCGTCAACCTCGCCTGGATGCCGACCTTGGCCGGCGACGTGCAGATGGTGCTCGCCGACGGCAAGGTGCTGTTCCAGGGCCAGGAGGTGGCGTTCGTGGTCGCCACCGACCGCTACGCCGCCGACGACGGCATCAACAAGGTCGTGGTCGAATACGAACCGCTGCCGGTCGTGATCGATCCGTTCAAGGCGATGGACGCCGATGCGCCCGTGCTGCGCGAGGATCTTGCCGGCAAGACCACCGGCGCGCACGGGCCGCGCAAGCATCACAACCACATCTTCGAGTGGACCGTCGGCGACAAGGATCTGACCGACGCCGCCTTCAAGAAGGCGGATGTCACGATCAAGGAGCTGATCTCCTATCAGCGCGTCCATCCGTCGCCGCTGGAAACCTGCCAGTGCGTCTGCTCCTTCGACAAGATCAGGGGCGAGCTGACGATCTGGGGCACGTTCCAGGCGCCGCATGTGATCCGCACGGTGGTGTCATTGATCGCCAAACTGCCCGAGCAGAAGATCCATGTGATCTCGCCCGACATCGGCGGCGGCTTTGGCAACAAGGTCGGCGCCTATCCCGGTTACATCTGTGCCGCGGTCGCCTCCATCGTCACCGGCAAGCCGGTGAAATGGGTCGAGGACCGCATCGAGAACCTGACCGCGACCTCGTTCGCGCGCGACTACCACATGACCACCGAGATCGCTGCGACCAAGGAAGGCAAGGTCACCGGCCTGCGCGTCCATGTGCTGGCCGATCACGGCGCGTTCGATGCCTGCGCCGACCCGTCGAAATGGCCGGCCGGCTTCTTCAACATCGTCACGGGATCCTACGACTTCCCCACCGCGCATCTGTCGGTCGACGGCATCTACACCAACAAGGCGCCGGGCGGGGTCGCCTATCGCTGCTCGTTCCGGGTGACGGAGGCCGCCTACTGCATCGAGCGCGGGATGGATATCCTGGCGCAGAAGCTGAAGATGGATCCGGCCGAACTTCGCTTGAAGAACTTTGTGAAGGCCGAGCAGTTCCCGTATCATTCGGCGCTCGGCTGGGAATATGATTCCGGCGACTACCATACCGCGATGAAGAAGATGATGGAGAGCGTCGACTATGCCGGCCTGCGCA
>NZ_DATHOP010000215.1:0-7281 GCF_035484855.1 Bradyrhizobium sp.
CACCGAAGCGCTCGGCCTCGTGCTTTACACGAAGTATATCCACTACTTCCAGATCGCCGGGCTCGTACTGCTCGTTGCCATGATCGGGGCCATCGTGCTGACGCTGCGCCACAAGGTCAGCGTCAAGCGGCAGGACATCAACGTGCAGAACGCGCGGACGCCCGAGCTCGCCATGAGCGTGCGCAAGGTGGCGGCCGGGCAGGGCCTGCAGGACGCTGACGCGGCGGAGTGGGTGCAATGACGATCGGTCTCGGACACTATCTCGCGGTCGGTGCGATCCTTTTCACACTCGGGATTCTCGGCATCTTCCTCAACCGCAAGAACATCATCATCATCCTGATGTCGATCGAGCTGATTTTGTTGGCCGTCAATATCAACCTGGTGGCGTTTTCGACCTTCCTCGGCGATATCGTCGGCCAGGTGTTCGCGCTGCTGGTGCTCACGGTGGCGGCCGCTGAAGCCGCGATAGGTCTTGCGGTGCTGGTGGTGTACTTCCGCAACCGCGGCTCGATCGCGGTTGAAGACGTCAATCTGATGAAGGGCTAGCGCGTCAAATGATCCAGGCAATCGTCTTTCTGCCGCTGATCGGCGCTGTTCTCGCCGGGCTGATCTCGATATTCGGCGCGCATGCGCGCAATCCGAGCGGCGACATCGTCGAGCATCATGACGACGCACATGGCGCCGATGCCCACGCATCGGTTGCGCATGATGATCATGCCGACGATCACGGCCACGACGACCACGCGGTCGAACCGCCGGCGGCGGGATCGCGGGCGGCTGAGCTGATCACCACCGGATTGCTGCTGGTGGCGGCCGCGCTGTCATGGGTGACGCTGGTCGATGTCGGATTCATGCATCACGACGCCAGGATTGCGCTGTTCCCGTGGATCAATTCGGGCGATCTGCAGGTCGAGTGGTCGCTGCGGGTCGATACGCTGACCGCTGTCATGCTGGTGGTGGTCAACACCGTGTCGTCGCTCGTGCACCTCTATTCGATCGGGTACATGGATGAGGATCCGTACCGGCCGCGGTTCTTCGCCTACCTTTCGCTGTTCACCTTCGCGATGCTGATGCTGGTGACGTCGGACAACCTCGTGCAGCTGTTCTTCGGCTGGGAGGGCGTCGGTCTGGCGAGCTATCTGTTGATTGGATTCTGGTATCAGAAGCCGTCAGCGAACGCGGCGGCGATCAAAGCCTTCGTGGTCAATCGGGTCGGCGATTTCGGGTTTGCGCTCGGTATTTTCGCGATCTTCATGTTGATCGGCTCGACCGACTTCGAGACCATCTTTGCCGGCGCGCCGGGCCTCACCGGCAAGACCATTGATTTCTTCGGCTGGCACGCCGACGCGCTGACGTTGACCTGCGTGCTGCTGTTCATGGGGGCGATGGGCAAGTCGGCCCAGTTCCTGCTGCACACCTGGCTGCCGGACGCCATGGAAGGCCCGACGCCGGTCTCGGCGCTGATTCATGCCGCGACCATGGTTACCGCCGGCGTTTTCATGGTGGCGCGGCTGTCGCCGCTATTTGAGCTCGCGCCCGACGCGCAGGCGGTGGTGATGTTCTTCGGCGCGACCACCGCGCTGTTCGCCGCTACTGTCGGCCTGGTGCAGAACGACATCAAGCGCATCGTCGCCTATTCGACCTGTTCGCAGCTCGGCTACATGTTCGTGGCGATGGGGGCGGGGGCCTATTCGGTCGGCATGTTCCACCTGTTCACCCACGCTTTCTTCAAGGCGCTGCTGTTCCTGGGCTCGGGCTCGGTGATCTATGCGATGCATCACGAGCAGGACATCCGCAACATGGGCGGGCTGAAGGACAAGATACCCTTCACCTACATCGTGATGGTGATCGGCACGCTGGCGCTGACCGGCTTCCCGCTCACCGCCGGTTATTTCTCCAAGGACGCCATCATCGAATCCGCCTACGCTTCCCACAATCCGTTCGCGGTCTACGGCTTCCTGATGACGGTGGTCGCGGCCGGCCTGACCTCGTTCTATTCCTGGCGCCTGATCTTCAAGACCTTCCATGGCGAGCCGCATGACCTCGAACATTATGAGGCTGCGCACGAAAGCCCGCTGTGGATGCTGATTCCGATCGGCATCCTGGCCGCGGGCTCGCTGTTGGCGGGTTTTCCCTTCAAGGAACTGTTTGCCGGCCACGGCGTAGAGGAATTCTTCCGCGAGTCGCTGAAGATGAATCCGCACATCATCGAGGACGCGGAAAATATCCCGGCCTGGATCAAATACCTGCCGACGCTGATGATGGCGCTGGGCTTCGTGGTGTCGTGGATGTTCTATATCCGCAGGCCGTATTTGCCGGTCGAACTCGCCAACCAGCAGCCGCTGCTCTACCAGTTCCTGCTCAACAAATGGTATTTCGACGAGCTATATGACCTGATCTTCGTGCGCCCGGTGAAGTGGCTCGGCCGCTTCCTGTGGAAGGTCGGCGACGGCTACATCATCGATGGTTTTGGGCCGGATGGCGTATCGAGCGGGGTGCTCGACGTCACCCGCAACGTCGTCAAGTTGCAGACCGGCTACCTCTATCACTACGCGTTTGCGATGCTGATCGGGGTCGCCGGGCTGATCACCTGGTTCATGTTCGGCGTGGGAGGCCAGTGATGACGACCTGGCCCATTCTCTCCGTCGTCACCTTCCTGCCCGTGGTCGGCGCGCTGCTGATCTATCTCAGCCGCGGCGACGACGAAGCCGCGCGGCGCAACGCGCGCTGGATCGCGCTGTGGACCACGCTGATCACTTTTGCGGTGTCGCTGATCCTGGTCTGGCGCTTCGACCCCTCGCAGGCGGACTTCCAGTTCGTCGAAAAGACGCAGTGGCTGTCGGCCGGCATCACCTATCACATGGGGGTTGACGGCATTTCGCTGCCGTTCGTGATCCTGACCACCGCGCTGATGCCGCTCTGCATCCTGGCGAGCTGGAAATCCATCAGCTTGCGGGTGCGCGAATACATGATGGCGTTCCTGCTCCTGGAAACGCTGATGGTCGGCACCTTCTGCGCGCTCGATCTTGTGCTGTTCTATCTGTTCTTCGAAGGCGGCCTGATCCCGATGTTCCTGATCATCGGGGTGTGGGGCGGGCCGCGCCGGGTCTATGCCTCCTTCAAGTTCTTCCTCTACACGCTGCTCGGCTCGGTCCTGATGCTGCTGGCGATCATGGCGCTTTACTGGAACGCCGCCACCACGGACATCCCGACGCTGATGCATACCGCCGTGCCGCGGTCTTTGCAGACCTGGGCCTGGCTCGCCTTCTTCGCTTCGTTCGCGGTGAAGATGCCGATGTGGCCGGTGCACACCTGGCTGCCCGACGCCCATGTCGAGGCGCCGACCGCGGGCTCGGTGATCCTGGCCGCGATCCTGTTGAAGATGGGCGGCTACGGCTTCCTGCGGTTCTCGCTGCCGATGTTCCCGCTGGCCTCGCAATATTTCGCGCCGCTGATCTTCTCGCTGTCGGTGATCGCCATCATCTACACCTCGCTGGTGGCCTTGATGCAGGAAGACATCAAGAAGCTGATCGCCTATTCCTCGGTCGCCCATATGGGCTTCGTCACCATGGGAATCTTCGCCGGCACCACGCAGGGCGTGGCTGGCGGCGTGTTCCAGATGATTTCGCACGGCATCGTCTCCGGCGCGCTGTTCCTCTGCGTCGGCGTCGTCTACGACCGCATGCATACCCGCGAGATCGCCGCCTATGGCGGGCTGGTCAACCGCATGCCGCTCTATGCGCTGGTGTTCATGGTCTTCACCATGGCCAATATCGGACTGCCCGGCACTAGCGGCTTCATCGGTGAATTCATGACGCTGATCGGCACCTTCAAGGTTTCGATCCCGACCGCGACGTTGGCCACCACCGGCGTGATCCTGTCGGCCGCCTACGCGCTATGGCTGTACCGCAAGGTGATTTTCGGCACGCTGAAACCGTCGCTGGCCGGCATCAGGGATCTGACCTTCCGCGAGGGCCTCATCATGGCGCCGCTGGTCGCGCTCACCATCCTGTTCGGGTTCTATCCAAAGCCGGTGCTCGACATGTCGGCGACCTCGGTGCAGCAGCTCGTCAACAATTACGCCACCGCCGTGACTGCCGTGAAGGCAGCCGCGCTGGTGCAGTGAAGGCATGAACATGGGCTTTGAGACTGCAGGATATCAGTTGCTGCCGGTGCTGCCCGAGCTCGTGCTGGCGGTGGGCGCGATGGTGCTCCTGATGCTGGGGGCGTATCGGGGCCAGCAGACCACCGCGCTCGTCACCGCCCTTGCGGTTTGCCTGCTGGTTGTGACCGGCGCGCTGGAACTGTGGCTGCCGGCCGGCAAGCTCACGACCTTCGGCGGCAGCTTCATCGTCGATGATTTTGCCCGTTTCCTGAAAATCCTGGCGCTGATCGGCTCGGCGGCGACGCTGGTGCTGTCGGCCGAATATCTCTCCGATCCGTCACGGCGCATTTTCGAGTATTCGATCCTGGTGCTGCTCTCGACGCTCGGCATGATGGTGCTGATCTCGGCGGGCGACCTCATCATGCTCTATCTCGGGCTCGAGCTGATGTCGCTTGCGCTTTACGTGGTCGCGGCGAGCAACCGCGACAATGTGAAATCGACCGAAGCCGGCCTGAAATATTTTGTGCTGGGTGCGCTGTCGTCGGGCATGCTGCTGTACGGCGCCTCGCTGATCTACGGTTTCACCGGCACCGTGGGCTTCGCGGGCATTGCCGCGGCGGTCAAGACCGGCAGCATCGGCATCGTTTTCGGGATCGTGTTCCTGCTCGCCGGGCTGTGCTTCAAGGTCTCCGCGGTGCCATTCCACATGTGGACGCCTGACGTGTATGAGGGCGCGCCGACGCCGGTGACCGCGTTCTTCGCCTCGGCGCCGAAGGTCGCAGCGTTAGCGGTGTTCACCCGCGTGACGCTGACCGCCTTTCCGGGCATCCTGACGCAATGGCAGCAGATCGTGGTATTCGTGTCGATCGCCTCGATGGCGCTGGGATCGTTCGCCGCCATCGGGCAGAGGAACATCAAGCGGCTGATGGCCTATTCCTCGATCGGCCACATGGGGTTTGCGCTTGTGGGCCTTGCGGCGGGCACCGCCGAGGGCGCGCAGGGCGTCCTGGTCTATATCTCGATTTATGTGGCGATGACGCTGGGCTCTTTCGCAGTCATCCTGACCATCAAGCGTGACGGCCGGCATTTCGAAAACATCAGCGATTTCGCAGGCCTTTCGCGCACCAATCCGCTGCTGGCGTTTTTCTTCGCGATGCTGCTGTTTTCGCTGGCCGGCATCCCGCCGCTCGCCGGCTTCTTCGCCAAATGGTACGTATTCGTCGCCGCGATCAAGGCAGACTTGTTCACGCTGGCCGTCATCGGCGTCCTGAGCAGCGTGGTCGGGGCCTATTACTATCTCTCGATCATCAAGGTGATGTATTTCGAGGAGCCGCTTGCGAAGCTCGATCCGATGCGCATGGAGCTGCGCGCGGTGCTGGCGGTCGCGGGCCTGTTCAACATCTTCTTTTTCGTCTATCCGGGGCTGCTGGTGAGCGCGGCAACGGTCGCGGCGAAGTCGCTGTTCTAGATGACCTTCACGCTCGGTCCGCGAGCCATATCGGCGGGTTACCGGCTCGCCGCCTTCGATCAGATCGGTTCGACCAATGCGGAGGCGATGGTGCGCGCCCGCGACGGCGAGCGCGGGCCGATCTGGTTCGTCACCTCGGAACAAACCGCGGGGAGGGGCCGGCGAAGCCGACCCTGGATCGCGCCGCGTGGTAACCTTGCCAGCAGCATCCTGGAGGTGCTCGAGGTGACGCCCGCGGTCGCGGCGACGCTGGGCTTTGCCGCGGGGCTTGCGCTGGAAGCGGCGCTGCGAAGAATAAGCATTGAAGCGTCGCTGCGGGCGGCGGGATCGGACGAGATGAAGTTTTCGCTGAAATGGCCCAATGACGTGCTGGCAGGGCAGAAAAAGCTCGCCGGCATTCTGCTGGAAGCGGAGGCGGTGGCTGACGGCCGCCTCGCCGTCGTGGTCGGGATCGGCACCAATGTGGTCGCAGCCCCCGAGGGCACGCCGACGCCCGCGACCTCGCTGGCCGCCCTCGGCATCCAGATCGACGCGGAAGAGCTGTTTGCGCAGCTGTCGGACGCCTGGGCGGAGTTCCGCGGGCTCTGGGACAAGGGGCGCGGCTTTGGCGCGATCCGCAGGCTTTGGCTGGCGCGCGCTGCCGGGCTCGGCGAGAGGGTCGCGATCCAGACCGGCGGCGCCAAGGTGGAGGGAACATTCGATGGCATCGACGAGACGGGCTGCCTGATGGTGCGCACCACCGCCGGCAAGCTGGTCCCGATCTCGGCGGGCGACGTCTATTTCGGCTCGGCCGCATCAGCAGGGGCAGCCTGATGGCGCGTCCGGACGAACTGACCTTTGCGCCGCTCGGCGGCGTCGGCGAAATCGGCATGAACCTGTCGATCTACGGCCTCGGCAACCGTCACCAGCGCTCCTGGCTCGCGGTCGATCTCGGGGTGTCCTTTGGCGACGAGGAGCATCTGCCCGGCATCGATCTGATCATGCCCGACATCCGCTTTCTGGAAAAAGAGCGCAAGAACCTGGTCGGCCTGGTGCTGACCCATGCCCATGAAGACCATTTCGGAGCCATCATCGATCTGTGGCCGAAGCTGAAATGCCCGATTTACGCGACCAAATTCAGTGCCGCCCTTTTCGAAGCCAAATGCGCCGCCGAGCGCAACGCACCGGAGATTCCGGTCACGGTGGTGCCGTCGGGCGGGCGGATCGATCTCGGGCCGTTCAATGTCGAGTTCATTCCGGTCGCGCATTCGATCCCGGAATCCCATGCGCTGGCGATCCACACCTCCGCCGGCACCGTGCTGCATACCGGCGACTGGAAGATCGACCCGACGCCGATCATCGGCGTGCCCACCGACGAGCGGCGGTTGCGCGAACTCGGCGATGCCGGCGTGCTGGCGCTGATCGGCGATTCCACCAATGCGGTGCGGGAAGGGCGCTCGCCCTCGGAAGCCGAAGTCGCGAGAACCATCACCGAGCTGGTGAAGGGCGCCAAGGGTCGGGTCGCGGTCACGACCTTTGCCTCCAATGTGGCGCGGTTGCGGGCGGTAGCGGACGCCGCGCGTATCTCGGGGCGGGAGGTCGTGGTGGTCGGCCGCGCCATGGAGCGCGTCGTGCAGGTGGCGCGCGAAACCGGGTATCTCGAGGGGGTGCAGAATTTTCGCGGGGCCGACCTGTTCGGTCACTTTCCGCCGGACAAGGTGCTCGCGCT
>NZ_DATHOP010000216.1:0-29229 GCF_035484855.1 Bradyrhizobium sp.
CGGCCGAACTTCGCTTGAAGAACTTTGTGAAGGCCGAGCAGTTCCCGTATCATTCGGCGCTCGGCTGGGAATATGATTCCGGCGACTACCATACCGCGATGAAGAAGATGATGGAGAGCGTCGACTATGCCGGCCTGCGCAGGCAGCAGGCGGCGCAGCGCGAAGCCTTCAGGCGCGGCGAGACCCGCGAGATCATGGGCGTCGGCGTGTCGTTCTTCACCGAGATCGTCGGCGCGGGTCCCTCGAAGAACTGCGACATCCTCGGGATCGCGATGTTCGATTCCTGCGAGATCCGCATGCATCCGACCGGCGCGGGCATTGCGCGGGTCGGCTCCAAGAGCCAGGGCCAGGGCCACGAGACCACCTGGGCCCAGATCATCGCCACCGAGATCGGCATCCCCGCCGACAACATCATGGTGGAAGAGGGCAATACCGACACCGCGCCTTACGGCCTCGGCACCTACGGCTCGCGTTCCACGCCGGTGGCGGGCGCCGCGATCGCGATGGCGTCGCGAAAGATCAAGGCCAAGGCGCAGATGATCGCGGCCTACAAGCTCGAGGTGCACGAGGACGACCTCGAATGGGACATCGACGGCTTCCGCGTGAAAGGTCTCCCCGAGAAGACGATGTCGATGAAGGACATCTGCTGGGCCGCCTACAATTCGGTGCCGCCGGGCATGGAGCCGGGGCTGGAGGCGGTGAGCTACTACGACCCGCCCAACATGACCTATCCGTTCGGCGCCTATATCTGCGTGATGACCATCGACGTCGACACCGGGGTCTACAAGATCAAGCGTTTCTATGCGCTGGATGATTGCGGCACCCGCATCAACCCGATGATCATCGAGGGCCAGGTCCATGGCGGCCTGACCGAGGCGTTTGCGATCGCGATGGGCCAGGAAATCCGCTACGATCCGGAAGGCAATGTGGTGACCGGCTCGTTCATGGACTTCTTCATGCCGACCGCGGTCGAGACCCCGCATTGGGAGACCGACTTCACCGTGACGCCGTCGCCGCATCACCCGATCGGCGCCAAGGGCGTCGGCGAAAGCCCGAATGTCGGCGGCGTGCCGGCCTTCTCCAACGCCGTCAACGACGCGTTCTCGTTTTTGGGTTCGACCCACATCCAGATGCCGCACGATTACTGGCGCAACTGGCAGGCGGCGAAGAGTTTGGGAGTGTTTGCGGCGTGAGGTCCTGAACGGCGATCAATCGTCATTGCGAGCGCAGCGAAGCAATCCATGTCACAACACGGGAAGAATGGATTGCTTCGTCGCAAGAGCTCCTCGCAATGACGAGGAAATGATCTTCTCCCCTCCTCCCACGCGCCCTCCCCGCCGCTTCGCGGGGGGAGGGGAGAAGAAAGCAAGAGGAAAATATTCTGCCCATGAAAGACCGCGAGGAGATCGTGCAGGCGCTTGCCGCATCCGGCTATATCGCCGATGGCGAGCTTGCGACTGCGATCTCGCTGATGCAGTTGCTGCGGCGGCCGCTGCTGCTGGAAGGCGAGGCCGGTGTCGGCAAGACCGAGGTGGCGAAGGCGCTGGCCGGGGTGCACGCGACCGAGCTGATCCGGCTGCAATGCTATGAGGGGCTCGACCAGTCCGCCGCGCTCTATGAATGGAATTACCAGCGCCAGCTGCTCTCGATCCAGGCGCATCGCGGCGACAACGCTGACGCCATCGAGGACCAGATCTTTTCCGAAAAATATCTGCTGGAGCGGCCGCTGCTCGCCGCGATCCGGCGCGCCAAGCCGCCGGTGCTCTTGATCGACGAGATCGACCGCGCCGACGACGAGTTCGAGGCGTTCCTGCTGGAGCTGTTGTCCGACTTCCAGGTCTCGATCCCCGAACTCGGCACTATCACCGCAACCACCATCCCCCATGTGGTCCTGACCTCGAACGGCACCCGCGAACTCTCGGACGCGCTGCGCCGGCGCTGCCTCTATCATTATGTCGATTATCCCGATGTCGACCGCGAGGCGCGCATCATCATGGCGCGGATCGACGGCGCGACCGCGTCGCTGTCGCTGCAGATCGCGCGGATGGTCGAGGGCATCCGGAAAGAGGAGCTGCGCAAGGTCCCGGGCGTAGCCGAGACGCTGGACTGGGCGGCAGCGCTGGTCGGCATCGGCGTGCATGATCTGCTGGAAATGCCCGAGACCGTGCACGAAACAATGATGTGCCTCTTGAAAACCCATGAGGACAGATCGCGCCTGACGCGCGAGGTCACCGATCGTTTGCTGGGGAAGGTCGCATGAGCTGCTGCGGCGACAGTCCCGGATATGACGAACTCGACCAGGTGTCGCGCCTCGTCGCCGGCAAATTGGCGGCGTTCCTGAAAACCCTGCGCGAGGCCGGTTTCGCCGTCGGCCTTCAGGAGGGCCAGGACGCGGCCTCGCTGATGGCGGCGGGTTTTGCCGCGAAGCCGGGCCTGCTGCGTTCGGCGCTGAAGCATCTGTTCTCGGCGCGCAAATCCGACTGGGAACGTTTCGACGGCATCTTCGATGCGTTCTGGCTGGGCAAGCGCGTGCGGGCGCGCTCGCTCACGATCGGTTCGACCAAGGCCGCCAACAGCCCGTCGCTGAAAAGCCTGCAGGACAGAAACTTGGAGCCCATGGCGGGCGAGGGCGCGACCGATCAAATTCCCGCCGGCGACGACGACGTGGAGGACCGCGCCGGCGAAGGCCGCAAGGAAGGCGCCTCGCGCGCCGACAATCTCAGCGAAGTCGATTTCCGCAAGCTCGCCGACCCCGACCAGATCGCGCAGGCCCACGAAGCCGCGGCGCGGCTGGCCAAAACCATGCGCACCCGGCTGACCCGGCGCGATCTGGCGCGGCGGCGCGGCTACCGGCTCGATTTGCGGCGAACGATCCACCAGAATATCAGCCATGGCGGCGTGCCGATCACCCTCGTCAGGCGGCAGCGCAAGCCAAAGCCGCTGCGGCTGGTAATGCTGCTCGACGCCTCCGGTTCGATGAGCATGTATACCGGCGTGTTCCTGCGTTTCATCCATGGCGTGCTCGACGAGTTTCGCGAGGCGGAAGCGTTCCTGTTCCACACTCGTCTCGCCTATGTCTCCGACGCGATGAAGGAAAAGGACGCCGGCCGCGCGCTCGACCGGCTGGCGCTGCTGGCGCAGGGCACCGGCGGCGGCACCAAAATCGGCGAGAGCCTGAAGACCTTCAATCGCTGGCACGCCGCGCGCGTGCTGCATTCGCGCTCCTGCGTGATGATCGTCTCCGACGGCTACGAGACTGGCGATGCCAAGCTGCTCGGCCGCGAGATGGCCGCCCTCAGCAGACGCTGCCGCCGCATCGTCTGGCTCAATCCGATGATGGCGTGGCAGGGCTATGCGCCCGAGGCCGCCGGCATCAAGGCCGCATTGCCCTATGTCGACCTCTACGCGCCCGCCAATACGCTGCAAAGCCTGACCGAGCTCGAACCCTATCTGGCGAAGCTGTGAATTGGAGGAAATGAGAGTGAATCGAGCTTGGAACGGCAACGCGGGTACGCCCCCTCTCCCGCTCTTCGCGGGGGAGGGTAGGGGTGGGGGTGCCCGACCGGAACGCCGGTGCTCGCGGAGAGATTTCCCCCACCCGCCGCGCTCTGGCGAGCGCCACAGCCGAAGCTCAGCTTCGGCGTTCTTATCCAAGGACGGCCGCCTATGGCGGCCTCTGCTCCCCCGCAAGCGGGAGAGGTGACAGGAAAGGTGCCCATGACCAAGCATGTCGAAGTGATGGATCTGGTCGCGCAGATGAAGGCCGCCGAGGAAGCCTTCGTGCTCGCCACCGTCGTGCGCACGGTGTCGGTGACTGCGGCGAAGGCCGGCGCCAAAGCGATCATCCGCCCCGACGGCACCATCGTCGCGGGCTGGATCGGCGGCGGCTGCGCCCGCGGCGCGGTGCTGAAGGCGGCGCGCGACGCGCTCGCCGACGGCGAGCCGCGCATGGTCTCGGTGCAGCCGGAAAATCTGCTCGCCGAACTCGGCGTCAAGCCCGGCGAGAACCGCGACGGCGTGCGCTTTGCCGAGAACATGTGCCCGAGCAAGGGCACCATGGACGTGTTCGTCGAGCCGGTGCTGCCGCATCCCTCACTGGTGATCCTGGGCGCAAGCCCGGTGGCGCTGTCGCTGGCAGCCCAGGCGCGCCAGCTCGGCTATCACGTCACCGTCGCCGCCCCCGCCGCCGATGTCAGCGCGACGCCAGACGCGGACACGCTGGTCGATGGTTTTGCCCTCGGGCCGCTGCACGAGGCCAAACGTTTTGTGGTGGTCTCCACGCAAGGCAAGGGCGACGAAGCCGCGCTGCGATCAGCGGTCGCCACCGACGCCGCCTACCACGCCTTCGTCGGCAGCCGCCGCAAGATGGCGGCGCTGCGCGACAAGCTGATCGCCGAAGGCATCGAGGCCTCGGCACTCGACCGCGTCAAAGCCCCCGCCGGCCTCGACTTGGGCGCGATCACGCCGGAAGAAATCGCGATGTCGATTTTGGCGGAGATCACGGTGGAGCGGCGGCGCGGGCAGCGCGGGGCGGCGGTGAAGGTGTAGCTCCCGTCATTGCCTGCGACAAACGCAAAGCGTTTGCGCAAGGGAGCGCTTGCGACGAAGCAATCCATGCTTCGCTCGCAGTATTTGCGACCATGGATTGCTTCGCGGAGCCTGTCATCGGGCGGCGCTTCGCGCCGACCCGTTGGCTCGCAATGACGGAGAAACACCGTAGGGTGGGCAAAGGCGCGCTTGCGCCGTGCCCACCATGTCAATGCCGATCAAGATGGTGGGCACGCTTGCGCTTTGCCCACCCTACGCTGGTCTCCGTCGCCCGATTGGAATAAAAAAACATCATGAACGAACAGCACCCCTCCGATTGGCTTGGCCTGTCCGGCCGCGTTTGCGTCGTGACCGGCGGAGGTGGCGGCATCGGCCGGGCTGTGGCGTCGAGTCTGGCGCGGGCCGGCGCGCGGGTCGCGGCGATCGATCGCGACGAGCGCGGCCTGGACGCTGCGCGCGCCGAGCTGCGTGAATTCGGCGACGGCCATGTGGTGGCACCATGCGACACCACGAGCGCCGACAGCGTTGCGGCAGCCGCCGCGGCTATCGAGCAATCGCTCGGACCCTGCGGCGTGCTCGTCAACACGGCGGCGGTGTTGCGGCCGGGCGGCCTCGACACATTGACGCTGGAGGAATGGAATGCCGTGCTGTCGGTCAACCTGACCGGCTACTTCCTCTGCGCGCAGATTTTCGGCAGGCCAATGCGCGAACTGAAGCGCGGCAGCCTCGTTCATATCGCCTCCATCGCCGGCAGCCATGCGCAGGGCAAAAGCGGCGCCTACAGCGTCAGCAAGGCCGGCGTCGTGATGTTGTCGCGGCAGCTCGCGAGCGAATGGGGTCCGGAGGGCATCCGCAGCAACGTCGTCAGTCCGGGCATGGTGATCACGCCGATGAGCCAGGCGTTCTACGATACGCCGGGGGTCACCGAGCGCCGCGCCGCCGTGACGCCGGCGCGACGGGTCGGCATGCCGCAGGACATTGCGGACGCCGTGCTGTATCTCGCCAGCGATCGCTCGTCCTTTGTCACCGGCGACGAGATCGTGGTCGATGGCGGTTACACGCGAACGCTGATGAACCTGGTGCCGCGGCCGGGCTTTGATTGAGCCGCGCTGCTCCGCGCCCGCCAGGACTGCGGCATTTCGGCAACACTCAAAGCGAAAATACACGCAGAGGTGATATGGTATGGTTCGCCTATCGGTTGCATGCCATAGACAATCTCCATTGTTGAGAGATTTGGAATGCGCCGTTTTGCCGTCGTCGGGGTTGGATTGCTTTCGATTTCAGGATTCGTAGGTGCGGCATCGGCGGCAGATTTGCCTGCCTACAACGCCCCCCCCGGCGCCTGCAGCGGCGCCCGTCACGGCCTACAACTGGAGCGGTTGCTACATCGGCGGCCATGTCGGCGGCCTCGTTAGCCAGGACAGGACGACCAACCAGTCCGGAACCTTTCTCGCCTACGGTTCGACCGGCTTCGTGGGTGGCGGACAATTCGGCTGTGACTATCAATTCGCGCCCCGCTGGGTCGTGGGCGTCGAAGATCGGGCAGCCTGGAGCAGCCTGAAAAACACCCATGCCGGGTCTGTCATAAACCTCGCTACGGGGATCGTATTCCCGTCGCAATTTACCTTCGGCAACGACTTCCTGGCGTCAGCGACCGCGCGGCTCGGCTACAGTTTCGCTGACCGCTGGCTCGTCTTTGGCAGGGGCGGTGCGGCCTGGACCCGTGAAAAGATTGACGATGCTTACACGAGATTTGGGCTCGCCGTCGATCCCGGCGTGACGCAGACCCGGACCGGGTGGACGGCCGGTGCCGGCGTGGAATGGGTATTCGCTCCGCACTGGTCGACGACCCTTGAATACAATTATTACGACTTCGGCAATGGCGGCACGGTGCTCGGCAGCAGCACGAACAACGTGACCGTGACCATATTCAGCCTGAAGGATACAATCCACGCAGTAACCGCCGGCGTGAATTATCGCTTCTAGGCGGCGAAGTTTTCTCGTCGCGTTTCGGACCCGGCTTTCCTCCCATCGCACTCGCTCGCCGCGCTGCCACTTGCGTATCAGCCATCCCGGAACATGGGTTGTGCGACGCAGCATAATGAATAAGTCACGCATCTCCTGCGAGGTGCGAGAACGGCGTGACCGATACCAATGCCGATGCCTTTGTTTCATCGAGCCATCGGCCGATGGGCTTTCCTGAATTCGTCGTCGTGATCGCCTCGATCATGGCGCTGAACCCGCTCGCCATGGACATGATGCTGCCGGCGCTGCCGGACATCGCCTCGGCCTTCCACATCACGGCCGCCAACCGGCCGCAGGCGGTGTTGTCGACGTTCCTGATCGGCTTCGGCCTCGGGCAATTCGTGACCGGACCGCTGTCGGACCATTTCGGCCGGCGTCCGGTGCTGGTCGACGGCATGGCGCTGTATTGCATTGCCAGCGTGGTTGCGATCACGGCGTCGTCGTTCGAGACCTTGCTGCTGGCGCGCCTGCTGCAGGGGCTCGGCACATCAGCCACGCGGGTGATCGCAACCTCGATCGTTCGCGACTGCTACTCCGGCCGCCGCATGGCCAGCGTGATGTCGCTGGCGATGATGGTGTTCATCGCGGTGCCGGTGATCTCCCCGTCGCTCGGCCAGGCGGTGCTGCTGCTGACGCAGTGGCGCGGCATCTTCGTCGTGCTGATGCTGTACGGCGCGCTGGCGCTGATCTGGAGCGCGCTGCGGATGCCGGAGACGCTGCCGGTGACCGAGCGCAAGTCGCTTGCGATCCGCGATGTGCTCGCAGCCTTTCGCCAGACCGTGACCAACCGGCAGACGCTCGGTTACGCGCTGGCGGCAGGCCTCGTGCTGGGTTCGCTGTTCGCGTTCGTGTTCTCGTCGCAGCAGGTGTTCACCGGGATCTACGGGCTCGGACATTATTTTCCGCTGGCGTTCGCGGCGATCGCGATCGGCACGGCGGCGGCCGGCTTCCTCAATGCCCGCTTCGTCGGCCGGCTCGGCATGCGGGTGATCTCGCATGGCGCGCTGACAGGCTTCGTGGCGGTGGCCGGGATCATGCTGCTGGCGGCGAAGCTGCAGATGCTGCCGTTGCCGCTGTTCGTCGTGCTGTCGGCGCTGATGATGTTCGCCTTCGGGCTGATGATGGCCAATTTCACCTCGCTGGCGATGGAGCCGCAGGGCCACATCGCCGGCACCGCATCGTCGTTCTACGGCTCGATCACGACGCTCGTCGGCATCGGCGTCGGCACCGCGATCGGCCAGGCCTATGACGGCACGCTGCTGCCGTTCGCGACCGGGTTCTTCCTCTGCACGCTGGCCTCGATGGCGGTCGTGCTGGTGGTGGAAAAGGGCCGGCTGTTCAGGCCGCACGGGACGCCGGTGTAGCGCGGGCACGTTTGACCCAACGATGGCTTTCTTCTCCCCTCCCTCCGTCCGCCGTAGCCTCTGGGCGAAGGCGGACGGCGGGGAGGGGTCGGGCCTCGAGACATCCCGTTCTAACCCGCTTGCGATTTCCGGCGTCTGAGTTGCTGCGCTTCGTATTGGGCTTTCAACGCTGCATTGTCCGTTGTCCCGGCGACCGCGTCGGCGTTATTTCCATCGAGGCCGGGCGCCGCCTTGATGGCCTCCGCAACGGTTCCGCCGGCACCCTCCCGCACGAATGGCTTGAGGTATTGATCAAGCGTGCCCTGGTCGGGGGTCTCAAGCTCCGCCGTCAGGGCGGTGAGATATTCATCTTTGCCGGTTGATCCCCAATCGATGCCGAAACCCGCGCGCCGCGCGAGCTCCGCATGCACGAGCATGATCGTGCGGCCGTTGCCATCGAGGAAGGGATGCCCGTAGGCGAGATAGCCCATCACCTGCCCGGGGTTCTGCCGCATCAATGCTTTGTCCTGGCCCTCTTGCAACGCGTAATCGATGGCCTTCCTTATATCGTTGGGATGCGCGAACAGCACCGGACCCTTGCTCACGAAAAGATTGGGCGCATTGGCGACCCGGTCCTCGCCCGCCCAGGGAAAGACGCCTTCGAACAGCGTTTTGTGCGTGTGAAGGACGTCTCCATAGGCAAGCGTGGGCCGGCCTTTGAGATGCTCCAGGGCGGCGTCGATGCCGGTCAAAAAGGAGTTGTGCTGCAGCCGTTGAACGATGGAGGGATCTTTGGCTTTGGCGACGTTACGCAGGTAACCGCGCGTTTCGAAATCACCAAAGGGATCGAAGGTCACGGGCGACTTTCGCGCAGGTACCGTGCCTGAAGTCGAACCGCCTGGGTGCGGCTCAAGATACCTGCCCGCTGTAGCGCAACGATCGTGTTCTCAACCGCATCGAACGCGACGTCATCGCCGGACAAGCGAGTGATGTGCTCGGCAAAGACATCGTTCGACGACACGACAACCGTCACGTTGTTGGCATTCGCAAGCCTGCGAATGACAGCTTCGGTATAGGCAGGGCGGGTTGCGCTACGTCGGGCGGGCATGGAATCTCCTCGCTCTCAATATAATACGGCAAGGCCTGATAATCCATTAAATTGAGAAACGAATTAATACCCTATCGGCTCGCAAGCCATTGAAAGTAATAGATAATTGTCGCCTTAAGCGGCGGAAACTTCGCGGACTTTACCTTGCCAGATCGGGCGGCACTTCGAGGGGTCTAGTGTTCAGATCATCGACGCTGCGGGTTGCTGAAATAATTTTTGCAGCCTTCTCTAAATCGTAGTCGGTAGACGTACCGGCGATTATCGCTCTGATCTCATCTAAAACCATATCTCTGATTTCGTCTAAAAGTTCCGGCACCGCGGATACTCCGTAGTCATCGATCAATTGTGAGTAGTGCAGCATCGCGGTTTTGACGGCCTCTAGCAACGGTGGTGGACTTTTTAACCAGCCGTGCGGCATACCTCCCTTCATGCTCGCTAGGTGAAATATTGGGAGAGTCATCGCGCTTCTATACAACGAGAAGCGCGCCCAAGCGGTTTCGGTTAGAAATGGCCTTTCATTGTCTGGCGGGGATGGCGGCGGCTTCATATCGTCGAGCCCGCATGCTCGCCAGAGCATTTCCGCGAACTGCCGCGCCCTCAACCCGTCTGGCGTCTGCTGAGATGCGGCTTCAATCGCCACATCGACCTTGATTGGACTCATCATCTTCGAAACAATTTGGTAGCGATTCAAATCAATGACGGCAGCCCAAAGGCGATCAACAGCTTCCAATTTGCGTTGGGTTACCGCTGCAGATGCCACGGCGAAGCCGTCGAGCGCGGTCCTTCTTAGTGCGGCAATTTCATCGTCCTGAGACTTTGACTTTCTGTCAAATGCGACTTCAGTCTTTCTCAGCTCGGCCTTATAGCCCTCAATGGCCTTGTTTGATCTGTAGTCAACGAGATGATCGAAGACAGCCTTGGCGGCGAAGCCTGCGGGAAACGTGAGATACGGCCATGTGGACGACCAAATTCCGGCAACGTCTGACCAGGCCACGGCTGCAATGATCATTGCTGTGTGTCTCGCTTGCCGTGTTTCTTCAGACCATCCAGGGTCGCCGCTTTAGGTAGTTCGATCACTACCTGTAGAACTGAGCGGCACATGAAAAACCCGCCAACGATAGCGGGCTTTCCAGATTATGTTGCCGTTGCTTAATCGGCCTCACATGGAAGCCCGACGCGGCTCCCAAGCATCATCGGCCCGATCATGATTGAAAAGGATTTCATCGCGGAGAGGTGCGTCCTGTTCAACCAACTTTGCAATCGTCCCGTGTAGTTCATTGAGTATTTCTCTGCCCTGAGGTTGAGCAACCTCAGATGACAGAAAAAGTACCCTAAGAATCAGATCGGCGGGGCCGGGGATTTTGCATTTTTTCTTTTCCCATCGGGCAACCGTTTGATCGTCCACACGTAGCAATTTCGCAATTTCAGACTGAGTTTTCCCCATTTGGGTTCTGAGAAACCTGATCTCCTTTGGGTCAAGCGTTTTTTGGGATGTTACCAGATGCAGCCCAATTGCTCGCCACAGTCCGTCTATGTTCTCTATGCTGACGTACTCTTCTCCATCCACCCTCTCTATGGAAAAACCACTGTCAAGATAGATATTGTCCAGGCCGCACTCCTTGTAGAGATAAGGCTTCTCCGCAGGAGCATCCGCGCCTATTGAGAATACTTGTGCGTTGCTCATCTGAGGTCCTCCCATTCTACTGTTTTGACGAACAGGCGTTGATCGCGGACAACAATCGTGACCACGCCAACCTCTCTCTGCCCCTTCATCGCTTTACACATTTTGATTTTCCATTCTCCCGGGTATTTTCCAGCTTCAACCTCTCCTTTGACAAAACCGGTTCGCAAAACTTCAAACATCATTTTGTCCGTTATGCCTCTCCAGTCCATTTGACTTTCCGCATGCATGTCATAGTTGGCCGAGCGCCAGCGGACGTTTCTGGAATCGAGAGCCAATTCCCGCACTTTTTTCGAGCTTGCGAGGGTCGGGGCGATACAAAACGGCATTCTTGCTTGTCGGATCATCTTCCATGCGACCTATCATAATGATAGGCTATAACCTGTCAATATGATAGGTACGGTTAACCGGAGGTTTAAGGCCTAGTTACCAAAAATCACGTACATGTGTGTCATTTTGGCCCGGAAAAGCCCAACAGGCGGCCTTAACTTGCCAAAGGTATCGACCCAGTTGCCGCGCTCTATGGCCATGCGGCAATTCGACTCACCTGATCGTGAGACGCGAATGTATGCCACCATGACACGGCCTAGACTGCCCTTGAGGTCGGTCCTGTGATGTTCGCCCTGCCAAATCACATCATTTCATCCCTTGCAGCATCTTCCTTGCCTCACCCAGCAAGTCCGTATCTCCTTCCGCTCGGCGATCGCTTCCCCCGTGAACAGGCCGTGCCGGCGCGCGTTCTGGTTTCCGCATCGGGCGCCGGATCCCGGCGCGCCGCCGTGCATGCGGCAGCGCCGTTTGCCGCGCACCGCCGGCGCGCGGCACGATCCGCAGCTGCGGGTTTTGGCGCCGCAACGCCGGCTCGCCAGCATGGGGCCGGTATTGCGGGCGTGATCGCTCACCCCTGCGCTTCGCCCCTCGCGTCCACGGAATCGTGCTCGCGTGCGCCGCGATCGGGCGTCGTGTGCATCCTTGCATCCATCGCCGCGGCCGCCCCGCTTTTGTCCGAGACGATCACGCTTCGATGCTGCGTGACGTTGCCGACGATGGCGTTGCCGCCATCCCCGACCCTCACGTTCTGCACTTTGATGGCGGGCTCGGCATGGTTGCGATGGCGGTTGAGCGCCTCGATCTGGGCCGGAAAGGTGCGGGCCAGCCGGCCGAGCGCGCGCGCGGCGCTGTCTTGGCGAGCGATGTCGTCCGCGTTGGCGAGCTGATAGGCGCATCGCATCGCCATCACATGAACGGACACCATCTGCGCCACCAGCATGGCCTCGACGGAATCCCTGGGCTTGATGCTTTTGATCATCGAAATCATGAAGCCGAGGTTGACCGCGTCGGGCCTCTCGCCCTTCGCGCTGGCCTTCACCAATTGTTTGAGAATGCCATGCATCGCATCGCGATCGGCGACCCCCAAGCTCTCCGCCATCAGCCGTTCGCCTAGCTCCGAATCCGGATGGTCGATCGAGAATCCGTGGGGCGAAAGTATTACCCGCACGGCCGCGGCAGCATTGGTTTGACCGGTTGCGGCCATGGCCGTTGCGTTGTCGAGGTCCAAAGCAGTGTCCATGTCGATATCTCCTTGGAAATGCGCATCGGAAGCGCGCGCGATTCGGCACGCCGTAAGGCGATCATTCGCCGCGGCGAGCCGGTGCAACTTCAATGGTCGGGATTTTGGGTGTCATCGCGCCGAAGAGCCCGTTGCTGGACGGGGGCCATGGGCGTCTTACGACTGGCGCGATGATGGAGTCATGCCGGTGATTTGCCCGACGAGTCAAAATGTTTTTGCGGGCTCGCCCAAAGGCCGGGCCATGCTCCTTTGCATGGGGTTGTTTTCGATATTTTCGTTGCGAGGCCCATAAGCGAGCTCGCGAAGTCGCGGGCGGTGCCTGCGCTCCCCTCCTCCCACGCGCCCTTCGCGCGTGGCGGGGAGGGGTCGGGGGTCTATCAGCCTAGCTCCTCTGCTAGCGAGTTTGCTGAGGCGCCCCCCACCCCCGACCCCTTCCCGCCGCTTCGCGGGGGGAGGGGGGAGATACTCGCCGCTAATCGAACAAGCTCGACACCGACTCTTCCGCGGCCGTGCGCGCGATGGCCTCCGCGATCAACGGCGCGATCGGCAGGGTGCGGATATTCGGCGCGTTGCGGACGGCTTCGGTCGGCAGGATCGAGTCGGTGATGACGAGCTCCTTCAGCCGCGAGCCGATGATGCGGGCGGCGGCGCCGCCGGACAGCACGCCGTGGCTGATATAGGCGTAGACGTCCTTGGCGCCGTTGGCGAGCAGCGCGTCGGCGGCGTTCACCAGCGTGCCGCCGGAATCGACGATGTCGTCGACCAGGATGCAGGTAAAGCCGGCGCAATCGCCGATCACGTTCATGACCTCGGATTCGCCGGCGCGCTCGCGGCGCTTGTCGATGATGGCAAGCGGGGTGTTGATGCGCTTGGCCAGCCCGCGCGCGCGCACCACGCCGCCGACGTCGGGCGACACCACCATGACGTTACCGAGGTCGAAGCGTTCCTTGATGTCGCGCACCATGACAGGCGATGCGAACAGATTGTCGGTCGGGATGTCGAAGAAGCCCTGGATTTGCAAGGCGTGCAAATCCAGCGTCATGACGCGGTCGACGCCGGCCTGGGTGATCAGATTGGCCACGAGTTTTGCGGAGATCGGCGTGCGCGAGCCGGATTTGCGATCCTGCCTGGCATAGCCGAAATAGGGGATCACGGCGGTGATGCGGCGCGCCGAGGAACGGCGCAGCGCATCGGTGATGATCAACAGTTCCATCAGATGGTCGTTGGCCGGAAACGACGTCGACTGAATGATGAAGGCATCCGAGCCGCGGACGTTTTCCTGGATCTCGACGAAGATTTCCATGTCGGCGAAGCGCCGGACCACGGCCTTAGTGAGCTGCAGGTCGAGGCCCTTGGCGATCGCCTCGGACAGCGCGGGATTGGAGTTGCCGGCGATGAGCTTGATGGAGCCGTTCTTGGCCGACATCGAGGCTTCTCCTCGCGCCTTGGGGGATACGACGTTCAGCATATCGGAATACCCATGGAACTGGCGCGTTTGGACGAGCGAGGTGATATCAAGGAGCGGGCGCGGCTGGCAACCCGTGGAATCAGGTTTTCCTGCGCAAAATCAGCGCCCAAGGCCTATTTTGGGTTAATGGGCCAGCGCGCTGACCTGGAACGCCGTGGTAGCCGGGGCGGGCCCATCGGCGTTGGCGATCGCAGGGCCCCGCTTGCCGGGCGCCGGAGCCACGGGCGGGGCGTCCGGAGCCGGCGTGCCGTTGATCATGGCGCTGAGCCCGCTGAAGCCGGCCTGGGCTATTCTTCGCAGCACGAGGTCGTCGGCCGAATTCCAGGGATCGCGCCCGGACTTGCCGGCCGGCTCCTCGCCGGACAGCCGCAGCGCCCGCTGCTGGTTCAGGTCATAGACGTCCCAGACCCAGGCGATGGTGGTGCGGCCGTGGCTGACCTCTGCGGCGAGGTAGCTGCGCACCCGGTAGGAGGCCGAGCCCTCGTTACGCGACACGATCGAGAGGTTGCGCAATTTCGATTCGCTGTCGAGCACGCCGACCATACGATCGAAAATCTGCGGCGGCGGGCCGTCGATCGATTCGAACGCAACCGTGGGACCGCTGCCACCCGGCGCCACCGCAAACGAGCCGCCGGCCGCCCCGCCGGCGGCGCAGCCGCCGACCGCGCAGGCCAGCGCGAGCAGCGTTGCCGCCAACGCGGCACGCACCGGTTTGGCCCGAAACAAAGTTGCCGAGACGTCCCTCATCGCGTCCCGAGCGATATCGTTAAAACGCGTTAAGGTCTAGGGCAGGAAAGCCACGATGGCGGAGAGTTGGAACGGCGGGCCGCCCTTCAATCGCCGGATTTGCGTTTGCCGAACCGCGCCCGGAAACTGTCCCACATTCCGATCCGCACGCCGTTCCGCCGCATCACGACGGCCTGCTGCAGAATCGTCAGCGAATTGTTCCAGGTCCAGTAGATCACCAGCCCTGCGGAGAATTTGGCCAGCATGAAGGTGAAGATCAGGGGCAGCCAGCCCAGGATCGCCGCCTGCGCCGGATCGGCGGACGCCGGCGTGAGTTTCAGCTGCAGCCATTGCGTGACGCCCATGATCAGCGGCCAGGCGCCGACGATCAGGAATCCGCCGAGCAGCGGCAGCGACGTCGTGTCATATGGGATCAGCCCGAACAGGTTGAACACATTGGTCGGGTCCGGCGCCGACAGATCCCTGATCCAGCCGAAGAACGGCGCCTGGCGCATCTCGATGGTGATGAACAGCACCTTGTAGAGCGCGAAGAACACGGGAATCTGGATCAGCGTCGGCAGACAGCCCGCGATCGGGTTGATCTTCTCCTTGCGGTAGAGCTGCATCGTCGCCTGCTGCTGCCTGACCTTGTCGTCGGCGAAGCTCTCGCGGATCATCTTAAGCTGCGGCTGCAGCGCCTTCATCTTCGCCGCCGAGGCATAGGATTTGCTGGCGAGCGGAAAGAACGCGACCTTGAGCATCAAGGTCACCAGCAGGATCGCCACGCCGAAATTGCCGACCAGCCGGTAAATACCGTCGATCAGCGTGAACATCGGCTTGGTGATGAAACGGAACCAGCCCCAGTCGATCGCAAGATCGAAGCGGTTGAGATGCAGCGCCCCGTCATAGCCGTCGATAACCGCCACTTCCTTCGCACCCGCGAACAGCCTGATAGTTGCGACGGCGCGACCGCCCGGTGCGACGGTCCTGATGTCCTCGACATAGTCGGCCTGGTAGGTCTTCAGCGCGCCCAGGGAGTGCGCGGAAAATTCCGCCTGCAGATGCGCGGCGGGATCGGGAAGCAGCGCGGCCGCCCAGTATTTGTCGGTGAATCCGAGCCAGGCGTTGGCGAGGTTGAAGGCGATGCGCTTCTTGTCGTCGAGATTCTTGTAGCTGACCTCCTGCAGCCCCTGGTCCCCGAGCACGCCGATCGCACCTTCGTGCAGCAGATAATACCCTGATGTCGGCGGCGGGTTGTGACGGGAAATCAGCGCGTAGGGCGCCAGCAAAACCGCCGCATCGCCGCTGTTGAGAACCTCGTCGCCGATGCTGAACAGGTATTTGTCGTCGACCGAAATCGTCCGCCTGAATTCCAGCCCCTGGCCGTTCTGCCAGACCAGCGTGACCGGGCGGCCCACGCCAAGGCTGTCCGCGCCCTCCTGGCGCCAAACCGTCTCCGAGGTGGGTACTTTGAGATCGACGCTGGAGCCATCGACCCAGCCGAATTCGGCATAAAACGGATACGGGCTGCCCGCGGGCGAAAGCAGTTCGATCGCCGGCGAGGTGGGATCGGTGGTCTCGCGATAGCGGACAAGCGCGAGATCGTCGATCCGTCCGCCGGTCAAGGCGATCGATCCCTTGAGCCGCGGGGTATCGATGGCGACGCGTTGCGATCTTGCGAGCGCCTGAAGCCGCGCGATCGGTTCGGCGCGTTGCGTGTCCGTTGTCGCAGCAGTTCGCGTTGCGATCGCCGGTGTTTGCGGCCGGGCGATCCCGGCAGCGACCGGGCCGGGCTGCGAAGCTGGCTTGCCGAGAAAGGATGTAGCGAAGAAATATTGCCAGGTTATCAGGACGACCACGGAAAGCGCGAGGGCATAGAACACATTGTTCTGGTCGTGCATGGTTTGGCCTCCGTTGCCGGCTGCAACATAGTTTGGAACCGGTTCCGAAAATACAAGCCTCGCGCCGTCTGTTTCTCCCTCGCCCCGCACTTGCGGGGAGAGGGTCGGGGTGAGGGGCTCTCTCAGCGAGTGCGACTCGTTGAGACTCCCCCTCACCCGAAATTCGCTCGCGCGAATTTCGACCTCTCCCCGCAAGCGGGGCGAGGTGACCCCACTCGCGCCAGCTTGCGCGCTTTCGCATCGAACCCGCCCAGGAGGCTGAGCGGTAAGGCTGGACGGCTACTTCAACCGCTCCTTGATCTTGTCGAGCCCGGCATGGGCGCAGGCGTCATCGAGCTTGGCGCCGGGCGCGCCGGCGGCGCCGATCGAGCCGATCACCTCGTTGCCGAGCTTGATCACCACGCCGCCGCCGAAGAACATGATGTGCGGCAGCTTGGCCAGCGGTGCGATCGAATCCTCGCCCTTGGCGCGCTCGGCGAGCGCCAACGTGTCGGTCTTGAAGGACACACTGGTGTAGGCCTTGTCGTGCGCGCTATCGATGGTGTGGATGCCGGCGCCATCGCCGCGCTCGACCGCGATGATGGCGCCGTCGGCGTCGAGCACGACCGCGGTCTCGGTGTAATTCTGCCGGGCGCAGGCCGCCACGGCCTCGCTCGCCGCTTCGACCGCGAGCGCCGCGGGAATGCGATGCGTCGGCAAGGTCTGCGCCTGCGACGCCGCGGCGCCGATCGAGGCACAGGCGGCCGCGATCGCCATTGTGGAAATCTGTTTCATGATCCGTCTCCTCTGCACGCCGCGCCATTGGCCCCGCCGAGGAGGCCGGGCGCAACGGCCGTTGTCAACGACGGCGGCGGTCAATTCCTACGCGCGCTCCAGCGCAATCGCGTGAACATGCCGGCCGTAGTCCGGCTCGTTCCGATGCACCGAGCGGCGGTAGCTGTAAAAACGATCGTCGGAATAGGTGTCGACGCCGATGTCGTCGATCATCAGGACGCCGGCGTTTTCGAGTCGGGTCCGGATGAAGCCGGCGAGGTCGAACATCGCGTGTCCCTTGCGCTCGCCGGGGATGAAGAACAGCGCGTTGTCCGCATCGGCCTCGATGAACCGTTCGACGAATTCGTCGCCGACTTCATAGGAGTGCTGGCGGATCAGGGGCCCGATCGCCGCAGCAATGCCGCTTCGCTCGGCGCCGAGTTTCTCCATTGTCTCGACGGTGGCCTCGATGATGCCGGTCAGCGCGCCCTTCCAACCGGCATGCGCGGCGCCGATCACGCGCGCAGTCGGATCGGCCAGCAATATCGGACCGCAGTCGGCCGCGGTGACGCCGATGGCGAGCCCCTCGGCGCGGGTCACCATGGCGTCGGCGCGCGGCCGCTCGCTTTGCCAGGGACCGCTGGCCACCACCGCATCGGGCGAATGGACCTGCCAGACGCTGAGAAGGTGCTCGGGCCGCACTCCCATCTGCTCCGCCATGCGCCGGCGATTTTCCGCGACGTGAGCCGGATCGTCGTTGGAACCGATACCGCCATTGAGGCTGCCATAGACGCCGCCGGAGACGCCGCCGTCGCGGGTGAAGAAGGCGTGGCGCAGGCCGGGGATCGCAGAGAGCAGCGGCGAGGCAAGCATCATGAAGGCGCGGTCCCGGCGTTCTGCTTCTCGCCCTCGAAGCCCGCGAGCGTGTCGAGATGAGGTTCGGAGACCGCCAGCACCTTGAACATCTGCCCCATGCCGCCGCGGCCGCCGCCGATCAGCCGCTTCAGCGCGCCGGAAATATCCTCGGAGACCTCGTGGTTGGCCTTCGCCATCAAGGTTAGCGCACGGGTTTCGATACCGAGCCGTTGCAGGAAATCGCCCTGCGGCACCGGGCCGTGGACGCGGGCGCCCAAATCCTCTGCCGCCCGCGCCAGTGCCTGGAAATCGACATGGGCGGTGACGTCCGCCTGGCCGGGATTTTTCAGCGGGTCGGCAAAGCTGTGACGGGCGATCGCCTGAAAGGTATCGCCGGCGTCGCTGCGGACGTGGCCGTAATCGATGATCAGCGCGGCGCCATCCTGGTCGCGGACGCGGGACGCGATCTTCATGATCTCGGCGTCGGGCCGCCACTCGAACACGGCGCCGACCGGAGCCGCGCGCAGCAGCGGCGGCAGCAGCACCTCGAACCGCGGCGTCGGCTCGGCCATGGCGCCGAACGCCAGCCTGCCGTCGGCATCGATTTCGACGGTGCGCTCGTGCCAGCCGCTCTCGCGCTTCACCACCTGGTGGATCGGCAGCACGTCGAAATATTCATTGGCGAAAATCACCGCAGGCCCGTCGGGGATATCGTCGATGGTCTCGTGCCAGGCGATGTTGCGCACGCCCGACAGCGTCGACCTCTGCCGGTCTCGCAACACCGGATTGATCTCGACCAGGTGGATGGAGAGCGCCTGGTAGAGCGGCGGCAGCACCCGCAGTGCGCGTAGCGCATCCGCCATCATGGTGCCGCGGCCGGGCCCGAGCTCGATCAACCGCAGCAGCGGCGGCGAGCCGATCGCCTTCCAGACCGAGGCCGCCCACAGCCCCAGCAATTCGCCGAACATCTGGCTGACTTCGGGGGCGGTGGTGAAATCGCCCTCGCGGCCCAGCGGGTCGCGCGACACGTAATAGCCGAACTTCGGATGCGTCAGGCACAGCTCCATGTAGCGCCAGACCGGCATCGGTCCGGACGCCTTGATCAGCTGCCTGATCTCGGATTGCAGCGGCGAATATTCGGTCACGGCCAGCCCTGGAACTATTCAACTATTGACTTGCAACGGCTTCGGCGCCTTGCGGCGCCATGCCAGCACAATAAGGATAGCACCTGCAACAAGCATCGGCACCGACAACAGCATACCCATGGTCAGCCCACCCCACAAAAATCCGAGCTGCGGGTCGGGCTCCCGGAAATGCTCGCCGGCGATCCGGGCCAACCCATACAGCATGATGAAGCTGCCGAGGATCAGGCCCGGCCGCTTCAACGCGCCCATCCGGATCATGACCGCCAGGATCGTAAACAGCACGATGCCCTCGAGCCCTGCCTCGTAGAGCTGGCTGGGATGGCGCGGCAGCTGCAGCGCGTCGTTGGGAAATACCATCGCCCAGGGCAGGGTGGGGTCGGCCTGCCGGCCCCACAATTCGCCGTTGATGAAATTGGCGATGCGGCCGAGGAACAGCCCGATCGGTCCGACCGCGGTGGTGATGTCACCAAGCGACAGGATCGGAATGTCGTGCGCCCGACAGAACAGGATCACCGCGGCGACGCAGCCGAGAAAGCCGCCATGGAACGACATGCCGCCCTTCCAGAGCTCGACGATCTCGAGCGGATGCTCGATGAAGAAGGGAAAATTGTAGAACAGCACATAGCCGGTGCGGCCGCCGAGGATGATCCCGAGCGTGACCCAAAGAATGAAATCGTCGAGCTGCGGCAGCGTGATCGGCGCCACGCCGCCCCACAACCCATCGTTCTTGACCAGCGATCGCGCGTAGATCCAGCCCAGCACGATGCCGCCGATATAGGCGAGCGCATACCAGCGGATCGCGATCGGTCCGATCGCGATCGCGATCGAATTGAACACCGGAAGGACGATGACGAGGAGAAGCATCGAGCAGGTCTATGCCGACAGATTGCGGCGATAGAGCGCCAGCAGCCGCTCCCAATGCCGCTCGGCGGCGTCGCGGTGGTAGACCGGCCGCTTCGGAAACGCAAAGCCGTGATGGGTGTCGGGATAGACCTCGACCTCGGCATTGGCCTTGTCGGCCTGCATGGCGTGCTTGAGCTTGTCGATGATTTCCTGCGGCGCATAGATGTCGGTTTCCGCGCAGCCGAAATAAAGCTCCGCCTTGGTCTTCTGTCCGGCCAGATGCGGGCTGTCGGGCTGGTCGGTCGCCAGATGGGTGCCGTAGATCGAGGCCGCGGCCTTGACGCGATCGGGAAAATGCGTGGCCGCGTTGACGGCATAGCGCCCGCTCATGCAGTAGCCGACGGTGCCGACGATTTTCGCATTGGCGGCCGGCTGGCCCTCGGCATAGGCGAGCAGCGCCTTGGTGTCCTCCATGACGAGGGGAATGTTGATCGAGTTCATCAGTTCGAACATCCGCTTTCGCTCCGGCGAATTCGGATCCGGATTGATCGGGCCGAGTTCCATGACGCCGGCGCGGTAATACATGTTGGGCAGCATCACGTAATAGCCCGATGTCGCCAGCCGCCGCGCCATGTCGCGCAGTTCCTCGCGGATCGCGGGTGCGTCCATGTAAAAGATGATCACGGGGAATGGCCCGCCGCGCTCGGGATGGCTGATGAAGGTGGTGGTGTGGCCGTCCTTGGTGGGGATTTCGATCTGCTGGTCGATCATGGGCGTTTCTCGCTTCCCGTTTGGCGTTTCTTGGCGCTGGCGATCGATACGATTGCAAGGAAACCGCAGCATGACAAGGCGAGCCGCCGCGAAGGGGCTCATGCCGGCCTTGAACTGCGCCGTCCGGATCGCCATTGTGTGATGGACCGAGCCCTGCACGGCCCACCGGAGACTTAAGGCGATGACCCAGACCAGCAACCGGTTTTTCGACGAGATCGGGCGTTTGATGAACGATGCCGCCGGCGCCGCCCAGGGGGTCAAGCGCGAGGTCGACGCGGTGGTTCGCACCCAGGCCGAAAAAATCCTGCGCGACCTCGACATCGTCAAGCGCGAGGAATTCGAGGCGGTCAAGGACATGGCGCGGCTGGCGCGCGAGGAAAACGAGGCGCTGAAGGCGCGGATCGCCGTGCTGGAGGCCAAGCTCGGGGCGCCGCCGTCGGCCCCCTGATGTCGGCAGTATGCGGACGGACGGGTAGGGAAACAAAATCCCTGCATTTCCTTGTCATTTCGCCCCATTGGGGCTAGAACGCCGCCACGTCCGCAGCCCCCGCACCCCTGGAGGCTTGCTGTGGAGTGTGACCGGGCCGCGTTGCGGCCTTTAACTTTTTGAAAACAAGGACTTAAAGCAGATGGCGACCGTCCAGGAATTGAAGGCGACCGCACGTCCGGCAGGCGGCAAGGGGGCCGCACGGGCAGAGCGTCGCGCCGGGAGAGTGCCCGGAGTGATCTATGGCAACAACCAGCCCCCCACGACCATTTCGGTCGACGACGCCGAGCTGCGCCAGCGCATCCTGGCGGGCCGGTTCCTCACCACGATTTACGACATCGATCTCGATGGCAAGAAGCACCGTGTGATTCCGCGCGACTTCCATCTCGATCCGGTGCGGGACTTTCCGATCCATGTCGACTTCATGCGGCTCGGCGAAGGCGCCACCATCCGCGTCAGCGTTCCGCTCCACATCATGAATGCGGAAGCCGCTCCCGGCGTGAAGCGCGGCGGCACCGTCAACATCGTCACCCACACCATCGATCTGGAATGCTCGGTCGACAACATTCCGCAATTTGTCGACGCTGACGTCAGTGGGCTCGAGATCAGCCACTCGCTGCATCTGTCCGACATCAAGCTGCCCGCCGGCGTGAAGTCGCTGACGCGCGAGGACGTGACGCTGGTGACCATCGTGCCGCCGTCCGGCTACGCCGAAGAAATGAAGGCGGCTGCGGCGGCAGCGGCTGCTGCCGGTACGGCGGCGGTTGCCGGTGCGGCGGCTGCGCCCGGTGCGGCGGCTCCCGCGGCTGGTGCTGCTGCGGCGGCGCCTGCTGCCGGTGCGGCGGCTGCTCCCGCGGCCGGTGCGAAGGCGCCCGCGGCCGGCGCCAAGGCGCCCGCCGGCGGCGGCGACAAGAAGAAGTAACCGGACGCGGGATGCCGCGTCATGCGCCTGTTCGTTGGGCTCGGCAATCCCGGCGCGAAATACGCGCATAACCGGCACAATATCGGCTTCATGGCCGTCGATGAAATCGCGCGGCGTCATGGTTTCGCACCGTGGCGCCGCCGCTTTCAGGGCGAGACCGCGGAAGGCACGCTCGATCATGAGCGGGTGATCCTGCTCAAGCCCACGACCTACATGAACGATTCCGGCCGCGCGGTGCAGGAGGCTGCGAATTTCTTCAAGCTTTCGGCGGGCGAGATCACCGTGTTCCAGGATGAACTCGAACTGCCGCCGGCAAAGGTTCGCGTCAAGATCGGCGGCGGCATCGCCGGTCATAACGGCCTGCGGTCGATCTCCTCGCATATCGGCAACGACTATCGCCGGGTGCGGCTCGGGATCGGTCATCCCGGCATCAAGGAACTGGTGCACAGCTACGTCTTGGCCGATTTCGCCAAGAGCGACCGCCCCTGGGTCGAAGCGCTCTGCGAAGCGGTCGCCGACAATGCCGGACTGCTCGCCACCGGGCGCGACTCGACGTTCCAGAACAAGGTGCATCTGGCGATGCAGGCCAAAGGATTTTTCGAGAAGGGTGACGACGGCGCGGGGAAGCAGGACTGACGTCTCGCGCGCGCAAACATACACACCGCCGTTATGCCCGGCCTTGTGCCGGGCATCCACGTCTTTCCTTTGCCAGAGAAGACGTGGATGGCCGGGACAAGCCCGGCCATGACGGTGAGGAAATATCGAGGACGAAATGGGATTCAAATGCGGTATCGTCGGATTGCCCAATGTCGGCAAGTCGACGCTGTTCAACGCGCTGACGGAGACGGCAGCCGCCCAAGCGGCGAATTATCCGTTCTGCACCATCGAGCCGAATGTCGGCGAGGTCGCGGTACCCGATCCCAGGCTCGACAAGCTTGCCGAGATCGGCAAGTCCGCGCAGATCATCCCGACGCGGCTGACGTTCGTCGATATCGCAGGGCTGGTGCGCGGCGCCTCCAAGGGCGAAGGCCTCGGCAACCAGTTTCTCGCCACCATTCGCGAGGTCGACGCGATCGCCCATGTGGTGAGATGCTTTGAGGATTCCGACATCACCCATGTCGAAGGCAAGATCGCGCCCCTCGCCGACATCGAGACCATCGAGACCGAATTGATGCTGGCCGATCTCGACAGCCTCGAGAAGCGCGTCGACAACCTCGCCAAGAAGGCCAAGGGCAACGACAAGGAAGCCAAGGAGCAGCTCGATCTCGTCAACCGCGCGCTGGTGCTGCTGCGCGAGGGCCGGCCGGCGCGGTTTCTGGAGCGCAAGCCCGAAGAGGAGCGCGCCTTCGGCATGCTCGGCCTGCTGACCTCGAAACCCGTGCTCTATGTCTGCAATGTCGAGGAGGCTTCGGCTGCCACCGGCAACAAGTTCTCCGAAATCGTTGCCGAGCAGGCAAGGAAGGAAGGCGCCGTCGCGGTCACCATCTCGGCAAAAATAGAATCGGAGATCGCCACCCTGTCGCGCGAGGAACGCGCCGAGTTTCTCGACACGCTGGGGCTGGAAGAAGCCGGCCTCGATCGCCTGATCCGCGCCGGCTATCAGCTCTTGGACCTCATCACCTATTTCACCGTTGGCCCCAAGGAAGCGCGGGCCTGGACCATCCACCGCGGCACAAGGGCGCCGGCCGCGGCCGGCGTGATCCATACCGATTTCGAAAAAGGCTTTATCCGCGCCGAGACCATCGCCTATACCGATTACGTCGCGCTCGGCGGCGAGGCCGGCGCGCGGGACGCCGGCAAGCTGCGGCTGGAAGGCAAGGACTATGTCGTCGCCGACGGCGACGTCATGCATTTCAGGTTCAACACGTAAAGGGCGTCATCCCGAGCGCTAGCGCAAATATGCAGGACGTCATCCTGAGGTGCGAGCTCTTGCGAGCCTCGAAGGATGACGAAGACAGGTGCTCGCGGCCCATCCTTCGAGACGCCGCGCAAGCGCGCGGCTCCTCAGGATGACGGCGAACTTGTGGAAGCAATTCAATGCCCCGCGCCTTGGTCGCGGATCGCGCCGAGATGCTCGTTGATGCGGAACACGATCAGGATGAACTCCGCGGCGATGCGCGAGAACACGATGCCGACGACTACGCTCGCGATCGACGACAGCAGCACGATGAACCCGCCGAACGGGCTGATCGCCATCGCGGCGAGGCCTGAAAAGATTCCGGAGAGGCCGAACAGCGAGATCAGCGCGATGACCAGCCAGTAAAAGGTCTTGATGATGGTGGGCGTGATGAAACGGTCCCACTGGAACAAATCGCGAAATTCAAACATCTAGCGTTCTCCCCCCGGCAAACCGAATATCAATTGCGCCAGGCCCCAGGACCTGGCGCAACGAACCCACAGGGCCTAGCTCCGAATGCCATTCCGGGCAAGGTCGCAAGCAAGACCGACAAGGGCGATGCTCGCCCGCGGAGCACGAGCCATGCGGGCAGGCCTGTTGAGATTGCCGCAAAGTGCGGCCACAATCAGGCCTTCCTCGCAGCAATCCCCACGATGACGCTGACCTTCGAAGATTTCCCAATCGGCCATTTCGGCAGCTTCGGCCCGCGCCGCGTCAGCCGCGAGGAGATCACAGCCTTTGCCGCGGAGTTCGATCCGCAGCCGATGCATCTCGACGAAGCGGCGGCTGCAAGATCGATGCTGGGCGGGCTGTCGGCTTCCGGCTGGCATCTGTGCTCGATCATGATGCGGATGATGGTCGACGGCTTTGCCGGCCGCAGCGCGTCGCTGGGCTCGCCCGGCGTCAACGAAGTGCGCTGGCTGGCGCCGCTTCGCCCCGGTGACGATGTCACGCTCGATATCGAGGTGGTGGAGGCAAGGGTTTCGCGCAGCCGGCCCACGACCGGCCTCGTGATGCTCAAGGCGGTGGCCCGCAACGCGGCCGGGCAGGCGCTATGCGAAATGGTCTCGCCGATGATCATGATGCGGCGCGCTGCCGTCGCGGCGGAGCCCGGCTGATGTATTTTTTCGAGGAGCTCGAAATCGGGCGACGGCGTGAGGTGGGTTCGTTCACCTTCACCGCCGAGGCCATCAAGAAATTCGCCCGCCAATTCGATCCGCAGCGCTTTCATCTCGACGAGGAGGAGGGCAGGAAATCGCTGTTCGGCGGGCTCGCCGCGTCGGGCTGGCATATCGGCTCGGTCAGCATGAAGCTGCTGGTGACCGACGGCCAACGGTTGGCGAAGGAGGCCGCCGCGCGGGGCGAGCAGGTCGCAGTGTGGGGACCCTCGCCCGGTTTCCGCGAACTGCGCTGGATCAAGCCGGTGTTGGCCGGCGACACCGTCAGTTTCGCCAGCGAGATCGAATCGCTGCGCACCTCGGATTCGCGCCCCGAATGGGGCATCCTGCAGGCCCGCAACACCGGCACCAATCAGCGCGGCGAATTGGTGTTCTCGTTCCTCGCCACCGCCTTCGTGCCGCGCCGGAACCCGAACCGCTGATTCGCGCCCGTTTTGCGGGCCGTGGAACGTTTCTCCCGCTAACGCATTTTGAACTTTGTCCCTTTATGGACTCGGTCCAGGGGACTGAGGTGAGGGGACGATCCATGGCAGACCGCAACGGCCTGAAACTTGTCGGCTTTATCTTCGCAACCGTGACGCTGGTGGTGATGCTGACGGCCGCCATGGTGGTCAAGGGTTATGCCGACGGCGGCTATTCGCTCGACAGCGCACAGGTCGCCAGCCGATAAGTCACCATTCGCTAACCATTTTGGCGGAATCGCGGGGTTACCCGGCGAAAAAATCAGCGGCTCCAGATCAGCGCCAGCAGCACCACGGTCGCGATCAACAGTCCGACGAACCGGATCATGAGGATGCCCATCCGCGGCGCGTTCTGCAGCGGGATGGGATCGGGATTGTCCGGCTGAACGCTTTTCATGAAGACATGTCCCCGCCTCGTGATTGAGCCTGCCCTTGGTCGCGGCGCGAGCCCGGCAAGTTCAACGGCTTCGGGAAAACCTGATCGTCATTCCGGGGCGCGCGCAGCGCGAACCCGGAATCTCGAGATTCCGGGTTCGATGCTTCGCATCGCCCCGGAACGACGAGAGACAACCGCGTCAGCCGTTGCGCAGGCCGTCGGCGGTGCGTTTCCACTGCGCGACATTGTCGGCGATCATGCGGGTGGATTTCATCGCGGCCTGGCTGAGCTGGGCGTAGCCGGAGATCTCGCGCTGGACGCGCTGGCCTTCGGCATGCAGCAGGTCGCGCAGGCTTTCGAGTTCGGAAATCAGGTTCTCGATCTCGCCGAGCGAGGTTCCGGCCACCCGCTGGATCAGCGAGTTGACGCTGTTGACGGTCGCCTCCGCGGACGGCTCCAGCGGCGCATCGGTGCCGGCGAGCATGCTGGGCGCGGGCCGGCGCAGATAGGCGATGTCGTTGCGGACGAAATCGCGGATGCCGGCCTCGACCTCCGAGACCGCGGCGAGATTGGAGTCTTCTTCAGTGGACTCGATTTTTTCGGAACGAATGGCAGTCATCGGCTATTCCCCTGTTTCGCGGTTCAAAGCGAGCGCGGACGTCCCCCGCACGACGAATGTGAAGCAGCCCCATCAGGGCGTCCGATTTTGACGGCAACGCGGCCAATATGCGGCAATGCCTGATCATTGGTGGGGAATTGCGGGCGAACGGTTCGTCGGCTTACCAGCTGCGCTTGAAGCCCGCCGTGACGCTCTTGCTGGTGGCGCCCTGCGGCGTCTCCCCAATCGAGCCGTTGATGGTGACGTCGCCGAACAGCTTCTGCTCGGCGCCGATCCTACGCAGCCATTTGTCGTCGGCGGTGGAGAGCGTCTGGCCGGCCATGAAGCTGGTGCCGGTCTCGGCGATGGAAAGCCTGGCGGATTGCTCCGTGTCGTAATTGCGCACCGGGCGTCCGGGGATGCCGGGCAGCGGCAGGGCGCCCTGCTCGGTGACGTTGTAGCCGTTCTGCAGGGTGAGCGAATACTGCTCGCTGAACGGGATCGACTTGCTCAAGGAGGTGCCGAGCTTGCTCTGCTCCTGGGTGGGATCGAGCCTGGCTTCGACCGCGGTCTTGTCCCAGATCGAACTGAGGCCGGGCGCCGTGACGGCGGCCCATGCGGTGCCTGAGGATTGCGGCAAGTTGCCGCCATTGGCGAGCTTTTCCGCCAATAGCTGCGACTCGGTCTGCGCTTGCCCCGGCGCCACCGTCATGTCGGCGCCGATCCGGGCATCCCACAATGGCGACAGCGGCTGCTTGACGGAGACCGCCGCCGAGCCGTTCGGCTTGTCGTTTCCCGACCACGACAGGTCGGTGGCCGGCCCCGCCTGCGGCGAACGCGGCTTCGACGCCGGAGCGCCTTTCATTAGCGTGGCGGCATCGACGTCGAGCTGGCTCCAGTCGAGTTCGCTGGCGTCGGGGATGGCCGAGGCCTCCACCTCGCCCGAAGCGTGCCGATGGTCGTCGACCGGGACGGGCTGCGCGCGGGTCTGCGGCGCCGACAGGCCAAGGCTCGCCGCCAGCATCAGCGCCAACCCATATCGAAGTGTGGAGACCATGCCCGCCCGCCTGCAACTGCGCCATTGATGCGGATACATCGGCGCGAAATTGTGGCGGGGGTTATCGGGCCACTGCCGTCAATGATTCGTCATGCCCGGCCTCGTGCCGGGCATCCACGTCTTGCTTCCTTGGCGCGCCTCAAGACGTGGATGGCCGGGACACGCCCGGCCATGACGATGATATGGAGTGCCGTTTGACGAAGACCTCACGCCACCGAGGTGATCTTCGGCAGATGGATCGGGCGCCCGAGCGCCTGCTCGACCAGGTCGAAGCTGTCGAGCAGCACGCGGATGCTGGAGAGCCGGCCGGCCTTGAACTGCGCGAAATGCGCGACCCGCAAGCTGATCGGCTTGTTGCTGTCGAGCATGGTCAGCGAATAGCGCAGCATCGAGGCGGCCGAATCCACGCCCAGCATGATGGTCTCGCGATCGAAGCGGTGCACCCGGACATTGTCGGCGATCTGCCGCATCACTTCCAGCACCGCCGCCTTGCCGCGGCGGGGCGCCGAGAAACGGGAACATGTCGATCGGGCCGTAGATCGCCCAGTCGACCTCGTCGTCGATCAGCTGTTCGAGTTCGTCGTGCCGGCGCTCGTTGATCGCGCGATGGAACGCGCGTGAAAAACGCCAGAGGCTGTGCTCTGTCATGAATTTCTGCTTTCCGAACTGGATTTTCAGGCGAGCCGGCGGCCACCAAAAAGGGCGTCATTGCCGACGCCGGGACCCGGTCGCTCGCCACATTAGTTGAAGCTTCAAATAATGGCCGCCGGCCGAAATGCAAGGCGCAATTATGCATTCCACGAATGCGGGGCTTTGCGAAAATTCAGGAGTTGCGGCGCTGCGCCGGCGCCCGTTCGACCGCGATCTGGGCGTCGCGCATCGCGATCACCGCAAACAGCAGCGCGCCGCCGAGGCCGCCGATCGCAGCCCCCAGCGGCATGAAGGTGAAGAACACCAGCATGCCGCTATAGCCTTCAAATCCCGAGGTTTTAAAGATTTCGACCCACGCGATCCCGGCCCCGACGCCAAGCGCCGCGCCCCCGATCACCCCCAGGAACAGACCGAGCATGGCCAACAGCGTGATTTTCATGATGGTTCTGGTCCGAGGATTAAGAGGGCCGCTTGGTTGGTCGGCGAGGGATGGGGAAGGTTCAAACCGGCCGGGGACAAACAGGGGCCACGCGTTGGGAGCCTAGATCCTGCCGGCCGGATCATCGGTCAGAAGCGCGACGAGATCCCGCTCCAGCAGCTGCTGGATCAGGTCGAAGGTGTCCATGATCTCGCGAATCCTGACGATACGCCCGCCGGCAAACGTATAGAACACCGCGATGTCGAACTGCATGATCCGGTCGTTCTTCCGCTTGACGAAGAAGACGCGGATATGGACCGCGACCTTGTCGCCTTCGGCAACGACGATCGGCACCTGATAGCGCATGCTGGAATAACGGCTGTGGATCGACGTCCACATCTGCCGGACTTCATCCTTGCCGCGGCGATGGCCGAGATGCGGCAGGAT
>NZ_DATHOP010000217.1:0-12365 GCF_035484855.1 Bradyrhizobium sp.
TGGCGGTGCAGAGGTCCGGCCTGACCAGCATTTTCGCGACCACCCGCTCCAGGCTCGCGTCGGTGAAGACCACGCCTTTCAGGTCGGCAAAGGGCAGCTTTATCGACTTTATCTTCTCAAGCGGCGTCATGGTCGCTCTCCCTCCCCCTCAGGCCTTCTCCAACCCACACCATTCGGCGATGAACAAGGCTGTGGCCCTGGTGGATTTCCTCAGCGACTCGAGGTCGACATATTCGTTGAAGCCGTGCATCGCCGCGCCGCTGGCGCCGAAACACAGGCTCGGAATGTTGTAGTTCAGCCCGTAGAAGCGCGTATCGGTGAGCGCGGTGAACACGAGGTCCTCGACGCTGCCGCCATACACGGCGCCAAAGGCCGTGCCGAACGCGGCCTCGGCGTCCGCCGAGCCCGTGAGCTCATAGCCTTCCGACAGAAAGCCCGACCATTGCACCTCGGGCGGATTGTTGGACAGGAAGCGGTGGTCGCGCGCAGCGGTCGATACGCAGGCCAGAATCTCCTTCTGGCAGTCCGCGATCGACCAGCCCGGCAGGATCGCGATCCGGCAGTCGACATCGCACCAGGCCGGCACGCTGGAGGCCCAGTCGCCGCCCTTGATGATGCCGGGGTTGAAGTTGATCGGATGCGTCACCGCCCTGAAATGGCGATCGGCTTTGGCGCGCTCGTTCCATTCGGCTTCGAGTTTTTCCAGCGCTCGGATCAGATGATAGGCCGCGGTGATCGCATTCGAGCCGCTTCCGGCCTCGAACACATGCACCGGATGGCCGCGCACTTTCAGCCGAAACCAGATCACGCCGACCTGCGAGCGCACCATCCGGCCCGAGGTCGGCTCGGGAATGAAACAGGCGTCGGCGCGATAGCCGCGCTGCAGGGTGGAAAGCGCGCCAACGCCCGTGCTCTCCTCCTCGATGACGGACTGAAAATGAATCCGCGCGGTCGGTGCAAAACCTGCGGCCTTGATGGCGTCGAGCGCTGCGAGCGCGCCGATGGTGCCGGATTTCATGTCGCAGGCGCCGCGGCCATACATCCTGCCGTCCCTCACGACCGGCGAGAACGGCGGTGTCTCCCACATCTCCAGCGGCCCGGGTGGAACCACGTCGCAATGTCCCTGCAGGATCAGCGATTTTCCGACGTTTTTGGCCGGCCGGTAGGTGCCGACCACGGTACGCGCTTTTGAGAAGTCATGCAGAATCGGACCGAAGCCGCGCAGGTCCTTCAATTCGTCGACGTCGATATGCCAGTCGTCGACCTCGTAGCCGCGCTGCCGCAGCAGATCGCCGATCATGTCCTGGCACGGCCCCTCGGCGCCCCGGGTCGAGGGAATGGCGATAAAATCCCGCGTGGTGGCGAGTTGTGCGTCGAAACCGGCATCGACCGCATCGAGGATTTTCTGCCTGGTATCGATGGCGTTCATTTGTCGTCCCTGTCCCGTTGCCGCTTTCAGAATCGCGGCCGCGCCAATACAGTCACTGTTCGCGCCATGGAGACACGGATGCCAGCCAACCGCAATATTCTGTATCTCCTCATCGGCGCGCTGGTCGTCGCCGTGGGCGTGCTCGGCTACAATCTCTACCAATCCAAAAAGGAACCCCAGGGCTTGCAGATCAATCTCGGGCCAAACGGGGTGAAGATTCAAAACAAGTGAGAGCGGACCCGCCGATCATGACCAGCGCACACATCAGGCTTGCTGCGATGCTGCTGCTTTGTGGCCTCACGCTATGGCCGCTTCCGTCATCGGCACTCCAAGGCCAGGTGTCCCGGGAGCAGGATATCGTCAATTTGCAGCTCGGCCAGCGCATCAAGGTTGACGACGGAACCTGCCCCGCCGGTCAGATCAAGGAAATCTCGGGCTCCAAAATGACCGCGGCAGGCGTGGTCCGCGCGCAGAAATGCATCCCGCGCATCAACAAGAATGGCGGCGCCAAACATTAGCTGGCGCGAAAATGCCGGCGGACATTCCTGCCGGCCGGCTCCAGTTCTGAAGGTTCAGCGCGTGAGCCCAACTAATTCGCCGGGTCGAACATGCATTGCAGCGTCGGCCTGGCAATCTTGGTGAAGGTTGCGCCGATTTCGGATTGTTTTGCGGCCGGGACCCATTCGGTCTCGATAGTGGGCACGCCGGTCTCGCTGATGCCCCGCAGCAACGCTTCGCGCAGGTCGTCGTCCTCGACCGCCGCCGCCGCATAATCATGCAGGCATCCGCACACCGTCTCCGGATGGGCCCAACGCCCCACCATATGGGGCGCGCAGAGCCGGACGAATTCTCCGCGTGGATCGGGCAACCGCTGCAACGAGCGGAACTGAACCTGCTGAACGTCGGTCTGCGGCACTTGCGCCTGCGCCGAACCAAAAAGCCCGAACGACGCTGCGATTACGAGGGCACTGATGCGAAAACCCATGACGGCCTTACCAACAATCCTGGAGCCCAACTCGACCGCGACCTAGCGGACTGCGACCACCAGCGAAGGGGCCGGGGTGGCAATTGGCGAGCCGTTGTAGCTGAAGGTTCCAATCCCCGGCAGGCTGCTGTCCTGCAGGCCGGCGACGGACGGACCAGCCAGCACGAAGGCGAAAGCCAGGATGAAGCAGAGGGTTCGCATGTGACGGTCTCCGGTGTTCGGTTCCAGCGCTGTCCGCCGTTGTGTTGGCTGGTTGATAACCATGTGCCGTTTCCGGAGTTCTGCGCCAAAAGCGAAAAATGGTTTCGTCGCGCGGGGAATTGTTTCGTCGCGCCGGTCCGACGAAACATTGGTCAAAAAAGGCCAATCTTTTCAGTGAGATCAATCGCTGGAGCGCGTTGCCAGTGGTTCATTGGACGAGTCGGGTGTGGTTCACCGGCCTAGTTGGGCCACAATATCCAGCGCAGGTTGGGCGATCGGAGGCCCACGATAATCAAAGGTGCCGACCCCCGGCAGGTCGCCATCCGCCGGACCGGCGAGCGAAGGACCGCTCAGAACCAAAACAGCGGCGATGATGCAGCCAAGGACGCGCATGGACGTCTCCATTAACCATTACGAAAATGAGACGCCCGCAAAGAGCTGCTGGTTCGACCGATGGAGCTGCTTTTTAAGTCTTTCCGGTGGAAAAGCCTGGCGGCACCTCAGCCACCATGAACCGGAGCGTCGGACCGGCCGACCCAATATGACGGCCTTGCAACCTTCCTGGGCACTCGCGCGTTGCAATTCAACAAATAACAAGGGGGGATTCAGTCGTGAGCCATGACGACAACGACGTCGGCAACAAATCCCCGCGCAGGCCCGGTCAGCCGCGGATCGACCAGCAGAACACCCCGATGAAGGAACGGCCCCGTATTTGTGTGGCGATGGCGCAGCAATGCGCCGACAGCGGCAACCAATCGGCGCCGCAAAAGCTCGTGCATTTGGTCGGGTGCCGCGACCCGAAGTCGTGGGTCCGCCCGCACCCCGTCCCGCAAAGATCCTAGATTACAGGCGCTTCACTGAAAGAACTCACCGCATTTCTGAACGCTGGTGTCGGCGGCGCCCCATGGCATGATCGGAACTGAGGAGGTCGAATTCTTCGGCGAGCCTTCGATCAGCCTGTCCGAATAGACCATGTAGACCAGAACATTGCGCTTGGCGTCGCAGCCGCGGACGATCTGCATTTTCTTGAAGAACAGTGAGCGCCGCTGCCGGAACATATCGTCGCCCTGCCCGAGCTTGCCCTTGAAATGGATCGGGCCGATCTGGCGACAAGCCAGAGAAATATCAGACACTTGCTCGGCAACCCCGAGCCAGCCCTTGTAGCCGCCTTTTTCCGGTACCGTGAAATGGCAGGCCACCCCCTCGACCTCGGGGTCGTCGACGCCATAGGTCGCGAGCTTGTCGTTCGGGCTCAGCAGTTTGAACACGGTCGAGCGGCGAAAAATCAGATCAGGCTCATCGGCAGCAAGCGCGCCCGAAGCAGTCCCCACCGCCAGGGCGAGCACCAGCAAGACCAGAGGTTTCCACCTAGTGTCATCAGGCGTTAGGGCTTTGCGTGTCATGTCTGTCTCCGGTGGGGGGCTTCCGCCCATCTAGGTGCGGGGGTGCTCCGCAGGAAGGCTGACGGTAACGGGTGCCGTCGACCGTTTAACCCGCTGTGAGGCTTTTTTGTTACGCTGGGCTCGAAAATCACAGGCTATTACAGGTCCTGCGCTGGTGAACGGACCTTTCGTCTGTAACACTAATTGAGCTATGGGCTGAGGATTCGAGGATGGTACGCGTGGGCGTAGACAGGACGGGTTTGACGACCGGAAGGCTTTGGCGAGTTGCCGTTTTGACGGCAGCCGGAGCCATTGGCACCGCTTCGCAGGCGGAGGCTGCCCTTTACTACTGGTCGGATTCCGATTCCGGATATTCCCGGCCCGGACCGGCAGCGCCGCAGCGGCGGCAAAAACCTCGCCGCCAGCAGGCCAAGAAGATCGAACTGCCCGAGAAGGAATCTGCCAAGCCGCAGGGACCGCTGGTGATCTCGATCTCGATCGACCATCAGAACGTGAAGGTCTACGACGACCGTGGCTTCTTCGCCGAAGGCCCGGTCTCGACCGGCATGAAGGGCCATCCGACGCCGATGGGGGTCTTCAGCGTCATCGAAAAGCAGAAGATGCACCATTCCAACATCTACAGCGGCGCGCCGATGCCGTTTATGCAGCGGATTACCTGGTCGGGCGTCGCCATGCATGCCGGCGTATTGCCGGGCTATCCGGCGTCGCATGGCTGCATCCGCATGCCGGCGGCGTTTGCCGTCAAGATGTACGGTTGGACCCGATTGGGCGCGCGCGTCCTCATCACTCCCGGCGAACTCTCGCCGGAAAGCTTTTCGCATCCGCTTTTGGTCGCGCAGAAGGTGGTGCCGCAGCCGACCCCCGTCGCCGAACCGCAGGCCGACGCGCCTGTGGCGCCGAAGTCCGACAAGGCTTCCGATGCCGGCACCACGGACAAACCAGCGATTTCCGAGGCCAGGCTTGAACTGAGATCGACCGTCGGTCACCTCGAGCGCTCGCGCCAGGCCATGGACCAGGCGACAACTCCCACGTCGTTGCGCGAACAGACCCATACGGCCGACGCCAGCGGCGACATGCCCACGAGCCGCCCCCCGGCCACGATGACCGACGCCGCGGGTGGCAACGCGCCACCGCATCAGGAGCCCGCGACAAGAGCCGATGACATGCCGCCGGCCGCCGCCGTGGACGCCGCATCGGCCAAGGCCGGTGAGGCATCGACGCCTGCTGAGACGCTAAAATCGGAAGAAACCAAATCCGAAGTTGCAAAATCGGAAGCCGAACGGGCCGCCGCAAAACCTGTTGAAACCGCCGCGCCCGACGAAAAATCGGCCGAGAGCAAATCGTCCGAAGCCGCGGCTGCCGAAGTCAAGCCCGCCGAGGCCGGCGCAGCCGATCCGACCGCTGACAAGCCGGATCAGGCCGTCGTCGCCGCGCAACCGGCCGGCGACGCCGCCAAGACTGATGACGTCAAGGCCGACGACGTGAAGGTCGACGCGGCAAAGGCCGACACCCCGGCTGTGAGCGAGATGCCGGACCCCAAGCCCGAAGCCGTCAGGCCGGTGGCGAGTTCCAGCCCAGCCGCGCCTGAAGCGAAGAAGGATGACGCCCGCCTACCCCCCGAAATCGCCAAGCCGGCTGCCGCAAAACCCGAAAAGACGATCTCCGCAGCGCCGAAGCGCGCCGGTCAGATCGCCGTGTTCATCAGCCGCAAGGACGGAAAGCTCTATGTGCGGCAGAATTTCGCGCCGCTGTTCGATGCGCCCGTGACGATCGCGCCCAGCGACCGGCCGCTGGGAACGCATGTCTTTACGGCGGAGATCGACAAGAACGACAGCAATGTCGTGCACTGGTCGGTGGTCTCGCTGCCGGTGCCGCGCCATGCCGCGCGGCGCGACGAGGACGAACGCGTCTCCTCGCGCAGAGGCAAGCACCCAAGCACCGCGGTCGTTGAGACGAAGCCAGTGCCGGCGCCGGACAGCCCTGCCGAGGCGCTGGATCGCATCACCATCCCGGCGGATGTCATGGCGCGCATCACTGACGCGCTCACCACGGGCGCCTCGATCGTGGTTTCCGATCAGGGCATCAACCAGGGCGAAACCGGCGAAGGAACGGATTTCATCGTTTCGCTGCGCTAGCAATGCTTCGGCGTTACAGTTGAGCGGCCGGTCGCTTTGGTCAGGAGGCTGGGCTAAAACACCGCCGGCATGAACCAGCTTTCCGCCCCGCCCTTGACGACTGCCCCGACAAATGACGTTGCGAGGGACGCCTTCGACCGGCTGACATTTCTCGGCTGGCGGTGGGGACTGGCGGCCATTGTCGCCGGCCTTGCCACATCCTTCTTCCTGTTCGGCTACGCGCTGGTGTATTGGCGCAACGCCGACATGGATTTCATGGTGATCTACAACGCGCTTGTCATGAACGACGGCAAGCCGCAGCTGTTCTTCGACCACACCGCCTACATCACCATCCTCTCGCTAAAACTCTGGTTTCGGCTGCTGCATGCGCTCGGACTGCTCGACGCCTGGTCGCTACCTTCGATTCCTCCGGCAACCGATGTACCCGCATTCGATGCCGCGATGACGCAGGCGGTTCGCGCCGGGCGCCTGCTGGCCTTCCTGATCGCCGCCGCTTGCGTGCTGATTTTCGCACAACTGATCCGTCGTATGCTGCGCGACTGGCGTGTCGCGCTACCGGCCGTGCTGGCATTCGCGCTTTCCGGCGGCATCGCCGTGCATTCGCGGATCCTGCGCAGCGAGTTGGTCGCAGCCTGTCCTGTCATCTTCGCGTTGATGCTCCTGATCGTCGTCGGACGCCGCGGCAGTGTCGCGCGACCATTATGGATGGCGGTCGCGGCCTCCTTGTGCGTGCTTGGCCTCGAGAACAAGGTGCAGGCGATTTTGCTGATCGCGGCACTGCCACTCCTGATCCTGCCGTTCGGAACAGCGGCAAGCCCAAGCGTCGCGTTCTGGCGCAACACGCCATGGCGCTGGCTGGCCGCGGGCTTCGCGGCGATAGCAGCGTTCGCCGCGGCATGGCTGGCATGGCCGCTGGTTGCGATCGGCTTTGACCGCTCCTTGCTCGATGCCGCGCAGTTCCATCCGCTGTTGCTGGGCCGCTTCGGCATCTATCAGGTGCTGCTATCGGTCCTGATCGGCGTCTGCATGATCGCCTATGCCGCCGTCTGGCGCGTCAGCGCGGCCGAGACGCTGGCATCGATGGCAGCAATTGCCGCCGGCGCCTTGATCGCGCTGCTCGTGCTCGACCTCGACTACAACGCGCGCGACGTGATTGCCGTGTTCAATCCGCTCGAAAAAATGCTGACGTTCGCCGACACCACGACATCCGACGTCGCGAACGGATCGAACCTGGCGGGCATGGCATGGCTGCTGCTCGACGGGGTTGCTTCCGTTCTCGCGCGCTACACTTTTTTCCTGCACTCCTCGCCGCGTCCAACGGTGTTCCTGACCTGGTTGATTGTCCCCGGCATCATCTATGCGTGGCGGCGCGGCGAAAGGCTGGCCGCGATCCAGGCGCTGGCGCTGCTTCTGGCCGCGATCGGGATCGACGCGCTCGGCGTGCGGCGCGGGCTTAAATCCGAATATTTTATCTTTACCGATCCGCTGATCATCCTCTCCGGCGCCATCCTGCTCGACAGCTTGGGCGATCTACGCTTGCGCCGATGGACCTACACGGTCGCCATGGTGCTGTTCGGTTTGCATATCGCCGTCGGCCAAGCCGAGCCGATCAAATATGCCTTCATGCGCCGGGGACCGGAATCGATCTGCGAATGGAACAGCTATTACATGCCGCTATTGCCGCTGCCCTGGTGCAAGTCCGCGCCGCCGCGGCCGTAACGGCTTGTTGAGCGGCGGCCGTGTGCCAGTTGGGCTATCGTTGCCGGGTCCGGATCGTCACGCATCGACATGGGGAGCTGCCATGATCAACCGCAGGACCGTTTTCACTGCAGCGCTGGCAGCGATCGCGTGCCCCGCCGTGACACGAACGGCTTTCGCGCAGCCGGCCATGAGCCGGATCACGGCCTATGCGTTTTCATTCCCGGCGCTTGACGGCGGCGACCTCAGGCTGGCCGAATACACGGGACGTCCGCTCGTGATCGTCAATACCGCATCGTTATGCGGCTACACGCCGCAATATGCCGGTTTGCAGCAGTTGTGGACCGAGTTTGAAGGACGCGGCCTGATGATGATCGGCGTTCCCTCCAACGATTTCGGCGGACAGGAGCCGGGCGGCCCAACCGAGATCGCGGAGACGGCACAGCATCAATACGGCGTTACCTTTCCGATCGCGGCCAAGACCGTGGTGAAGGGTCCGAATGCGCATCCGTTCTACAGATGGGCCGCGGACGCGCGGCCCAGGGATGTTCCGCACTGGAACTTCCACAAATACCTGATCGGCCGCGACGGCTACATCGCGGAAGTCTTTCCCGAGACCGTCGAGCCTACCGATACGCGGGTCAAGACCGCCATCGCGCGGGTGCTGGCAGATACCTGACCGACCTGCGTTTTGCGGGATTAACCGGTTCGGCAGCAAATCGGCATGATCAGATAAAAGCCGTTGCCGTGGCGGCGTGGGTCCAACTAGGCTAGTATTCGCAGGGGCAGGAAAAGCACGGACGATGGCTGAAAGCCGTGGCCGGGCACGGGATCAGCTTAAGGGAAGAATACGATGCGTATTGCGGCAGGATTGATCTTTGCAGGCGCGGTTTCGCTCCATGCGTCAGGTTTGGCCTGGTCGCAGACCGCGCCGACGACGGGAGCCGCGGCCCCCGTTGCGGCCCCGCAGGCTACCCCTGCGCCGGCTCCCGCCGCCGCGCCTGTGCCCGCCAAGGCGGCCTGCGGCAATCCCAACGCGCTTGGCATCGCCCGCACCGTTGAAATCGACACCACCGGCGGACCCGGTTTCGGTTTTGAGCACTTCAAGCAACTGGATTTCCTGCGCGACCATGAGGTGGTGCTGACCTTCGACGACGGCCCTTGGCCGGTCAATACGCCCTCGGTACTGAAGATCCTGGCGGATGAGTGCACCACCGGCATCTTCTTCTCGATCGGCAAGCACGCGACCTATTATCCGGAAATCCTGAAGGAGGTGCTCGCGGCCGGCCACACCATCGGATCCCACACCTGGTCGCATGCAACGCTAACCAACAAGAAGCTGACCGAAGACCAGCGCAAGGAGGAAATCGAAAAGGGTTTCAGCGCGGTGAAATGGGCCCTCGGCGGCGTTTCGCCCGCGCCGTTCTTCCGCTTCCCGGCGCTGCAGCATCCGCCGGAAATGGTGACCTATCTGGGCACCCGGAACATCGCGATGTTCTCCTGCGACCTCGACTCCTTCGATTTCAAGGCGCGCAACGCGCAGCAGGTGATCGACGTCACCATGAAGAAGCTCGACAAGCTCGGCAAAGGCATCATCCTCTTGCATGATTTCCACAAGCACACGGCGGAAGCCCTGCCCGAGCTGATGCACCGGCTGAAGGCCGGAGGTTACAAGGTCGTCAAGATGATCCCGAAATTCCCGGTGCAAACGCTGCCCCAGTATGACGAGGAAATCATCAAGGACGTCAAGCTGCCGACCGTCAGCGACCGCCCGGTTTCCAGCGTGGTGCAGACGATTTCGGAATAGACCCACCGCGCGCCATGCCGGATCTGTGCATCGAAGGCTATGTCATCGTGTCGGCGGACGGCATGCTGGCGAACGCCGCTCACGTGATGCCGGATGAATTGAAATTCGAGGCCGACAAGCAATTCTTCACCTCCGCCCTCGACCGCGCAGCCCTCATCGTGCACGGCCGGCATTCCGGTGAGGGTCAGCCGAACTCACCGCAGCGCAAGCGGATCATCGTCACCCGAACGGTCACGGCGCTCGCGCCCAACCCATCCAATCCGAACGCCACGCTGTGGAATCCAGCCGGTGCTTCGTTCGAGGCCGTCTGCGACCGCGCCGGCGTGCGTGCCGGCACGATTGCGATCATCGGCGGACCCGACGTGTTCGGCCTATTCATGGACCGCTACGATACGTTCTGGCTCTCGCAGGCCCCGCGGGTTCGGCTGCCGGGCGGCGAGCCATGCTTTCCCGGCGTATCAGCGCAATCGCCGCAGCAGATTTTGGCCGCGCATGGCCTAAGCGCGGGAGAGCCTCAAATCCTCGACGGCGCCAATGAAGTCAGCGTCACGCCATGGCGGCGCAGAGGTTAGGCGTTACCCCTCAGACATCGCCATAGGCGGGTTCGATCGTGCGGGGCTTCCGGCCGTAGCCGGCGAGCATGAACAGCGCGCCGATGATCGCCAGGTTCTTCAGCGCGTCTACCAGCATCTTGCCGTCCCCCGGCGCCGGCTGGTTCCAGAAATCGTAATAGTAAAACGTCTCCACGGCGACAAAAAGAATCAAGAGGATCGCGAAGAACCGCGTACCCAAATTCAGGGCGATCATCAGCCCGCTGATCACCTCGAAGACGCCGATGACGATTGCGAGCAGTTGCGGCGTCGTCATTCCCGTCATGGTTTCCAGTTGCGAGGTATAGGGCGCAAGCACAGCCGGAATGCCGACCTTGGCGGCGATCGATTCGGCGGTAGCTTGAATGGCGAAAAGCTTGGCCGCTCCGAGGTAGATGAACAGCGACGCGAACAAAATTCGTCCGAAAGTAATAAGCGCTGGCATGTCGGCCTCACTGCAATGCGGCAAAAGCGGGTCGTGATAGACGAAGCGATTATGGGCGTTCCGTGTCGGGTTTTCAAACAGTCAAATCGATCAACCGACAGGCATCTTTCGTTGATCTAGGCAAACAGGCTCGGCTGCTGGCGGCCGGCCCGCTCCTGGGCTTCGACGGCGGCCACCGCCGTCATGTTGAGAATGCCGCGCGCCGTCACCGAGGGGGTGAGGATATGCGCCGGACGCGAAGGCCCGATCAGGATCGGCCCGACCGGCAACGCATCCGCCAGCGCCTTGATCATCTGATAGGCGACGTTGGCGGTATCGAGGTTGGGCATGATCAGAATGTTCGCCACGCCCTCGAGCTGCGAATGCGGCAAGACCAGCTTCCGCGCCGCTTCCGAAAGCGCGGTATCGCCCTGCATCTCGCCGTCCGCCTCGATTTCCGGGTGGTTCTGCTTCAACAAAGCGGTGGCGCGGCGCATTTTGAGCGAGGATTCGGTATCGAAACTGCCGAAGTCCGAATGCGACACGAACGCGATTTTCGGCTTGATATTGAAGCGCTGGACGTGGATCGCCGCCAGCGCCGCCATTTCCGCCAGTTCCTCGGCGCTGGGATTCGGCCGCACCTGGGTGTCGGCGATGAAATAGGCGCCCTTGCTCGTGATCAACAGCGCCAGCGCCGCGAAGTCGCTCACCCCCGGCCGGAAACCGATGATTTCGCGGACATGCCGCAGATGGCTCCGGTAGCCGCCCTCGACGCCGCAGATCATGGCATCGGCCTCGCCGCGCATCACGGCGAGCGCCGCGATCACGGTGGCGTTGGTGCGCACCACCGTGCGCGCGGCGTCAGGCGTGACGCCATGACGGCCGGCGACGTCGATGTAGGACTGCACATAGGAGCGATAGCGCGGATCGTCCTCGGGATTGATCAGGTCGAAATCCTGGCCGATCTTGATGGAAAGGCCATAGCGCTTGATCCGCGCCTCGACCACCGCGGGGCGCCCGACCAGGATCGGCCGCGCCAGCTTCTCCTCGAGCACGACCTGCGTCGCGTGCAGGACGCGTTCATCCTCACCTTCCGCGTAGATCACGCGGACCGGTTGGGTCTTGGCCTTGGCGAACACCGGCTTCATGACTAGGCCGGAGCGGAACGCGAAGCGCTCCAGTTGCGCGGCATAATCCTCGAAATCGGCGATCGGCCGCGTTGCCACGCCCGAATCCATGGCCGCCTTCGCCACCGCCGGCGCGATCCGCAGGATCAGGCGCGGATCGAACGGGCTCGGGATCAGCGAGCCCGGCCCAAAACCTTGCGTCTCGCCGCTGTCGAAGCCGGGCGCGATCGCATCCGACGGCGGGTCGCGCGCCAGCTGCGCGATCGCTTCGACCGCGGCGTGCTTCATTTCCTCGTTGATCGCGGTGGCGCCGACATCGAGCGCGCCGCGGAAGATGAACGGAAAGCACAGGACGTTGTTGACCTGGTTCGGAAAGTCCGAGCGCCCGGTGCAGATCATCGCGTCGGGCCGGGCTTTGCGCGCCTCGTCCGGCATGATCTCGGGATTGGGGTTGGCCAGCGCCATCACCAGCGGCGCTTCCGCCATCTGCTTGACCATGTCGGGCTTCAGCACGTTGGCGGCCGATAGGCCCAGGAAAATATCGGCGCCGCCGATCACGTCGCCGA
>NZ_DATHOP010000218.1:0-17256 GCF_035484855.1 Bradyrhizobium sp.
GGGGTAGGTGCGCTCAAGGAACCACTTGATCAGTTTTCGCGAACGCAAGCGAAGCAACCCCCAAGGCTACGCAGAACCAGTTGCCCCGGATTGCTTCGTCGCAGGCGCTTAATCCCGCGCCTGCGGTTGGTAATCACCGCACGTAGAGGACGACGCTGGCAATGACGAGCATTGCCGTCACTGCCATCATCTGCGCGAGTGCCTCCGAGGCCGCCTTTTTACTGGCGTCCTTCATGTCATTCTCCCTAGACTCGGGCCTGGGTGACCCGGATATGGGCGCGTTTCATCGTGGCCCGCAAAGGCCCGACAACCGCCTGGATTTTACTCGGAACACCCCACGACGAGTATTCGCTTTGATTGAGTCCCCACTCAGCGAACATCGACGGGGGTAAGGTCGTTTAGCAATAAGGCGGCATTTTGGCTCGCCTGTAGCGGGTTTATGCGCGAGACAAGGAATTTTGAGAGCGGCTTCGAGCTTGGCGGGGGACACCCACCGTTGATCGGCCAAGGCGGCGGGGATACGGTTTTTGGAAAATCCGCCATCTGACAAGGCGGTTCAAAACATATGCTGGAGGTGACCCATGGCCCGTATCGAGTATTGCGACACGTCGAAATCGAACGAACGGACGAAGGAAATTCTGGGCAAGAACCGCAACGCCAACATCTTTCGCATGATGGCGCACTCGCCGAAATATTTCGAACAATATTGCCGGCTCGGTGGTGCGATCCGCCACAGGGGCGAACTCGATCCGGTGGTGCGGGAACTTGCGATCACCCGCACGGGGATCCTCTGCGAGGCGCCCTACGAGGTGGTTGCGCACAAGCGCATCGGCAAGAATGTCGGCGTCACCGATGAGCAGAACGCCGCGCTCGAGGACTGGAAATCCGCAGGCTGCTTCAATGAAACGCAGCGCGCGGCGCTCGCCTTTACCGATGAGATCGTGAAGCTGCGCCGCCCCACCGACGCGACCTTCAACGCGATTGCCGCCAAACTGACGCCGGCGGCGCTGGTCGAGCTGCAGCTCTCGGTCGGCTTCTACATCATGACGTCGAAATTTCTGGAAACCTTTGCCATCGACATGCAGCCGGTGACGGAAGTGGTGTAGGCGCTACGCCGCCAGCAGCTTGTCGAATTCGGCGGGTTCCAGCGTTTTTCCCGCTTCATCTGTAATGACGACCTGCCATCCCTCGCTGGCCCAGACGCGCGCCTTGGCGATCGCGATCAGCACGCTCATCCGTTCGCACTTGACGGTCTCGTTCTCTCTTACCGCTACGATATGATAGGCCAAGTGACGCACTCCCCGAATGAACTGCGCTTGATCTGGTCACGCCGGTTTGGCCGCATTTCGCTGTCAAAATGACGATTTGGCGACAAAGCGTGGCAAAATGCGCGCCCCGCGCCGTGTCATTACTGTGACGATGCCCGCTTGCCGGAACTTACGTCGCCGACAACAGATTGACCCTCTCGTTGGCCACGATCAGCCGGTCGGCGAGCAGCTGTGCGAGATTGCGCATGATGCGTTCGCCGGTGCTCGGATGCGCCTCGCGAAAGCGCTGGAAATCGTCGAGCGGAATTTCCAGGGCGGTGACGGATTTGTCGGCCTCGACATCGGCGGAACGATGCGCTTCCAGCAGCGACATTTCGCCAAACGCCATGCCGGCGGTGATCGTCGCGAGCCTGATACCACCGGGCAGCTTGACGTGGACGACGCCGCTTCGCAGGAAAAACAGCGAACGCGCGGGTTCGCTCGCGGCGATGATCTTCTCGCCGGCGTGATAGGTCCTGATCGTGCCGAGCGCGGCGAGCCGCGCCAACTCGTCCTCATCAAGCCCGGCCAGCAGCGGTTGCTCGGACAATTCGGTCACCTCAAGCGTATCGATCGCCCCGCCATGGCGGTAGACGATCTGGTCCTCGGCCCATTCGATGGCGTCGTCGAGCACAGGGAAATTGCGCAAATTCGAGATGCCCGCGATCCACTCGCCGAGCGGTTCCCATTGCGGCGAGGCGCGCTTGATCCCGGAGATGATCACCGTGACATTGAACACGGCGAGTTCGCGAAGACCTTCGGCGAGCAGCCGTGCGCCGGCGCGGGTGATCGCGGCGACCCGGCGCAGGTCGAAGATGATGAAATGCGGCCGCGGTTTGGCGGCGAGCTGGCGCGAAACATAGTCGACGTTGGAAAAGGTCAGCGTCCCGACCAGTTCGATGACGCGGACATCACTCTGATGGGCGGCGAGAATCTTCTGCTCGTGCGGCCGGCGGCTGCGCCGCGACGGGCTTTTGCCGATATGATAGTCGGCGATGATGCTGTTGCGCGCGTCGTCGCTGCGGTTGAGCATGTGCAGATCGTAGTGCAGCGACAATGCCTCGCACACCTTGATGCCGCGGACGCTGTTGCCATGGCCGTCGAGCCGCGGCGAGTAGCTGCCGAGCCCGAGCCGCGCCGGCAGCGCCGCCAGGATGCCGCCGCCGACGCCGCTCTTGGCGGGGATGCCGACGCGATAGATCCATTCGCCGGCATAGTCGTACATGCCCGACGATGTCATCACCGACAGCGCGCGGGAAATCGCGTAAGGCGTCAGCACCTGCTCGCCTGTCACGGGGTTAATACCGCGATTGGCCAGCGTCGCGGCCATCACGGCGATATCGCGCGCCGTCACCAGCACGGAGCATTGCCGGAAATAGACCTTGAGCACCTCTGCCACGTCGTCCTTGATCACGGTGGAGTTGCGCAAGAGATAGGCGATGGCGCGGTTGCGGTCGCCGGTCGCGCTCTCGGAGGCATAGACGGCTTCGTCGATCTCGAGTTCGCGCCCGGCGAATCGGCCAAGTGCCTGGCGGATAAACTCGAAGGCGCCATCGCCTTTGGCCTGATGGATTAAGCCGGAGCAAGCGATCGCGCCGGCATTGACCATGGGATTGAAGGGATGGTTGTCGGCGTTGAGCCGGATGGAATTGAAGGGGTCGCCCGACGGCTCGACGCCGATTTGGCTTTCAACCTCGGCCGCCCCCAGCGTATCCAGCGCCAGCGCGAACACGAACGGCTTTGACATCGACTGGATCGTGAAGGGAATGCGGCTGTCGCCGACCTCATAGACATGCCCGTCCAGCGTGGCGAGGGCAATGCCGAAATGATCGGGGTCGGCCTTGCCGAGCTCGGGAATATAATTGGCGACGTTGCCGCCGGTCTCGGCGGAAAAATCGGCGTGGCAGGCGGCAAGAAACCGCAGCAGCGGCGATTTCAGGGCCGCCCAGCTGTCGGCATGTTGGGCCGCGGCCGAATGCGATGTGTTCATTGCCTTGTCCTGACGTGCGAAGTCGCTCGCGCCGGCCTGATTTTACGTCGCATCGGGCGGAGCTGATACCGGCCTGATGGCCTTATATCAGGCAGGGAGTGCGGGAACGGCGTGTCAGGTTTCGAGGATCGCCAACACCTGACCTTCCGCAACGACGTCGTCGATGCTGACGAGGATCGATTTGAGCTTTCCCGCGGCCGGCGAAGCCACCGGGATTTCCATCTTCATGGCCTCGACGAAGGCGATGTCGTCGCCATCGCCGACGTTGCCGCCGACTTCGACCGGCAGCGCGCAGACGCGCCCGGCGACCTCGGTCACGATCTTGATCTCGGGCATTGCCTTCTCCGGGACAGCCGCGGCGCGCCGGGAATGCGCGCATCGATGGGGGCGGACGCCCTCGGCTTCTTGTTGTGGCGGCAGATTGCCTGAGGTAGCTTGTTCTGCAAGTGGAATTTTGTTCCGCAATGCGGAATAAACCGGCAGGCAAAATCACATGGGAAGACGCTCGGAACGGCTTAGCAAACAGGGAATGCTCGCGAGCGATCTCACAGGCGAGGGCGACGTCATCCAGGTGGTGTCGCGCGCCTTTGACGTCCTGCGCTGCTTCGAGAGCCATGAGGCGCGGCTCGGCAATCTGGAGATTTCCAGCCGCTGCGGCCTGCCGCGTTCCACCGTGTCGCGGCTGACCCATACGCTGACCCGGATGGGACAACTGGTGTATCTGCCGCGCGACCAGAAATACCGCATCGGCCCGAGCGCGGTCGCCATGAGCACCTCGATGATGCGCGGCCTGCAATTGCGCAACCTGATCCGGTCGCGGCTGCAGGATGTCGCCGAGCAATTACCGGGAACCGTCGGCTTTGTGATTCCGGATCGTTTCAACCTGGTCTATCTCGAGGTCGGCCGCGCCGCCAATGCGCTCGGCCTGAGTTCGACCTCGGGCAGCCGCATCGCCATGGTCAGCACCGCGGCGGGACACGCCTATACCGCAGCCCTCGATCCCGAGGTGGGCGATGCGTTGCTCGCGGAAATGGAGCGCGAAATCCCGGAAGGCGCAAAACTGCTACGGCCGCGGCTGGAAGCCAACCGCCGCTTCCTGCGCGAGCACGGCTATGTCGTGGCCTGCGGCTTGTGGAGCCCACATATCAACGGCCTTGCGGTGCCGCTATGGTCGCCGCAATACCAGACCTTCGTCGTGGTCACGATCGGGCTTCTGGCGGCGATGTATGACGAGAAGCGGCTGCACAAGGAGGTCGCGCCAAAGCTACTGGAACTGAGTGCCGCGATCGGCAGCATGATCGACGGCGCGGACGGCGAGCTGTTCAGCGATCGGGTCGAGAGGAAGCCGCTTCCGGTCGCCAACCACAAGAACAAGATGATCAGGACGGAGGATACGAATGAACTGGAAGCCGGAACTCGACGACCTCGCCCGGCGCGAAGCGTTCGCGCGCGAGATGGGCGGCGTTGACAAGGTCAAGCGGCAACGCGACCAGGGCCGGCTCACCGTCCGCGAAAGGATCGACAAGCTCGTCGATGCCAAGAGCTTCCATGAGGTCGGCGCGATTGCCGGCGTCGGCGAATATGACGAGCACGGCGAACTCAAGCACCTGACGCCGGCCAATTGCGTGTTCGGCCGCGGCAAGATCGACGGCCGCACCGTCGTCGTGGTCGGCGACGATTTCACCGTGCGCGGCGGCTCGGCGGATGCCTCGATCAAGGCCAAGCCGCTGATGGCCGAGGAAATGGCGCATGATTTCCGCTTGCCCATCATCCGCATCATCGAAGGCTCCGGCGGCGGCGGTTCGGTGAAAACCATCGAAACCAAGGGCGCGGCCAATCTGCCCGGCGGTATCGGCGGCAACCGCGCCTATTTGTACACGACGGCGAACATGGCCCGCGTGCCGGTGGTGGGGCTGGGGCTCGGCTCGGTCGCGGGGCTTGGCGCGGCGCGGCTTGCCGCCAGCCATTATTCGATCATGACCAGGAATTCCGCGATGTTCGTCGCAGGCCCGCCGGTGGTCAAACGTCTGGGCCAGGATCTTTCAAAGCAGGAACTCGGCGGCGCCGATATCCAGACCCGCGCCGGCGGCGTCGACGATGCCGTCGATACCGAAGAGGAGGCGTTCGAGCGCGTCCGGCGTTTTCTCTCTTACCTGCCGTCGTCGGTCTTTGAATTGCCGCCGACGCTTGCCTGCGACGACGATCCCGAACGATCGGAAGAGTCGCTGATGAAGGCGGTGCCGCGCAACCGCCGCCAGGTCTACAAGATGCGCCCCATCATCGACGCGGTCGTCGACAAGGGTTCGTTCTTCGAGGTCAATTGCAATTTCGGCCGGCCGATGATCACGGGCCTGGCGCGGCTGGAGGGCCGCGCGGTGATGCTGCTCGCCAGCGACTCCTTCCACTACGGCGGATCGTGGACGGCGGAGGCCTGCCAGAAGGTGGTGCGCTGGGTCGATTTCGCGGAGACCTTCCATCTGCCGGTGGTCTATCTGATGGATTGCCCGGGTTTCATGATCGGCCTGGAAGCCGAGAAGGCGGCGACCATCCGCCACGGCGTGCGTGCGATGGCGGCCGTGAACCAGTCTACCGTGCCCTGGTGCACCATCATCGTGCGCAATTCCTTCGGCGTCGCCGGCGTGGTGCATCAGCCGGCGGACCGCTACTCGTTTCGCTATGCCTGGCCGTCGGCCTATTGGGGCTCGCTGCCGCTGGAAGGCGGCATCGAGGCCGCCTACCGCGCCGACATCGACGCCTCGGACGATCCGGCGGCGAAACTGCAGGAGATCGAGGACCGTCTCAACAAACTGCGTTCGCCGTTTCGTTCGGCCGAAAAATTCTGGGTCGAGGAGATCATCGACCCGCGCAAGACCCGCTCGCTGCTCTGCGAATTCGCACGCCTCGCCGAGCCGCTGCGCACGCCGGGGCCGGCGACGAACATGACGATCAGGCCGTAATATTTGATGAACTGGTCATTCCGGGATGGTCCGAAGGACCAGACCCGGAATCTCGAGATTCCGGGTTCGATGCTGCGCATCGCCCCGGAATGACGAACTCACGCCACCACCGCCTTCACCGGCCGCGAGATCGCCAGCACGATCAACGCCGCGACCACACACAGCGCGCCGGCGACGAAGAACGCCGGCAGGTAGGTCGCAAGCAGCGTCCGCGACAGGCCGGCGCCGAAGGCGGCGGTCGCGGCTCCCAGTTGATGGCCGGCAAAGATCCAGCCGAACACCAGGTTGGCGCGCTCCGGTCCGAACCGTTGCGCCGTCAGCCGCACCGTCGGCGGCACGGTGGCGATCCAGTCCAGCCCATAAAACATCGCAAACAGCGACAGGCCGTAGAACGAGAAATCGGTGAAGGGAAGGAACAACAGCGAAAGCCCGCGCAGGCCGTAATACCAGAACAGCAGATAGCGATTGTCGAAACGGTCCGACAGCCAGCCCGAGCCGATGGTGCCGAAGAAATCGAACACGCCCATCGCGGCGAGCAGGCTTGCGGCCTGCACCTGCGGAATGCCGAAATCGAGACACATCGGAATCAGATGCACCTGGACCAGCCCGTTGGTGGAGGCGCCGCAGATGAAGAACGTCGCAAACAGGATCCAGAACACCCGCTGCTTTGCGGCATCGCGCAGCGTGCCGAGCGCGGCCGCCATGATCGGCGCCGTGTTGGGAGGCGGCGGCGCAAGCGGTTCTGTCCCCTCATCGCCGAACGGCCGCAAGCCGAGATCGCCGGGCCGATCGCGCATCAGCAGCAGCACCGCCGTTGCCGAGACGCCGAGCATCACGCAGATCAGCCCCAGCGCGATCCGCCAGCCCATCCGTTCGGTGATGGCTGCGAGCAGCGGCAGGAACACCAGCTGTCCCGTTGCCACGCTCGCGGTGAGAATGCCGACCACGAGCCCCCGCCGCGCCGCGAACCAGCGCGCGGCGATGGTCGCGCCCAAAACCAGCGCCGTCATGCCGGTGCCGATGCCGATCACCACGCCCCACAGCAGCATCAATTGCCAGACTTGCGTCATGGCAAGCGACGTCACCAATGCTGAGGCCACGATCAACAGCGCCGACAGCGTCACATTGCGCAGGCCGTAGCGGTTCAACAGCGCGGCCGCGAAGGGTGCCATCAGCCCGAACAGGATGAAGCGGATCGAGAGCGCCGAGGAGATCTCGGCCGTGGTCCAGCCGAACTCATGCTGCAGCGGCACGATGAACACGCCGGGCGCGCCGACCGTGCCGGCCGAGATCAGCGAGGTGAAGAAGGTGACGGCGACCATCACCCAGCCGTAATGGATATCGCGGCGGGCGAGCGCGGCCGACAGCCAGTTCGAGATCATGAGAGGTCCTTGCCGGAGGTTGGGATGAAGATAACGAAGATGAAGTGTCGCAAACTAGAGCATGATGTTTTGAAGTTGGATCGATTCGTCCCGTAAGCGCGAGGCATTAACGATCTCGTATCCCGGACCCGGCATTGCGTTCCTTCGGCGGTGCGCGGCAGGGCCTGGACAAAAAATCGCGAAAACAACCCCATGCAAAGGAGAGTGGAACCCGGCTAACGCGCCGATTCTGAATGATCGGAACTGAGTCCGAAATGCCTAATTTCCCTCAATTCAGGACATAGCGGACGCGAATGGCGAATAGCGAATGGAAAAGCGCTACTCGCTATTCGCCACTCGCCTTTAATGCACCATGCGCTCCACCGCAATCGCGGTGGCTTCGCCGCCGCCGATGCACAGCGCCGCGATGCCGCGTTTCAGGTTGTGCGCTTCCAGCGCATGCAGCAATGTCACGATCAGGCGCGCGCCGGTGGCGCCAATGGGATGGCCGAGCGCGCAGGCGCCGCCATTGATGTTGAGTTTGTCGCGCGGAATTCCGAGATCGCGCTGCGCCGCCATCGGCACTACCGCGAACGCCTCGTTGATCTCGAACAGGTCAACGTCACCGACGCTCCAGCCGACTTTCTCGAGCAGCTTGCGGATCGCCGGGATCGGCGCGGTGGTGAACCATTGCGGTTCCTGGCTGTGGGTGGCGTGGCCCTTGATCTCGGCGAGTGTCGGCAGGCCGTCGCGATCGGCGAGCGAGCGCTTGGTCAGGATCAAGGCAGCGGCGCCGTCGGCATTCGCCGAGGAGGCGGCGGGCGTGATGGTGCCGTTGGGCCGGAACGCCGGTTTCAGCCCCGGAATTTTCGCAGGGTCGACCTTCATCGGAATCTCGTCATTGCCGATCACGCGCGGACCGGCCTTTTCCTTCACCGTGAGCGGCACGATCTCGGCCTTGAACGCGCCGCCTTCGACCGCCTTGCGGGCGCGCGTCAGCGTCTCCATGGCATAAGCGTCCTGCTCGGCGCGGGTGAATTGATAGGCTTCGGCAGTGGCCTCGCCGAAATCGCCCATCGAGCGGCCGGCCTCGTAGGCATCCTCCAGCCCGTCCATCATCATGTGATCGATGATGCGGTCATGGCCGGCGCGATAGCCGGCGCGCGCCTTCGCCAGCAGATAGGGCGCGTTCGTCATGCTCTCCATGCCGCCGGACACCACGATACCGGCAGAGCCCGCATTGATAATGTCATGCGCCAACATCGTGGCTTTCATGCCGGAGCCGCAGACCTTGTTGATGGTGGTGGCGCCGGTCGCGTCAGGCAGCTTGGCGCCGCGGGCGGCCTGCCGCGCCGGGGCCTGACCCTGGCCGGCCGGCAGCACGCAGCCCATGAACACCTCGTCGATTCGATGAGGCGACAATTTTGCGCGCTCGACCGCGGCGCCGATGACGTGGGAACCCAGCTGATGGGCGGAAAACGGCGCCAGCTCGCCCAAAAACTTGCCGAGCGGGGTGCGGGCGGCGGAAACGATGACGACGGGATCGGAAGCGGCGGCCATGGTGGGCTCCTCAATTTTCGCAGATTGAATTACGTGCATCATATGATGCGCTGCAAAAATTGCAACGGCGGCTCGCGATAAATTGTCGTGAGAGGAGAAAGCCTGGTTTCTTCTTACCCTCCCCTGGGAGGGGCCTGGGAGGGGGAGGGTCGGCTCGCATGAGCGCAGCGAAATGCGAGACGGGGTGGGGTGATCTCTCAACTCGGGCACTGTTCGAGGGGAGAGACTGTCACCCCACCCCGCCGCTCATTTCATTCGCGTCGACCCTCCCCCTTCAGGGCCTTTCAGGGGAGGGTAAACGCACCCGCTGCGACAAGGGGCTACCGCTTGCGGTCGATGAAAGCCTGCATTAGCCGGTGCGGCTCGTCGGTCTGGAACGATTGTCCGAAAACGCCGATGCTCAGGTCGACGGATTCCTTCAGCGGCAATTCCTCCCACTGCCGCAGCAGCGCCTTTTGCGCGCGCAGCGCTTGCGGGCCGCATTCGAGCAGCGCCTTGACCGTCTTCTCGACCGCTTCATCGAGGCCGCCTTCCCCGGCGACCACGTCGACCAGCCCCCAGGCGAGCGCGGTTGCCGCATCGATATTCTCCGCGGTCATCACCAGCCAGCGGGCGCGGCCCCAGCCGATCAGCCGCGGCAACAGCGCGGCATGGATGACCGAGGGAATCCCGACCCGCACCTCCGGCATGCCGAATTTGGCGTCGTGCGCCGCGATCCTGAAATCGCAGGCGGCTGCGACCTCGAGGCCGCCACCGAGGCACCAGCCCGGCATCCGGGCGATGACCGGAGCGGGAAAGGCGCGGACGGCCTCGCAGAGGTCGCGCAATCCCGTGATGAATTTCTCGGCCGAGGCCTGGTCGAGCCGCGCCATTTCCTTGATGTCGGCGCCGCCGATCATGCTTTTCTCGCTCTGGCCCGCGATCACCAGCACCCGGATCTGCCGTTCGGTTGCCAGCACCTGCAGCCCCTCGCGGACCGCTGTGATCACGGCCGAGCCCAGGATGTTGAGGGAACCGGCGTTGCAGATCGTCAGGCGCACCACGCCGCGCGGGTCGCGCTCGACGCCGCAATGGGGATTGAGCATTTGCATGGATATCTCGGCTGTTGCCACCGGTTTCGAACAGCGCTATTCCCGGCCAATTCGCCGGCTTGTCAAGCAGACGCGATAAGCCCGCCACGCCGGCCGGCGGGTCGGCCGTTCACCATCCCGGACGGTGCCCGGGAACCGTCCCGCAAATAGCTGCAGCTTTTGCCGGCCATTTCCGTTATTATATGACTTCAGACATTCAATGGGACCGCCGATGCGCTACTCCAGGGAACACAAGCTCGAAACCCACGCCAGAATCGTGAAGAAGGCCTCGGTGCGGCTTCGCGAAAAGGGCGCGCACGGCATCGGCGTCGCCGACCTGATGAAGGACGCCGGCCTGACCCATGGCGGGTTCTACGCCCATTTCGATTCCCGGGATGCGCTGGTGATCGAGGCCTTTACGCATGCGATGGACCGGGGCACCGAGCACTGGCGCAAACTCGCCGAGCAGACGCCGCCGGAGAAGCGCCTGGCGACCATCGTGGATTCCTACCTGTCGACGCTCCACCGCGACGATCCCGGCCACGGCTGCGCCATTCCCACGCTGGGCGCGGAAATCGCCCGCGAGAGCCCCAGGACTCGCAAGGCCTTTGCCGCCAAGCTGGAGCAGATGATCGACATGCTCGCCGCGCAGGTTCCGGAACTGCCGCGCAAGGCCGCGCGCAAGCAGGCGATGGCTGCGATCGCGACCATGATGGGGACTCTGGTGCTCGCCCGCATCGCCGGGTCAGGCGAATTTTCCGACGAGATTCTGGCCGCCGGCCGCGAGGCCGTGCTCGCGCGGGCTGCGCCGGCAAAACGGGTCGCGAAGAAAGCTGCGGTCAAGAAGGCCGCCACGCCGGCGAGGCACTGATCGGCCCGCGCGGCCTCATTCGACGTTGGTCTTAAGCGCCCGCAAAGCTGGCCCGGTATTATGGCGCGAACGCCACAAGGCCCGCGCCATGATGCCGGAGCGGCCAGATTCCACTCATTTCAAGGTTGCCGCTCCTAGGGTACGATGCCCGAAGGGGAGATTTTGCCATGTCACATTGGGGCTTTTGGGATTGGGTTACCTACGGGTGCCTAGGAATTGCAGCCTTTGGATTGGCGGCGGGCGCTGTCGTAAAGGACAACCCAGCCATGCTTGAGAACTTTCCGACATTCTTCTCAAGCGCCAAGTGGGCCTATGTTCCCATCGTCCTGTTCGCCATTGGAAGTGCCATTCTGGCGATCAGGGCGATTGCCCCGCTCGTAACACACGGCTCCAAAGAAACTGCAGCGGACGACACTGCGACCTTGTTGCCCGCTATTCCGACATCGCTAACAATAAGGTTTGTTGATCCAAACAATGCGATCCACATCTCCGGTGAAAATATTAAGAGATGGTATTTCTTACAGAACCGTATGAATGTTCAGTCGATTGACCCCAAAAAGCCGACTCTGCCGCCAAAGATAGACACTCGGGTTATTTGGAATCTTGTAATCGTTTTTGATAAATTGTCGGGCATTAAGCAACTAAAGGTTTCCGGTGGTCCTGATCTGCCTCAATACCAAATCAACGTCTTCGATCCTATTTATGCTGTGATTGTCTTCAATGGGGAGATGACAGGTAAAACGGTCACCATAGAAGCCCTGATCTAAATCTCATCCAACACCACCCCCTCAATCTCCATCGCTGCAAGACAGGCTAAAAAGAACGTTGCCGCAAACGTTCCCCGTTTCAGTTTCATGGGCGTTTGCGCCATAATACCGGCCACACCCGCATTTTCGCAAATCCGCCGCGCGCGGAAACCCTTTCCAAATGCTGCAAAGCCTGCAAGATGCCGCAAAATCCGGCTTCGGGAGGTACGCATGCGCACGATCGGACATTTTATCGGCGGCCGCGAGGTCAAGGGCGCCTCGGGACGGTCCGCGGACGTCTTTGAACCGATGACGGGCACCGTCCAGGCCCAGGTGGCGCTGGGCTCAAAAGCCGAACTGCGCGCCGCGGTCGAGAATGCTTTAGCCGCGCAACCGGAGTGGGCTGCGACCAACCCGCAGCGCCGGGTTCGTGTCCTCATGAAATTCCTGGAACTGGTGGCGCGGGACAATGACGCGCTCGCCGAACTGCTGGCGCGCGAGCATGGCAAGACCATTCCCGACGCCAAGGGCGATATTCTGCGCGGCGTCGAGGTCGTGGAATTCGCTCTCGGCATTCCACAGATGATGAAGGGCGAATATACCGAAGGTGCCGGGCCCGGCATCGACATCTATTCGATGCGCCAGCCGCTCGGCGTCGTCGCCGGCATCACGCCGTTCAATTTCCCGGCGATGATCCCGATGTGGAAATTCGCGCCCGCGATCGCCTGCGGCAACGCGTTCGTGCTGAAACCCTCGGAGCGCGATCCCGGTGTGCCGATGGCGCTCGCGAAGCTGATGCTCGAGGCCGGGCTGCCGCCGGGCATCCTCAATGTCGTCAACGGCGACAAGGAAGCCGTGGACGCGATTCTCGACGATCCCGACATTGCCGCGGTCGGCTTTGTCGGCTCGTCCTCGATCGCGCAGTATATCTATGAGCGGGCCGCGGCGAGCGGCAAGCGGGCGCAGTGTTTTGGCGGCGCCAAGAACCACGCCATCGTCATGCCGGATGCCGACATGGACCAGACGGTCGATGCGCTGGTCGGCGCCGGATATGGTGCGGCGGGCGAACGCTGCATGGCGGTGTCGGTTGCGGTCCCCGTCGGCAAGACCACGGCCGACCGGCTGATGGAAAAGCTCATTCCCCGGGTCGAGAACCTGAAAATCGGCCCCTCGATCGATCCAACCGCCGATTTCGGTCCGCTGGTGACCAGGGCCGCGCTGGAGCGGGTCAAGAATTATGTCGAGATCGGCATCAAGGAAGGCGCCAAGCTCGCGGTCGACGGCCGCGGCTTCAAGATGCAGGGCTATGAAAACGGGTTTTATATGGGCGGGTGCCTGTTCGACCATGTGACAAAAGATATGCGGATCTACAAGGAAGAGATTTTTGGTCCCGTGCTCTCGGTGGTGCGCGCCCACGATTACAACGAGGCGCTGGCGCTGCCGTCCGAGCACGAATACGGCAACGGCGTTGCGATCTTCACCCGCGACGGCGACGCCGCGCGCGATTTCGCGGCCCGGGTCAATGTCGGCATGGTCGGCATCAACGTGCCGATACCGGTGCCGGTGTCGTATTATACGTTCGGCGGCTGGAAGCGTTCCGGCTTCGGCGATCTCAACCAGTATGGGCCGGATTCGGTGCGCTTCTATACCAAGACCAAGACGGTGACCTCGCGCTGGCCCTCCGGCGTCAAGGAAGGCGCGGAGTTCTCGATTCCGACGATGAATTGAGGTAGTGTCCGAACCGGATATTCGCGGAGAAACCTAATGGCACAGGCAGAGATAGACAGCCGCGTTGCTGAACTGGAAGCTGCGTTCGAGCGCCGCGCCCGCGCGAATGGCCGCACCTTCGAGCAGGAAGTCGAGTTCCTGCTGGAGCGCGGGAGGAAATTCACGCCCGAAGAGGGCGTGGCCGTGTCGCGGTATTTTCATTCGCGCTGCAACGGCGTTCAACCGTCCCTGACGTTGGATGAGATCAGAGAAGGCTTGATGTGAGGACGTTGGTCGTTGACGCGAGCGTAGCGGTCAAATGGCTTGTGCTTGAAGAGATGTCTAACGTAGCTAAGGAGCTGTATGGTAGCGGAGATCATCTCGTCGCACCGCGGTTGATCACGACTGAGATCGCCAATGCGCTCGCTCGCAAGACAATGCAAGGAATGCTGTCTCGTCATGAAGCGAAGTATCATTTCAGCTCTCTGCCGCAGTTTCTACCCGATCTGATGGATATCGACGAACTGATCGAGCCCGCATTTGAACATGCCTGCACCCTGCGGCATCCGATCTATGACTTGATCTATCTCGAGGCAGCGCGAAAAGTCGATGCGCAGCTTGTCACCGCGGATCGCAGGTTCGCGGCAAAAATTGCCGGCACCGATCTCGCTCGTCATGTGACGCTGCTTTCCGACTGGCGGCCCGAATGATGCAATTCGCACTCAACGAGGACCAGATCGCGGTTCGCGATATGGCGCGGGATTTCGCCGCGGAAAAAATCGCGCCGCACGCGATTCGCTGGGATGAGGAGAAGTATTTTCCGGTCGATGTGATGCGCGAGGCCGCCAAGCTCGGCATCGGCGGGGTCTACATCCGCGACGACGTCGGCGGTTCGGCGCTGACGCGGTTCGACGCGGCGCTGATCTTCGAGGCGCTGGCGCAGGGTTGTCCGACGGTGTCGGCGTTCATCTCGATCCACAACATGGCGTCCTGGATGATCGACGCTTACGGCAGCGACGCCCAGCGCCAAAAGTGGCTGCCGAAACTCTGCACCATGGAATTGCTGGCGAGCTATTGCCTCACCGAACCCGGCTCGGGATCGGATGCCGCTGCGCTGCGCACCCGCGCGGTACGCGACGGCGACCATTACGTGCTCAACGGCCAGAAGCAGTTCATTTCCGGCGCCGGCCGCGGCGACGTCTATGTGGTGATGGTGCGGACCGGTGAGGGCGGACCCGGCGGCATTTCGACGCTGGTGGTCGAAGGCGACACGCCGGGCCTGTCGCTCGGCGCCAATGAGCGGAAGATGGGCTGGAACGCGCAGCCGACGCGCGCGGTGATTTTTGAGAATGCGCGCGTGCCGGTCGCCAACCGGCTCGGCGAGGAAGGCATCGGCTTCAAGATCGCGATGGCCGGCCTCGATGGCGGCCGCATCAATATCGCGGCCTGTTCGCTTGGTGGAGCGCAATGCGCGCTCGACAAGTCGCTGGCCTATATGAGGGAGCGAAAGGCCTTCGGCAAACGCCTCGACGAATTCCAGGCGCTGCAGTTTCGCCTCGCCGACATGGCGACCGAACTGGAGGCGGCGCGCACCTTCGTCTGGCGCGCGGCGGCCGCCCTCGACCGCAAGGACGCGGATGCCACCATGCTGTGCGCGATGGCCAAGCGCTTCGGCACCGATGTCGGTTTCGAGGTCGCCAACCAGGCGCTGCAGCTGCATGGCGGCTACGGCTATCTCAGCGAATACGGCATCGAGAAGATCGTGCGCGATCTGCGGGTGCACCAGATCCTCGAAGGCACCAACGAGATCATGCGGCTGATCGTATCGCGAAAACTGATCGAGGGCGCGCGATGACGGCGCAAGCCGCCTCTCGCGCGGGCCCCGAACCCGACCTGATCGCGCGGCGCGAGGGCGCGGCCGGCGTCATCCGCCTCAACCGGCCGAAGGCGATCAATGCCGTGACGCTGCCGATGTTTCGCGACATCGACAAGGCGCTGGACCAATTCGAGGCCGATCCCGCGGTCGGCCTGATCCTTTTGGAAGGCGCTGGCGATCGCGGTCTCTGCGCCGGCGGCGATATCCGCGAGCTCTATGAAAGCTCCAAGGTCAAGGGCGATCTCGGCAAGATCCTGTGGCGCGAGGAGTACATCCTCAACGCCCGGATCGCCAAATTCCCAAAACCCTATGTGTCCTTCATGGACGGCATTGTGATGGGCGGCGGCGTCGGCCTCTCGGCGCACAGCAGCCACCGCGTCGTGACCGAGCGGACAAAACTGGCAATGCCGGAAGTCGGTCTCGGCTTTTTCCCCGACGTCGGCGGCACCTGGCTGTTGTCGCGCTCGCCGGGCGAGATCGGCACCTATTTCGGGCTGACCGGCCGAACCATGAATGGTCCCGACGCCGTCTATGCCCGGTTTGCCGACGCGGTGGTCCCCTCGGGCAAACTGGCCGCGTTGCGCGAAACACTGGTCGACCTTCGCGCCGGCGTCAGCGCTGCGGATGTGAAAGCCGCGATCGATGGCTTTGCGACCGGCGAGACATCGGGACCGGTGGCTGCGCTCCAGCCGCAAATCGACCGTTGGTTTGCGCATGACCGGATGGCCGATATCATCGCGGCGCTGCAGCGGGACACCTCGGAGCTGGCGCAATCGACGCTGAAGACGTTGAACGAAAAATCGCCGCGCGGCATGGTGGTCGCGCTAAGACTGCTGCGGCTGGCACGGGGGTCCTCCTCGTTGGAACAATGCCTGGTGCGGGAATATCGCGCCGCGCTGGAAGTGTTTCGCAGCGACGATTTTCGCGAGGGCGTGCGCGCCGCCGTGATCGACAAGGACCGTAATCCCCGATGGTCGCCGCCGCGGATCGAGGATGTGACGCCGGAAATGCTGGCGCCGTATTTTGCCGAAATAGGTGCCGACGAGCTGAAGTTCGATCAATCAAAATAGAAAATTGTCTCGCAGCGGAGGAAGTTTGAGATGGCCACACTCGCATTCATCGGCCTCGGCAACATGGGCGGCCCGATGGCGGCCAATCTGGTCAAGGCAGGCCACAAGGTGGTCGCGTTCGATCTGGTGGAAGCCTCGCGCAACCAGGCCACGAGCGACGGCGCTTCGGTCGCTGAAAGCGCGGCCGCTTCTGTCAAGGGTGCGGACGTCGTGATCACGATGCTGCCCGCGGGCAAGCACGTGCTGTCGGTATGGGGCGACGTCATCGCCTCGATGGCCAAGGGCGCGCTGATCATCGATTGCTCGACCATCGATGTCGAGAGCGCCAAGCAGGCCCATGCGCTGGCGGCCGAACATGGCATCGCCTCGGTCGATGCGCCGGTGTCCGGCGGCACCGGCGGCGCCAAGGGCGCGACGCTGACCTTCATGTGCGGCGGCGAGGACAAGGCGTTCGCGGCGGCAAAGCCGGTGCTGGAAAAGATGGGCAAGAAGATCGTGCATTGCGGCGGCGCCGGAGCCGGGCAGGCGGCGAAGATCTGCAACAACATGATCCTCGGCGTTTCCATGATTGCGGTATCCGAAGCCTTTGCGCTGGCCGAAAAGCTCGGCCTGTCGCATCAGGCACTGTTTGACGTGGCTTCTACCTCGTCGGGGCAATGCTGGTCGCTCACCAGTTATTGTCCGGTGCCCGGCCCGGTGCCGACGTCGCCCGCCAACAACGACTACAAGCCGGGCTTCGCG
>NZ_DATHOP010000219.1:0-20319 GCF_035484855.1 Bradyrhizobium sp.
TTGGGATTTCGCGTACTCGATGATCAGTTGCATCAGGGCCCAGCCCAGGCCCCTGCCTTTGAGATCCGATCGCAGCAGGATGGCATATTCGCCGGTCTCCTTGGTTTTATCGAAATGGACCCTGACGACGCCGAGGATATCGTTGCTCGCTTCATCAAATGCGACAAACGCCATCGCGCGCGCATAATCGATTTGCGTCAATCCAGCGATGAATTGATCCGAGAATTCCTTGATGGAATCAAAGAAGCGAAGCCGCAAATCTTCCTTGCTCACATGCGCCAGAAGGCCGCGAATCAGACCCTCATCATCCGGTCTGATCGGCCGGGCAAATATCTGCCAGCCATCCCCGAGAACAAGATGCCGTTGCCACTTCAGATAGGTCGATCGAACAATTGGCATTCCTGCACCAAAGCCGACATTGGCAGCACTATTGCGCCTCGTGCGCCTCGAGGACAGGCGCAGAAAATCAATGCGCCGGCAGCAGATCCTCGTCTTCCGTGGAGTTCAGGTACATTCCCGACATCGGCTCGACCCAGCACAGGTGATCGTGAACCTGACTGACCCCGGAAACATTCTCCGCCGCGACGATGGCGGCCTGCCTGGAGTTTTCATTGGTGATCACGCCGCTGAGATGAACGACGCCGTTGAGCACAATGACGCCGAGCCCGAACGGCGCCCAGTCGGCCTTCTCGATGGATGCGATGATACGGCTGCGAATATGGTCGTCGTCGGCCGTCGGATCCGGGACGTCGCGAGCCAATCCGGCAACGGCAGAAAGCAGATTGGTGCGGGTCACGATGCCGACCAGCCTGTCTCCGCGCACGACCGGCAACCGTTTGACGTTGTTGCGCTCCATCAGTTCGACAATGGCTTCGAGCGTCGCATCCTCTGTCACGGTGCAGGGATCCGCCGTCATGATCTCGGCGACCTTGCGGCCCCGTTCGCGCACGAAGTCGGATGCTGCCTTGCCCGGGCCGAGCAGGAATTTCAGCCAGCGGCCGCGCTTTCGCTGGGTTCCGATCTCCGCGCGCCGGATGAAATCGCCTTGCGAAACAATGCCGACCAGCTTTCCGGCTTCGTCGAGGACCGGAAGTCCGCTGATGTGATTCTGCAGCATGGTGTTGGCTGCTTCGAGGACAGCGGCACCGCTGGCGACGGTGATGACCCGCCGTGTCATGATCTGATGCGCGCGCATTTTACGATCTCCTGAACGGGATTGAGCTGCTTCAAGGCGTGGGGGATTCGCAGGCAAAGCCGGATTGCTTGATGTCAACGCCAAAGCCGGTGATAAGGTCCTCAACGCTCCGGTCCGAACAACGCGCGCAATGTGAGCAATATTGCTCACTCCTCAGTCCGGCATCGGCGGTAGCGTTCACCATCATCCGTGTAGGTGACATCTGCCGCCAGGATGTGAGCTACGCGTTAGCCTCTATGAGTCGTCCAGCAGGAGATAACACCCGTGACGACTCGTTTTCAATTGTCGCTGCTTTCCACGATCCTGTTCGCCGTTTCTTACGGTAGCGCGCACGCGCAATCGGCCGAGCGGGCACCGGACACCATGGCCGCCCGCGTGCTGGCCTGCGCCTCCTGCCACGGCGACAAGGGACAGGGTACCAACGACGATTATTTCCCGAGACTTGCCGGCAAGCCGGCGGGCTACCTCTACAATCAATTGATCGCGTTTCGCGACGGGCGGCGCAAATACCCGCCAATGAATTACCTTCTCGAATTCCTGCCCGACCCCTACCTCAAGGCGATGGCGGACTATTTCGCTTCGGAGCAGCCCCCGTTCCCGTTACCCGCGACGCCGACGGTGAGCAGCGCCATCCTGGCCCGCGGCGAAATGCTGGCGACGAAGGGCGATCCCGCCCATGAGATTCCCGCCTGCGCAAATTGCCACGGTCCGTCCTTTACCGGCATGGAGCCGGCGATCCCCGGATTGCTCGGACTTCGCACCAACTACATCAGTGCGCAACTCGGCGCATGGCGCTACGGCACACGTACCGCGGCGGCTCCGGATTGCATGCAGATCGTTGCCGGACATCTGACCGAGGATGACGTCAAGGCGCTGACCGCGTGGCTTTCGTCGCGCCCGATGGCCGCAAACCCCGCACCGGTGCCGCATGGCTCATTGCCGATGCCGCTGTCGTGCGGCAGCGAACCGAACTGAGGGGCGAGCCATGACAACGCCGCACTTCCTGAAGCACATTTATACGGCTGCGGTCGGATCGCTCGCGCTATTCATGTTGGCCGCGCCTCCCGCATCGGCCCAGAGCCAAACCGCGACCGTGGACAAGTCGGCCATCGTCGCACGCGGAGAATATCTCGCCCAAGCCGGCGACTGTGTCGCCTGCCATACGGCGCCGGGCGGCAAGCTGTTCGCAGGCGGCCGCGCCATGCCGACGCCGTTCGGCACGCTCTACACCTCGAATGTGACACCCGATCCCGACACCGGCATCGGCAAATGGACCGCCGACCAGTTCTATTCGATGATGCACACCGGGCGCTCTCCGGATGGCGGCCTGCTGTATCCCGCGATGCCGTTCGGCTCCTACACCAAGATCACGCGCGCCGACAGCGATGCGATCTTCGCGTTCATGCAGTCCGTTCCGCCGGTGAAACTTCCGAACAAGCCGCATGAGTTGAAGTTTCCCTACAACAACCGCTCCCTCATCATCGGCTGGCGGACGCTGTTCTTCACCGAAGGCGAATACAGACCGGATTCGACCAGGTCCGACGAGTGGAATCGCGGCGCCTATCTGGTGCAGGGCCTCGGCCACTGCGCGATGTGCCACAGCGCGATCAACGCGCTCGGCGGCAGTTCGGAATCGGCGGCCTTCGAGGGCGGGCTGATCCCAATGCAGAACTGGTACGCGCCGTCGCTGACGTCCAGCAAGGAAGGCGGTCTCGGTGACTGGAGCATCGATGACATTTCCAATCTGCTGCGGACGGGAATTTCGAACCGCGGCGCCGTCTACGGTCCGATGGCCGATGTCACCTACAACAGCCTGCAATACATGACGGAAGCCGACACGCGCGCGATGGCCGTCTATCTCAAGAGTCTTGCCGAGCATTCGGTGCCGGACGCGCCGCGCGCCACGACATCCGCGGAGGAAAGCAGCCTCTTGCTGCGGCTGGGTCAGACCGTCTACGCCGACAAATGCGCCAGCTGTCACGGTGAAAAGGGGTTCGGCAAACTGCCGCACTATCCGCCGCTCGCCGGCAATCAATCGATCCAGATGTCCTCGGCGGTCAATCCGGTGCGGATGGTCCTCAATGGCGGTTATCCGCCGGGCACGGCCGGCAACCCGATGCCTCATGGCATGCCGCCTTTCGCCCAGTCGCTCTCGGATGACGAAGTTGCAGCCGTCGTGACCTATATCCGTGTTTCCTGGGGCAACCATGGAGCCGCGGTTTCCGCGCGCGAAGCCAACGCGCTGCGCTCGGCACCGCTGCAGTGAGGACATCATGATCATATCCGAGGATGCCCCATCGTCACCTGAAACCGAGGACGCCAGGATCGACGAGATCGTGCGGTCGGGTCCGAGAGGCGCCATCGTGATCGCAGGCATTGCGACCGCGATCGTGGTCGCCCTTTGGTTTGCTTTCTATTTCATGGTGTTCCTGCCACGGGGTTCGGTGCAATGACCTCCGCCTCCGATCACGACGAAGGCGCCCTTGTCGCGGCCCGCACCGAACGGCGATGGACCATCATGTCGGCCGGAATCGTCGGCCTGCTGGTCGGGATGGCGATCTTCGCCGGTATCCATCGGGCGACAATGCCGCAGGCCCGGGTGGAAACGGCCAATCCGCAGACCTTGCACATTTCTGGCGAATTCATCGAGAGCAATCTCGGCAGCGCCGTCGAGGCCGACGGCTCCGTAACGGTCCGTGCCGTCGGCCAGCAGTTTTCATTCACGCCGCAATGCATTCTTGTGCCCACCGGCACACCCATCAGCTTCAGGGCCACGAGCGCCGACGTCGTCCACGGCTTCCTGATCGATCACACCAATATCAATACGATGCTGGTGCCGGGCTACATATCGGTACTGCCGGCAAAATTCGACACGCCGGGCGAACATCCCATGCCCTGTCAGGAGTTCTGCGGCATGGGCCATGAAGGCATGTGGGCCAAGGTCAAGGTGATCGAGAAGGCCACGTTCTTCAAGATGGCAGCCGACAAGGGGAGGCTGACCTGTGTTGAATAGCAAGCGGCTCGTGCTCGCGCATTTCTGGCTGGCCTTCGCGGTGTTTGGCCTCGCACTGCTGCTAGGCGAATGGCAGATGTTCGCCCGCAGCCCGCTGAACCCGTGGATCAACAACTCCGAACTCTATTACCGCTCGGTAACGGCGCACGGATCGGCGATGGGATACGTGTTCCCCACCCTGATCGCGATGGGATTCGGCTATGCCATCACCGAATTCGCCTTGCAGAAACCGCTGATCGGCAGACGCTGGGCCTGGACCGGTCTCGCGCTGGTCGCGATTGGCGCCGTCACCGCGATGATCCCGGTGTCGCTGGGTCTCGCTTCGATCCTCTACACCTTCTATCCGCCGATGATCGCCAATCCGTTCTTTTACATCGGCGTCGTGCTAGTGGTTGTCGGGTCCTGGATCTGGGTCGCGCTGATGTCGATCAATATGGCGGCATGGAAACGCGACAATCCCGGCAAGCCGGTCCCGCTCGCGATGTTCGCCAACGTCGCCGGCGCTTATCTGTGGGGCTGGACCGCGGTCGGCGCGGCGATCGAGGTGATCGTCCTGATCCTTCCCGTGGCGCTCGGCCTTAAGGCCACGATCGATGCCGGCCTGTCGCGCGTATTCTTCTCCTGGACGCTGCACGCCATCGTCTATTTCTGGCTAATGCCGACCTATATCGCCTACTACACGATCTTTCCCCGCGCCATTGGCGGGCGCCTGTATAGCGACGCCATGGCCCGCATCGCCTTCATCCTGTTCGTCGTGGTGGCGATGCCGATCGGCGTGCATCATCTGTTTGCTGATCCACAAGTCGGCGCCGGCTTCAAGTTCATTCAATCGGTCTTCACGGCGCTGGTGGCGCTGCCCACGCTGGTGACGATCTTCACAATCTGCGCGTCCGCCGAACTCGCCGGCCGGCTGCGCGGCGGCAAGGGCCCGTTTGGCTGGGTCGCCGCGCTGCCGTGGGGCAACCCGATGATGCTGGCGGTTACCTTCTCGTTCGTGATGCTGGGATTCGGCGGCGCCGGCGGCCTGATCAACATGAGCTACCAGCTTGACGCCAGCATCCACAACACCCAATGGATCACCGGGCACTTCCACCTGATCTTCGCCGGCGCGATCGTCATCATGTATTTCGCGATCGCCTACGACCTCTGGCCGCATTTGACCGGACGCGCGCTGAACAGCATCGGCCTGATGAAGGCGCAGTTGTGGCTGTGGTTCGTCGGCATGATCGTGACCACGTTTCCGTGGCACTATGTCGGCATTCTCGGCATGCCGCGCCGCATGGCATCCTATGACTACGGCAATCCGGCCATCGCGCCGGAGGCGCTTTCGGTTTCGATCTCGGTGTTCGGCGGGCTGCTGTTGCTGATTTCGGCCGGCTTGTTCTTTGCCGTCCTCATTCGCGGCCATCGGGCACCGCAATCAGATCCGGGCATTTATCGTTTCAGCGTCGCCGTCCATCAGCCCGCACGCGTGCCCGTTGCGCTCAATGGCTTTGCGCTTTGGCTGACGCTGATGATCGGCCTGACCGTCGTCAATTACGGATATCCAATCGCACAGTTGCTGGCGCTGAGTGGCAACGCCGTTCCTGCCGTCTATGTCGGAGCCACCCGATGAGCACGGAACGGCTTTTCACTTTCAAGAACCCATGGTTCGGCGCCGCCATTGGCATCGCCGGTGCGATGGTGGTGCTTTCTCTCGTCGCCGGGTTTGTCATCCTGCCGTATGCCACGACAAATGCGCCGTTCGCGGGCCTGTGGGACGCCATCTGCAGCGCAGCCGGCGTTCCGCGTGTGACCTCCGACTCGCCGACGCCGAAGCCGCCTGTCGTCACCTCGAATGTCGTCATGAATTCGCAGATGTTCGGCGCGCCCGACGCGCGTTCGGTCGGCAGGGGTGCCACGCTCGCGATGCAATGCGCGATCTGCCATGGATCGAACCGGCAAGGCCAAGTCGATACGCCAAATCTTGAAGGCCAACCGGCCGCGGCTATCTATAAGCAGCTGCGGGATTTCAAGGCTGGGGCAAGGACGAACGTCATCATGGGGCCGTTCGCGGTCAAACTCGGCGAACAGGACATGCTCGATCTCGCCGCCTATTATTCCTATCTGCCGCGTCAGCCCGGATCCCATCCCGACCCGGTCGCGATCGCTCCGCAGATCGTTGCCCCCGGCGCGCCGATGCGTAACGTTCCGGCCTGCTCTTCCTGCCACGGGATCAACGACGCCAAGCTCGGCGCGCCCTGGCTCGACGGGCAGTCCGCCGTCTATATCAAGGCGCAGCTCCAGGCCTTCGCGACCGGCACGCGGCGCAACGATATCAGCGAGCAGATGCGAAACATCGCGCGGCAGATGACGGGCAGCGAGATCGACGAGGCTGCACGCTATTACGCGAGCCGGCCCTGATTTGACAGCTGGACCAGTTGCTTTTTTGGGCGCCAGCTCTCTTCAACCGGCAGCAGTGGAACTTATCACCTGCTTGTCTGTTAAGGCATATCATCGCGCCGTCCTCAGCTTTTACCGGTGACTGAGAGTGTTGTGCTCCCGCCTAATCAGGGACCGACACCGTGACTTCGCCTCACAATCAACCATCGAGTTCGTCATTTAATCCCATGGTGTTTCTGGGCCAAGCAGGCACAGGAAGAGTGACAAGGAATTATCAGAAAAACGAGACAATTTTCTCCCAGGGGGAGACCGCTCGGACCGTCTTTTACATCCAGAAAGGACGAGTCAAGGTCACGGTATTGTCCGATCACGGCAAAGAAGCAGTCATCGGGATTCTAACGCCAGGGCAGTTTTTTGGTGAAGTATGTCTTGACGGAGCAGAGCTGCGAACTGCGACAGCTCATGCGATGGAGGAATGTCTACTCACATCGATATCAAAAGCTACCATGATTGCGACACTCGATGCGGAACCAACCTTTTCCGCGTTCTTTGTGGCATTTCTATTGTCCCGCAATAGTCGTATCGAAGACGATTTGATCGACCAACTTTTCAATTCGAGCGAAAGACGGCTCGCTCGCCTTCTCTTGCTTCTTGCGGAGTTCGGAAAAGAGGGCAGCCCTCACCCTGTACCGGTCACCCTCAGTCAGGCAACATTGGCCGAAATGATCGGTACGACTCGATCTCGGGTAAGTTTCTTTATGAACAACTTCCGCAAAAAAGGCCTGATCAGCTACAACGGGAAAATTGAAGTTCACCGTTCACTGCTGGACGCAGTCCTTCGCGACAAGCCTCAAATCAAAGAACGCGAGTAGAGCCCGTTTTCACGAGCGACATTGCAAAGTCACAGGCGAAGGAGACAGTAGTCATGAATTATTGTGGCGTCGAGTACACTGCAATCGAGTCAGCCGGAGGTTCTTCATGGCATTGGCGGATTTTGATCGGCAACGAAGATAGGGTCAGAATCAGCGGCGAAGCGGTGAGTCGAGCGGCGGCTATCAATCAGGCTCATGAAGCGATTGGAGAAGCCTTGCGTGCCAATGCACGGCCAGACGGTGACGCGCAGTTGCCGCAACTGGTCAACGGTGTTCTTCATATCCTTCATGGGGCTCGCAGCCTCTCGCCCGCTGAAGCGGTCGAGGCGCTGCGGCCGTTCATGAATACGATGGGCAGCCGAGCTTCCGGAATTGACAGACTTGCGGATGCATCGGCCGCTGCCGTGAGCGCGCTTGTGCAAAGACTGGAAGCCAATGGCGTTGCGACCGACGATCTTTGGGAAGAAGCCATCGAGTCGTCGCTTAGCTTCGCGAATGAGGAACCTTATTTCAGGCCGTTCGTCATTCCCGGATGATCAGTCATCCTCCTTCGGGCTCGCACGGTCGAATATTGCGAACACGGCTGCCAGAAGGTATCCTGCTATGATTGCTGCCGTCAGATTCACGACGAGCGTGAGCCCGAAGGTAGCGAGCCGAAGCGGGTGCGCATGGCTACCTCTCGCGAGGGTTTCTCAGAGGATAGGACCATCATGCTGGACGCCGCCGTCAAGGCGCTTTCGCAAATCCTGTCGCCGCCGATGCGTTCCATCCTGTGGCGCTCGATCGGGCTGGCGCTGGTGTTGATCACGGTGCTGGCGATCGGCCTGCAACGGCTGTTGAGCTGGCTCGCAACCTCGGGCGAAGGCTGGCTCGCGGCGATGCTGGGTCCGGGTTTTCAGACGCCGCTCAATGTGCTGGCCTGGATCGTGTCGATCGCCGCCGGCCTCGGCGTGGTCTTCGGCGCGGTGTTCCTGATGCCCGCGATCACCTCGCTGGTGGCGAGCCTGTTCGTCGACGAGGTCGCAGACCATGTCGAAACAGAATATTATCCGGCCGAGCGCCCGGGCACCGCGCTGCCGTTCGGCATCGCAATGACCGAGGGCATAAAGACCGCAGCTCTGACGATCCTGGTCTATCTGATCGCGCTGCCCTTCGTGTTGTTCGCCGGCATCGGCTTCCTCGGCTTCTTCATTGCCACCGCGTGGCTATTGGGACGTGAATATTTCGAGCTCGCCGCGATGCGCTTCCGCCCGCCGGCGGAAGCCAAGGCGATGCGCAAGGAAAATGCGGCGGTGATCTTCACCGCCGGGCTGATCATCGCAGCCTTCGTGTCGATCCCGCTTCTCAACCTGGCAACGCCGCTGTTCGGCATGGCCTTCATGGTTCACATGCACAAGCGGCTCTCCGGGTCACGGCCGGAACTGATCGAGCCGCGGCGGAAGACGAGCGTGCCGGTGGCTTAGGCAGCAACGACACCGCAGGCAGCAACGGCACCGTCATCCTGAGGTGCCCGCGCAACGCGCGGGCCTCGAAGGATGGGCCACAACACATCCTTCGAGGCTCGCTGCGCTCGCACCTCAGGATGACGGCGGAGTAAGCCGTGACGTCACTCATACCGTCTTTTCCGGCCAGCGGCGGAGATCATCGACGATGCAGACTTACAGCGCATCTTAGCGCGTCTTGATATCGCACTCAGTGCGCGACCAGCGGGCAACCGCTCTCCGCGAGCGGACGGAACGCCTGATCGCCGGGGATCACGCCCAGGATCTTGTCGTAATCCCACGGCTTGCTGGATTCGGACGGTTTCTTCACTTCCGCAAAATACATGTCGTGGACCATCCTGCCGTCTTCGCGGAGGTGGCCGTTGCGGGCGTAGAAATCGTTCACCGGTATCTCGCGCATCTTGGCCATCACCGCCTTGGCCTCGTCGGTGCCGGCCGCGGCAATGGCAAGAAGGTAATGGCGGACGGCCGAATAGACGGCGGCCTGCCCCATCGTCGGCATCCGGCCCTGGCGCTCGAAGAAGCGTTTTGACCAGGCGCGGGTTTCCTCGTTGCGATCCCAGTAGAACGCGGTGACGAATTTCAGTCCCTGGGCTGCCTTAAGCTCCATGCTGTGGACATCGGCAATGGTCACCAGCAGCGAAACCATGGTCTGGGTTTTCGTCAGCCCGAACTCGTTCGCCTGCTTGGTGGCGTTGACCATGTCGCCGCCGCCATTGGCGAAGGCCACCACCTTGGCACCCGATGCCTGCGCCTGCAGCAAATAGGAGCTGAAATCGGACGTGTTCAGCGGATGGCGCACGCTGCCGAGCACCTTGCCGCCGGCGGCCTGAACGGCCGCGGTCGCGTCGGCTTCCAGCGAATGGCCGAAGGCATAGTCGACCGTGATGAAGAACCAGGTGTCGCGTCCTTCCGCCACGATGGATTTGGCCAAGCTCGTGGTCAGCGCGTAGCTGTCGTAAATCCAGGACGCTTCGGTCGGCGTGCATGCCTTGCCGGTAAACGCGGTACTGCCGACCGCCCCCGCAATCGCGATCCGGTTTTTCTCCGCGGCCAGCTGCTCGACCGCGAGCGCCACCGCGGAATTGTCGAATCCGATCGCCATGTCCACCTTGCCGACCTCGAACCATTGGCGCGCGATGGTGGCCCCGATGTCGGCCTTGTTCTGGTGGTCGGCGAACACGATCTCGACGGGCTTGCCCAACACGCTGCCGCCGGCATCCTCGACCGCCATCCTGGCTGCGACCACCGAACCCGGACCTCCGGCATCGGCATACAGACTGGATTGGTCGTTGAGGACGCCGATTCGGACGACATCGTCGGAGACCTGTGCAAGCGCGGCGGGCGCCGCGAGGAAAAAGATGACGAGAGACGAGACAAGCGCAGACGGGTATCGCACGGCATTCCTCCCGGCAAATTTTTTCGGTCCTTGTTCCGGACCTTGGCGCGCAACCCTATGTCCGGCTTTGATCGCAGACAAGCTCGCGGCGTCCGAGACGTTAGGTGCAAATGCGTGGCCTCCTATCGGCTGGTGGGCGCACGCCCAAAAACTAAACCGTCTTTTCCGGCCAGCGGCAGAGATCGTTGATCAGGCATACCTCGCAGCGCGGTTTTCGCGCCAGACAGGTGTAGCGGCCGTGCAGGATCAGCCAGTGATGCGCATGCAGCATGAACTCCGGGGGGATCACGCGCTCCAGTCCAAGTTCCACTTCCAGCGGCGTCTTGCCGGGCGCGAGCCCGGTGCGGTTGGCGACGCGGAACACATGGGTGTCGACCGCCATGGTGCGTTCGCCGAAGGCCATGTTGAGCACGACATTGGCGGTCTTGCGCCCGGCGCCCGGCAGCGATTCGATCTCGGTGCGCGTCTTCGGCACCTGGCCGCCGAAATCGGCGATCAGCTTTTTCGACAGCGCGATCACGTTCTTCGCCTTGTTGCGGTACAGCCCGATGGTCCTGATGTAGTCGCGCACCTTGTCCTCGCCGAGCGCGAGCATCTTTTGCGGCGTATCGGCCACCGCAAACAGCGCGCGCGTCGCCTTGTTGACGCCGGCATCGGTCGCCTGCGCCGACAGCACCACCGCGACCAGCAGCGTATAGGGGTTGAGATGTTCCAGTTCGCCCTTCGGTTCCGGATTGGCTTTCCGGAATCGGCTGAACGCCTCGCGGACCTCGGCAGGCGTCCACGGTTTTGGCTTTTTGGCCGGCTTGGTCGCGGCGCGCTTGGGAGATTTTTTGGCGCGTTTTGCGGCAGAGGGTTTTCCGGTCGACTGGGACTTGCGGGTGATTTTCGCCATGATGCGGGTATACTGACACGCCATGACCGCAGGCAACGATTTTGATCCGGACGCCCAGCCGGAGATTTTCTCGGCGCTCCTGACGCCGCACCGTTCGCTGAACCGCACCGGCTTCCTGCTTGTGATGGCGTTCCTCAGCGTGGTCAGCTTTGCTACCGGGATTGCGTTTCTATTGATGGGCGCCTGGCCGGTGTTCGGCTTTTTCGGCCTCGACGTGCTCGCGATCTATTGGGCCTTCCGGATCAATTTCCGCCGCGCCAGGGCGCGCGAGGAAATCCGGATCACGCCGTCGGAACTGCGGCTGCGCCGAGTCAACCATCGCGGCCATATAGTCGAATTCAAATTCAATCCGCTGTGGGTGCAGCTCGATCAGGAGACCCATGCCGAATTTGGCGTCGAGAAACTCTATCTGCGCTCCAAAGGCCGCCGCGTCGCCATTGCAGGTTTTCTGGGCGCTGACGAAAAAGCGAGCTTTGCCAAGGCCTTGACGGCTGCACTCCAGGCCGCCCGGCGCGGCCCGAGCTATAATCCGGTCTGATGAAATCTGATCGGAAATCGGGTGGTTTGGATACTGGCTTCGTCCTACATCAGACCCATGATGAACCTCGCCATGAATGAGCACCGCCTCTCAAAACCGGGACCCCAGAACGCCGCGCTCCGCGACTATGATTCGGTGCGCCGGGCGATTGCCTTCATCTCCGAGCACTGGCGCGCGCAGCCGACCATCGAGGCGATGGCGGAAGCGGCCTCGGTGACGCCGGATGAGCTGCACCACCTGTTCCGCCGCTGGGCGGGACTGACGCCAAAAGCCTTCATGCAGGCGCTGACGCTCGACCACGCCAAGGGCCTATTGCGCGATTCCGCCAGCGTGCTCGACGCAGCGCTCGACTCCGGGCTGTCGGGCCCAGGACGGCTGCACGATCTGTTCGTCACCCATGAGGCGATGTCGCCGGGCGAATGGAAGAACGGCGGCGCCGGCATGACCATGGCTTACGGCTTCCATCCCTCGCCCTTCGGCACGGCCATCGTGATCGCCAGCGGCCGCGGGCTCGCCGGGCTGGCGTTTGCCGATCCCGGCGGCGAGCAGGCCGCGCTCGCCGACATGCAGCGGCGCTGGCCGCGCGCTGCTTATGTCGAGGATCGCGACGGCACCGCGGCGCTGGCGCAGCGCATCTTCGACAAGGAGATGTGGCGCCCGGACCAGCCGCTGCGCGTGGTCCTGATCGGCACCGATTTCGAGGTGCGGGTGTGGGAGACGCTGCTGAAGATCCCGATGGGCCGCGCGGTGTCTTATTCCGACATCGCAAGCAAGATCAAAAGCCCGAAAGCCTCGCGCGCGGTGGGTGCGGCGGTCGGCAGAAACCCGGTCTCCTTCGTGGTGCCCTGCCATCGTGCACTCGGCAAGAGCGGCGCGCTGACCGGCTACCACTGGGGCATCACCCGCAAGCAGGCGATGCTCGGCTGGGAAGCCGGGCAGGTCGGGATGCATTAGAAAAACCATCCATCGTCATTCCGGGATGGTCCGAAGGACCAGACCCGGAATCTCGAGATTCCGGGTTCGATGCTTCGCATCGCCCCGGAATGACGACAGAAGTTCGTAGGGTGGGCAAAGGCGCTCTTCGCGCCGTGCCCACCGCAAGCGCTTTGTTGTTCGAGGGATGGTGGGCACGGCGCAAGTGCGCCTTTGCCCACCCTACGAATCACGCCGCCAGATCGAGCTTGGAAGCCACCGTGGAATCCGCATTCAGCCGATAGATGATCGGCACGCCGGTGGCGAGTTCGCGCGCCAGAATTTGCTTCGGCGACAGTTTTTCCAGCACCATGATCAGCGCGCGCAGCGAATTGCCGTGGGCGGCGACCAGCGTGCGCTCGCCGCGCAGCACGCAGGGCTGAATCTCCTGCACGTAATAGGGCAGCGTCCGCGCCAGCGTATCCTTCAGGCTTTCGCCGCCGGGCGGCGGCACGTCGTAGGAACGCCGCCAGATATGGACCTGCTCCTCGCCCCACTTCTTGCGGGCGTCGTCCTTGTTCAGGCCCGAGAGATCGCCGTAATCGCGTTCGTTGAGCGCGAGGTCGCGCCTGATCGGAATGCCGGTCTGCCCGAGCTCGGCGAGCGTCAGGTCGAGCGTGTGCTGCGCGCGCTTGAGCACCGAGGTGAAGGCGATGTCGAACTCAAAACCCTGCGCCTTCAACTTGCGGCCGGCATCCTTGGCCTCGGCAATCCCGACCTCGGTGAGATCGGGATCCTTCCATCCCGTGAAGAGATTTTTCAAATTCCATTCGCTCTGGCCGTGGCGCACGAGCACGAGAAGGCGGTCGCTCATTTTCTTGTTTCCGTTGCCTCTTTTTTGAACATGACCTGTTCGGAAAACCGGTTCCCACTTTTCCGGATCATGTTCTAGAAGTCACTCAGCCCGAGCACGTCGGCCATCGAATAAAATCCGGGCTTCTTGTCGCGCGCCCAAAGCGCCGCCTTGATCGCGCCTTGCGCGAACATGGTGCGGTCCTCGGCGCGGTGGGTGAGCTCGATGCGCTCCATCGCACCGGCGAAGATCACGCTGTGGTCGCCGGTGGCGGTGCCGCCGCGCAGCGACGCAAAGCCGATGTCGCCCGATTTGCGCGCGCCGGTGACGCCGTCGCGGCCGCGCGCCGAACGTTCTTCGAGGGAAATGCCGCGGCCGGCGGCGGCGGCCTGGCCCAGCATCAGGGCGGTGCCCGACGGCGCGTCGATCTTGCCGCGGTGATGGATTTCCACGATCTCGATATCGAAACTCTCGTCCAGCGCCTGCGCCACGCGCTTGACCAGCGCCGCCAGCAAATTGACGCCGAGGCTCATATTGCCCGATTTGACCACGGTGGCGCGCGAGGTGACGCTCCGGATCACGGCCTCGTCCGACGACGACAGCCCGGTGGTGCCGATGATGTGGACCAGCCCGCGCTCGGCGGCGATCGCGACATTGGCAATGGTCGCGGCCGGCACGGTGAAATCCAGAATGCCGTCGGCGTTCGCGGTCATCGACCAGAGATCGGCCGACAGCTTTATCCCGTTCTCCGGCAGACCTGCGAGCACGCCGGCGTCTTTGCCCAAAAGTTCGGAACCGGGCGCTTCCAGCGCGCCGGCCAGCACCGCGCCCGGCGTTTCCGAGATGACGCGCGTCAGCGCGCGTCCCATCCGGCCGCCGGCCCCCGCAACGATCAATCGCATCTCGGACATGGTTTGGTACCTCGCCCTGGCGGTATAGCTGCGGCAGGCAGTTCCGGCAACGCCCCGCCTCTCTCCGCCCGTCATGCCCGGGCTCGTCCCGGGCATCCACGTCTTGGCAAACATCGGGGAAAGTAAGACGTGGATGGCCGGGACAAGCCCGGCCATGAGGGACAGATTGATGCTGTTCGCCGTACTCCTAAGGCTGCACCCCGTCATAACCCTCGATGATCACCAGATCGCTCTCGGCATGGGGCGAGCGGATCGCGACCAGCCGGGCATATTCCGGAGAATTGTAGCAGGCGAGCGCCGTTTCATAATCCTTGAATTCCAGCACCACGTTGCGCGACCGCGACGAACCCTCCTTGGCCTCGTGCTTGCCGCCGCGCACCAGGAATTTGGCGCCGAATTTATGAAACACCGCGCCGTTCTGCGCGACATATTCCTTGTAGCCATCCATGTTGTGAACGTCGATGCGTGCGATCCAGTAGGCCTTTGCCATTTGCGTCTCTCCCGTTTTTCTCTTCAACCCAGCGCCTGCTTGATCTCCGCCTGGATGGCGTCCGCGGCCGCCCTGGGATCGGCAGCTTCCAGCACGGGGCGCCCGACCACGAGATAATCCGCACCGGCTGAAATCGCGCGCGACGGCGTCATGATGCGCTTCTGGTCGCCGGTGGCCGAGCCCGCCGGGCGGATGCCCGGCGTCACCAGCACCATCTGATGCCCGACGATCTTGTGCAGCGAAGCCGCCTCCTCGGGCGAGCAGACCAGACCATCGACGCCGAGCACCTGCGCCTGCTGGGCTCTGGCCTCGACCAGATCGGCGACGCCGAGCCGGTAGCCGGCCGCATGGAGGTCGCCGTCGTCATAGGAGGTCAGAACGGTGACGGCGAGCAGTTTCAGGCTCGATCCGGCGCGCGCCTCTGCCGCGGCCTTCATGGTCTGCGGATAGGCGTGCACGGTGAGGAAGGTTGCGCCCAGCCTGGCCACGCTCTCGACCCCGCGCGCCACGGTATTGCCGATGTCATGCAGCTTCAGATCGAGGAACACCTTCTTGCCGGCATCAGTGAGCTTTCGCACCAGCGGCAGACCGCCGGCATAACCGAGCTGGTAGCCGATCTTGTAGAACGTCACGGCATCGCCCAGCCGCGCGACCATCGCTTCCGCGGCCTCCGCGCTCGAAAGGTCGAGCGCCACGATCAGCCGGTCTTTGGGAGCGATTTTGGAAGGCTGCATGTCACCTCACATCATGCGTTGCGAAACGTCGATCAATTGCTTCGCCAGTGCTCCCATCGCCTCGATATCGGCCGGATGTTTCAGCCGGTCCATATCATCATAGGCGGCGTCGGCGAATGACAGCGCGAACTGGTTGGGAATGACGGTGGCGCGGCAGGCGGAGAGGATCAGCCGCAATGCCGCCAGCGCGCGGGTGCCGCCGAGCCGGCCTTCGGAGGCCGCGGCAATCGCAAACGGGCGTTCGCGAAATACCTGGCCGCGGGTTTCGTGCGCATCTTGTACCCGACTCACCCAGTCGATGGCATTCTTGACCAGAGGCGGCACCGAGGAATTGTATTCCGGCGTCACGATCAAGACGCCATGGTGGGTTCCGATCATGCGCTTGAGATTGACGGCGTGTTTCGGCACGCCGGATTTGTTCTGCAGGTCGCCGTCATAGATCGGCAGCGGAAAGTCGGCGAGCGAGATGCGGGTGACGTCGGCACCCAGCAGCGCGAATTCGTACGCGGCGGTGGCGGCCAGCCTCGCATTGAGCGAGCCGGTGCGCAGCGAACCGGGGATCACCAGGATTTTCAGCGCGGACATCAGACGCATTCGGGGCTGGAACACCCGGCGAATGCGCCGGGCGGGTTAATCTTTGCGATACACCCAGACACGGGCCGGCGGAAGGTTCATCCAGATCCGCTCGGAAGCTTCTGTGGACACGCCGGGCAGCGATTTCGGGATCGGCGGCGCCACCGAATAGGTGAACTGCACGAACGGGGCGCCGGGCGCCAGCGCCGAGAAGGCCTCGCGGATCAGCTTCAGCCGCGTCAGCATCGGTTTGGTCACCAGCGGCAGGCCGGAGACCACGGCGGACGCCGGGCCGCTCAGCACGTTGCGCAGCGAATCGCGCAGCGAATAGGCATCGCCCTGCACCACCCGGGCGTGCGGATAGCGGTCGCGCAACAGCGCGCAGAAGGAGGGATTGTATTCCACCAGCACCAGCCGCTTCTGATCGATGCCGCGATCGAGCAACGCCGAGGTGATCGCGCCGGTGCCGGGGCCGAGTTCGACGACGGGCCCGGTGGACTTGATGTCGACATACTGCGCCATGGTGCGGGCCAACAGCCGCCCCGAGGGCATCACCGCGCCCATATGCAGCGGCTTCTCGATCCACGAACGGAGAAAACGAACCTCATCGTCGAGACGGAGAGGCTTTTTCAACGCACGCACGGACGATTGCAAAGGCATTGTCACTACCAGGCGGGACCGCAATCAGCGGGGGACTGTCAGAAATCAGTCATATAGTCGTAAAGACGTATAGGTCGCAGGCGATACGGTCAAGCCGGGCGCACTCCGGCGCGGCCTCTCAGCTGGCGCGGTTACCGAAGAAGTCCTTGACCTTGGTGAAGAAACCCGCCGCTTCGGGCTGGGTTGCGCCGGACGACAGTTTCTCGAACTCGGCCAGCAATTCCTGCTGTCGCTTGGTGAGATTCTGGGGCGTTTCGACCACGACCTGGACGTACATGTCGCCGGTCTGCCGCGACCGGAGCACCGGCATGCCCTTTGACGCGATGCGAAAGCGCCGGCCGGACTGGGTGCCGGAAGGGATTTTCACCTTGGTCTTGCCCTTTTCGATGGTCGGCACCTCGAATTCGCCACCGAGCGCCGCCGTCACCATCGAGATCGGAACCCGGCAGTGCAGATCGGCGCCATCGCGCTGGAAGAATTCGTGAGCGGCCAGCGACAGGAAAATATAGAGATCGCCCGATGGTCCGCCGCGGACGCCGGCCTCGCCCTCGCCGGCGAGCCGGATGCGCGTGCCGTCTTCGACGCCTTGCGGGATGTTGACCGATAGCGTGCGCTCGCGCGTCACCCGTCCGGAGCCGACACAGGACGGGCAGGGGTCCTCGATCATCTGGCCGCGGCCCTGGCAGCCCGGGCAGGTGCGCTCGAGGGTGAAGAAGCCCTGCGCCTGCCGCACCCGTCCGGCGCCGCCGCAGGTCGAGCAGGTTTTCGGTTTGGTGCCGGCCTTGGCGCCGGTGCCCGAACAGGATTCGCAGGTCACCGACACCGGAATCTCGATCTGGGCGGTCTTGCCCTGGAAGGCTTCCTCCAGCGTGATTTCCATGTTGTAGCGCAGGTCCTGGCCACGCTCGCGCCCGCCGCGGCCGCGCTGGCCGGCCATGCCGAACAGGTCTTCGAAAATATCGGAGAAGGACGAGGCAAAGCCGGCGCCGAAGCCGGGACCGCCGGCACCACCCATGCCCTGCTCGAAGGCGGCGTGGCCGAAGCGGTCATAGGCGGCGCGCTTGTCGCCGTCCTTCAGGACTTCGTAGGCTTCGTTGATTTCCTTGAAGCGTATCTCGGAGGTCGCATCGCCCGGATTCTTGTCCGGGTGCCATTTCATGGCGAGCTTGCGGAAGGCCGCCTTGAGTTTACCTTCATCCGCGTTCCGCTCGACTTCAAGCGTTTCGTAGTAGCAGCGCTTGGTGGTGGACATAAGTCAAATCCGCCCGATCTTCGTCCTTACGCCGAAGGACCGCCCCTTAAGAATGCAGCCTTCGGCTTAAAGAAAAATGACCCCCATTCTTGGAGACGCAACCCGGCGTGCTCTTCAGAATGAGGGTCACGATACCCGCCGTTTAAGCAGATTTCTTGTTGTTCTTGTCGTCGTCGACCTCGGTGAATTCCGCGTCGACCACGTCATCCTTGGCGGCATCCTTGGCCGCGTCGCTCTCGGCCGCCTGCTTGTACATCGCCTCGCCGAGCTTCATGGAAGCCTGCGCCAGCGTGTTGGTCTTGGCCTTGATCGCCTCGGCATCGTCGCCCTTCAGCGCTTCCTTGAGGTCGCTGACGGCGTCCTCGATGGCGCGGCGCTCGGTCTCGGCGATCTTCGAGCCGTGCTCGGCCAGCGCCTTCTCGGTGGTATGCACCAGCCCGTCGGCATGGTTCTTGGCGTCGACCGCCTCGCGGCGCTTCTTGTCCTCCGCGGCGTTGGCCTCGGCGTCCTTGACCATCTTCTGGATGTCGGCTTCCGACAGGCCGCCGGAGGCCTGGATGCGGATCTGCTGCTCCTTGCCGGTGGCCTTGTCCTTGGCCGAGACGTTGACGATGCCGTTGGCGTCGATGTCGAAGGTGACCTCGATCTGCGGCATGCCGCGCGGGGCGGGGGGAATGCCCATCAGGTCGAACTGGCCGAGCACCTTGTTGTCGGCCGCCATTTCGCGCTCGCCCTGGAACACGCGGATGGTGACGGCGTTCTGGTTGTCCTCGGCGGTCGAGAACACCTGGCTCTTCTTGGTCGGGATCGTGGTGTTGCGGTCGATGATGCGGGTGAACACGCCGCCCAGCGTCTCGATGCCGAGCGAAAGCGGCGTGACGTCGAGCAGCAGCACGTCCTTGACATCGCCCTGCAGCACGCCGGCCTGGATCGCCGCACCGATGGCGACGACTTCGTCCGGATTGACGCCCTTGTGCGGCTCCTTGCCGAACAACTGCTTCACCACTTCCTGGACCTTCGGCATGCGGGTCATGCCGCCGACCAGCACCACTTCGCCGATCTCGCCAGCGGTCAGGCCTGCATCCTTCAGCGCCTTGCGGCAGGGCTCGATGGTCTTCTGGATCAGATCGTCGACCAGCGCCTCGAACTTGGCGCGCGTCAGCTTCATCGTCAGATGCTTCGGTCCGGTCTGATCTGCGGTGATGAACGGCAGATTGATTTCGGTCTGCGTGGTGGAGGACAACTCGATCTTGGCCTTTTCGGCGGCCTCTTTCAGGCGCTGCAGGGCCAGCTTGTCGTTGCGCAGGTTGATGCCCTGCTCCTTCTGGAACTCGTCGGCCAGATAGCTGACCAGCCGCATGTCGAAGTCTTCGCCGCCCAGGAAGGTGTCGCCATTGGTCGACTTCACCTCGAACACGCCGTCGCCGATTTCCAGAATTGAAATATCGAAGGTGCCGCCGCCGAGGTCGTACACCGCGATGGTGCCGGACTTGGTCTTGTCCAGACCGTAGGCGAGCGCTGCCGCGGTCGGCTCGTTGATGATGCGCAGCACTTCAAGGCCGGCGATCTTGCCGGCGTCCTTGGTGGCCTGGCGCTGGGCGTCGTTGAAATAGGCGGGAACCGTGATGACGGCCTGATCGACCTTCTGGCCGAGATGGGCCTCCGCGGTCTCTTTCATCTTCTGCAGGATGAAGGCGGAGATCTGGGAGGGCGAGTAGGACTTGCCGTCGGCCTCGACCCAGGCGTCGCCATTGGAGGCCTTGATGATCTTGTAGGGGACGAGCTTCTTGTCCTTCTCGACCATCGGGTCGTCGTAGCGGCGGCCGACCAGGCGCTTGACCGCGAAGAAGGTGCGTTCGGGATTGGTCACCGCCTGGCGCTTGGCCGGCTGACCGACCAGGCGTTCGCCATCATCGCTGAAGGCGACGATCGACGGCGTCGTCCGCATGCCCTCCGCGTTTTCGATGACTTTTGCTGTCTTGCCATCCATTACGGCGACGCACGAATTCGTGGTGCCGAGATCGATCCCAATGACCTTTCCCATGGTCCTCATATCCTTCTTTTTGCGGCAGGTTGGCTGGGCCCTGACGGCGCACCAATCCAAACCCCCAGACGATCAAATGCTCGCGATATTGCGA
>NZ_DATHOP010000220.1:0-6347 GCF_035484855.1 Bradyrhizobium sp.
AACGAAAAGCTGTCGTCGGTATCGAGCGCCTTGGATCGAGGGAAGGCGTTGTTGGTGACGGCGATCCCATGCGGGATGTCGTCCTTGTTGGTCCAGGTCACCGTGGTGCCGGCCTTCACCGTCACCGTCGCCGGATTGAAGGTGAAGTTGTCGATGCCGACGACCGCCGCCGCCGCGGTTTGCGCCCCGGCGAACAGCACGCCGCCAGCCAACACCGAGCCGACCGCGGCGCCAATGAGCGCCGCGCTGATTGCACTTCGCCACATGGTCTTGTCCTTTTAGCTCTTCAGCGGCGTGTCGATGATGGCGAGCTGCTTCTCGTTCTGCTTGAACGTGATGCTGGCAGTGCCGAGCATGGTGCGCAGCTTATCGTCTTCGACCTTCATCGGGCCGGGCGAGGGCGCCGCGCCCGGCGCCGGCTGTGGGAACGCGGTGGAGCGGGCGGTGTGGAACGTGACATTGCCCTCCACCTTCTGCATCACCTGGTGGATGTGGCCGTTGAGCACCGTCACCGAGCCGAACTTTTTGAGGTATGTCAGCGCCTGGGCGCCGTCCTGGGTGCCCCAGCCCCATTCCGGATAGACCGTCCACAGCGGAATGTGGGCGAACACCACGATCGGGGTGGATTTCGATTTGCCCTTGAGGTCGTCCTCGAGCCATTCGAGCTGCTCGGCGCCGAGATTGCCGAGCCCGCCGGCCTTGAGGTTCACCACGTTGACGAGGCCGATGAAATGCACGCCGTTGGCGTCGAAGGAGTACCACCCGGCGCCCTTGGTGCCCTTGCCGTAGCGGTCCTTGTAGAACTTGATCTCCTCGTCGAGGAAGTCGTGCTCGCCGGGTACGTAATGCACGTCGAGTTTGGCCTGCGAGATGATGCGCTCGGCATCGTCGAATTCGGTGGCCTTCGACAGATGGCTGATGTCGCCGGTGTGGATCATGAAGGCCGGCTTGATCGGCATCGCCTTGACCTTGGCGATGGCCTCTTCCAGCGTGCCCAATGCGTTCGGATTGGCCGGCTTGTCGAAGCCGACATGGCTGTCGCTGATCTGCAGGAAGCTCAGCCCGGCGGGCTCGGCCGCCTGCGCCGAACCGACCAGGCCCAGCGAACGGGGCACGCCGCCCGAAATGGTCCAGAGCACGCCGGTGCCGGCCCAGGTCATGCATTCCAGCACGCGGCGGCGGCTGACGCCGCTTCCGTCGTCGTTATGGTCGTGATTGCTCATCGCCTCTTCTCCATGAGACCCATGATTGGGTTCCGGGGACGAGATCGGGGAGCGGGCCGGTTTATTCCCGGCCAGGAGGGTTCGGCGGGCTCGGGCGATGACGATTACGTGAAATCGTGCGAGCAGGAGCGCTACATGGCTAACCTATCGCGAATCCTTCAGAATCATCGCCGCGGCCTTTTCGGCGATCATCGCGGTCGGGGTATTGGTATTGCCCGAGGTGATCATCGGCATCACCGACGCATCGGCGACGCGCAGGCCGGTGAGCCCGAAAAACCGCAGGCGTTCGTCGACCACGGCGAGGGAATCGCTGGCGGTACCCATTTTCGCGGTGCCGACGGGGTGAAAGATCGTGGTGCCGATATCGCCGGCGGCTTTCGCCAGCGACGCATCGTCGTCGCCGACCGATGGGCCCGGCAGGAATTCGTCGGGGTGATAGGGCGCAAGCGCCCTCTGCTGCATCAGCCGCCGCGTGGTGCGGATGGCGTCGGCGGCGACCTGGCGGTCCTCGCCGGTAGCAAGGTAATTCGGCGCGATCGCGGGCGCTTCGGCTGGCCCGGCCGAGCGGATGCGCACGGTGCCGCGCGAGGTCGGCTGCAAATTGCAGGCGCTGACGGTAATAGCCGGGAAGCGATGCAGCGGATCGCCGAACTTGTCGAGCGACAGCGGCTGCACATGGAACTGGATGTTGGCGCGGCCGCGATGGGAATCGGAGCGGGTGAAGATCCCGAGCTGCGAGGGCGCCATGGTCAGCGGCCCGCGACGGCGGAAGGCATAGTCGAGGCCCATCAAAGCGCGGCGGGGAAGCGAATAGTAGGTCTCGTTCAGGGTGCGCACGCCCTCGACCTTGTAGATCGCGCGCTGCTGCAGATGGTCCTGCAGGTTGCGCCCGACGCCGGGCCGGTCGATCAAGGGTGCGATGCCGAGCGGCGCCAGCCATTCCGCGGGCCCAATGCCGGAGCGATGCAGCACCTGGACCGATCCGATCGAGCCGGCGCACAGGATCACTTCGCCTTTGGCGCGGGCCTCGACGACCTCGCCGTCCCGGATGAATCGCACGCCTTTGGCGCGGCCGTCCTCGACGATCAGGCGGTCGACCAGCACATTCTTCTCGAGCCGCAGGTTGGGACGCGACAATGCCGGCTTCAAGAATCCCCGCGCCGAGGACCAGCGCCGTCCCCGTTTCTGGTTGACATGAAAATAGCCGACGCCTTCGTTGTCGCCGGTGTTGAAATCCGCGATCCGTCGGATGCCCATCTGCTCGGCGGCGTCGCCGACCGCATCCAGAATCGCCCAGGACAGCCTTGGCGCCTCGATGCGCCAGCCGCCACCGGTGCCGTGGTGCTCGGTTTCGCCGAGGAAATGATCCTCCAGCTTTCGGAACGCCGGCAGCACGTCGTCGTAACCCCACCCGGCGAGGCCGAGCTGACGCCAATGGTCGTAGTCGGCGGCTTGTCCGCGCATCGAGATCATGGCGTTGATGGAAGAGGAGCCGCCGATCACCTTGCCGCGGGGATAGGCCAGCGAACGGCCGTTGAGGCCGGCTTCCGGCTCGGTCCGGAACATCCAGTCCGAGCGGGGATTGCCGATCGCGAAGAGGTAGCCGACCGGGATGTGAAACCAGATCCAGTTATCGCTGCCGCCGGCCTCCAGGATCAGCACGCGATTTCCGGGATCGGCCGACAGGCGGTTGGCGACGATGCAGCCGGCGGTGCCCGCGCCGATGACGATATAGTCGTATTCCCCCTCGAGCCGCTTGGTCATCTCTGCATTTCCGGTCGTTTCCGGCCTCATACAGTCAGACGACGCCGGCGGGGACAAGTGCCCCGTTTGGGCACATCCGTGACACCTGTCGCAGGCATGGCTGACACTCCACTTCCGCGCGCGAGAAGTAATGGGCAGACCGCCGACGCATGCTAGAGATGACACAACAACCGCGAACCGAGTATTGCCATGCCTATCGTCAACCGCGTCGCCGATCTGCAACCCGACATCCAGGCCTGGCGCCGGGACATCCATGAACATCCGGAATTGCTGTACGAAGTGCACCGCACTGCGGCATTGGTGGCGGATCGGTTGCGGGAATTCGGCTGCGACGAGGTTGCCACCGGCCTCGGCCGTACCGGCGTCGTCGGCGTCATCAAGGGCCGCAAGCCCGCGGCCAAGGACGGCGTCAAGGTGATAGGACTTCGCGCCGACATGGACGCGCTGCCGATCGAGGAGGAGACTGGTGTTCCTTACGCCTCGAGGAACAAGGGCCTGATGCATGCTTGCGGCCATGACGGACACACCGCCATGCTGCTAGGTGCCGCGCGCTATCTGGCCGAGACGCGGAATTTCGCCGGCGACGCGGTCGTGATCTTCCAGCCGGCCGAAGAAGGCGGCGCCGGCGCCGTGGCGATGATCAAGGACGGGCTGATGGACCGTTTCGGTATCGAGCAGGTCTATGGCATGCACAACGGTCCGGGCATTCCGGTCGGCTCGTTCGCCATTCGCCCCGGTCCAATCATGGCTGGAGGCGATGCCGTCGTCATCAACATCGAGGGGCTCGGCGGGCACGCCGCGCGCCCGCACAAATGTATCGATTCCGTACTTGTCGGCGCGCAGTTGATCACGGCGCTGCAGTCGATCGTGTCGCGCAGCGTCGATCCGCTGGAATCGGCCGTGATTTCGATTTGCGAATTTCACGCCGGCAATGCCCGCAACGTGATCCCGCAAACCGCTGAGCTGAAAGGCACCGTCCGCACCCTGAACGGCGGCGTGCGAAAACTGGTCGAAAAGCGGGTGCGCGAGGTCGTCGCCGGTGTGGCGCAGATCACCGGCGCCAGGATCGATCTGGAATACACCCACGGCTATCCGGTGACGGTCAACCATGCCCAGCAAACGGATGTCGCGACGCGGGCGGCCAGGGAAATTTCCGGAGACGCCAACGTTCACGAGATGCCGCCGCTGATGGCGGGGGAGGATTTCGCCTACATGCTGGAGCAGAGGCCGGGTGCGCTGATTTTCTGCGGCAACGGGGACAGCGCCGGCTTGCATCACCCCGCCTACAATTTCGACGACGAGGCGATCGTGTTCGGTACCTCTTACTGGATCAAGCTGGTCGAGAACACGCTGGCCGCGTGAGAGCCGTTCACCCGCATTTCGACGTAGGGTCGTCTGAAGCCCTCCAGAGGGTGTTGGGCAGATCATCCCCGCGTGTTAGACAGGGGCGAGCACTCAACCCCGAAAACCGAGAACATCCATGCCCATCGTCAACCGCGTCGCCGATCTGCAACCCGATATTCAGGCCTGGCGCCGCGATATCCATGAACATCCGGAATTGCTGTACGACGTGCACCGCACTGCAGCATTCGTGGCGGACCGCCTGCGCGAATTCGGCTGCGATGAAGTTGCGACGGGACTTGGCCGCACCGGTGTGGTCGGCGTCATCAAGGGCCGCAAGCCGGCCGGCAAGGGCGATATCAAGGTGATCGGACTGCGCGCCGACATGGACGCGCTGCCGATCGTGGAAGCGACCGATCTTCCCTATGCCTCCAAGACGAAGGGCCTGATGCACGCCTGCGGCCATGACGGACACACCGCGATGCTGCTCGGCGCGGCGCGCTATCTGGCGGAGACGCGGAATTTCGCCGGCGATGCGGTCGTGATCTTCCAGCCCGCGGAAGAGGGCGGCGCGGGAGCCGCCGCGATGATCAAGGACGGGCTGATGGACCGCTTCGCCATCGAGCAGGTCTATGGCATGCATAATGGTCCGGGAATTCCGGTCGGCTCGTTCGCGATCCGCTCCGGCCCGATCATGGCCGCCACCGATTCCATCGATATCAACATCGAAGGCCTTGGCGGGCACGCTGCGCGTCCGCACAAATGCATCGATTCCGTTCTGGTCGGCGCGCAGTTGATCACGGCGTTGCAGTCGATCGTATCGCGCAGCGTCGATCCGCTGGACTCCGCGGTCATTTCGATATGCGAGTTCCACGCCGGCAACGCGCGCAACGTCATCCCGCAAACTGCCGAACTGAGGGGCACGGTGCGGACGCTGACGCCGGAAGTGCGGGAGCTGGTCGAGAAGCGGGTGCGCGAGGTCGTCGCCGGCGTGGCGCAGATCACCGGCGCCAAGATCGCGCTTGCCTACGAACACGGCTACCCGGTGACGGTCAACCATGCTTCGCAGACCGATGTCGCGACGCAAGTGGCGAAGGAAGTGGCGGGCGAGGCCAATGTTCACGAGAGCGCGCCGATGATGGGCGCGGAGGATTTCTCCTATATGCTGGAGGCGCGGCCGGGTGCGTTTATCTTCTGCGGCAACGGCAACAGCGCCGGCCTGCATCATCCCGCCTACAACTTCAACGACGAGGCGATCGTTTACGGCACCTCGTACTGGATCAAGCTGGTCGAGAACACGCTGGCGGCGTGAGGCGGGCGCCGGCTTCTCAAGCCGCGAACAAACAAAGGGCCCGCGCGGTTGCCGCGGGCCCTTTATTTCATGCCATGGCGAACGGCGCCGGAGTTGCCGCCTACAATATCCTGTAAAACAGGAAATACAGGGAGCCCGAGATCATCATCGCGGCCGGCAAGGTCAGCACCCAGGCGAGCGCGATGTTGCGGATCGTCGACCATTGCAGTCCGGATCCGCTGGCCGCCATGGTGCCGGCGATACCGGAGGAGAGCACGTGCGTGGTCGAAACCGGCAGGCCGTATCCGTCGGCGGCCGCGATCGTCGCCGCCGCCGTGATTTCGGCGCAGGCGCCTTGCGCGTAGGTCAGATGAGTCTTGCCGATTTTCTCGCCGACCGTGACGACGATGCGCTTCCAGCCGATCATGGTGCCGAGGCCGAGCGCGATGGCGACGGCGATCTTCACCCAGGTCGGAATGAATTTCGTCGCGCTGTCGAGCGACCCCTTGTAGCTGTTGAGCGTGGCAATCTCGTCGTTGTTGAGTTCGCTTTCCTTGTCCTTCATCAGGAAGCGGATCGCCTCGGAAACCAGATACATGTCGTTGCGGGTGTTACCGATGGCTTCAGCGGGGAATTTTGCAAGCGATCCGTACTGGGTCACCTGGGTGCCGATGTCGCGCACCAGCACCGCCAATGACGGGTAGGTCCCTTCATTGATCTGGTGTTGC
>NZ_DATHOP010000221.1:0-7705 GCF_035484855.1 Bradyrhizobium sp.
GGTCCGCGATCTCCTTCGGCCCGCCGACGATGGCGTCCGCGGTCTGGCCGCGGCCGGAGAAGGTGACAAAATCGCGCGCGCTGGGGTTGGTCTTGCCCGAGGTTTTCAGCACGCCGTCGCGGATGCCGAGGATGCCCTGCATGCCCTGCAGTTCTTCCGTGGTCAGCGGCTCGTCGATGCCCTTGGAGGCGAAATCGTAGTTCAGCCCCTCCGACAACAGCGACAGCGCGTCGATTTCCAGCGGCAGCTTTCCGATCAGCGCCATCTTGTCCTCGGCCTCGGATTTTGTCGCGCCGGAGACCGGCGTGATCAGATTGCAGAGGAACATCTGGTCGGGATCGCGGCCCGCCTTGGCGGCCTCGTTCCGGATCGCGTCATAGCCCTGTTTGGCGTTTGCGAGGTTGCGCGCCGCGGTGAAGATGACTTCGCCCCATCGGCCCGCGAAACGCTGGCCGCGGCCAGAGGCGCCGGCCTGGATGATGACGGGATGGCCCTGGCTGGAGCGCGGCACCGTGAACGGCCCGCGCGACTTGAAAAACTGCCCCTTGTGATCGAGCCGTTTCACCTTGGTCGGATCGGCGAAACGGCCGCTTTTCTTGTCGATCAGCAGCGAGCCGTCTTCCCAGCTGTCCCAGTGGCCGAGCACCACCTCCATGAATTCGTCGGCGCGGTCGTAGCGGAAATCATGCTCGAGGTGCTGGTCCTTGCCCATGTTGAGGGCTTCGCCGTCGTTCACGGAAGTAACGACGTTCCAGGCGGCGCGGCCGCCGGTCATCAGATCGAGGGTAGCAAACCGGCGGGCGACATCGAACGGCTCGTAATAGGTGGTCGAACAGGTCGAGGCGAGGCCGAGCTTTTCGGTCGCCATCCCCATCGCCGTCAGCACCACGATCGGGTCCATCTTCACGCACCGGATGCCGTATTCGACGGTGTGGGCGTGATCGTTGCCGTAACGATCCGGCATCGCCAGCCGGTCGTCGAAAAACGCCATGTGGAATTTCCCGGACTCCAGGATCCGGCCGATCTCCTGGTAATAATCGGCCGACATCGAATCGTCGCGCGATTGCGGATGGCGCCACGAGCTTGGCAGGTTGGTGCAGTTCTGCGCCTGCAGGAAGCCGACCATCACCATTTGCCGCGTCATGTTGCTCTCCCTGTGGCCTGCCTAACGCGACGTCACTTAAGATCGAGTTCGGCCGCCAATTTGTATTCGCCGGCGAGCGCGCGCAACTTGTCCCAGGTCGCGTCTTCGACGTCGATGCCGTGCGCCTTGCGCTGCTGCTCCCGGATATATTCGACCTCGCCCGGATAGAACACGCCGGTCGAACCTTCGGAGGGCGGCGTTGCCTTGAGATAACGCGCGAACTCGGCGACTTCCTTCTTGAAATCCTTCAGCGGGCGAAATGCGGCGACATTGAACACCGCCATGAAGCAACCGTCATTGTGCCGGCCGGTGGGCTCGACGCCAAACCCCAGGCCCGTGAGCAGCCCGCAGAGCACTTCGACCATCGCGGCGAGGCCGCTTCCCTTGTAGCCTTCCGTGCCGCCGAGCGGCAGCAGCGCGCCGCCCTTGCGAAACTGTTTGGGATCGGTGGTCTGCCGTCCCTCGCTGTCGACGATCCAACCGGTCGGAATCTGCTCGCCACGCGCAGCCGCAAGCGCGATCTTGCCGGCCGCCACCGCGGAAGTCGCCATGTCCAGATAAAACGGCGCCTCGAGGTCGGACGGTACCGCGATCGAGATCGGATTGGTGCCGAGCCGCGCCTCGCGGCCGCCGAACGGTGCGACATGTTTCGGCGAGCGGCCGGAATCGGCGGTGGCAAGCCCGATCATGCCCTCCCGCATCGCCATCATCGGATAGGCGGCGAGCCGGCCGACATGGCTTTGCCGGAATACCGTGCAGGCGGCGACATTGGCGGTCTTGGCCTTTTCGATGGTCAGCGCCATCGCCTTGGCATTGACATGAAATCCAAACCCCCAATGACCGTCGATCACGGTCGTGGTCGGCGTCTCCTGCACGATGCTCCATTTCGCGCCCGGTACGATATGGCCGACCTTGATGCGGTCGATATAGGTCGGGATCGCGATGATCCCGTGCGAGTCATGGCCGGCGAGGTTGGCGTTGACGCAGCCGACGGCGACCGCGTTGGCCTCTTCGTCGGAGGCGCCGGCAGCCCTGAGCAGCGCCGCGCCAATGCGCGTGAGACGGTCGGCCTGGACCATCGGCATGGGGGTTTCCTCTCAAAGCCCGCACGGGAAGCGGATCTTGCTTGTTGTCGCAAAGCCCATGGTCTCAAAGCCATGGCCGGTTAGCAATGACCCCGGGCCAGAATCTTGGGTGCCATGCAAGGGGTAGCCCTTCGGGCTCCCCGCCGCCCCCCGCAAGGGGGCTTTCCGAGGCGGCCCATTGCCTAAAAATCCGTAATTTTCCGGAGATTCTGGCGGCATTATTGGCAGGCCATTTACTCTGAATCGCAACTAATCCCGCCCCATAACGGCCACTTAGGCCTCGCCGGCGCATAACTCCCGCAAACGACTTGGGAAATGCCGTTTGGGGACCGCGATCTTGGAGACCAATATTCCGCGTACATTGGCGGCGTTGAGCGCGACCAACGAAGCGATCCTGTACGCCCAATCGCCCGAAGAACTGTACCGGCAGGTCTGCAAAGCCGCGTTTTCCAGCGGGGATTTCCTGGCGACCGCGGTCTTCCTGCTGGAGCCGGGAACCAATCTGCTGCGCTTTGCCGCCGGCTTCGGCGAGGACATCGTGCGGCTGTGCAAGATCGATATCTCGATCCTGGCTGGCACGCCGGAGGGCTCGGGCGTTTGCGGACAGGCGTTTCGCGATCAGAAAGTCATCGTCAGCAACGATTTTCTGAACGACAACCGGTCGCTGGCGTGGCGGGAAGGGGCAGCCAAGGCGCAGGTAGGGGCTGCGGCGGCATTGCCGCTGACCTGCAACGGCCGCGGCGTCGGCGTGTTGCTGGTCACCCTGCGCGAAGCCGGTTCGCTGACGGATCCGATCGTGTCGCTGCTGGAGCGGATGTCGGCGAACATTTCATATGCGCTCGCCAACTTCGATCGCGAGGCTGCGCGCCAGAACGGCGAACGGGCGATGCGAAGGTTGAACCGCATGTTCGGCGCCTTGAGCGCGACCAACGAGGCTATTCTTCGCGCCAGGACGCCGCAGGAACTCTACCAGCTTGTCTGCGACGCCGCCGTTCACAGCGGCAAGTCGATCGCCACGGTGGTCTTCCTCGCAGAGCCCGGTTCGATCTGGCTGAAACCGGTCGCCGGAACGGGCGAAATCGTCGAACTGGTGACGCGCGCGCCCTTCTCGATCGACCCGGACAACGTCTATGGCACCGGCGTGTGCGGCAAGGCATTCCGAACCCAGACGCCCAGCATCAATACCGATATTCTGAACTCGGTGCAGGCGCAGCCGTGGCGCCAGGCGGGACGCGAAACCGGCGTCGTGGCCTGTGTGGCGGTTCCGCTGATCAAGGCCGGCGCCAGCGTCGGCGTCTTGATGTTCTTCGTCAGTAAATCCTGGGCGATGGACGAGGAAATCATCGCGCTGCTGGCGCGAATGGCGGAGAACGTCTCGTTCGCGCTCGAAAATTTCGATCGTGCCGACGAAAAGGCGAGAGCCGGCGAACAGGAAGAGCGTCTGGCGCGGATGTACGCCGCCCTCAGCGAGACCAACGAAGCCATCATGCGCGCGCGGTCGCGCCCCGAGCTGTTTGAGCTGGTCTGCCAAGCCGCGGTGCATGGCGCGAAATTCCATTCCACGACCATCGCCTTGGCCGAGCCTGATTCCGATTTTCTTCGTGTGGTGGCCTCGCACGGGCCAAAGGCAAACGAAGTGAAGGACCAGAAATTCGCGATCACCCAGGCGCTACCGCAGGGACGCGGCTTGACCGGAACCGCGTTCCGGACGCAGCAACCCTGTATCAGCAACGACTATCTGGCCGATGAACGGACCAAACCCTGGCACGATTTCGGCCGTCGCAGCGGCCTCGGATCGTCGGCGGCATTGCCGCTGCTCAATAGCGGCCGCGCCGAGGGCGTCTTGATCTTCAATTCCCTGGAGAAAGGCGCGTTCACGCCGGAACTGGTCGAGCTGCTGCAACGGCTTGCGCAGAACGTGGCGTTTGCGCTCGAAAACTTCGATCGCGCCGACGAGAAGGCGCGGGCGGAAAAGCAGAAGGAGCGGCTGGCGGGAATGTTCGAAGCCCTCAGCGCGACCAACGAAGCCATCATCCGGGTCAAGACGCGGGCAGAATTGTTCGAACTGGTCTGCCATGCCGCGGTATTGGGCGGGATGTTCGCCTCTGCGACCATCGCGCTGGTCGAGCCCGATGGCGAGTATCTTCGAATTGCCGCGACCAAAGGCTTGAACTACGAACGCATGGGGAAACGCCGCTTCGTCGCCTCAGCCGACCACCCGGAAGGCCGGGGGTTGTCCGGAACGTCGTTCCGGACCCGACAGCCCTGCATCATCAACGACTTTCTGGGCGACCCGCGGACCGTGTACTGGCACGATATGGCAAGGGAAGACGGCACGCGATCCGGCGCAGCCTTCCCCCTGCTGCGGAATGGCGACAAGGCCGTCGGCGTGCTGTTGTTCCTTTCCCCCGACGAGGGCGCATTCACCGGCGATCTGGTGGAGCTGTTGGCGCGACTGGCGGAAAACGTCTCGTTCGCGCTGGATAATTTCGATCGCGCCGACGAAAAGGCCAGGACCGAGGAACAAAAGGAACGGCTGACGCGGATGTTCGCGGCACTGAGCGCGACCAACGAAGCGATCATGCGGGCGAAAACGCGCGCCGAGATGTTCGAACTGGTCTGCGTGGCGGCGTCGAATGGCGGAAAGTTCACCTCGACCACCATCGCTCTGGCCGATCCCGCCAGCGATGCCCTCGATGTCGTTGCCGTGGCCGGACTGGCCGCGGACACCATACGAAACATCAAGCTTTCGATCGACGACCGGTGCCCGGAAGGCCGCGGGCTGAGCGGGACCGCGTTTCGGTCCCGCCAGGCCTGCATCAGCAACGACTATCGGGCGGACCAGCGAGCCAGCGCCTTCCACGCACGCCTTCGCAGCGACGGGGCCAGGTCGGGCGCGGCGTTTCCGCTGCTGGTGCACGGCGATGCGGTCGGCGTCATCATGTTCATGGCCGCCGAAAAGGACACGTTCACCCCGGAATTCGTCGAATTGCTGCAGCGGCTGGCGGACAACGTGTCGTTTGCGCTCGAGAATTTCAAGCGCGCCGACGAAAAAACCAAGGCGGATGAACGCATCGAATATCTGGCGTCGCACGACAGCCTGACCAACCTGCCCAACCGGGAAATGTTCAACGAGTTGCTGCGCTACGCGATCGAGGCGGCGCGGCGCTATCAGCGGCGATTTGCGGTACTGTTCATCGATCTGGATCGATTCAAGATCATCAACGATTCGCTGGGGCATGACGCCGGCGACGTCCTGCTGGTTGAAATCGCCAACCGGCTGCGCAGTTCGTTGCGTTCGAGCGACGTGGTGGCGCGGCTCGGCGGCGACGAATTTGTGGTGATCCTCGAGGAAACCGCCGAAAGCGACGCCATCGAGCGGATCGCCCGCAATCTGCTGTCCGTGCTCAGCCAGCCGCTGCAATTGAGCGGCCACGAGTGCCACACCACGGCCTCGATAGGCATTGCGATGTATCCCTCCGACGGCTCCGACGTGCAGACGCTGACCAAGAATGCCGATATGGCGATGTACCTCGCCAAGGAGGACGGCAAGAACGGCTTCCGCTTCTTCACCAACGCGATCAAGACCCAGTCGATCGAGCGCCTGACGCTGGAGACCGCCCTGCGACGGGCGCTGGATCGCAACCAATTCGCGCTGCATTACCAGCCGAAGGTGGATATGACGACGGGGCAGATCACCGGCGTCGAGGCGCTGCTGCGCTGGACCCATCCCGATCTCGGTGTGCTGCCGCCCGCGCAATTCATCCCGCTGGCCGAGGAAACCGGGCTGATCGTTCCGATCGGCCGCTGGGTCCTGAACGAGGCCTGCGCGCAGAACATGGCCTGGCAGCGCCGCGGCTTGCGGCCGGTATCGATGGCGGTCAATCTGTCGCCGCGGCAGTTCGTCGACGAGCACCTGCTGCAGGACATCGACGAGGCGCTGGCGGCGAGCGGCATGTCGCCGGTGCTGCTGCAACTCGAAGTCACCGAAAGCATGGTGATGCGCAACGTTTCCCGCGCCGTCAAGGTTCTCGACGCGATCCAGAGCCGCGGCATTCGTCTTGCGATCGACGATTTCGGGACCGGCTATTCGTCGATGTCGCTGATGAAGCAGTTTCCGATCGACACCATCAAGATCGACCGCTCCTTCGTGCGCGACCTGCCGAGGGATTCCGAGGACCAGGCCATCGCGCAAGCGATCATCAGCATGGGCAAGGCGCTGGGGATGACGGTCGTCGCGGAAGGCGTGGAGACCGTCGAACAGCAGACCTTCCTGCGCGACCATGCCTGCGACGAGATGCAGGGTTACCTGTTCAGCAAGCCGGTCCCGCCGCGACAATTGGCCGAACTGCTGAGATCGCCGCCCTTGCTGGCGTCGCCGCCGCTGCAGCCCGCGACCGATGCCCCGAACAAACCGGCCCGGCGGTCAAGGCAAACCAGCGCCGCCGCAGGGCATTGACGACTATGCGGGATCCGCATGCTGCGCATGGCCCGGAAAATCGGCGGGCCAGGACGGCGACGTCTGGCCGGCGAGGCATTTGAGGAAAACCTCCGCGCCGTCGGTATAAGTCGCGTCGAGCGGCAATTCCAGACGAGCGCACCAGTCGGCCGGCATCGGCTGGGTCACGCCGTGTATCTCGATCGCCGGGCCCCACCACCATGCCGGAGCCGGCGATCTCTCGCGTTCCGGGACCGCGCGCCAGCGCGCGAACTCACGTACCACGCGCTCGAATTGCAGATTTTCGGCCTGATGCATCGAATGTCTCCCGCCGGCCTCGTGCTATTTCTCTTCGGCCGCGGTCGACGTCGCGGGTCCCTCGCCCATGATCAGCAGCACCGCGTCTTCGTCCTTGGCGCCGTCCCAGTGCACCTGCTTGCCGAAATGGGTGACGAAGCTGCCGGCGGGCATCGGGGTGGTGTTGGCGGGATCGAATTTCGGTCCCGTGCCTACCCACCAGGTGCCCTGCAGCACGACGATGTAACGGTCGTTGGGATGAAAATGCGGATGGCTGAAGTGGTTTCCCTTGGTCCATTTATTATAGATCGCGTAGAAGCCGGGCTTATTGGGGTCGCCGACGAGAACGGCGGTTTGCGCGCCACGGGCATCGACCGGTCCCCACGGAATCTGATCGGGCAATTTGTAGATCACCGCGGCGGGATTTAACTCGGCGGCGGAACTGATGCTGAGCATGCCAGCCACGGCGATGGAAATCACAAGGGCTTGGTAAAACCGGCTAACGGCTTTCATGCATCTCTCCACTATTTCTGGACCGCGATGATGACGCAGCGCTTTTGATTGCAAGCATGCTAGTCCGTGTGGCTTTCGCATCGCAAGACTGATATCGACCATGCGTCGGAAACCGCAGCGCAGCATGAAAACCTCCTTCGCTCTGCGTCGGACGGCGCGGTCACCGCCGACAAGTTGCAGGAGGGCGACTACGCTTATTTGGTCAGCAGGGCCGAGTTCTGGACCGAT
>NZ_DATHOP010000222.1:0-36803 GCF_035484855.1 Bradyrhizobium sp.
TCGGGATGGATGGTGGCGAACGCCGCCTGCAATTGCTGATAGGCCGACGGCAGGTTGATGGTCAGGAATGCGATCAGGAGAATCCACAGCGTCCCGTAGAGCACGAAGGGCGGCCGCGTGTAGCTGAGGAACAATCCGACCCCGAGCACAATCCCCGGCACCGCGACCGGGGCGGTGGCGAGAAAGCCGAGCACGCGGGAGCCCGCGATCACCCGGCGGGTGGTGACATAGGCGATAACCAGCGCCAGCAGCGTGCCGATGGTCGCGGTCGAGGCGCCGAGAATGACGGTGTTCTTTAGCGCCAGTTGCGTCGCCGATAATTCCGTGAACACAAAGACGATGCTGTGCACCGTCCACGTTGACGGCGTCACCAGCGTGGTCGCGTTCGGCGAGAACGCGGCGTTGAGCAGCGCGAAATACGGCAGGAACACGGGACTGAGCAGCACCGCGAGGCAAAACGCCAGCGCCGCCCAACGCCACCTCTTCATCTCGACGCGGCGTGGCGCGCCATATTTGCCGCCCACCACCGAATAGCCGCGGCGGCCGAGAATGAATTTTTGCGCCTGCAGCAGCACGATGGTCAGCAGCAACAGCGGCACCGCCGCGGCAGCCGCCAGTTCGAGTTTCGGCGGATACTGGAACAGGCTCCAGATCTTCGTGGTCATGGTGTGGAAGCCGGCCGGCAGCGCCAGGATTGCCGGCGAGCCGAACAGCGTCATCGCCTGCAAAAATGCGATCAGCGAGCCCGCGACCAATGCCGGCAACGCCAGCGGAATGGTGACGCGCCGCGCGGTGGTCCATGCCTTGCCGCCGAGGATCGCGGAAGCATCCTCGAGTTCGCCCGGCATGTTGTCGAGCGCATTCGCAACCAGCACGAACACGAAGGGAAAGGTGTAGCAGGAGATCACGAAGATGATGCCGGTCATCGAATAGATGTTGAACAGATGCTCGTCGGAATCGGCGCCGGTGAGGTAGCGAAACAGCTGGTTGAGCAATCCGCTGTTCGGCGCGGCCAAGAGTTCCCAGGCCACCGCGCCGAGAAACGGCGGCGTCACGAAGGACGCGGTGACCAGCGCGCGAATGAATTGTCGCCCAGGCATATCGGTGCGCGACACGAGCCAGCCCATCGGCGCGGCGACCAGGCAGCAGATGATGGCGGAGGTGGTGGCGATGATGGCGGTGGTTGCCAGCGGATCGAGGAAATCCGGATTGGAAAACAGCGTGACGAAATTCTGCAGCGTGACGTGACGCGCCTTGTCGGTAAAGGCATAGACCGCCAGCCAGCCCAGCGGCAGCAGGATCAGCGCGATCAGGCATGCTGCGAACACCAGCAGCACCGGTTTGGTCCAGTCGAATTTGCCGCGCGTGCCGTCGATCGTGGGGGTGAGGGTCATGCTGCTTTCAAATCTCGCTTTGTCTTCATTCCCACGCACGCTGCCTACGCTCCCTCTCCCCGCGCTTGCGGGGAGAGGGTTGGGGTGAGGGGTTCTCTCAACGGGCACGGAGTCAACGGAGAGTCCCCCTCACCCGTCGCGCATCTGACGATGCGCGCCGACCTCTCCCCGCAAGCGGGGCGAGGTGAAGAGAGTTCGTCATTCCGGGGCGATGCCAACGGGTCCGCGCGAAGCGCGGCCCGATGACAGGCTCCGCATCGGACCCGGAATCTCGAGATTCCGGGTTCGCATCTGCGATGCGCTCCGGAATGACAATCCTACACCCGAAACAACTTCGCATAGCGCGTCTTGATCTCCTCTGCCATTTTCTCCACGCCCGCCGCATCTTCCTTCATCAGCTTGATGTCGGAAATCTTGCGCCGGCCCGGCTTCGAGATGACCTGCGCATGCGCCGAATATTGCGCCGTGTAATCGGTAAAGAATTGCTGGGTTTCGCGGGTGTGCAGCCACGCCTGGAACAGTCGCGCGGCGTTGGGATGCGGCGCGGTGACAAAGATGCCGGTCGGACCCGAGACCGTCGGCGCGCCTTCGGTCGGATAGATGGGCTCGACCGGCTGGCCGGCTTCCTTCAGCAGCACCACATTGTATTCGTTGCCGTCGGCCATCACCGCGCGCTCGCCAAGCGCCAGCTTTTTCGGCGGGTCGGTCGCCGACTGCACCTGCATGACGCGCTGCTTCGACAGCTTCTCCAGATATTCCCAGCCGAGCTCGCGCACGATCTGGAAGGTCGCGGTCATGATGGTGCCGCTATAGGCCGGATGGCCCTTCACCATCTTGCCGGCCCATTTCGGGTCGAGCAAATCGGCAAAGCTTTTTGGCGCGTCGTCTGGTTTCACCAGGCTGGTGTTGTAGCCGATCGACGACAGATAGATCCGCGACGTCGCCGACATGCCTTCGGGATCGCGAAATTGGGGCAGAAAATGCTGCGCGATATCCTCGGTTACAAACGGCGCTAGCCAGCCGTTCCTTTTCCAGCTGATGAAATGCGACGCGTCCGAGCTGTTGATCACGTCGCAAGCATGGATGCCGGAGGCAAATTCCTGGTCGAGCCGCTGGAACAGCCGCTCCGCGCCGGAGCGCTCGATCTGCACGGCAATGCCGGGATATTTCGCCTCGAACGCCTTGCCGAGCTTCTCGCCGACCGGGAGATCCATCGCGGAATACAGAATGACCTTGCCTTCCTTGTTGGCCGCCTCGACCAACTCGGGCGTGATCGCCACCGGCGGCGGCGCCTCGGCGCGCGCTGGTGAGGCGAACACGGCGCCCAGTGCCAGCGCCGTCGAGCCCTTCAGCAGGCCACGCCTTGAAAGTCCTTGTCCGTTCATCGCGTTCTCCCGTTACCGGCTCAGCGCGCGGCAGCGCTCCGCCGGCAGCGTCAGCCACACCTCGGTGCCCCTGACAACGGCGTTATCGGTCGAAGTGACGACGCGCAGGTTCGTGCCATCCGAAGTCTCGACCATGTAGTCGCGGCTGGCGCCGAGAAACACCTGGCGCGTCACGGTGGCTTTTACCGAATTTTCCGACGTGGGCGGCGCTTTCGTCGAAAGCTGGATGTCGTGCTGGCGGATCGCGACCACGGCTTTTTGGCCGGCCTCCAACTTCTCGCCCACCACCTTCAGCGTCGCGCCTGAAAATTCGATGTGGCCGGCGTCGCGTGCGGTGCCGTTGATCACATTGCTGGCGCCGATGAAGCGGGCGACGAATTCCGATTGCGGCCGGTCGTAGATGTCTTCCGGCGTGCCGAGCTGGTCGATCTTGCCGGCGTTCATCACCGCGATCAGGTCGGCGGTGGTCATCGCCTCGGACTGGTCGTGGGTGACGTAGACGGTCGTATAGCGATATTCGTCGTGCAGGCGGCGGATTTCGAACCGCATCTCCTCGCGCAGGTTGGCATCGAGGTTGGAGAGCGGCTCGTCGAGCAGCAGCGTCTCCGGTTCGACGATCAGCGCGCGCGCCAGCGCCACGCGCTGCTGCTGGCCGCCGGACAGTTCGCCGGGATAGCGCTGCGCCAGCACCTCGAGCTTGGTCGCCTTCAGGATGACATCGAGTTTTTTCGCGATCGTCGCGCGGTCGAGTTTTCGCAGGCGCAGGCCGTAAATGATGTTTTCCGCAACCGTCATGTGCGGCCACAGCGCATAGCTCTGGAAGATCATCGACATCTTGCGCTGCTCGGGCGGCAGCGTACGCGCGCTGGACGACACCATGCGGTCGCCGACATGGATTTCGCCCAGCGTCGGTTCCAGAAAGCCCGCGATCAGCCGCAAGGTCGTGGTCTTGCCGCAGCCGGACGGACCGAGCAGGCAGACCAGCTGGCCATGGTCGATCCGCAAGCTGACGTCATCGACCACTGCCAGCGATCCAAATCGCTTGGTCAGGCCGCGCAATTCAACGGACGCCAATCACATCACTCCCCGTGTTCCCTGGCGCGGTTCGCGCCGGCGCCGTTGTCGGCCTTCTTAATTTATCGCTGGATCAATCTAAGCACGAAAGATGACGCGCCGAAAAGGCTTGCCACCGTCATTCCGGGGCGATGCGAAGCATCGAACCCGGAATCTCGAGATTCCGGGTCTGGTGCTTGCGCACCATCCCGGAATGACGGTTGTTAAGGAGCAACACTCTCCCCGAGCCACTCGATCGCCGCTTCCACGCCGCCCTTGCCGTGCGGGATGTCGAGCGCCTGCAGGCCGACTTCGATGACGCCGAGCGTACCGAGAATCATCGGCGCGTTGACGTGGCCCATATGGGCGATGCGGAATGCCTGGCCCTCCAGGTCGCCGATGCCGATGCCGAGCACCACGCCGCATTTCTGCTTGCAATATTGATGCAGCGCGTCGGGATCGTGGCTGTCGGCCATCATCACGGTCGTGACCGTGTTGGAGCGCTCGGCGGCCTCGGCAATGTTGAAGCCGAGCACCTGGCCTTCGGCCCAGACCGCGACCGCGCGCCGCACCGCTTCGGCCAGCAGCCGATGGCGCAGGAACACGTTGTCGAGCTTTTCCTCGAACAGCATGTCGATCGACTGGCGCAGCGCGAACAACAGATGAATCGGCGCGGTGCCGGCATATTTGCGGTAGTGCTCGGCTCCGTCGCGCTCGGTCCAGTCCCAATAGGGCGTGCGCAGGTTGGCCTTCTTGTGCACCTCGCGGGCGCGGTCGTTGACGGCGACGAAGCCCAGCCCCGGAGGCGCCATCAGGCCCTTCTGCGAGCCGGACATCGCGACATCGATGCCCCAGGCGTCCATTTCGAACGGCATGCAGCCGAGAGAGGCCACCGCATCGACCATGAACAGCGCCGGATGGCCCGCGGCCCGAATCGCCTTGCCGATCGCCTCGATGTCGTTCTGGACGCTGGAAGCGGTATCGACCTGTGCCGCCAGGATCGCCTTGATCTTGTGGTCCTTGTCGGCGCGCAGCCGGGCTTCGACTTCGCCCGCGCGGATGGCGCGGCGCCAGTCGCCCTTCAGCACCTCGACCTCGGCGCCCATGGCTTTGGCCGCGTTGCCCCAGCCGATGGCAAAGCGGCCGCTTTCGAGCACCAAAACCTTGTCGCCGCGCGACAGCACGTTGGACAGCGCCGCCTCCCACGCGCCATGGCCGTTGGCGATGTAGATGTAGGACTTGCCCTTGGTCGCGAACAGTTTCGACAGATCGGCGAGCAGGCCGTCGGTCAGGTTGATCATCTGGTCGGAATAGATGTCGAGCGCCGGACGATGCATCGCCTGCAGCACTTCGTCGGGCATGGTGGTGGGCCCGGGGATTGCCAGGAATTCCCGGCCGGCGCGAACGGTCATTGTTGTTGTTCCTTGGAGCAGGTTGCTGGAGGCAGGGATGCCGGGAAATGGCCGGAAATTCAAGGGAGAACATGATGATAATTCATCGAAACCGTCATTGCGAGGAGCGCTTGCGACGACGCAATCCATTCTTCCACTTGTGCTGCTGGACAATGGATTGCTTCGCTTCGCTCGCAATGACGGGTAAGCGGCGCTACTTCCCCAGCGCATCGGCGATGTCGTGCCAGATCTGGTCCTTCAACTCGGTCGCCGACGGGCTCGGGATGATCGTCGCCGGATCGGGGCGTTTTTCGCAGGCCACCACCAGGCGCAGGATCCAGACCTCGCCGTCGGTGTAATAGGGATCGCCGCCGCCGTTGCGCCCGGTCAGCGTCGGTCCGATGCCGGTGACCTGATATTTCGCATCCACCATGCGAGCGGCTTCCAGGTCGGCGGCGAGCAGCGCGCGCTCGGCGTCGATGTCGGCGCCGATGTGATGGGTGATGGCGCCGGTGTAGTGACTGACGCCGACGCTGCGGTCGTAGGTCACGGCGCCGAGCCAGACCGGCCGCTTTTCCTCGCCCTGGTCGAACACCTTCCAGAACCGCACATGGTGGCGGTGATCGGCGCTCTTGCCGTCGGGCTTTTCGAAGGCGAGGTCTTCGTGGCGGCCGAGATAGAACAAATTGCTGACCGGCGCGTCGCGATAGGGCCGGTCGAGCAGCACGCTGCCGACGATCTCGATCGAGGATTTGAAGGTCACGGGATCGGCGGGATACCAGGAGGCCGCCTGCATGGCGCACAGCACGTCGCGCTCGTCGCCGATCAGCCCGGCATTGATGGGATCGCCGGGAATGCCCTGCGCGGTGACTGTCACCATCGGCAGGCCGGCGAGCTTCTTCTGGTGCTCGTAATGGCTCCACAGCGCCGGCAGCGCGAGATAGGCGAGCGCGGTATAGGCGAACATGGTTAGCAGCGCCCACACCAGGAACCGCTCCAGCCGCGAGCGATCCGGCAACGGCTGCGCTTCGATGTCGTCGTAGAGTTCAGCCAAGTCGCCAGCGCTCTCATGGGTTCGTGCGAGGAGATTCGCGCATTTTTGCGTAACTCGTCATGCCCGGGCCTAGCCGTCTGAAGGACGGCGTCGCTTCCGCTCGCCTACGCCCGGGCATCCACGTCTTAACGGTCTATCAGCAAGCAAGACGTGGATGGCCGGGACAAGCCCGGCCATGACGAAGAAGGGAGAGGCAGCTCATCGCCTGGTCTCGCGGCAGCCGGCGGCTTCGGCTTCCTCGGTGGAGCAGAACCAGCGCGTGCCCTTTGCGATGTTCATCTTGATCTGCGCGTACCAGCGGCTCTTCGGCGTGTGATAGATGCATTCGCCTGACGAATTGACGTTGCCCTTGATGGTGCATTCGGGCGAGGGCGCGACCGAGCCGGATGCCGACGCCAGCAGGATGGCATGCGCGTTCGGCGGCGGTTTCACGGCGCCGAGGATTGTCGTCTTCTTGTTGCGGACGCGCCAGTCCCACGGCGCGATGAAGGCGCCCTGCCACATCCCGGCCTTGGCCTCGCGCGCCGCCTTCTCGTCGGCATCGTAGTCGTGGGAGACGCGGACATAGGACAGCGCCCAGCCGTTCTTCACCATCCATTGCTGGACGTCCTCGCCGTCGACCTCGCATTTGGCGACCTGCCGGCCGCGGCGGTCGCTGCGCAGCTCGTGACAGGTCCAGTTCTTGCCGTCGGTATGTTTTATCAGTTCGTCGCGCGCGGCCACGCCGCAGGTCCAGCGCTCGCCGGCGTTGTTGAGACAGAGCTGGTCCAGGCTCGGCGCGTCGATGCCGTTGAGCCGGATCCGGGTCGCGCCGATCGTGATCTGCTTGGCATCGCGGATCTTTGCTGCGCCGGTGATATCGCCGGCATCGGCTGCCGCCGGCAGCAACGATAGCGCGATCGCCGGCAGGAGCATCCTGGAAACAAGAAAGTGCCTGGGCATGAAAAAGGCCGTTGTTCAAAGCAACAGGTATCGCTGTGCCGCCGGATTGTGGTGCGGATGCGGCCACAAGGCCAGCGGCGCTGTGGGTTGTCCGCCGTCAATTTTGTGCGATGGGCTTGCCTTCACCCTCCCCTGGAGGGGGAGGGTCGACGCGAATGCAATGAGCGGCGGGGTGGGGTGACAGTCCCTCGTTTCGGGCGGTGTCCGAGCTGAGAGACCGTCACCCCACCCCGTCTCGCATTTCGCTTCGCTCAACGCGAGCCGACCCTCCCCCTCCAGGGGAGGGTGAAGGAGTTGGACCCTGCTGGTCGCTATCCCGTCCCCATCGCCCGCCGCGCCAGCGCGAGTCCCATCAGCACGAAGGCGGAGGTGACCTCGCTCCCGCCGACCAGAATCCGGGTCGGGGTCTTCATCTTGTTCCATTCATAGGCCTTGAACGGGCCGCGCCTGCCGCCTTCGCCCAGGCTTGCGACGATGCAATGCAGCGCCGGCGCAAAGGTTAAGGGCTCGGCGCCGAGATGGCCGAGCGCGATCAGCGCCAGCGCCGCGTCGAACGCGTTCATCTCGCAGGCGACGAGCGTACCCTGCACATAGGCCAGCACGCGGGCGCGGATGAAATCGAACGCGCCGTCAGGATCGACAGCGGCTTGCGCCGACAGCGGCAGCGCCAGGTACGCCGCGTAGCAGCGGCCGAAATAGGCGCAATAGAGTTCCGGCAAATAGTAGATGTGCGAGCGTGGATCGGCGAACGCGCCCGAGGCCGCGAGCCGCCTCTGGAAGCCGATGATACGGCGCAGCGTGTCGAGCCGCTGCGGCGTCTCGATGATTTTCCAGCGCGCAAGATTGCGAAACGAAACCTCGAGGATGTCGAGATTGAGCGTCGGATCGAGGTCGTTGCCGAACGGGCGCTCGCCGGCAAGGCTGTCGATCCAGGTGACGACGCCGCCTTCGTATTCGATATTGTCGTTGATCGGCACCGTCACCAGCGGCTCGTTGACGCCGCCGCGCACCTGGTAGCCGGCGTAAAAATCTAGCAGCGGCTGGTTCAGGATCGGATCGTCGGAACCGGCTTGGGTCGCGGCCGAGAACGAGCACGCGGTGGTGTCGCAATCCGGCACGTAGACGCCAAAACCCAGATCCTGCTTGATCTGGGCGAAGAAGCGCGAGAAGCGCGGATGCGGCAGCGGCGCCAGCGCGGTGATGACGTCGAACGGCGACCCGTCGGCGCCGCGCACCCGTTCGCGGCTGGTGACGAGGCAGAATTTTATCATTTCCGCAATCGCGCCGCGCGCCGCCACCGTCTGCTCCGGCGACGCCAGCCCGGTCTCGACAAAGCTCAAGAGCGCCTCGGTGAAGAAGGCGTCGTAATAGGCCGAGCGGTGGCGGATCTGCATCGGCTCCCACATCGGCTCGGCGATGCCGCGCCACGGCGGATTGATCAGCTCGCGCGCCGGCGAGCGCGAGATGAAGATCCGCGCCAGGTTGAACAGCAGCGTCGAGTTCTTGTAGCCGCGCGAATTCAGTCCCGTGAGCGCCATCGACATCTCGCGGCCGCGCAGATCGGGATCGCCGATCAGGTTGAAGGCGGCATAGGTCGGAATGAACCCGTTCTTGGCAAACGAGCGCAGCAGATGCGCGCCGCAGGCCCGGATCACCGGCTCGATCTCGGCGAGCGTTGGCGCGCGCGCCGGCCGCTCGGCAGGCGCAGGTTTTGGGTGCGACAGCTCGATGGTGTCGAGCAGGGACGCCACCGGGGCGCCGACCGCGGCCCAATCCGGCGAGGTCTCGTCGCGGGCCTGCCTCAAGGCCGCGCGCAGCGAGCCCAGCCGCGCCTCGTCGCGCAGCTCGAAAAGCCCGGTCCGGCACAACAGCGGCCGCAGCGCGGGATTGCCGAGCGCGGTCCGGTAGAATTTCGACAGATGAGGATCGCCGCCATTGGGCTTCCTCAAGAGCGGGTCGCAGACGTCGTACAGCGACGGGCCGTCCTTCGACGCCGTCAGTGCGCGGTAGGCGGCGCCGGCAACATGCGCAAAGGCCATGAAGTTTCTTTCCGCGCCTGTGTCAGGCGCGCATCCCCAAAGCAGCGTCCCATCCCCGGCCCGGCTGCCGCCCGCCTTCCAGGCGATCTCCAAAAAGCAGTCGCAAAAACCTATACGAAGGCCCGGAAAACACAAAATGTGACCGCAATCACGGAATTCCCCCCGATTCCGGCGCAATCTGGCTTGCGAGGCGGGGAACCTGAGGGGCCGGTAAATGCCGTCTTTTTCAAGGGAAATCGCTGGAAACGCCGTGTTCACCAAGTCGGGCGTACCGATACGTCAATATGGTTGCCGGACCTGTCCCGGCAGGGTAAAAACTTTCCTTGCTGCGGTGCCGCAAATTGAGCGCAATTGGACGTCACTCCGTCCGGCACCCCCTAAAACCTGAACGGCGCTGGCGCGACTAAACCTCGCGGCTTTGCCGGTGAACAGGCAAGCGACCAGGCCAGTGATTTTGATTTAAGGGATGACAAGTCCGATGAAGATCAGCGAGCTCCGCCTCTCCCGCCGCTCCGTCGCCATGACGCTGGCGTTTGCCGGCATGGTGTCGCTGGCGATCGGCGCCCACGCCGCGCTGAACATGCGCGCGCTGGATGCGGCGAAGGCGATCGCCGCCGAGCAGAGCGCGGATGCCGCCCATCGCCCGTCCCGCATTGCGCTGGTGATCGGCAACGGCCATTACCCGGACGCCAACGCGCCGCTCGCCCAGCCGATCAACGACGCCCGCGGCCTGACGGCGGCCTTGCGCAAGAACGGTTTTGACGTCGACGTCATCGAGGATGCCACCAAGGACGACATGACCCGCGCCGTGGAGCGGCTGAAATCCCGGGTCAAGCCGGATTCGGTGGTGATGCTGTTCTTCGGCGGTTTCGGCATCGAGGCCGGCGGCGAGAGCTACATGATCCCGGTCGATGCCGCGATCTGGAAGGAGCGCGACGTCAGGCACAACGCGGTCTCGGTCGAATCCGTGCTGGAGGCGATGAAGGAGCAGGGCGCCTGCGCCAAGCTGGTGGTGCTCGATGCTAGCAGGCGCAACCCCTATGAGCGGCGCTTCCGCACCTATTCGCATGGGCTCGCCCCCATCGCCGCCCCCGACAACGCGCTGATCCTGACCTCGGCTACGCCCGGCAAGGTCGCCGACGACGGCGGTGGCGACCACAGCGTGCTGGTGGGCGAACTGCTCGACAATCTCAGGGTACAGCAGGCGCTGGCCGAGACCATCTTCAACAAGACCCGCATCGCGATCTCGCGCGCCTCCGACGGTGCGCAGGTGCCCTCGGTGTCGTCGTCGCTGATGGAAGAAGTCCGCCTCGGCTCCGCCGAGGAAAAGGCCGGCAGCTAGGCTGCCGTCGCCCCCATCGCCGTCATGCCCGGGCTTGTCCCGGGTATCCACGTCTTCCTTTACCGCAGCAAAGACGTGGATGGCCGGGACAAGCCCGGCCATGACGAAGAAATAATACCGACGCCGCGCCGCTTTTTCACCTCTCCCCGCCTGCGGGGAGAGGTCGCCCGGCGAAGCGTAGCGAAGTCGGGCGGGTGAGGGGGTACCGGTCCATCGATTGGCACCCGTCTCGCTGAGAGAGCCCCTCACCCCAACCCTCTCCCCGCATCCGCCTTCGCCCGAAGGCGGGCTTCGGCGGACAAGAGCGCGGGGCGAGGGAGAAGGAAGAGCCCCCGCCCCCGTCCGCCGCCCCTACTTCACCTCCGCTGCCGCCGTCTCCGCGCGCACCGGGTCGCCCTCGCGCAGCAGCGCGCCGGCGCGCGCCACGACGACGTCGCCTTCCTGCAGGCCCTTGGTGATTTCGACCCGGCCGCCGGACATCAGCCCGACCTCGACGCTGTTGGTTTCGACCCGCCCGCGCCGCACCAATTGCACCACGGTGCCGCCCGGCCCGTAGAGCACGGCGGTGAGCGGCACGGCGATGTTGCAGGTCTGCCCGACATTGGTCTTGATCAGCGCGCGGCCGGAGGAATTCACCAATAGCCGCCGCACCCCGTCGATGCCGATGAAGACCTGCCCGAGCTGGACATCGGGCACCACCGTCGGCCCGATCCGCCGTATCCGTCCCGTGACGTCGCCGGCGCCGATGATCTTGACCTGCGCGGTCTGGCCGACCTTGAGCTTGCCGATGCTCTGGGTCGGCACCAGCCCGACCAGGTCGAATTCGTTGCGCGCGATGATCGAGAACAGCGCCTCGCCCTTGCCCGACGCCATCGCCCCGATCACGGCCGAGGAGGCGGCGATGGTGCCGGCCACCGGCGCCTGCACCGACACCGTGCCGCCTTCGGGCAGATTGAGCCGGGCCAGCAGCTGCCCGGCGGTGACGATGTCGCCGGCCTCCGCCATGATTTCCGCGACCTTCAGCCCCTGCCGCTCCGGGCGCACCGCGGTCTCGTCGCGGGCCATGATGGTCCCCGACACCTCGACGATATCGTCGAAGCAGGATTTCGCGGCTTTCAGCACGGTGACCGCGGCGCCGCGGGGGGCGTCGGTGTCGTCGGCGGCGACGGCGGGGGTGGCGAGGGTGGGGGTGGCGAGGAAGAGGAGGGCGAGCAGCGTTCGCGCAGGGCCGAGCGTGGAGAGAGAATACATAGGCATTCCAATTCCAGTGCTTTTTGTGGCTATTGGCGCCTAACCGACGGAACGATTAGCTACCGGGTGCAGATGAGGGCCAGCCTCACTCATTGACATCATCATTTACGTCTTCTTCGATTGCAAGTCCGGCGGGGGTAAATGGCATGCGTGGGGGAGCGCTCTGCCACATGAGATTTACCTCCTCGGGCGTGAGTCCATAGGCGTTGTTCACCAGGTTAGATAACCTACGCTCTAACGAGAAGATTTCGGCTCGGGAATGTTGCAACGGTTCGACGGCCGCAAGGAATTCTGTCTTCAACTCGGCAAGATCATTAGCCGAGAACTTGCGATGCTTGGGCAAGCTTTCGCGAATAGCTGAGACAAACTCATCCGCACCAATTGCTCTCTCCGCCTTCGTAATGGCTTTTGGACTCACTAGCCCAATCTCGTGGCACAGCCAAGCTCTGGCCTTCTCACCGTTCTCTTGGACCGCCCTTGTCATTTCGATTATCTTATCAATGATATCCTGAAATTCGGCCTCATGTTCCCCTAGTGAGGGAATAGGGAATTCGTTCAGTGCAGCAATGTCCATCGCCAGAGCTTCATCCTTCTTATGGGGGAATTTTTTGAACTGATAATACCAAGCTATCGGCTGATTCAAGATTCCTGCGAGCAATTTCGGATCTGCGGGAAGAATAACCGCTGAGTCATTTACAAGCCTTGACTGCATGTCCAATGAGAACCGTGGGTAAAAAGCGATACGTTGAATGCAGATTTTTTCTTTGTTGAACTCTTCGTAATAAGAACATGGTCGTAACTCCCACCACCAGCGTCCTTGATCTTCTCGATGGCGAAGGCCCCGGACTTTACCAGTCCTTTTGTCTTTGAACTCTTCGAAATGCTTAAAGTGGGCATGAAGCATCGGATAAAGGGACTTAAATTGCTTTTCAGCTTCTGACTCGTCTGCGGCATCATGCCAAGGCCAAGCGAAATCGCTGCTGGACTTCATCAGGATCATGAAGAGTCCAGAATCGGGCGAAGACCAGCGTCGAATGTCTTGCCCTCGTAGATAAGGCCGGATGATCTCTTTGAGATCAGGATGAGCTTGATGGAGCTCGCTATAAGTATCCCTATTGATCAGAAACGCTTCGTTTAAGCCCGTTTTGATTCCATACAGCGGCTCGGACCCGATTCGCTCTCTAAGCGGAGTTGAATTTCGACGGAGTTTCTCCAGCAAGGAAACGACTTGTGGCGGCTCAAGCGCCCACGTCGTTTTAGTGAAATGTGTCCTTGGCAGTGGATACGTGGCCTTTGCAACGGCGTCGTTCAGCGCTTTTTCGGGTACATCGTCGCGCGGAATAACGCAGACCTCTGTTTCGAGCGGGGCATCGCCCATATTCGGTTTGCGTACAACAAGCACTGAAGGGAATACGTCGGCGTCCGGAAAAAAGCCTTTGGCATGACCAAAGTCAGCTACGAATTCGATCCATGCTTTGTTGGCGAAAAGGCTCCGTAAGCCTTCGGCGTATCCAGCCCTCATCCATTTGTTGGTCACAACATAGGAAAGTCGGCCACCCGGCTTTAAGAGCCTGAGTCCCTGATCGTAGAAGTAGACGTAAAGATCAGCGCTGCCATCGTATGTTTCGGGAAAGGCACGCTTCAATCCGGGCTTTATTGCCCGAATGATTTCTTGTCGAACGTACGGTGGATTGCCGATGACAGCATCGAAGCCACCATGCAACTCGGAACTCTCCCATTGGCTCCAAATACCAGGAAACGCGACCTGCCAGTGCAAAAAATGCTCGTCTGCAAAGCGATGCATAACGTCTGGTAGCCACGACTTCAAAGTCGTCGCTGTGTCGTGCTCACTATAGGCTGCCTTTTTTTGGATATCGCGCTTCTTCTTCTCCAGCTCGGTGACAGCTGGAGCCGGTGGAACGGCGAGTGCCACGGTGCCATTGGCAACCTTAATAGGATCCCCGAAGGTGCCTTTGAGCCATTCTTGTATGGTTGCCTTATGGAGCTTGTTAGTAGGGTGTTGCCATTCTATCGCGCTGACTAGGGTCAGAAGATTTGTGAGTTCGGTGGTCATCGACTCAATACCATCGAACAAGTTCTTAGATTGATAAACCTCCGCAATATCCGCATCGGTCAATTTCTCGATAGTCTGCATTCCTGAGGCTGCGCCGAGGGCCTTTCTCCGGGGGCCGTTCATTAGGAGAGGGCTACCCCACTCGACAAGTCGATCCATAGCGGGACGCACCCAGGCTCCAAAAAGCGAATTGCCGCAACGAAGATGATGATCAAGGAATGAGAGCGGTGCGCCAACCGTGAAAGTGTGAAGCCAGAGGGCAACCTTAGCCAATTCCACGGCGAGCGGGTTCTTATCAACGCCGTAGACGCACCGCTTCAACACCATTCGGCGGACTATGTGTCTGTCCTGCAGGTGGTCATCGACGTAAGGCCAATTGTTCTCAATGGAGTGTTGTATGATATCGGTCCGAATCTTAGAAATCTCTGCCGCAAGCGGAGATTGATATACGCTGTCCGCCCATGTGACCGTTTGTTCGGCGTCAGCCATGGCGGCAAGCACTTTGTCGGCGAGCCAATCTACGAGACTAACGAGAAAATGGCCGGACCCCATTGCTGGGTCACAAATCTTGAGGCCCAGTATTGCCCGAGCGGGGTCGTATCCTGCCAGCAACGCGAGACGAGTCTCCTTTGAGCGACGGTCGTTCGCAAGCTTCGCAGCCTCCGTTCGGAACGCCGCCAGGCGCTCTTCAACGAAGGGGCCGATCGTCTTATCGATGATGAGCATTACAAGACTGTCTGGCGTATAGTAGCTGCCGGATTCATGTCGGGCTGTGTCATCAGAAGTCGGCACGACCTTACCGTCAGCGTCAGTCGTCAGATCGTACTCCAGGGTCCGTTCGTAGACGGTTCCCAGCTGCTGAACAGAGAGGTCGCGATAATTAATGTATCTCGCTTCGCCATCCTCGATGCGATGGGATAGACCATAGATGACGTCAGTGACGACAGCATCCGGCAGTTGTAGTTCGGCAAGCAGTGGCGCTTCTTCCTTGGCAAAGAGGCCGCCGTTGTAAGGCGGGATGCCAAAGGTATTATCCCCTGCGGAAAGAGCTTTAAAAATGGCGGAGAGTCTCGGCCAGTAGTTAATCATTACCTCAGAAAACGCCTTATCCTCCGCCTTCCGTTTCGCAATCTCAAGGCGCATTGCTGTTAGCGAATAGTCTTTGTAGGGTTCCCGGTTGCTGGGCAAGAGATCCCGATCCTCTGCATAAAATACGAAAAGGAGCCGATACAGTAGGATCAGAGCACTTTGACGAATCTGATCAAGATAATTTCTGTCTATTGTTGTTGGTCGCTTAGTGTCGCTAGCTGCGATCGCGGTGACCAACTTTGGAAATAATCGTCCGAACACGAGTCGCGATAGGTCTTTCGTGACCCTTTCTTCCCACGTCTTGCCAACGTCGCGCGAAACATCATGAAAAGTGCGGTTCCCATCGATGGGCAGAAATGCCGCCTTACAAAACATTAGTATGAAAAGCCGGAGGCAATGGTCGGGCGTAATCCTTACGTCGGATCGGTCAAAAAGGTCGAACTCATGGCCCGAAATTTCGAGGGCCTTAGGGAGGTCAAGCTCGAAAAAGTCCTCAGCGACGGAGAGCGCCCCTTGCCAGTAAAGGCGCCAGACTTGACCGTTTGTGAGAATACCAAGACGAAGCTTACCGGATGTCTGGACCTCGATACGGTTAAGGTATTGTAGGATTTGTGTTGCTGGTACGCCCTCATCACCCTGCTAGCCCGATCGAGCGGACGATTCCAACGTTTGGCTTCGACTATAGCGAGGCCGTATTGAAATCGTTTCCACTGCTCGGGTTCGGCGCCGGCCTTAGCCTTTGCCTTTTCATCGGGCAGAAGTAGTGCATCGGGAATTTGCTTGCGCCCCTTGGTCGACAAATTTGGCTGCACTGAGATATCAGTCCAACCGAGCATATCGAGAACCGGGTAGATAAGATCGCGCTCAGTCTGGGCTTCGTTTGGATTCGCATTCTTAGAAAACGCTGTGACAAGCTTCATCAATCGCTGCTTCAGCGCCATGAACTTTGCATCGTCTAGGGATTTCCATTGCTCGGACCGGACGATGGCCTCGAGTAAATAATCGCGCGTAAAGAGGTTGCCGTTGATCACGAATCCTGTCCACTTTTGCCGAGTACCATGCCTCTTTCTGGGCTACAGTGCCAGTCAGGGAATTGAACGCTGCCGTAATCCGATACATTTTGGTTCGGGTGATTGTGGTCCGCGGCTACGCTCCCCTCCCCGACAAGCTCTATAACGTCAATATTTGGGGTTGAAGAAGGAAGGTTTGATCTCATGACGGGACGGCGCCCGTTCAAAGAGCTTACCAAGGCCTTCTCCGAAGTACGTCAGGCCCGCATGCGGCCCGTACTTCCGAATTGAAATCGGATATGGCCTTGCACGAACTGCCTCAGGCCCGCGAGCGACCGCCGAGAGAACCCGACCGTACGGAGGGCAAGGAAGAGTGACCATGCCCCTGACCAGAAGTTTTCGCGAGACGGTGCAGGCGCGGGCTCGCCGCGACGTCAAGTTCCGGCAGGCGTTGCTTCGCGAGGCGACGCAAGCGCTACTCGACGGCGATTTGGAGCAGGGGCTCGCCGCGATGCGCTCCTGCATCAACGCCACCATTGGTTTCGAAAAACTTGGACAGGCGCTCGGGCGATCGCCCAAGGGCCTGATGCGCATGTTCGGGCCGTCGGGCAATCCGACCGCCGAAAATCTGCTGGCAGTGATAAGTCTGCTGGAGGAGGAGACCGGCGTTCGTCTGCAAGTCCGCGCGGTGGCCGACATCGCCTGACGCGCCGGTTGCGCTTGCGTGACTGACCGAAGCGGCTGCGACGCCCTGGCGGCTTGCCGTTATTCGCCGGACAAGAGGTCGGCCACGGACACGTTCAGCGCGCCTGCGACTTTCTCGAGGGATTCCAGGGTCGGATTTGCCGTCGCTACTTCCAGCGAACTGATGAGAGCCTGCCGCACGCCTGCTTCGCCGGCGAGGTCGTGCTGCGACCAGGATTTTTCCTGGCGCATCCGCCGGATATTCCGGGCCATGAACCGTTTCGTTTGCGCCGGACTTCGCCTTCCCATCGAACAGGATGATGCATTCCGGCCGAAATGCGTCTACACGCTTTAACGTGTAATATACGTTTGATAGTGTAGGCTTGCGGGAGCTCGAACAGCGCGTGCGCCGATGGCAAAAACCAGGATTTCAAGTACCGACCTGACCGCGCTGATCGCCGAACGGCTGCAGCGGTTTTCCGAGTGTCCCGATGGCTTTCCGCTCGCGGTCGTTCCGGACCATGCCCATAGGTCCGGCTGGTCGGTGGTGATGAACGCTGGCGAGCGCCGCCGCCACCCGTCGTGCGTGAGGCGCATCGAGACGATCGCGAGACAGCTTCGCCGCATCTACCTTCTGGCGCAGGATTGATATCGCGCGCGCCCGTTTACTCGACTGGCGGCGAGTTTGCTGCGTCGCGAAATGCGGGGCGGGTGCGGTGGACGCTCCTTTGCATGGGGTTGTTTTCGCGATTTTTTGTCCGGGCCCTGCAAAATTCGAGGCGAGCCGTGCTGTCGCGGCAACCAAACTCGTCATGCCCGGGCTTGACCCGGGCATCCATCCCTCTTCGTAAAAGGTTTGTTGCGAAGAAGATGGATCACCGGGTCAAGCCCGGTGATGACGACTATGGAGGCGGACGGCTCACCGCCGTTGCTGAGCTACTGAGAATTGCCCCGCCGCTACTGCTTCCTCCGCCGCGGCTCGGCCACCGCGGGCTCCGCCGCCGCGGCTGCGCCATCCTCGCGCCAGCGCAGGATTTCCACCGCCAGCACGGGATGATTGAATCCCTTCAGCTGCAGATCGTCCAGCGGCCGCGCGTCGACATTGGCTTCCACCATGCCGAAGACGCGGCGCGCGACGACGACCTGGCCGGCCTTGGCTTCGTCGCACAGCCGCGAGGCGAGGTTGGTGACGCTGCCGATCGCCGCGTATTCGAGGCGCTGCTCGAAGCCGATCTGGCCGAGCGTCGCATATCCAAGTGCGACGCCGACGCCGAAACCGAGGCTGTGGCCGCGGTTGCGCCAGCGCTCGGTGAGGAGCCCGATGGTGTCGCGCATCTCGACCGCCATCTTCACCGCGCGGGCTACGTGGTCCCCGAGCTGAATCGGCGCGTTGAACAGGATCATCACGCCGTCGCCGGCATAGCGGTCGAGCGTGCCCTCATAGCGGAAGATCAGCTCGCCCAATGCGGCGTGATATTCGCGCAGCACGTTCATCGCTTCTTCCGGCTCGGTCGATTCGGTGAACGCGGTAAAGCCGCGCAGGTCGCAGAACACCACGGTGACCTCGCGGCGGTGGCTGTCGAGCAGCGCGTCGTGGCCGTCGGAGGAGGCGATCAGCTGCGCCACCTGTGGCGCCAGGAAACGCTCGAGCTTGCGGATGCGCTCGATCTCGGCGAGCTGTTTCTCGACCCGCTCCTCCAGCGACTTGTTCCAGTCCATCAGCTGGTCGGTCTGCTCCCGCAGTTTTGTAGCCTGCTCCTGCACCGTGGAATGCGCCGAGGACAATTCGCGGCCCTTCTGGTCGACTTCGGAGAACAGCCGCGCATTGCGCATCGCCAGCACCGATTGGTGCGCGAAGGTGCGCATCAGCCCGATCAGATTGTCGGAAAATTCGCCGGCGTTTTTGCGCAACACCACCAGCGCGCCGAGCGCGCCCTGCTGGTCCACCAGCGGCACCACCAGCACCGAATGAAAGCCGGCCGCGACCGCGACGTCGCGGAGCAGATGATCCTTTGCGGCGGCGAGATCCGGGATCGCGATCGGCTCGCCGCGGCTGGCAGCCTCGCCGAGCGCGCTGCCGCTCTCGTCGATCACGAGATGCGCGCCCTCGGCGCCGCGATCGATGCCGATCGCCTCCGTCAGGTTGAACTGATGTTTTGCGGCGTCATAGCCGTAAATCAAGACCGCGTCGGCATGGGTGATTTCCAGCGCGCGGGCGGCGACGGTCGGCAGCACGGCATTGAGGTCGAGCGAGGAGGCGACCGCACGGCCGACTTCCTCCAGCACCTTCAGCTCATTGATCGAACGGGCGAGGTCGCGGGTGCGCTCCTCGACCTTGGTCTCCAGGCCCGAATAGGTCTCGGCGAGCTGGCCGGCCATGCTGTTGAACTGGTTGGCGAGTTCTTCGAGTTCGTCGGAGGTGTGGACATCGATGCGGTGGCTGAAATCGCCGGCGCCGAGACGCCTGGCGCCGCGGCGCAGCGCGGTGATCGGGATCAGCATGCGCCGCGCGAGCACCGTGCCGGCCATGATCGCGACTACCAGCCCCAGCCCGATCAGGAGCGCGATCCGCAGCAGCTGGTCGCGGATCGGGGCCAGCGCCTGCAGCGTCGGCTGCTCGAAGAACACGGTCCAGCCGAGTTTTGGGATCGCGCTTGCCGCCGTCAGCACCGAATGGCCGGTCGTATCGGTGCCCGAGGCCAGCGGCTCGCCGTTGGCGGTCAAAAGCGCTGCGACCTGCGGCAGGGCCGAGACGTCGGCGGCGAGTTCGGGACCCTTGGAGGACGCCGCCAGCACGCGGCCCTTGGCGTCGACCACATAGGCGAAGGCGTTCTTGCCGACCTGGGCGTCGCCGAGGAAGTCGGTGAGAAAGGAGAGATCGACGTCGGCCAGCGTCACGCCGGCGTTGAGGCCGGAATGCGACATGCCGATCGACATGTACGGCTGCGATCCGCGGAATTCGGCCGGCGCGCGGCTGGAGCCGCGGGCGACCGCTTCGGTGAAACGCAGGTCGCGCAGGTAGTCGGCCTTGCTGCCGGCGACCGCCGAGGTGCGCGTCTGCCGCAGCAGCTCGCGGCCATTGCCGTCGAGCAGCTGGAGCTGGACCACCGGCGCCACCTGGTTCAACAGCTTGGCGTAGTCGGCGCTGCGCTGCTGCAGGCTGTCGCGCGCGCCGCTGGTCACCCAGCTGATCTGGCGTTCGAGTTCGAACACCGACTGCTCGATCCGCCGGGCGGTAGCGTCCGCGCGCTCGCTCATGGCATCGGTCAGCGTGGCCTTGGTGGCGCGGTAGCTGATGAAGGTTTCCATCGCGCCGTTGACGGCCAGCACGAAGATCACGAGCCCGACGAGTGCGAACACGTATTTGGCGAACAGGCCCTGGCGGAGCGACCCGATCTTGTCCCAAACCCCGTTCATCCAGACCTCGGAAAGCAGCCCGTCCCGGCCACGGCTTCACGGCCCCTTCCGGCCGCAACCCCTGTCTACCACAGTTTTCCACCCCCCGGCCGGCGCGTTGCCAGCGTGGTTAGCCCCGATTTTGGGCACTCCCACTTCCCCCTCCCCCCGCGAGCGTAGCGAGTGGCGGGGAGGGGTCGGGGGTGGGGGGCGCAACAACGGCGGTGTGAGGATTAACGAAGAACCGAAGGTCGAAGCGAGCGAAGACTACGACCTCACCGATTGAACAGCCGCTTCAGCACATCCTTCATCGCCTGGCTGTCCTCGGTCGGCTGCGGGATCGCCGAATCGCTGGTTTGCGGCGGCCCCGTCGGCGGCGGGGGCGGCGCGGTGGCCTGCGCGGGCGGCGGGATCGAGGACGGCGGCGGGATGTTGCGGCCTTGTCCAAGTCCCTGGCCAAGCCCTTGCCCGGTGCCTTGGCCAAGTCCCTGCTGCAGCAGGTTGCCGATGGTCGAGCCGAGCTGGCCGCCGAGCGGATCGCCCGGCTTGTCGCCGGTGCCGCCAGCGTCCGGCGTGCCTTTCATCAATCCGCCGAGCCCGCCAAGTGCATTGCCAAGTCCGCCATTGCCGACCCCGCCATTGCCAAGTCCGTTACCTAGTCCATTGGCAAGCCCGCCTATTCCGGCGCCGCCGGGCCCGAACAGGCCTTGGCCCATCTGCTTGAGTTTGGCATAGGCCGCATCGGGATTGTCGAGGATGCCCTGCATGTCCGGATAGATCCGCGGCTGGGACCAGGAACCGTCGATCACGACGGGAATGCCGAACCCGACCGGATCGGCGGCGCGGCCCTGGCCTTCGGTCGTCATCACCAGTTTCGGCTCGACCCGGAACGCCAGCATCTGCGTGCCGAGGTCGATGGTGCCGGCGCCGGTCATCCGCACCAGCGGTCCGACCAGATTGAGATCGGTGGTGGTGGCCTGGCCCTTCTCGATCTTGAACGAGGCGCCGAACTGGGTGAGGTCGGTGTTCTGGTCCTGACCTTCCTGCCAGCCCGACAGCGGGCTGGCGGTTAGCGAGCGGATCATCTGCGCCACGTTGAGACCCTTGATGGCGCCGTCCTGGAATACCGCGAACAAGGTACCGTCGAGATTGCTCATGATGGCGCGCTGGGAGAGGCCCATCGAGCGCACCGCGAGCTTGGCCTGCAGCTTGCCGTCGAGCTTGTCGAAACCGGCGAGGCTTCGCAGCAGCGGCAGCGCGCGGACGCCGGTGAGGTCGCAGCGCAAGGTATAGGCCGGGTTTGCCGCCGAGGCATCGACGATCACGTCGCCATTGGCCAGCCCGTCATAGGCGCCGAGATTGGCAAACCGCGCCCTCAACACACCGCCGGCGAGCGCGGCGTCGATCGAGACTGGGGCGAACCTCGCCTGTCCGATGGCGAGTTCGGCCGCGGAAATGCGCGCCTGGGCGTCGACATAGTTCAGGCCGTTGAGGTCGAATGAGGCCTCGCTCCAGGCCTGCTGCAGGCCCTGCGCGGACTGCGAGGCGTCCGATGATGCGGCTGCCGCAAGCTCGAGCCGCTGGAAGTCGAGATCGAGTTTCACCAGCGGCTTGCTCGCGGTATCGACCGAGGCCCAGCCGTTGAACTCGCTATCGCCGAGCGCGCCTGACAGCCCGTTGATCATGATCACCGCGCCATTAAGCCGGACCTCGGCCTTGGCCGACAGCTGCGCCTGCAACAGCCCCGGCGCGTCGAGCACCAGCGCGACCGGAATATTCTGCCGTTCGCCGGGATGCGCCGGCGCGGTGGCGCCGATGTCGAATTTGAGCAGATGCCCGCTGGCATGCGCGCTGCCGGTGACCTTGACCTTGCGATCGGCGCCGATCGTGGCGTCGAGATTCAAGGCGTCGATGCGGTTGTCGACGCGGTCGCGCGGATTGGAGAATTCGACCACCCCGTCGGTCACCGTCACGCGGTCGATCGACGGCGCGCTGTCATCGGCCTCGCCCGGCGACGAGACGGCCGGTTTCGAGGCCGGATTGAGCGGCCCGGTGCGCTCGCGCAGCAGTGGCACGTGCAGCACCGGCCGCACGATGTTGAGTTCGGTGACCCGCGGGTGGCCCGACCACAGGCTCGCCAACGTGATGTCGGCCTGCACGCTGCCCACCGTCAGGCGGTTGGCGCCGTCGCGGTCCTTGGGCGCCTCCAGCGTGACGTCGTTCATCGTCACGTTGAGCGACGGCCACAGTCCGATGCTGGTGCCGCCGGCGATGATCAGCCGGTAGCCGGTTTCACGCTCCACGCGCGCCTGGATCGCCGAGGTCAGGAAGCCGAACGGCACTCCCACGACCAGCAGCAGCACGGCGATGATGACGACGGCAGCAATGGCGCTGCCCGCGATTTTCAAGGCTCTCATGGCGACATTCCGTACCCGGCAGACGGCATCGATTTTGGCCTCAAGTCTACCCCGGAAACGCGAAGCGGCTCAAAGCCGCTAAAAATAATCCAGGGTGGTCGCAAAGTTATGTGACTTATGGCACACTTCCGGATGAGGCTGTTTTTTTGAACCGGGAAGCATTGCAATGAGCAAAGCCGCCGAATTTGCGGTCATCCTGAAGATGAATCCGATGTTTGCGGATCTGGGCGCCGACGAACTGGCGCGGATTTCAAACCTCTGCCACACCCAGAACCTCAAGACCGGCGAGGTGCTGTTCCAGAAGGGCGATCCGGGCAATGCCCTGTTCGGGGTCCGCCGCGGCCAGATCCGGATCGAAACCGGGGCCTCGGACGGCACCCGCTTGACCCTCAATTTCATGGGCCCGGGCGATCTGTTCGGTGAGGTCGCAGTCCTCGACGGCTTTCCCCGCACCGCGGACGCGGCCGCCGGCGAGGCAAGCGAATTATTCGTGCTGCGGCGCGAGGACTTTTTGTCCCATCTCGAACGCGAGCCCAAGGTGGCGATCAAGATCATCCAGCTGTTGTGCCAGCGCATCCGCTGGCAGAGCGAGCGGATGGAGGAATCGATGCTGCAGCCGCTGCCGGTGCGGCTCGCGCGCAGGCTGTGCGCGCTGGCGGCCGATTTCGGCTCCGAGGTGCACATCTCCCAGGAACAGCTCGGCATCTTCGTCGGCGCCGCGCGCGAAAGCGTCAACCGCCAGCTCCAGCTCTGGCGCAAGGACGGCATTTTGGACCTGCAGCGCGGCCGCATCATGCTGCAGAACCTGACCAAGCTGACGGCGGTGGCACGGAACGAGTAAGGGGTGTAATCTGTCGACATGAACCAACCGATCATCTCGATCAGCCCTGACGTCATGGGGGGCGCCGCCGTGTTCCACGGGACGCGAGTCCCCGTGCAAACCTTGCTCGACTATCTCGAGGCCGGCGAATCGATCGATGACTTTCTCGCAGGCTTCCCATCCGTCACGCGCGCGCACGTCATCGCGTTCCTGGAAGAAGCCAAGACGCGAATGGTCGAAGCCGCTTCGTGAAAGTCCTTAAGCGGCTTCCGGGACGTAGGGCGGGACCAGGAGGTCCGCGCGCGGAAAGGCCACCACGGCATAGGCGCAGCCCTGCTCGTCGCTGAATTCCACGAGCGACGTCTTGTCGTCAAGCTGTTCGACAATTGTGCCTACCTGCCCGCGTACGAGCTGCTGCGCGGGAACGTCCGTCAACAATGCTACCGCGGCCAGTAAAGACGGCCTTACGTCGCCTGAAGGCCTCATGAGTCAAATCCAACGATTACTCCGCCGCCGGCGAATGCACGATGGTCGGCGCGGCCGGCGGCTCGCGATGATCGGGGGCGTGGCCGGCGCCATGATCGGCCGGCTTCGCGGCCTCGGTCTCCCCGTGCGAGACGAGCAGTTTCTTGCCGAAATGCCAGAACAGCGAGCCGATGTCGTCCATCATCATGAACATCGCCGGCACGAACACCAGCGACAGCACGGTGGAGAACACCAGGCCGCCGATCACGGCGAGCGCCATCGGCGAGCGGAATTCGCCGCCGGCGCCGAACGCCAGCGCCGATGGCATCATGCCGGCGGCCATCGCGATCGTGGTCATGACGATGGGCCGGGCGCGCTTCATGCCGGCGTCGATGATCGCCTCGTGGCGCGGCTTGCCCTCGTGGATCGATTCGACCGCGAATTCCACCAGCATGATGGCGTTCTTGGTGACGATGCCCATCAGCATCAAGATGCCGATCCACACCGGCGTCGTCAGCTGCTTGCCGGTCACCAGCAGCGCCGCGATGGCGCCGCCGATCGAGAGCGGCAGCGAGAACAGGATGGTGATCGGCTGCAGGAAGGTGCCGAACAACAGCACCAGCACCGCATAGACCATCATCAGGCCGGCGGTGATCGCGGTGGCAAAGCCTTCCGACAGTTCGTTGAGGCTTTCGGCGTCGCCCGAGGGGCTGACCTTGACGCCCTTGGGCAGCGTCTTCATGACAGGCAGGTCGTAGATCTTCTTGGTGGCGTCGCCGAGCGCCGACGATCCGACGAGGTCGGCCGCCACCGTGGCCTGGCGCTCCCGGTCGTAGCGGTTGATGCTGGTCGGACCCTGGTCGAGCTTGATGTCGGCGACCACCGACAGCGGCACGCCGCCCTTTTCGCCGTGCTCGCCGAGCGGTACCCGCAACTGGTCGAGCAGCGCGATATCGCCGCGCGCGGCATCCTCGAGCTGGACGCGGATCGGCACCAGCCGGTCGCCGGCGTCGAATTTGGCGAGCGCCGGACCGACGTCGCCGATGGTGGCGACGCGGATCGTCTGCGACAGGCTTTCGGTCGAGACGCCGAGCCGCGCGGCCAGATCGGCGCGCGGCTGGATGCGCAGCTCGGGCCGGTCGAGCGAGGTTTCCGAGATGACGTTGGCGATCAGCGGAATCCGCTTCATCTGGGTTGCGAGTTCGCTGGCAACATTGTTGACGATGTTGCTGTCGACGCCGGTGACCACCAGCGAGATCGCGCGCAGGCCGTTTTCGTCGAGGAACCAGAACCGGATATCGGGGACGTTTTCGAGGTCCTTGGAGATCGCAAGCTCAAGCTCGCGCTGGGTGATGCTGCGCTTGGTCTTCGGCGTGTAATTGATGATCAGCGCGGCGCGGCGCACCTCCAACGTCCCCGGCGGCACCCGACCGCCATCGACGAACACGCTCTTGACCTCGGGCCGCTTGCGCAGCCGGGCGACGATTTCCTCCGTCACCTTCTCGGTGAAGGCGAGCTGCGTGCCCGGGGGCAGCTCCATTGCGAGCAGCGAGCGCGCGGTGTCCTGCGCCGGCAGGAAGCCTTGCGGCAGCAGCGTGATGCTCCAGATCGAGGCGGCAAAGATGCCGAAGCCGATCAGCACGGTAATGAAATAATGCTTGACCGACCAGGTGACGAGCCTGGTGTAGCCCTTCAGCGCCCGTCCCGGCGGCGGATCGTCATGGGCGTGGTCTTTCAGGAAATAGGCCGCCAGCACCGGCGTGACGAAGCGGGCGGCGAGCAGCGAGAAGAACACCTGCACCGACACCGTAATGCCGAACTGCTTGAAAAATTGCCCGGCAATGCCTGACATGAAGCTTGCGGGTGCGAAGATCGCGATGATGGTCAGCGAGATCGCGATCACGGCCAGCCCGATTTCGTCGGCGGCCTCCAGCGCCGCGCGATAGGGCGATTTGCCCATCCGCATGTGGCGGACGATGTTCTCGATCTCGACGATGGCGTCGTCGACCAGGATACCCGTCGACAGCGTGATCGCCAGGAAGCTGACGAGGTTGAGCGAGAATCCCAGAATGTCCATCGCCCAGAACGCCGGGAAGATCGACAGCGGCAGCGAGATCGCGGCGATGATGGTGGCGCGCAGGTCGCGCAGGAACAACAGCACGATGACGACGGCGAGAATCGCGCCTTCGAACAGGGTCGAGATCGCCGCCTCGTAATTGCCCTTGGTGAATTCCACCGAGGTGTCGATCAGCTTCAGGTCGACGTCGGGATAGGCCACCTTCAGCGCGTCGATGCGCTTCTGCACGGCGGCCGCGACCACCACGTCGCTGGCGCCCTTGGAACGCTTGATGCCGAGCGCCACCACCGGCTCGCCGTTGAAGCGCGCGAAGGTGCGGCGGTCGGCGATGGTGTCGGTGACGGTGCCGAGATCGTCGAGCCGGACCTCGCCGCCGCCGAACAGCGGGATCATGGTGCCGGCGAGTTCGCTCAGCGTCTTGGCGCCGGCGAGCGTGCGGATCGCCTGGTCGTTCTTGCCGATCTCGGCCCGGCCGCCGGCGAGGTCGACATTGGTGCCGCGCAGGCTCTGGCTGACATTGACCGCGGTGAGGCCTGCGGCCTGCAGCCGGTCGGGATCGAGCGAGACCAGGATCTCGCGCTCGACACCGCCGATGCGCTCGACCTGGGCGACGCCGCGCACGCCCTGCAGCGCACGTTTGACGACGTCGTCGACGAAATAGGACAATTGCTCCGGCGTCTTGCCGGGAGAGATCGCGGCATAGGTGACGATCGGCAGGCCGATGACGTCGACCCGCTGGATCAGCGGCTCATTGACGTTCTGCGGCAGGTTGGAGCGCACCCGCGTCACGGCGTCCTTGATGTCGTTCAGCGCGCGGTCGGTATTGGTCTCGAGCGCGAACTGGATCGTGGTCACCGACAATCCGTCGGTGATCGAGGACGAAATGTGCCGCACGCCCTCGACACCGGAGACGCCGTCTTCGATGGTCTTCGTGACCTGCGATTCCAGCTCGGCCGGCGCCGCGCCGAACTGCGCGACCGCGACCGAGATCACGGGAATGTCGGCCGAGGGCAGCCGCGTCACCGCGAGCTTGGTGAAGCTGACCCAGCCGAGCACCAATAGAATGATCGAAAACACGATGGACGGAAGCGGGTTGCGGATCGACCATGCCGAGATATTGAGAGCCATCAGCGTACCCGCGTTCGATCGTCGTCGGCGAACATGGTCTTGATCTGGTCGCCGTCATGTAGCGAAGAGCCGGCATCGGCGACGACGGTTTCGCCGACCCTGAGCCCTTCAAGGATCTCCGTCATGTTGTCCTGCACCAGCCCGACCCGCACCTTGCGCGTTTCGACGGTATTTCCATTGACCACCTGAACGGTCAGATGGTCAATGGCGCTGCGCAGGACGGCGACGCCGCAGCTTCGCTTGGCGTCGATGTGGACGCGGGCAAACATGCCGGGCTTGAGCTGAGCGGTGCCGGTAAGGGTGATCCGGACATGGCCGAGCTGGGTGGCGCGGTCGATTTGCGGCGAAACCAGCCGCACCCGTCCCAGGATATCCGGAGCGCTGTCACGGCTGATACGTACATTGGCGCCCGCATTGAGCTTCAGCAGGTTGAAGGCGGGGACCTCGGCATCCAGTTCGAGCTCGTTGTTGACGGCGATGCGGAACATCGGGCCTGCCTGCGGCGAAGCCGGCGCGCCGGCGACGGTCCGGACCTCGGTGACGAGACCGGGGGCCGGCGCGCGCAGCGACGTCGGCGAAGCGGGCCTGTTGTTGCCGCCGCCTCCGCCTTGCTGCTGCTGCTGCGGTGGTGGCGTCAGCCGCGCCAGTTCCTGATCGTCGCGGACCATGTCGCCTTCGCGGACGAGTACGTCGGAAACCTTGGACCCCTCCTGGTCGACGCCTACCACCGCCTCCCGGCGCGGCACGACATATCCGGTGCCCCGCACCACATCGGAGAAGCAGGCGTCGACGGCTTTCGTCACGATGACGAGCGCGTCGGTCTGCGTTTCCTTCTCCTCGGGCGGCGAACGATGCTCGAACCAGTACCAACCAGCCGCCAGGGCCACCAGGAAGACCGCGGTCAGCGCAGGTTTTGTGTACTCGGAGAGCGTCATCGCCGGATCAATCCAGACCTAAAGCCGCGGGAGGGCGGGTAGCAATGGCAGATCATATTGGATCGCAGCGGTCCACTCAAACGGTGTGACGCATTTGATGTGACGCATTTGGAGACGTCCGGCAAAAAGGCCGGGCGCGAAGTGGATGCCTATTCGGGAGATCGAGACGACGGCGTCCCGCAGGGATGCGGGACGCATTGCCGAGGCGGAACTTTATTCGGGCCTGCCACCGTTACTTCGATGCCGTGGCCTTATTCTCCATATTGGCCACCTGCACACGGCGGTTGGCGTCCGCCATCGGGTTGGCCGGGTCCTTGAGCTTGCTCTTGCCATAGCCGACGGTCACGAGGTCGGAAGCCGCGATATTGTATCTGTCGACCAGATACTTCTTGATGGCGTCGGCACGCCGCTCCGACAGGTCCTGATTGTAGCTCTCACCGCCCGCGGCGTCGGTATGGCCGGCCAGCACGAAGGTCGAGCCCTTCAGGTCGGGATTGGTCAGCGCCTTGCCGAGCGCCTGGACCGACGGCAGCGACTTCGCGCTGATCTCGGCCGAATTGTAGTCGAAGTTGATTTCGAGATCGATTTTCGGCTTGTCCTTGACGACGGTGGCGATCTCTTCACGCTCGGTGGTCGTCAGCGAACGCGTCGGCTTGCCGCGGACGGCCTGAAGCAGACGTCCCTCGGCGGCAACCGTCGCCGGATCTGGCTCGGTCTGGGGACCCACTGACAGGCCCCGGGTCAACGGCTTTTTCACCGGTACCAGCGCCCGGACGATTTGATCCTCGGTGACGTTGGCGTCGCCGGCTCTGGCGGCTGCCACACCGAGCGAAAGCACCGCCCCAACCGTCAGAAACGAAAGCATCGCGGTAAGACTTCTCCTTGCAGACATTCTCGACATTGCCAGTCCCTCCTGCCCTGCGCTGCCCGCGCGGTTCCAAATCAATAATAGACAAAGCCGCCAAACCGGTCGCGGCTGCTTCCCTGTTGTCTTTGGCGCCGGCCCCAGGGTTCGAGGAAAGCGCCGGCATCCCAACTCAAATTACCGTCAACTTACTCCGTAATTGGCCGTCAACGTACCCCGTAATCGGAAAATTCCTTGACGATGTCCGGATCCATCGCCTTGGCGTTGGTGATGTCGATATCGCCCTCGGCAAAGGCGCCGTTGCGCCGCTTGGCGAGCCCGCGCCCGTACAGCGACGACGTCAGCTTCGGATTGATCTTCAGCGCGGCGTCGAAATCGGCAATGGCGTTTTTCGTCATTCCGCTCTTGAGGTTAACGAGCCCGCGGCTGTCCAGCGCGTCGACGAAATTCGGGCGCAGCCGGAGCGCCTCGTTGCAGTCCTTCAGGGCCGCCTGCAGGTCGCCGATCACGGCGCGGGCCCAGCAGCGGTTGTTGTAGGCCTCGACATCCTTGGAGTTCAGCCGGATCGAATCGTCGAAATCCCGGATCGCCAGGCTATAGGCCCCCTTGCTGGCATAGACCTGCCCGCGCCGGTACAGCGCGTTCTGGTCGTCGGGATTGTCGTTCAGCTTGGCGGTCAGGCTCTTGATGGTCGGGTCGTCGGCCAGTGCGAGCTGCGAGTTCGAATCGTCCTTCTCGACCGGCCTATCCACGGGGGGCGGCAGAACCTCGACCTTGGGCTGCTGCGGCGGGGGGTCGTAGCGCGGAGGCGGGGGATCGTAACGCGGTGGCGGCGGGAGCGGCGGCGGCTCGGGATTGGGTGGCGGCAGCGTCGCCACCACCGAACCGGACGGCCGCGCGCCCGGAATGAACGAAAAATCCTCGGCGAGCGAGGACGAAATCCATGGCACCTGCGCGCCGCGGGAGGCGCGGGTGACGCCGACCCGGGTCCGGTTCAGCGTCTCTTCCGCCATCAGGTCGGGAACCCGGATTTCCTTGAGCAGTTCCTGCACGAACGGGCTGTGATCGCTGCCGACGTCCGACACGACAGAGGACAGCGCCGCCGAATACATCACCAGCGTCCCGTTCGGCGCGATCACCGGCGCCAGGCCGGCCGAAAAGCTGCGGAACCGGCGCTCGAACGGATTGCGCCTTGAAGCATCGATCAGCGCGATCTTGACGCCCGCGCCGCGGTTGTTGATCTCGCCCAGCACCGTCTCGAGGCTGAAACCATCGCGCTTGACGTCCGGCTCGATCCAGATCTGGGCGTCGACCGGGATCATGTAGCTCTGGCGATTGGACTGGATACCGAAGCCCGAGAAGAAAATCAGCGCGACCGAGCCGGGCTTGATCTTCCCATAAAGCCGGTCAAAGGCCTTCCGCGTGCCGTCGATGGTCAGGTTTTCGCCGATCTCGACGTTGAAGCCGTCGCGCTTGAGTTCGTCGGCGACGTCGCGGGCGTCGTTGATCGGTTCCTTCAGCGGCGTTTCGGCGTCGGGATATTTCGAGTTGCCGATCACCAGCGCAAAGCGGTCGCCGCGATCCGCGGCTGACGACGGCACGATCGGCGCGACCGACAAGATCAGGGTCACAAGCAATACGAGAAAAATTCTCATCCCACCGCGGTCCAGCCAAAAAGACGCCGATTCCAGCTCGCGCCTCGGCGACCTTACCCCACGCAACCCGCATTATCAAACCGGGTACGCATGTCCGTCAACTATCCAAAAGCCGCTACCGGTCCGTCAAATATCCGCAACAAAACTTTCCCCAGCTCCGGGGTATCCGTCGGAATCGATCGATGGAGCGGCGGGTTTCCCAACAGGAGAAGCGGGGAGGGATCCGTTTGCCGCGCTCGATCGCTTCCCCTCCCCGGCGGAAGATTACAATGTGACCGATCTCACATTGCGGCATGGTCTCCTCCGTTGACCTTTTGCGAGCGCGATGGCTTGTTGCGCCACCGGCCGATCGCCCAACCAACCAGCAAGAAGTGGCACCGATGGGAAACGCCTACGAAATCTACGCGCTGCGCTATGCGACCATGGCGCGCACGCCGCATATGAACTTCCTCTCGCCCGATCCGCACGAGACCAGCGCCCAGGATCTCGACTATTTCGTCTGGCTGATCCGCGGAGGAGGCCGCAACATCCTGGTCGATACCGGCTTCAATGCCGATGAAGCGAGCTTGCGCGGCCGCAAGCTGACGCTCAATCCGGTCGATGCGCTCAAGGGTTTTGGCGTCAACGCGGAAGATATCAAGGACGTCGTCGTCACCCACCTGCATTACGACCACGCCGGCAATCTGGACCGCTTCCCCAACGCGCGCTTCCATCTGCAGGATCGCGAGATGGCCTATGCGACCGGACGTTGCATGTGCAACGGCATGTTGCGTCATCCCTTCACGGTCGAGCATGTCACGCAGATGGTGCGCCACGTCTATGGCGAGCGCGTCACCTTCCACGCCGGCGAAGGCGAGATCGCGCCTGAGGTGACCGTGCACCGGGTCGGCGGCCATTCCGACGGATTGCAGGTGGTGCGGGTGGCGACCGAACGCGGTCCAGTGGTGCTCGCCTCCGACGCCGCGCATTACTACGCCAATTTGCATCGGCGCAGCCCGTTTCCGATCGTCTACAATATCGGCGACATGGCGACGGGATGGGAGATCGTCGAGCGTCTCGCCGGTCATCCGGATCGCTTCATTCCGGGCCACGATCCGATCGTCGCCGAGATCTATCCGCGCGCCAGCGACAAGGTCGATGCCTTCGCCCTGCACAAGGCGCCGTCGCGCTCGTTCGTGAAATAGCACGAGCGAAACGTCAGCACCAAGTTCGTCATGCCCGGCCTTGTGCCGGGCATCCACGTCTTCCTTCTTCGAGGCAAAGACGGGATGGCCGGGAAGAATCCCGGCCATGACGAAGGGCCTCAATACCCGCCGGCCTTGCCTGCTTCCTCGCTGGTCTGCACCAACCCCAGACTGTCCTCGATCTTGCCGAGCAGCGTCGCAAATTCCTTGCGTTCGCGCGCCGACAGGCACGACAATATCTCCTGCTCGCGGCGCAACAACCGCGGGATCAGCTGTTGGTACAGCGCGTTGCCTTTCCGCGTCAGGCGCAGCTTGAATTCGCGGCGGTCGTCCTCATTCTCGACGCGTTCCACCAGTTGCCGCTTCATCAGCGCGGTGACGGCGCGGCTGATGGTGGATTTGTGGGTCCGGGTGCAATGCGAAATATATTGCGCGCTGCAGGCGTCATCGCGGAAGCCGAGCGTCGCCAGCACCCGCCATTCCGGAATATCCAGCCCGTAGCGCTCGCGGTATTCGCTGGCGAGCGCGGCGGAAACCTCGGCGGCGAGCCGGTTCAACCGGAACGGCGCAAATCGGAACAGATCGAGGGTGGCCAAAATCGCTCCAATTTGAGTTGACGGCGGGCGCCGGTAGTCTAGATAGTTGCAGTTGCGACTATTTAGCGGGAATGAAACCGTTTTGCCAGAGCAGCCGGGCGCATGACGCAATCAAAAATCCAGTTCGGCTATCGCCGCCACGCCGACCAGGATCGGAGCTGGGCCGACATCGCCCGCCATCCGGTGGTCGTGGTCGGCGCCGGGCCGGTCGGGCTGTCGCTTGCGATCGATCTGGCGCAGCGCGGCCAGAGCGTGGTGCTGCTCGACGACGCCGACCGGATCGGCGAGGGCTCGCGCGCGATCTGCTTCTCCAAGCGCTCGCTGGAATATTGGGACCGGCTCGGCGTGGGACAGCGCATGGTCGACAAGGGCGTGGTGTGGAGCGTCGGCAAGATCTTCCACGGCGCCTCGCTGCTCTACCAGTTCAACCTGTTGCCCGAGGAGGGCCACAAGCGTCCGGCCTTCATCAACCTGCAGCAATTTTATGCCGAGGCCTATCTGGTCGATCGGGTGCAGGAGCTTGCTGCGATCGACCTGCGCTGGCGCAACAAGGTGACGGGATTGCAACCGCGCAACGATCATGTGGTGCTGACGATCGAGACGCCGGAGGGCCTCTATAGGCTGCGGGCCAGCCATGTCGTCGCCTGCGACGGCGCGCGGTCGTCGCTGCGGCAATTGGTCGGCGCCGAATTCACAGGCCAGGTGTTCGAGGATCAGTTCCTGATCGCCGACGTCAAGATGACCGCGGAATTTCCGACCGAGCGGTGGTTCTGGTTCGACCCGCCGTTCCACGCCGGAAGATCGGCGCTATTGCACAAGCAGCCGGACGACATCTGGCGCATCGATTTGCAGCTCAGCCCCGACGCGGACCCCGCGATCGAGAAGCGGCCGGAAAACGTGCGGCCGCGGATCGCCCGCATGCTCGATCACGGGAATTTCGATTTCGAATGGATCTCGCTCTACAAATTCCAGTGCCGCCGGATGGATCGGTTCATCCACGGCCGCGTGATCTTCGCCGGCGATGCCGCGCACCAGGTCTCACCGTTCGGCGCCCGCGGCGCCAATTCCGGGCTGGAGGATGCCGAGAACCTGGCATGGAAGCTCGACCGCGTGCTGCGCGGGAACTCGCCGCAAGCGCTGCTCGAGAGCTATCACGTCGAACGAAGCGCTGCTGCCGACGAAAACATCCGCGAATCGACCCGCTCGACCGATTTCATGGCGCCCGCCTCACGCCAGGAGGCGCGATTGCGAAAAGCGGTGCTGTCGCTCGCCAAGGAAACCGAATTCGGCAAGCGCATGATCAATGGCGGACGGCTGTCGGTGCCTTCGAGCTATCAGTCGCCGCTGTCGACCGAAGATCGGGAGATGTGGCGCGGTGGACCGCGGCCCGGCGCCTCCATGCTGGATGCGCCGATGACCGGGCGCGATGGCAGCGCTTCGTATCTGACCGACGCCTTCGTCAAATGCGGAAAAGGTTTTGTACTGATCGAGTTCGCCAATGGTAAAGCGATTGAACCTCCCGACGGTGTCGGCGTGATCCGGATCGGCGGCGGCGACGGTCTGCGCGATTCCGAAAACCTGGCCGGCAGGCGTTATGATGCCGAGCCCGGCACCGCCTATCTGGTGAGGCCGGACGGCTATGTCGCCGCCCGGTTTCGTCATCCGACACGATCTGCGCTCGACGCGGCGCTGACGCGCGCTTGCGGCAATAGCTGAGGGTTTTAAATGGCGTTGTCGACCAGTTCGAATTTTGCCAGGCCGGACGACGCGTTTCGCGCCGTCGTGGAAGCACATCGCGGGCTGTCTGATGAGCAGAGCGCCGATCTCGACGCGGCGCTGGTCCTGATCCTCGCCAACCATATCGGCGATTTCGACGTGCTGGTTGAGGCGATCGCGCTGGCGAAGCGGCGAATGACGGATGCGAGCCAGCAGCAACAGCAGCAGCAACAATAATGATACTCACATGCCCAAACACGTCATTGCGAGCGAAGCGAAGCAATCCATCTTTCCCCTAGGCTCGCTATGGATTGCTTCGCTACGCTCGCAATGACGCGCATAGAGTCAGTGTTATCGAAAAGGGAAATGGATTAATGGCCAAGGGTTTCGCGTCCACGACCGACATGGCGGAGAAGAAAGTCACCTTCTCCGAGATCGGCACCGACCTCTACGCCTTCACTGCCGAGGGCGATCCGAATTCGGCCGTCATCGTCGGCGACGACGGCTGCTTGGTGTTCGACGCGCAGGCGACGCCGGCGATGGCGGGTAAGGTGATCGAGCGGGTCAAGAGCGTCACCGACAAGCCGATCAAATATGTGGTGCTGTCGCATTACCACGCGGTGCGGGTGCTGGGCGCTTCGGCCTACAAGGCGCAAGGCATCATTGCCTCGCAGGAGACTTACCGGCTGGTCGCGGAGCGCGGCCAGCAGGATTGGGATTCCGAATATGGCCGCTTTCCGCGGCTGTTCCAGGATGCGCAGAGCATCCCCGGCCTGACCTGGCCGACGCTGACTTTCGAAGGCGAGATGTCGATCTACCTCGGCAAACGCGAGGTGCGGCTGATGCAGCTCGGCGCGGGGCACACCTCAGGCGATATCGTGGCCTGGGTGCCGGATGCGGAGGTGATGTTTTCCGGCGACCTGATCGAATATCATTCGGCCTGCTATTGCGGCGATGCGCATCTGCGCGAATGGCCGGCGACCTTGAATGAAATCCGCGCCTTCAATCCCAAGGCGATCGCGCCGGGGCGCGGCGACGCGCTGAAGGGCATTGCGACGGGACGCGAGGCCATCGCCATGACGCGCGATTTCGTCACCACGCTCTATGGCGCGGCCGAATCCGCCGTCGCCAAGGGCCGCAATCTCAAGGACACGATGGCCGCGTCGCGCGAGGTGATGGATCCGAAGTTTTCGAGTTTTGCGATCTACGAACACTGCCTGCCCTTCAACGTCTCGCGCGCTTTCGACGAAGCGTCTGGAATCGACGACCCCGTGATCTGGACCGCGGAGCGCGACCGCGAAATGTGGGCTGCCTTGCAAGGAGGATAACCATGAACATCAACACTTCGCCCGACCTCGTCAGCCGCAGCACCACAGGCGTCACGCCGGGCTACATGTCCGGCTTCGGCAACAGCTTTGAGACCGAGGCGCTGCCCGGCGCGCTGCCGGTCGGGCGCAATTCGCCGCAGCGGGCGGCCTATGGGCTCTATGCCGAACAGCTCTCGGGCTCGCCGTTCACGGCGCCGCGCGGCAGCAACGAGCGCTCCTGGCTCTATCGTATCCGGCCGTCGGTGAAACATTCCGGACGTTTCACCAAGGTCGATGCGGGGCTGTGGCGCAGCGCGCCGTGCCATGAATACGATTTGCCGATCGCGCAACTGCGCTGGGACCCGACGCCGATCCCGAAGCAAGAGATGACTTTTCTGCAGGGCGTGCAGACCATGACCACGGCCGGCGACGTCAACACGCAGGCCGGTATGGCCGCGCATGTGTTCCTGATCACCAAATCGATGGTCGACCAGCATTTCTACAATGCCGATGGCGAGATGATGTTCGTGGCGCAACAGGGCAATCTGCGCTTCGTCACCGAGTTCGGCCGGATCGACATCGAGCCCGGCGAGATCGCGGTACTCCCGCGCGGCGTCAAATTCCGCGTCGAAATTCCGTCGGGCCCCGCGCGCGGCTACATCTGCGAAAACTACGGCGGCGGCTTCACGATGCCGGAGCGCGGCCCGATCGGCGCCAATTGCCTGGCGAACGCGCGCGATTTCCTCACCCCCGTGGCCGCTTATGAGGACAAGGACACGCCGACCGAACTGTTCGTGAAATGGGGCGGCTCGCTGTTCAAAACCACGCTGCCGCATTCGCCAATCGATGTGGTGGCCTGGCATGGCAATTACGCGCCCTACAAATACGATCTGCGGACGTTCTCGCCGGTCGGCGCCATCAGCTTCGATCATCCGGATCCGTCGATCTTCACGGTCTTGACCTCGCCGTCGGAAACCGCGGGTACCGCGAACATCGATTTTGTCATCTTCCCGGAGCGCTGGCAGGTGGCGGAAAACACCTTTCGGCCGCCCTGGTATCACATGAACATCATGTCGGAGTTCATGGGCCTGATCTACGGCGTCTACGACGCCAAGCCGAAAGGTTTTGTCCCCGGCGGCATGAGCCTGCACAACATGATGCTGCCGCACGGCCCCGACCGCGACGCCTTCGACCACGCCAGCAATTCCGAATTGAAGCCGGTGAAGCTCACGGGCACCATGGCCTTCATGTTCGAGACGCGATACCCGCAGCGCGTCACCGCGCATGCCGCGAAGAGTTCGACGCGGCAGGACGACTATGCCGATTGCTGGAAGGGCCTGGAGAAACGCTTCGATCCGAATAGGCGGTGAGTCGTTCTTACCCTCCCCCTCCAGGCAGGGCTATCGCATATGGCTGAGAGCAGCCATGAGGAAGGCGTTATCCCATCCGGCGCGTTTGATTTTTCGCCGCAGGGAGGCTCGATCTGGGTGAGTTCGCAGGATGTTGAGGGCGAGCCTGCGCATGGTGGCGAGGT
>NZ_DATHOP010000223.1:0-20094 GCF_035484855.1 Bradyrhizobium sp.
CGGGCTCATCAGCAGCCGCGGACGATCGGGGGCGATATCGGCTGCATCGATCGCCGCCGCCAGCACGTCGGCCCGCAGCACCATGCCGGGCCCGCCGCCGGCCGGCGTATCGTCGACGCTGCGGTGGCGGTCGGTGGCGGAGTCCCGGATATCGCGCGCGTCAAGCGCCCACAGTCCCGCGGCAAGCGCCTTGCCGGCGAGGCTGACGCCGAGCGGGCCGGGGAACATCTCCGGAAACAGGGTCAGCACGGTCGCGCGCCAGATCATTCGGAACCATCGCGATTTACAGGGAATGTCATACGCGGGCTTGACCCGCGTATCCATCGTCTTCGCGAGAAGATGGATCGCCGGATCAAGTCCGGCGATGACGACCGGAATTACGGTTCGTCGCCCTCTATCTCCGCGGGCAGTTCAATCACCACCCGTCCGTCCGCGAGATCGACCGTGGGCACCACCGCGTTGGTGAACGGCAGCAGCATGGTTGCGCCGTGCGGTGGGGCGATTTCGATGATGTCGCCGGCGCCGAAATTATGGATCGCGAGGACGCGCCCTAGCGGCTCGCCTGCGGCATTGACCGCGGCGAGACCGATCAGGTCGGTGTGATAGTATTCGTCTTCATCGGTGGCAGGCAGTTTGTCGCGCGCGATGTAGAGCTCGATGCCGTTGAGCCGCTCGGCTTCCTCGCGGGTTGCGACGCCCTTCAGCGTCGCCACCAGATGGCCCTTGGCTTCGCGGGCGGTCGCGATTTCAAACGAACGCGCGCCGTCCTTGGTCGCGAGCGAACCGTACTGCATCACGGCCAGCGGGTCGTCCGTAAACGTCCACAGTTTTACCTGGCCGCGCACGCCATGGGCGGCACCGATCCGGGCGATGCAGATCTGGGCCGCCATCGCCGCGCGCCGCCAGCGCTTATTTCTTGGCGGCGGCAGCGGCAGCCGAGGCGGCTGTGGCGGCGGCTTCGGCGTTGGCCTTGCGCTCCTTGCGCGGCACGGCCTTTTCCGGATTGTTGCGCGCGGCGCGCTTCACCACGCCGGCGGCATCGAGGAAGCGCGTCACCCGGTCCGACGGCTGCGCGCCCTTGGCGAGCCAGGCCTTGGTTTTGTCCATGTCGATCTTCAGCCGTGCCTCGTTGTCCTTCGGCAGCAGCGGATTGAAATGCCCGAGCCGTTCGATGAAGCGGCCGTCGCGCGGAAAGCGCGAATCGGCGACGACGACATGATAGACCGGACGCTTCTTGGTGCCTGCGCGGGCGAGGCGGATGACGACTGGCATGGGGTTCTCCTGGTGAGTGGGTGTGAGTTGGATTGAATGTTTCGTTTGATTAGTTCGTCATTGCGAGGAGCACTTGCGACGAAGCAATCCAGCTTCCTGCTCGCTGCGAGATGGATTGCTTCGCTTCGCTCGCAATGACGAAAAAAATCTCATTTCTTCTTCCCCAGTCCGGGGAAGCCGCCGAGGCCCGGCAGGTTCGGCTTGCCGCTCAAGCCCGTCAGTCCCGGCAAATTCGGCAGGCCGGAGCGAAGACCCGCCGGCAAATCCTTTGGCAGCGCCGGCATGCCGCCGGGACCGCCGCCGCCCGGCATCTTCTCGGCCAGCGCCTTCATCTGCTCGGGCGAGGGCATGCCGCCGCCACCGCCAAAACCCATCGCCTGCGCGATGCCCGCCAAGGGTCCGCGCTTGCCCGAACCCATGGCCTTCATCATGTCGGCCATGTTGCGATGCATCTTCAGCAGCTTGTTGACTTCCTCGACCTTCTGCCCGCTTCCCGCGGCGATGCGCTTCTTGCGGCTGGCTTTCAGGATGTCGGGGCTCTTGCGCTCCTGCCGCGTCATCGAATCGATGATGGCGACCTGGCGCTTGATGACGCGGTCATCGAGTCCGGCATTGGCGATCTGGTTCTTCATTTTCGCAATGCCGGGCATCATGCCCATCAATCCGGAAATGCCGCCCATGTTCGCCATCTGCAGCAATTGCTCGCGCATGTCCGTGAGGTCGAACTGGCCCTTGCGCATCCGCTCGGCGGTGCGCGCGGCCTTTTCCGCGTCGATATTGGCGGCGGCCTTTTCCACCAGCGACACCACGTCGCCCATGCCGAGGATGCGCCCGGCGATCCGGCTTGGGTGAAAATCCTCCAGCGCATCGGTCTTTTCGCCGGTGCCGATCAGTTTTATGGGTTTTCCGGTAACCGCACGCATCGACAGCGCAGCACCACCTCGGCCGTCGCCGTCCACCCGCGTCAGCACGATGCCGGTGAGGCCGACGCGCTCGTCGAAGGCGCGCGCGAGATTGACCGCGTCCTGCCCGGTCAGGGAATCCGCGACCAGCAGCACCTCGTGCGGATTGGCCGCGGATTTGATCTCGGCCGCCTCCGTCATCATCTCTTCGTCGAGCGTGGTACGCCCGGCGGTATCGAGCAACACCACGTCGTAGCCGCCGAGTCTTGCCGCCTCCAGCGCGCGCTTGGCGATCTGCGCCGGCTTCTGGCCGATCACGATCGGCAGGGTCTGGATGTCGAGGTCGCGGCCGAGCACGGCGAGCTGCTCCATCGCCGCCGGACGATAGATGTCGAGCGAGGCCATCAGCACCTTGCGCTTGTCGCGCTGGGTCAGGCGGCGGGCGAGTTTTGCAGTGGTGGTCGTTTTGCCGGAGCCTTGCAGCCCGACCATCATGATCGCGACCGGCGGCACCGCGTTGAGGTCGATGCTCTGGCCGTCGGAGCCCAGCGTTGCGATCAGTTCGTCATGGACGATCTTGACCACCATCTGGCCGGGGGTGACCGACTTGACCACGGTGGCGCCGATCGCCTGCTCGCGGACCTTTTCGGTAAAGCTCCTGACCACGTCGAGCGAGACGTCGGCTTCCAAGAGCGCGCGGCGCACCTCGCGCATCGCAGCGTCGACGTCAGCCTCCGTCAGCGCCCCGCGCCGCGTCAGCCGATCGAGAATGCCGCCAAGCTTTTCCGACAGATTGTCGAACACGTCCGCAGTCCTTCTTCACCTCTCCCCGCTTGAGGGGAGAGGTCGGATCGCCCACGGCGATCCGGGTGAGGGGGTACCGAAGCGAGAAGCAAGCAAGAGCCCCTCACCGTAGCCGATGCGTTGCATCGGTGTTTTTCTATCAAGTACGGCGGCCCTGAGGCCGCCTTTGCCCTCTCCCAGCGAAGGGCGGGGCGAGGGAGAAGATAGTCGTCCAAACATTTTCGCGCCCGAGGGCGCATCGCGCTGTCGGGCGTTGACCTCCGGCCTCAAGGGCCGGTCGGCGGGTCGAAAAGAAACTCCTTTTCGATGATTGGCGGCGTTAAACTCCTGCAAGGCCCAAAAGTCAAGGAAAGTCGCGGCAAAATGGCGTTTTCGTGAAGCCAAGGAAGTCGCTTGCCCCTTGCCGAAACGACCGAATTTGGGGCCAATCGGGGCATGAAGCTCACCCGTCGTCGTGTCCTGGGGCTGCTCGCGGGCGCTGCCGCCGCGATCGGCGTGCCGTCAGTGTGGATGTCCCGAATGAAAACCTATGCCGGGCCGGTCTCCGATCATTTCGACGGTGAGCGGTTCTTCGATCCCGATGGCATGCCGCCGAAATCGCTTACCGAGGTGCTGCGCTGGCAGTTCGGCCGCAACCGTCAGCGCCACGCCTGGCCGGAATGGGCGCCGAGCCCGTATGCCGACACGCCGCCGGAGCGTGTTGCCGGCGAAAAGGTGCGACTGTCCTTTGTCGGTCATGCGAGCTGGCTGATCCAGACCGCGGGGCTGAATATCCTGGTCGACCCGCTTTGGTCGATGCGCGCCTCGCCTTTCAGCTTTGCCGGTCCGAAGCGGCACAACGATCCCGGTATCGCCTTCGACAAGCTGCCCGAGATCGACGTCGTGCTGGTGTCGCATGGCCATTACGATCATCTCGACATTCCGACGCTCTCGATGCTGGCCGCCAAATTCTCGCCGCGCGTGATCACGCCGCTTGGCAATGACGTCACCATGCGCGGCGCAGACAGCGCGATCAGGGCCGAGGGTTTTGACTGGCACGATCGTGTCGAGCTTGGCAACGCTGTCGCGGTGACGCTGGTGCCGACCCGGCACTGGTCGGCGCGCGGACTGTTCGACCGCAACAAGACGTTGTGGGCGAGCTTTGTCATGGAAACACCCGCCGGCAAGCTCTACGTCGTCTGCGATTCCGGTTATGGCGAGGGCAAGCATTTCCGCCGCGTCGCCGACGCGCACGGCCCGCTGCGGCTGGCGATCCTCCCGATCGGCGCCTACGAGCCGCGCTGGTTCATGCGCGATCAGCATATGAATCCGTCGGATGCCGTGATGGCGCTCGGCGATTGCGGCGCGCAGGCTGCAGTGGCCAATCACCACGGCACGTTTCAACTAACCGACGAAGCGATCGACGCGCCGGTCACGGCGCTGCACGCCGCGCTCGATGAAGCAAAAATTCCGCGCGAAAAATTCGTCGCGCTGAAGCCGGGGCAGGTATTCGAGATTTGATTCTTGTCGTCCCTGCTTTCGCAGGGACGCGTGTTATGCAGCGTTTCTTCGCTCGCGCTAAAGTCCCAGCCGGTCGCGAATGCGGCCGTAGAGGACGGCGCTCTTCACCGCCAGCGGCCACAAGGCATGGAAGCGAATCGGCTTCACGGCCGTCACCGGCAGGTCGAGCTCGGCGGCTTCGCCCTCGATCAGCCGTCTTGCCAATTGCTTTCCCATGGCGGTGGCGAGCGCGACGCCGCGGCCGTTGCAGCCGAGATAGATGAGCGCACCCGCACCGGGTTCGTGGACATGGGGATAATGATCGGCCGTGATGGCGAGGCGGCTGTTCCAGCCGTGGGTCCAGCGGACGCTGCGAAGCGAAGGCCAGAGCCGCGCAGCGTAGCGCATGAGATAGGCAACCGCCTGGGGATCCCTGATCCATTGCATCGGGCCGCGGCCACCCATCAGCAGGCGGTTCGACGCATCGACCCGATAATAGACGGTGATATGGCCGCTTTCATAAAGCACCGATCGCGTCGGCATGATCTGCCGCGCGACGTCGTCGGGCAGCGTCTCGGTCGCGGTGATGGAGCTGAACACCGGCACGATGGTCCGGCGAAGATCGGGCCAGAGATCATCTGTAAAACCGTTGGTCGCGATCAGGACTTTTTCGGCCCTCACCACCGCGTGCGGCGTCTCGATGCGCCATCGCCCAGACTCACGCCGCAATGACACAGCCTTCGTCTGGCCGTGGACGGCGGCGCCGGCGGCGATCGCAGCGCGCGCCAGGCCGCGCGCAAAACTCAGCGGCTGCAGATCGCCGCCGCGGCGATCCAGCATGGCGTTGACGTATCGGTCCGTTCCCGTCGCTTCGCCAACGGCGTTTCGATCGAGCACGCTGACCGGCATGCCGCGGCGGCGGCACTGCTCCGCGGTGGCCTCGACGGCGGCTGCAGCGGTTTCGCGATAGGCCGCGCGCAGCGTGCCGTTCTGTCGCGCGTCACACTCGATTCCGAGGCGGCGGATCAGGTCGAGCGTGAAGGTCGGCGTGTCCCAGGCGAATGCGATCATCCGCCGACCGAGGTCGGCGCCGAATGTCGCCTCGATCGTGTCGGGATCGAATTTGAGCCCCGGGTTGAGCTGGCCGCCATTGTTGCCCGATGCGCCCCAGCCCGGTTCTCGTGCCTCGAGAACGATCGCGTCCGTGCCTTGCTCGGCCAGATGCAGCGCGGTCGACAATCCGGCAAAGCCGCCGCCGATGATGGCGACCGACACGACCCTGTCGACGTCGAGCGCCGGCGTCGGCACGGGCGGGACGGCGGTATCCGCATAGAGACTGGGCGGCCAGGCAGGAGGGGTGTGAGTCATTGTCGTACGATCCGCCAGCTTCACATCACAGGGGATGCAGCACGCGGCGCAGGAAATCCTGCGTCCGCGCGTGCTGCGGCTGATCGAGCAGGGATTTCGCCGCGCCCTGCTCGACGATGACGCCGCCGTCGATGAACAGCACCCGGTCGGCTACCTCCCTGGCAAACCCCATCTCGTGCGTCACCACGACCATGGTCATGCCGTCGTCGGCGAGCTTTCGCATCACCCCCAGCACGTCGCCGACCAGTTCGGGGTCGAGCGCCGACGTCGGCTCATCGAACAGGATCGCTCTCGGCTGCATCGCCAGCGCGCGCGCAATGGCGACGCGCTGCTGCTGGCCGCCGGAAAGCTGCGCCGGGTAGGCGTTGGCCTTGTCGGAAAGACCGACCTGCGCCAAAAGGGCGCGGCCGCGCTCGAGCGCTTCGGCGGGCGGAGCCTTCTTCACATAGATCGGTCCTTCAACGACGTTCTCGATCGCCGTTCGATGCGGAAACAGATTGAAGCGCTGGAACACCATCGATACCTGGGTCCGGATCGCGACGATCGAAGCGGCTTTGCTCTCGACCCGCGTTCCCTCCACCAGGATGTCGCCGGCATCATAACTCTCCAGGCCGTTGATGCAGCGCAGGATGGTCGACTTGCCGGAGCCCGACGGGCCGATGATGCAGACGACCTCGCTCTTCTCGACGGAAGCGCTGATGCCCTTGAGCACCTCGACCGCACCAAAGCTCTTGTGGACATTGCGAAGCTCGATCATCGGCGGCTCGCCCGCTTTTCGAGATGGCGAACCAGCAGGATCAGCGGAATGCTCATGGTGAGATACATCAGGGCGACGAGGGTAAACACGCTGGTGTTCTTGAACGTCGAGGAGGCGATCAGCTTGCCCTGCAGCGCCAGTTCCGCGACCGTGATGGTGGAGGCCTGCGAGGAATCCTTCAACAGCATGATCATGATGTTGCCGTAGGGCGGCAGCACGATCCGCACCGCCTGCGGCAGCACGACGCGACGCATGGTCAGCCACCAGCCCATGCCGATGGTCTGCGCGGCCTCGATTTGTCCCTTGTCGATCGCCTCGATGCCGGCGCGGAAATTTTCCGCCTGATAGGCCGAGTAGGCAATGCCGAGCCCGAGGATCGCGGCCTGCAACGCGGTCAGCGTGATGCCGAAATCCGGCATCACAAAATACAAATAGAACAACAGCACGATGATCGGGATGCCGCGGATCAAATTGATCAGGCCGGCGCTCACGCCCGACAGGACGCGGATTCCCGAGACCCGCATCATCGCCCAGACCAGGCCGAGAATGGTCGACAGCACCAGCGAGCCGACGGTGACGAGGATCGTCAGCCCTACGCCCTGCAGCAGGATCGGGAAAAATTCGCTCGCGTCAGCCAGGAACTTTTGCATTGATTGAGATCACGCGTTCCAATGCTCGCCCAAAACTGAGTAGCGCTTCGCGCCGCCTCGATCGATCAGGCGCCCTGAGCCTTGAGCCCCCATTTGCCGAGAATCTTTTCGACGGTGCCATCGGCCTTGAGCTTGGCCAGCGAGGTGTTGATCTTCTTGAGCAGGTCCGGATCGCCCTTGCGGACGCCGATGGCGACGGTGCCGACAGTGACCGGCTTGTAGGATTCGACCAGGCGGACTTCCGGAAAATTACCCTGCTTGAGGTTGTAGGCCAGGATCGGATAATCGGCGAAACCGGCCTTGAGACGGCCCGTGTTGACGTCGCGCAGGATGTCGGGGATGTTGTCGTACACCTTGACCTCGGCGAACAGCCCCGTCTTTTTCAGTGCATCGACAAAGGCCGTGCCGACCTGGGCGCCGACGACCTCGCCCTTCAGATCTTCCTGCGTCGCATAGTCCTTCTTGTCGGTCGCCGGCACCACCAGGCCTTCGCCATAGGTGTAGACGGCATCCGAGAAGTCGATCACCTCCTTGCGCGCCGAGGTAGCGAACATCGCCGCCGAGATGATGTCGATCTTGTTCGACGTCAGCGAGGCGACCAGCGTGGAGAACTGCATCGGCTCGATCTGGACCTGGAAGCCGGCATCCTTGCCGATCTCGGTGATGAGATCGACCATCAGGCCCTGGATGGAATTGGTCTTGGTGTCGAGGAAGGTGAAGGGAATGCCGGTCGGGGTCGAGCCGACCTTGAGCACCTGCTGCGCCCATCCCGTCGCCGGCAGGGTAACGGCGAGAGCAATGGTCGCGGCCTGAACGAGACGTTTGCAAAACATCGTATCCCTCCCACAAAATTCGCGCCGGCCCGTCGTCGATGACGAACCGGACTTTTCGTTTCGGCGTTCCGGTCTCGTTGACGAATGAATGGGGCATATCGCCAGCAGGCACGCAAGAGATTTCCAGGCGGAGAGAGGGCGGGAAATAACTAAATACCTCGCGCAAATCACATGCGGCGAGATCGCGGAGTCACGCGCGAAGTCATGCACGGTGCCTGCGCTCCCCTCCCCGCCACTTCGCTACGCGAAGCGGAGGGAGGGGAGAAGAGAGCGCTGCGGCGTATGAGCATCGGCCTTTGCGAGGGCGACGCATCACGGCCCCGGCTTGATCTCCCAGGACACGCTGACATTGACCTGCAGCGTCTCTTCGCCCTGCGCCACCGGAGTGGGAGGTGCGGGCATGCCGGCCGCGAACTTGCGAAACCCGATCGGGCCGGGCGCGTCTCCTTCGGAAATGCTGAGCGGCGCGCCGAGGGTGACGCCGGCGGCCTTGGCCAAAATCTCGGCCTTGCGGCGGGCGTCGGCGATCGCCTGCGCACGGGCGTCGTCGAGCAGTTTCGAGGCATTCGACACCGAGAAATCGATGCCGCCGATATCGGTGGCGCCGGCGCCCACCAGCATGTCGATCGTGCCGGCGACCTTGGCGACGTCGCGCAGGCGCACCGTGACCTGATTGCTGGCGCGGTAGCCGACGATGGAATTCGCCCCGCCGGTGCGGTTCGGCGCGCTTTCCGGCTGCAGCGACAGCCGGGAAGTCTGGATATCCTTGGCCTCGATGCCCGCGGCCTTGAGCGCCAGCAGCACCTGGCCCATCGCGGCATTGTTGGCTTCCGACGCCCCGCGCGCGGTCTTGGCCTCCGAGGTGACGCCGGCCTCGATCTGCGCCTGGTCGGGCGCCACCGATATCGTGGCTTCGCCCGAGACGGAAATCGCCGACGGCACGGCCTGCGCCGACGCGGGCGCGGCCCATACGATAGTCGCCGCGATGGCGATGAAAGGCGCGCAGCGCTTCATGGGCCTCACTTCAGCGGCACATAGACATTGATGACGAGCTTGTCTTCCGCGGTCTTCAGGGGATCGGTGATGTATTCCTCGATAAAGGTGTCCTTGGCTTCCAGCTTCTTGTCGTCGAGGTGATTGGTGATCGCCTCATAGGTGTTGTCCATATTGTCGTAGGAGCCGCGATGGACGAATTTCAAAGCCTTGCCGTCGGGCGATTTGCCCATGCTCATCGCCTTGGTCAGGTTCTTCGGATCCTGATCGACCGGAATTTCCGCCAGATACGTAAAGCCGGTGTCGTCGGTGGAGGTGTAGACGATCATGGCATTGCCTGACGGCTTGATGCCCTGCTTGTCGAGCAGCGCCGACAGCGACTTGAAGGAATCGATCAGGGCGTCGAACGCCGAATCCCAGTTGGCGTTGCCCTTCAGGACGATCACCGTCTTCGGCGCCAGCGTGATCTCCTCGCCGAAGGGATCGGCGGTCTGTACGGGCGCCTCGGCCGCCGGTGGCGCCGCCGAGGGGCTGGCCACAGGCGCCGGCGATGCCATCGGTGCGGGCGCCGGCGTCGCGGTCACGGTCGGGGCGGGCGAAGCCGAAGGCGCCTGCGCCAGCGCGCTGCCAAAGCCCAGCGCCATCGCGGCGAACGGGATCAGCGTTGTCATGACGAGGCGAAACGGGGGGCGGCAATTCATCGAATTTCTCCAAAGCCTCATCCAATGGGGCCGTTCGCTCGAGCGTCCCGGCTCAGGCCGCGAAGGCACCGGCAGGTTAACACGCGGAGGGCGTCCTCGTCCCATGACAGATAATTCATGGCCCTGCGTCCCCGGCAGGGGGCGGCGACACAGAATCACCATACTGGCCAATCCACCCCCACTCGCCATATAAGGCTGGCATCATTCGGGAAATTCCATGAGCGCGCTCGCCAACCACGCGTTTGCCAAGATGAACGGTATCGGCAACGAAATCGTCGTGGTCGATCTGCGCGACGCGCCTGCCGCGGTGACCTCAGAGGAAGCGCGCGCGGTGGCCCAGCCGGCGGGGGTGCCTTACGACCAGCTGATGGTGCTGCAGCCGCCGCGGCTTGCCGGCACCGAGGCCTTCATCCGCATCTACAACAATGACGGCTCGGAGGCCGCCGCCTGCGGCAACGGCATGCGCTGCGTGGTGAAGCGGCTGTTCGAGGCGACCGGCCAGACCTCGGCCACCTTCGAGACCCGGGCCGGGCTGTTGAATTGCTGGCAGGGCGAGGCGGACCTCTACACCGTCGACATGGGGCCGCCAAAGTTCGGCTGGAAGGACATTCCGCTGGCGGAAGAATTCCGCGACACCCGTTCGATCGAGCTGCAGATCGGCCCGATCGACGCGCCGGTGCTGCACACCCCGTCGGTGGTCAGCATGGGCAATCCGCATGCGATCTTCTGGGTCGACGACGTCGACGCCTACGATCTCGCTCGCTTCGGCCCGCTGCTGGAAAATCACCCGATCTTCCCCGAACGCGCCAACATCACGCTGGCGCACATTGTCGATCGCGATCACATCACGATCCGCACCTGGGAACGCGGCGCGGGACTGACAAAAGCCTGCGGCTCGGCGGCCTGCGCCGCCGCCGTCGCCGCGGCGCGGCTCCGGCGCGCCAATCGCATCGTCAGGATTTCGCTGCCCGGCGGCGAGCTCGAAATCGAGTGGCGCGAGGGTGACGACCACGTGCTGATGACGGGAACGGCGACCTTCGAATATGAAGGCCGCTTCGATCCGGCGCTGTTCGCCTCCGTCGCCTAGATCATATGAGTCCAACACAAGTACCATCGACCACTTCTCCCTCTCCCCGCTTTTCGCGGGGAGAGGGTCGGGGTGAGGGGCTCTCTCAGGGAGCGCGACTCGTGGAGAGTCCCCCTCACCCGGATTGCATTGCATGCAATCCGACCTCTCCCCGCAAGCGGGGCGAGGTAAACGAATTTGCGCCAGCCCCCGTCGAGATCGTCACCTTCGGCTGCCGTCTCAACGCCTTCGAATCCGAAGTGATTGCGCGAGAGGCTGAAGGCGCCGGGCTCACCGACACCATCGTCATCAACAGCTGCGCGGTCACCAACGAGGCCGTGGCGCAAGCGCGGCAGTCGATCCGGCGGTTGAAGCGCGAGCGGCCTTCCTCGCGCATCGTCGTCACCGGCTGCGCGGCGCAGACCCAGGCCGAAATGTTCGCTGATATGGCCGAGGTGGATCGCGTGCTCGGCAACGACGACAAGATGCGCGGCGAGGCCTGGCGCGATGCGCGGGCGGCATTTGACCTCGGCAGCCATGAAAAGATCGCGGTCAGCGACATCATGTCGGTCCGGGCGATGGCGCCGCATCTGGTCGATGGATTTCAGAACGGCCTGCCCCGGGTGTTCGTGCAGGTCCAGAACGGCTGCGATCACCGCTGCACCTTCTGCATCATCCCCTATGGCCGCGGCAATTCGCGTTCGGTGCCGATGGGGGCGGTGGTCGAGCAGGTCCGCGCGCTGGTTGCGTGCGGCCACGCCGAGATCGTGCTGACCGGCGTCGACCTGACGAGCTATGGCGCGGATTTGCCGGGCGCCCCGAAGCTCGGTCAACTGACGAAACAGATCCTGCGGCACGTGCCGGAGCTGAAGCGGTTGCGGATTTCATCGGTGGATTCGATCGAGGTCGACCGCGACCTGCTGGACGTGATCGCGGACGACGAGCGCCTGATGCCGCATTTGCATCTGTCGCTGCAATCCGGCGACGATCTGGTGTTGAAGCGGATGAAGCGGCGGCATTCCCGAAAGGATGCGATCGATTTCTGCGCGCAGCTGCGGCGGTTGCGGCCCGACATCGCACTCGGCGCCGATATCATCGCGGGCTTTCCGACGGAAACCGAGGAGATGTTCGCCCGCTCCATCGATCTGGTGGAGGAATGCGACCTCACCTTCCTCCACGTATTCCCCTATTCGCCGCGGCCGGGCACGCCGGCGGCCCGAATGCCGCAGGTGAATGGCCTCGCGATCAAGGAGCGTGCGAAGCGGCTGCGCGCGGCGGCAGAGGCGGCATTGCAGAAGCGGCTGGCATCGGAGATCGGGGCGACACGCGAAGTCCTGATCGAAAGCGCCACCCAGGGCCGCACCGAACATTTCGTCCCCGTTGCGATCAGCGGGGAGGCGCCCGGTGCTGTGCGGAGGCTAACGATCAGCGGGATCGATGGCGCAAGGCTGACTGTGTGAGGTACCTCAACTTGTCAAGCCCGGCCATGACGAGTCTTGAACTACTCCCCCATCCACCCACACGCCCGCAGCCGCTGCAGCAGATGCGCCGGCGCCGGCGCGGTCACACGCACCGGGTCCTTGTTCCTCGAAATCGGGATCACGATCTCGCGGGAATGCAGATGCAGCCGCGGCTCGCCGAAGCGCGGACCGTTACCGTAGATGTTGTCACCTATGATCGGCCAGCCCATCGCGGAAGCGTGCACGCGCAATTGATGGGTGCGGCCGGTGACCGGCTCCAGCGCGAGCCAGGCCAGGCCGTCGCCGCGGCCGAGCACCTTCCAGTTGGTGACGGCCGTCTGTCCCTCCGGATCGGGCTTCTGCCACCAGCCGCGCTCGGCATTGAGGCGGCCGAGCGGCATGTCGATGGTGCCCTCGGCCGCAACAGGCCCGCCCTCGACCAATGCCCAGTAGGTCTTCGAGATCTTGCCATGCTTGAACAGCAGGCCAAGCGATGCGGTCGCCTTGCGATGCCGCCCCAAGACGAGGCAGCCGGAGGTATCCTTGTCGAGCCGGTGGGCCAGCACCGGCGGCCGCGGCAGCCCGAATCGCAGCGCATCGAAGGAGGATTCGAGGTTGGCGCCGCCCTTGGGCCCGCGATGCACCGGCAGGCCGACGGGCTTGTCGATCACCAGCATCAAGCCGTCGCGATGGAGCACGCGGGCCTGGATTTCCTCCGCGGTCAGTTCGGGAACCTCACCGCTTCGCTCGAGGCTTTCGCTCATGGGACGAAACCGCTAACACACCCCCGCCATGAACGATACCACTGACGGAACGACAAAACTGAGCTGGTGGCGGCGGCTGTCCGGCGGGTTGAAGCGAACTTCGAATTCGCTTTCGACCGCGGTCGCCGATCTCGTCACCAAGCGCAAGCTCGACCGCGCGATGCTCGAGGACATCGAGGACGTGTTGCTGCGCGCTGATCTGGGGACCGAGGTGGCGGCGCGGATCGCAGCCGCGGTCGGCCACGGCCGCTACGACAAGGCGATCACCGCGGACGACGTGAAAGCGGTGGTCGCGGCCGAGGTCGAGAAGGTGCTCGCGCCGGTGGCGAAACCGCTCGTCATCGACGGGACGAAAAAGCCGTTCGTCATTCTCGTGGTCGGCGTCAATGGCTCCGGCAAGACCACCACCATCGGCAAGCTCGCGGCAAAGCTTGCCGCCGAAGGCCGCAAGGTGATGCTGGCGGCCGGCGACACGTTTCGCGCGGCGGCGATCGAGCAATTGAAGATCTGGGGCGAGCGCACCAAATCGCCGGTCATATCAGGCGCGCAGGGCTCTGATTCAGCAAGCCTTGCGTTCAACGCGCTGACCGCGGCGCGCGAGCAGAAATTCGACGTGCTGCTGATCGATACCGCGGGCCGGCTGCAGAACAAGGCCGAGCTGATGAACGAACTCGAAAAGGTCGTGCGCGTCATCCGCAAGGTCGATGCCTCGGCGCCGCATGCGGTGCTGCTGGTGCTGGACGCCACGGTGGGGCAAAATGCGCTGTCGCAGGTCGAGGCGTTTCATCGTACCGCTGATGTCAGCGGCCTCGTGATGACCAAACTCGACGGCACCGCGCGCGGCGGCATCTTGGTGGCGCTGGCGGAGAAGTTCAAACTGCCGGTGCATTTCATCGGCGTCGGCGAGGGCATCGATGATCTCGCCGCCTTCACCGCGCGGGATTTCGCGCAGGCGATCGCAGGGATTGAATGATGGACAAGACCACGCCGCATCCGCTGTTCAAGCTTGCAACCGAACTCGGGCCGCTGATGGTGTTCTTCGTTGCCAACGCCAAATTCCATCTGTTCGTGGCGACCGGCGCGTTCATGGTGGCGGTGGTGGCGGCGATGATCGCGTCTTATCTGGTGACGCGGCACGTGCCGATCATGGCGCTGGTGACCGGCGTCGTCGTCATCGTGTTCGGCACGCTGACCTTGGTGCTGCACGACGAGACCTTCATCAAGGTCAAGCCGACCATCATCTACGGCCTGTTCGCCCTGATCCTCGGCGGCGGGCTGTTGTTCGGCCGCTCCTTCATCGCCATCATGTTCGACCAGATGTTCAATCTGACGCCGCAGGGCTGGCGCATCCTCACGCTGCGCTGGGCGCTGTTCTTCCTTGCGATGGCGATCCTGAACGAGATCATCTGGCGCACCCAGAGCACCGATTTCTGGGTCGGCTTCAAGGCATTCGGCGTGATCCCGCTGACCATGATATTTGCCGTCACCCAGATGCCGCTGATCAAGCGCTATCATCTCGAGCCGGCCTCGCTCGAAGCGAGCGAGGCGGCGGAGGGGGATGTGAGCAAGGGGTAAACCGTCATTCCGGGGCGATGCGCAGCATCGAACCCGGAATCTCGAGCTTCCGGGTCTGGTCCTTCGGACCATCCCGGAATGACGACTACGTCGTCACTTCAGCGCCTTGTCGATCGCGTCCTTGAGCACGCTGTTGATATTGTCAGGGGTTACCGGGCCGACCAGCTTGTAGACGATGGTGCCGTCGCGGCCGACGACGAAGGTTTCCGGCACGCCGTAGACGCCCCATTCGATCGCGGCGCGGCCGTTGCCGTCGACGCCGACGATGCCATAGGGATTGCCGTAGCGGCCGAGAAAGCGCCGCGCATTGTCGGGCCCGTCCTTGTAGTTGATGCCGACCACCTGCAGCCGCGTGTCCTTGCCGAGTTCGGTCAGCAGCGGCGCCTCGTCGTGGCATGGGATGCACCATGAGGCCCAGACGTTGACGAGGCTGACCTTGCCCTTGAACATGGCGGGATCGAGCCCGGGCACCGCCGCGCCATTGTTGACGAGGCCGGTCAGTGGCGGCAGCACGGTTTGCGGCGCCGGATGGCCGATCAGGGCGGAGGGAATTCTCGACGGATCGCCGTCGCCCAGCCGAAACCAGAACAGCGCGGCCAGTGCTGCGAAGGCGAGCAGCGGCAGCGCCATCAGCCAGGAGCGGCGCCGGGGCAGTTGGTCCGGGGTAGCGCTCATGGGTTGCCCTCTTCCGTGCGCTGCGACCGCCGCGTCAAGCCGCGGCCTTCCAGATCGGCAAGGATGCGCCGCTGGGCGTGAAAGTCGAGCGCGACCCAGGCAAACAGCAGGATGACCACGACCACCGCGACCGCGTAGGAACCGATGATGAAGCCGGCATGTTCGCCAAGGTTCATGCGGGCCTCTCGTCGGCGTACATCAGCCGCAAGCTGCGAACCCGCCGCCGCAATATCTCGTTCCGCATCGCCGCGACCTGGAGGGTCACGAACAGCAGCGTGAAGGCCACCGTCGAGATCAACAGCGTGACCAGGATCGGCGTGTCGAGTTTCGGTCCCCCGCTGACGAACACCGACGAGGTCTGGTGCAGCGTGTATTGCCCTTCCCGCCACTCCACCGAGAATTTGATGATCGGCAGGATGACCGCTCCGGCAAGCGTCAGGATGGCCGCCGCGCGGGCCGCGCGGGCGGGATCCTCGATGGTGCGGACCAGCGCAATGACCACGAGATACTGGATCAGCAGCATCAGGACCGAACTCAGCCGCGCGTCCAGAACCATGTATTCCAGCGGCAGGTTGCCGCCGCCGGCCCAACTGGCGCGGCCCCATAACCAGCCGGTCACGAAACAGACGAATGTAAAGGCGGCGCCGACCGGAGCCGTCGCCTTGGCGGCGACGTCGGCGAGCGGGTGGCGCCAGACCAGCGTGCCCAGGGCAGCGACGCTCATGGCCGCCCAGCCGAACATGCCAAGCCACGCCGTCGGCACATGGATGAACATGATTTCGATGGTTTGCCGCTGCTCGTAGGGAGCAAGCGAGATGGTAAATAATCGGTAGCAGGTCAGCGCGAAAGCGACGGCAGTCACACCATAGAGCCACGGCAGGACGCGTCCGGCGAAAGCCAGAAAGCGCGACGGGTTGGCAAGGTCGATCAAAGCCATAGAGTGGGTGTCTTACTGAGTGTTCGCCGAGGCCGCAACAAGGCAGGCCCGAGCCAGGATACACGCGAAGAGTTCCGGTTTTACTCCATCTCGAGCCGGAGTGCGGCGGCCGCGGCAAGCGGACCCGCTACAAAACTCATCACGGTTAGCGCGCACAGAATCGTGAACGATGCGCCAAAAGTCTCCGCACCCGTGATCGCCGCGCTCGATGCGGCGACACCGAAAATAAGGACCGGCACCGTCAGCGGCAAGGCCAGCACCGCGAGCAAAAGTCCGCCGCGGCGGAGCGACACGGTGAGCGCCGCGCCGATCACGCCTGTAAATGTGAGCGCCGGCGTGCCGACGGCAAGCGTCAGCGTCACGGCTAGGCTTTCAGAGGGTTCGAGGTTGAGCAGCATTCCCAGGAATGGCGAGGCGACCACCAGTGGAAGACCGGTGGTGAGCCATTGCGCGGCGGCCTTGGCGGCGACCGTCAGTTCCAGCGGCGAGCGCGCCATCAGGATCAGGTCGAGCGAGCCATCCTCGCGGTCGGTCGCAAACAGGCTGTCGAGACTGAGCAGGTTCGCGAGCAACGCGCCGATCCACAGCGTGACGGGTGCGACGCGCACCAGCAACGCCGGCTCGGGGCCGATCGCAAACGGCGTCAGAACCACGACGATCAGAAAGAACAGCACGCCGATCAGCGCCCCGCCGCCCGCCCGCAGCGCGATTCGGATGTCCCTCGTGAGCAATGCGGCCAGCGCGGTCATGCGGCGCCCCCGATCCGCAATTCGGGCGCGGCAATCCCGAGCGGCGCATGGGTGGCGGCGATGATCAGGCCGCCGCGCCCGAGATGCTCACCCATCAGGCCGGCAAACAGGGCTTGCCCATCGGCATCGAGCGCGCTGGTGGGTTCGTCGAGCAGCCAGATCGGCCGGCGCACCGCGAGCAGCCGGGCGATCGAGAGCCGGCGCCGCTGGCCGGCGGACAGATACGCCGCCGGCAATTCGGCGGCATGATCGAGCCCGACCGCGGCAAGGCTTTCAGCGGCGTCCGACACCTCGCCGCCCAAAAAATCCCGCCAGAATTCGAGGTTCTCCATCACGCTCAAAGCGGGTTTCAGGGCGTCGCGGTGGCCGAGATAATGCGCTTGTTCAGCCAGCGTCAGCTCGTTCTCGCCGCCTTCCAGGACGATCGATCCGCTGGCGAGCGTCAGTAGCCCTGCGATCATCCGCAGCAGCGAGGTTTTGCCCGCGCCATTGGCGCCGGTCACGGCCAGCGCGCCACCCGAAGCGGCCTCGAAATCGAGGCCGGAAAACACCTCGCGGCCGCCCCGCACACACCTGACGCCGGACCCTGCGAGCCGCATATTGGCCTTTCACAGCCCTCTGGAAACCTGTGGCTACCGCAGCAGAATTATTGGGTACCGCAAGGCTGCCGCACGCTTGTCGGTGTGGCGGTGCCACTGGAATGATTCTATAAGCCGGAACTTGATGCAGCACACAATCCGCGTCTGCAAGCCTTCAGGGCCCACCTCGCTGACGGTGTTAAAATACCCTTGCCGGGCATAACTGACAATTGGGATTTCCTCACATGACCTCGCTCGACAGCTTCAAAAGCCAGAAGACCCTCAAGGTCGGCGGCAAGACCTACGTCTATTACAGCCTGCCCGCCGCCGAGAAGAACGGTCTCAAGGGAATCTCCAAACTCCCTTATTCCATGAAGGTGCTCTTGGAAAACCTGCTGCGCAATGAAGACGGCCGCACCGTCAAGAAGGACGACATCGTCGCGGTCTCGAAATGGCTGAAGAAGCGCAAGCTCGAACATGAAATCGCCTTCCGCCCCGCGCGCGTGCTGATGCAGGATTTCACCGGCGTGCCGGCGGTAGTCGATCTGGCGGCGATGCGCAACGCCATGCAGTCGCTCGGCGGCGATGCCGAGAAGATCAATCCGCTGGTGCCGGTCGATCTCGTCATCGACCACAGTGTGATCGTGAACTTCTTCGGCGACAACAAGGCGTTCGCCAAGAACGTGGTCGAGGAATACAAGCAGAACCAGGAGCGCTACGAATTCCTGAAATGGGGCCAGCGCGCGTTCTCGAATTTCTCCGTGGTGCCGCCCGGCACCGGCATCTGCCACCAGGTCAATCTCGAATATCTCGCGCAGACGGTGTGGACCCGCAAGGAGAAGATGACGGTCGGCAAGAAGACCGCAACCTTCGAGGTCGCCTATCCGGACTCGCTGGTCGGCACTGATTCGCACACCACCATGGTCAACGGCCTCGCCGTGCTCGGCTGGGGCGTCGGCGGCATCGAGGCGGAAGCCTGCATGCTGGGCCAGCCGCTGTCGATGCTGCTGCCCGAAGTGGTCGGCTTCAAGCTCAAGGGGCAGATGAAGGAAGGCGTCACCGCTACCGACCTGGTGCTGACGGTGACGCAGATGCTGCGCAAGCAGGGTGTGGTCGGAAAATTCGTCGAGTTTTACGGTCCCGGTCTCGATTACCTTTCGGTCGCGGACAAGGCGACCATCGGCAACATGGCGCCGGAATATGGCGCGACCTGCGGCTACTTCCCCGTCGACGCCGAGACCATCGATTACCTGAAGACCTCCGGCCGCAAGGCTGACCGCGTCGCGCTTGTGGTCGCCTATGCCAAGGCGCAAGGCCTGTTCCGCACCGCCAAGTCGCCCGATCCGGTGTTCACCGAAACCCTCACCCTCGATCTCGGCGACGTGGTGCCCTCGATGGCGGGACCGAAACGCCCCGAAGGCCGTGTCGCGCTGCCCGCGGTTGGCGAAGGTTTTACTGCTGCGATGACATCCGAATACAAGAAGGCCACGGAGGCCTCGAAGCGCTATTCGGTGGAGAACAGGAATTTCGATCTCGGCCATGGCGACGTGGTGATCGCGGCGATCACTTCCTGCACCAACACCTCCAATCCGAGCGTGCTGATCGGCGCCGGCCTGTTGGCGCGCAACGCCGCCGCCAAGGGCCTGACTGCAAAGCCATGGGTCAAGACCTCGCTGGCGCCGGGCAGCCAGGTGGTTGCGGAATATCTCGCCAATTCCGGACTGCAGCTCGAACTCGACAAGGTCGGCTTCAATCTGGTCGGCTTCGGCTGCACCACCTGCATCGGCAATTCGGGCCCGCTGCCGGAAGAAATTTCGAAGTCGATCAACGACAACGGCATCATCGCCGCCGCGGTGCTGTCGGGTAATCGCAATTTCGAGGGCCGCGTCAGCCCGGACGTGCAGGCCAATTATCTCGCCTCGCCGCCGCTGGTGGTGGCGCACGCGTTGGCCGGAACGGTGACGAAGAATCTCGCCACCGAACCGCTCGGCACCGGCAGGGACGGCAAGCCGGTTTACCTCAGGGATATCTGGCCGACGACAAAGGAGATCAACGCCTTCATGAAGAAGTACGTCACCTCGACGATCTTCAAGAAGCGCTACGCCGACGTGTTCAAGGGCGACACCAACTGGCGCAAGATCAAGACCGTGGACAGCGAAACCTATCGCTGGAACATGAGCTCGACCTATGTGCAGAACCCGCCTTACTTCGAAGGCATGAAGAAAGAGCCGGACCCGATCGTCGACGTGGTCGATGCGCGGATCCTCGCGATGTTCGGTGACAAGATCACCACCGATCACATCTCGCCGGCCGGCGCGATCAAGCTGACGTCGCCTGCCGGAAAATATCTGTCCGAGCATCAGGTGCGTCAGGCCGACTTCAACCAATACGGCACGCGTCGCGGCAATCATCAAATCATGATGCGCGGCACCTTCGCCAATATCCGCATCAAGAACTTCATGCTCAAGGGCGCCGACGGCAATATCCCCGAAGGCGGCCTGACCAAGCATTGGCCCGACGGCGAGCAGATG
>NZ_DATHOP010000224.1:0-48819 GCF_035484855.1 Bradyrhizobium sp.
CTTCTTCTTGTACATCTCGGCGATGATGGCGGTCGGCGATCCCTTGGGTCCCACGCTCCACGATGAACGGTTGAAGACGCCTTGCGAGATCTTGCCGACCGCCTTGATGAAGGACGGGTCGGAATAGCCGGCGTCGTCGGCCAGCAGCATCGGCGGTTTGTAGTCGAGCGCCTGCATGGTCTTGGCGAACAGGATCGCATCCGAGGTGTAGCTGACCATGATCACGACGTCGGGCTTCTTGTCCTTGAGCTGCAGCACCTGGGCCTGCACGTCGGTCGCGTTGGGGGCATAGGGGATATCGAGCGGCGCGCTCGCGCCCCTCTCCTTGAACACGCTGGCGATCACGCTGGAGACGGAGGTGCCGTATTCGGTGTTGTCGTGGACCACCGCGACCACGTCGGTCTTGACGCCGGCGGCCTTCATGTCCTTCAGGAAGTCGTAATAGTCCTTGGAGAAATCGGAGGCGATCGGCGTGGTCCGGAAGAAGAATTTGAAGCCGCGCTCGGTGAGGCTCGCCGCGACCGACTCGCCCGAGAGGAACGGAATTCCGTATTTTTCGGCGATCGCGCTGGCCGTCAGCGTGATGCCCGATTGATAGGCCCCGGTCAGCGCCACCACCTTCTCCTCGGTGATCAGCCGCAGCGCCTGGTTCTGTCCGGTGGCCGGGCTGCCCTGGTTGTCGGCGTACACCACCTCGACCTTGGCGCCGCCGAGGCCGGCAAGGCCGGCGTTCTTCGCCAGCGGCAGATTGCCGAGTTCGGGATGGGCGTTGTTGATGATATCGACGGCGGTCTCCAGCGCGGCCTTGGCATGGATGCCGGCGCTGGCGGCGTTGCCGCTGAGCGGGAAGATCGCCCCGATCTTGACGGTTTGTTGCGCGGAGGCATGGCCTGCCAGCGCGAGCGAAATCGCGGCGGCGCACGTTAGCCCGAGGATAGACTTCAATCTCATGTCGGTGGTCTCCGAAAAATTGCCACGCAATGCCAGGCGCCAAGTCTTGGGGATGAGTCCTGGGAATGAATGGGGCATAAGCCCGCAACTTCCGCCACTTATTGGCCGGTCAGCATTGCATGCCCGGTGGGTGCGGGCAAGTTGCCGCCCGCCGCAGGCGAGGCATCAAAAAGAATCAGACCGGCGGTCGATGGGCCCCGGCTATTGCCTCCGGGATAGGCAAATCGGCCGTGACGGCGACATAGACGGTATTGCTGGCGTCGTGTTCGCCGAACGAATTGTCGAAGGTCAGGACGTGTGCCGCCGAGGTTGCGAAGGCGCCGGCCAGCAGCTGTTCGAAGGCGGCATCCGGCGGATCGTTCGACCATAACGCGAACACGCCACCGGGACGAAGATGCGCCGCGAGGCTTGCGAGCCCGGCCGTCGTGTAGAGCGCGGCGTGGCGCGGATGCAAGAGCTTGCGCGGCGAGTGGTCGATATCGACCAGCACCGCATCGAAGCGCCGGCCCGGCGCTTGCGGATCGAACCCGTCCGTGGAATCCGACATGCCGAAGAAATCGCCATGGACGAGACGGCAGCGCCGATCGGCGCAAAGCTGCTTGCCGAGCGGCAGCAGCCCCTCTTCGTGCCATTCGATCACCTCGGCCAGCGCGTCGACCACGACGAGCGATTTGACATCAGGATTTTCCAGCACGGCCTGCGCGGTGTAGCCGAGCCCGAGGCCGCCGACGACGACATCGAGACCGGGTCGCGCCAGCGTCGCTAGCCCGAGCCGCGCCAGCGCGGTCTCGGCCACCGTGAAGGCGCTCGACATCAGGAATTCGTCGCCGAGTTTGATTTCGTAGACGTCGAGGCCGGAGGTGAGCGACCTGCGCCGCCGCAGGCTCAGCGCACCCATCGGCGTCGGGCGGAAATCCAACTCTTCGAAATACGCGCTCATGCACCGACCGCCTTGGACTGCCACGCCAACCGCTGGCGCCGAAGGCGGCAGCTTTCGCTGCAGCCGCCTTCGCAACAAGCCCATTCCCGCGTGCTTGCCAAGGCCGGGAGCAAGCGGGTAGAAGGGCGCAAGCTTGCGACGGGTGTCGCCCGATCCATCGCAAGAGCTGCAAGAATATCGATTAAGTACCTGATATTATTGGGGAATGGTGTAACGGTAGCACAACAGACTCTGACTCTGTTTGTCTAGGTTCGAATCCTAGTTCCCCAGCCATCGTCGCGAACTGAAATCATTCGATTTTCGCCCCTAGAGAATCCCTGGCCCGAAAGCCCGCGGGCGCGCCGAGGCGCTTGCCGAATTCTACAAGGCCGGGACCGCCGCTTTCGCCGCTCATAAGCACCGACGGAGCCCTCAGATGGGCGGCTCTCAGAGCCCAAGTGTGATCGCGCCAGCTACAGGCAGTGTTGAGTTCTTCAATTTCTTACCCAAGAGATGGCACGCGACACCGTCGCGACGATCGAAGGACGCCGGCGGCTGCGGTGGAGATATCAGTTTCATGATTGCCGGCATTTCGGCAGAATTGACCGGCTTTGTCGCGCGCAAGGACGACGCAGGGTCACACCAAATCGCGTTTCAGAGGAACACCCAAATGCAGCTTCCCTATCACGATCGTTATGCTTACTCGCCGATCGTCGACCGCCCGGACTACTCCTGGCCGGACGGCAAGCGGCTGGCGGTCTATCTCGGCCTCAACATCGAACACTTCGCCTTCGGCGCGGGCGAAGGTCATCTCCTGACCGTAGCCGGAGCGGCTCCAGATCCCCGCACCTTCGCCTGGCGCGATTACGGCAACCGGGTCGGCGTCTGGCGCTGCCTCGAACTGTTCGATGAATTGAACCTCCCGGCGGCGCACCTGATCAACACGGCGGTTTTCGACTATGCGCCTCGCATCGTCGATGCACTGAAAGCGCGCGGCGATGAATTCATCGGGCATGGCCGCACCAACGCGGAGCGCCATAGCCACATGTGGGAAGCTGACGAGAAGCGGTTCCTGCAGGAGGTTCGCGACGCGATCGAGCATGCATCCGGAAAACCGCCGAGAGGCTGGATGGCGCCGTGGATGGCGTCCACGCATCACACGCCCGACCTGTTGAAAGAGGTCGGGTTCGATTTCCTGATGGACTGGCCGGCCGACGATCAGCCGCTGTGGATGAAAACCCGCTCTGGCCCGATCATGAGCGTGCCGTATCCGATCGAGATCAACGACAGCCCGCAGATCCTGGTGAGGCATCATTCGCCGGAGCAATTCCGCGACTTCATCATCGGTCAATTCGAAGAGCTGCTGCGTCAGTCGGCCAAGCAGCCGCTGGTATGCGGCATCGCGTTGCACACGATGATCGTGGGTCAGCCCTACAGGCTGCGCATGCTTCGCGAGGCGCTGCAGCACATCGCAAACCATCCGGAGAAAGAAAAGGTTTGGTTCACCCGGCCGTCGGCGATCTACGACCATTGCGCCGGATTGCCGGCGAGCCAGTTTCCGGCGGCCTAGAGTCATGAGCAGTTCACAATCGTCCCTGCTTCCGCACGCGACACGCGACCTTGCGCGCTTTGCCGCGAAGACCACCCTTGCCGACATCCCGACTGAGACGATCGAGGCCATCAAGCTCAGCTTCATCGACGGGCTCGGCGTCTGCCTGCAGGGCTCTACGCTCCCCTGGACGCGGAAGGTTTATGAACTCGTGCGTGACGAGGGCGGCAAGCCCAAGGCCTCGGTTTGGGGGACCGGCCATCGCACGTCGCTGACCAACGCGGTGCTGGTGAACAGCACCGCAGGCCACGCCTTCGAGATGGACGATATTCACAAGGAATCGATCGTGCACCCCAATTCACTGGCGGTGCCGATCGTGCTGGCGCTGGCGGAAGCCGACCCGTCGATCTCGGGTAAGGATATCGCCGTGGCGCTCACGGTTGGATACGAGGTCGGGCTTCGCATCGGCAATGCCGCGACGACCTCGCTGTTCCTGAACGGCTTTCATCCCCAGGGAACCTCGGGGGCCTTCGTTGCAGCAGCAACCGCCGGCAAGCTGCTGCAGCTCGATGCCGAGGCCATGCAGAACGCGCTCGGGATCGCCGGATCGATGGGCGCCGGCCTGATGGCGGCGCAGGAAGGCGCCATGGTGAAACGCCTGCATGCCGGTCGCGCCGCGCAGGGCGGGTTGATGGCCGCCCTGCTCGCCAGGCGAGGCTTTACAGGTATTTCCGACGTCGTCGAGGCCGGCTACGGCGGATTTCTCAGCGCGTTCTCGCGGACGCCGAATCCTGCGCGTTTGCTGCAGGGGCTCGGCCAGGATTGGGAAGCCGGCAAGGTCGGCTTCAAGATGTATCCCAATGTGACCAGTATTCACGCGGCCCTCGATGCAATGCGCCAGGTCCTGATCGAGGAAAACCTGTCGGCATCGGAGATCAGCCAGATCGAGGTCGGCTGCGGTCACATGACCTTCGTTCACACCGCATGGCAGTATCACCCCGCCGGCGTCACGGCGGCCCAGATGAACATGTATTACGGGCTGAGCGTGATGGCGCTCCGAAAGGACGTTTCGGCTGATGACTACAGCGAGGCTGCCATTGCCGATCCCAAAACCCTCGATTTCATGCGGCGGATCAGGATTGTCGAAGATGCCGAGATTGAAAGCCGCGGGCCCGCCTTTCGTCATGCGGCGCGCCTGCGCGTCGAGACGTCAGATGGCCGCGCCTTCGCCCGCGAGATCCTGCACCGGCGCGCCAGTCCGGAGAATCCGGTCAAGTGGGAGGACATTGCGCGCAAGTTCAATGCCAATGTCGGGGGATTGCTCGAACCCGCGGCCGGCGAGCGGCTGCTGCAGCTCGGCACCTCGCTCGAGAGATTGGCTGATGTCACCGTCATCAACGATATCGTTGCGGCGCCGTTCGCAAAGGCCGAAACTGGATAGTTCTACTCATTCGTTATCGGCCATGCGATCCTGCTTGCGCATCAACGGCCGCCTTGCGGGCAACAGCAGTCCGGCTTTTCGTTTCGGACCGTCATTCGACACATGCACGAAGACTTGATCTCAACATCCGCAAGGGCCATCGCAGCCGCGAGCTTTCGTTGCACGATTTCCAATTCCTCAAGCGCGCCGCGCCGCCGCAGAGCTTCCGCCAAACCGTGGAGCGCCCAGACATTGTCCGGGTGCTGCGCACACCGTTGAATTCGGCCGCTCAAGCCCAGATCGTCGCGACAGACCTCCTCCGCCTCGGCGTAATGGCCCTGCTCGGCCAGCAGCGCCGCGAGCGCATGCCGCGGTGGATGCATCCAGGCCCACGGCTCGATGTACTCCAGATTGTCGTCTCGATCGATGGCTTCTCGCAGATGGGCGTAGGCAAGCTCATGATTGCCTTTGTGGTATTCCAGCTCGCCGTCCAGCATCTTCTCGCCCACCGCCAATATGCTGCGGGCGCTGTTGTTGAAGACCTTTCGTTGCGACGGGATACGCTTCAGGCTGTCGTGAAACAGTTGACGCTCTCGCTCGGCATCGCGAAACCGCTTGAGCGAAGCGTGAGCGACGCCCTTCGCGTAGTGGTGCATCGCGGTCGACACCGGATAAAGCTCCGGGTCATCCGGCAATGGCGCGTCGATGATTTCCTGCCAGCGCCCGAAACGCACCATCACGTGCACGCTCATCGAATAGTAGCCTTCGAGGCTCGTGGCGAACCTGGGGCGGCCTTTGACACCGAGAACTTCCTTGGTCAGCATGACCTGCAATTTATCCGCCGCCCCGATCGAGTCCTCATACCTGCCCATGAACATGCAGGCATGCATCATCAGGAGAAGGTCGTGCGCACATGCCGTCGTGTAGGGAGTGAAGGCGCCGGCGTAGGCGAGATATTTGTCGTTTGCCTCTATCGCCCTCTCGCTGGCGATTTTTGCTTTTTGGTACTCGCCGCACAGCACGTAGACATGCCCCGGCATATGGTTCAGGTGCCCCGCGTCCGGGCACATCGCGGCAAGAACGGCCGCCGAGGCCGCCGCCCGTTCCGGCTGATTTGACGTTTCAAGAATATGGATGTGCAGATGCACGATCGCCGGATGCTTTTTCAGACCGTTTCGGTCGGCCAGGCCGATTGCGCGCTCACACACCTCAAGCGCCTCGAGAACGTCCGAGTTCTTCGCGGGCAATCCGGTCTTGACATTCCACAAACGTCTTGGCGTTCGAATGATCAAGGCTTCGGCAAGAAGCGCCGCCACATCGTCATCGTCCCGATGCTGATGGTAAACTCTGCGCAATTCCGCGGCGTAGGCACCGTCCCAGCGATCAAACTCTTCCGGCTCAACAGCATGCGGCTTCTGAACGCGGCAGGCTAGCGTCTCTACCAGCCAATTTTCGAGCTCCGTCGCCCGGTGTGCCAGGCTACGCGCCATCCGGATATGTTCGTAGGCGATCCCGGTCGCGGTATTGGCCTCTTCTTCACCGTGGTCGCGCCACGTCATGTTGTAAAACGGGCCGGACCCGTAGGCTACTCCCCAATGAGCCATGACGCATTCGGGATCGAATTCGAGCGCCTTCCAAAAGCACTTCACGCCCTCCGACTTGTTGAAGGCAAAGCACCAGTTCAAACCCAGGTCGAACCAGCGTTGCGTGTCCGGCGAAGCCGTCGAAATAGTCCTGGAATGGCTGCCGAGGTTGAAACGATCCATTCTCCCCAACTCCAGTATCGGTAACGCTGCTGCACAAGCACGAGAGGCCCGACGCTGCATCAGTTTTTGAGCGGCCGGGCTCGCAGATCCTGATCTTCTCCCCAGCGGCGAACGGTGCCCACGTCGATCTCGAACAGATCCAGCATCCGCCCCACGGTGTGATCCACCATCTCTTCGATCGATTTTGGCTTCGCATAGAAGGCGGGGACCGGCGGGGCAATGATGGCGCCCATATCGGACAAAGCCGCCATCGATCTGAGATGGCCGCCGTGCAGCGGCGTCTCCCGCACCATCAATACCAGCCTTCGCCGCTCCTTGAGGGTGACATCGGCCGCCCGTGTCAGCAGCGTAGAGGTCACGCCGGTCGCGATTTCCGACATCGAGCGGATCGAGCATGGCGCCACGATCATGCCGGCGGTGCGGAACGATCCGGAAGAAATCGAGGCCGCCATATCGCCGATGTCATGAACGGTATGCGCGGCCGCCTTGACATCCGCGATCTTCAGCGGCGTTTCATAGGCGAAGGTGAGCTCGGCGGTCTTTGACATCACCAGGTGGGTTTCGATGCCGGCGTTGCGCAAAAGCTGCAACACCCGGACGCCATAGACGACGCCGGACGCGCCGGAAATACCGACGATGAGGCGGCGCTGAGCCGGAACCGGCAGGTCCATCAACATCATTCCCGCGTGAGGCGCCGTCTCTCGCTTCCAGCGCACGATCAGGAGTGAACGGCGCATGGTGGAACCGTCATGCAGCGCGACGGGTTTTGCCTCGCAATTGCACACCGGATGCCTATCATCTCCCCTTGCAAAAGGGCATCTCTTTCCATTATGTCTATACATGTTAAATATGTCTAGACATGATCGCGCCGGGACCTGGCTGAGATGAATGACGCAGTGCTCAGCTTCGATGCCGTCCGGCAGGACTTCCCGGCACCGGGAGCAAGCACACCGATCCGCGTGATCGACGGAATCAGCTTCGAGGTCGGGCGCGGCCAATTTGTCGCGGTGATCGGACCCAGCGGCTGCGGCAAGAGCACGCTGCTGCAGATGGCCGCTGGCCTCTTGATGCCGACCCGCGGCGGGGTACGCCACCGCGGGCGCGCGATCAGCGAGGTCAACCGCGAAGTCGGCTTCGTGCCGCAACAGGCCCAGCTGTTTCCATGGAAGACGCTGGCGGAAAACGTCGAACTGCCTCTGCTGCTGCGCGGCGTCGCCGGCACTGAGCGCAAGCAACGCGTTGCCTCCGCGCTGGAGGCCGTTGGCCTCACCGGCTTCGAGCAGTATTTTCCCGGCCAGTTGTCCGGCGGCATGCAGAAGCGCGGCTCGATCGCCCGCACGCTCATCTATCGCCCCGACGTGATCCTGATGGACGAACCGTTCGGCGCGCTTGACGCGCAAACCAGAATGGTGATGCAGGACGACCTGCAGATGCTGTCGCGCGACGCCGGCGCGACCATCCTCTTCGTCACCCACGACATTACCGAGGCGGTGCTGCTGGCCGACAGCGTCGTGATCATGAGTCAGCGCCCGTCGCGGCTGCTGGCCAATATCACAATCGATCTTGCGCGGCCGCGCGACGTATTCGAGCCGTTCCGCAATCCGGGTTTTGACGCCGCCTACGATGCGGTGTGGTCGGTATTCCGGTCGCAAATCGATATTCGGCAACGACTGCATTGAGGGGAAGGGCAAGACGATGAACGACATCGCCGCCGCGACCCGCCCGTCGAGCGCGGCCGAGATTTCCGCGGCCAGGCGGCGCTCGGCGCTTGGCAAGGCCGCGCATCGTCTGGCGTTGCTGCTGCCGGGGATCGCGATCCTGGTGTTCTGGCAGTGGGCCGCCGGCCGGCTGATCAAGGAAATCTATGTCAGCAAGCCGACGGCGGTGGCGGAGCGGCTGTATGAAATTTTCAGCTCCGGCGAGATCTATCCGCATCTGTGGACCACCGGCCAAGAACTCGTGCTCGGCTATGTCATCGGCGTCGGCGGCGGGATCCTGGCCGGCTATGCGCTCGGCCGCTCGCCGCGGCTCGCCGGTATCTTCGAACCCTATGTGATGGCGTTTTACGGCGTGCCGAAGATCGCGCTGGCGCCGCTTTTCATCATCTGGTTCGGCATCGGCATCTGGTCGAAGGTTGCGCTCGCCGCGATCATGGTTTTCTTCCTGGTGTTCTACAATGTGTATTCCGGAGTCCGCGCCGTCGATCGCGAACTGGTCAACCTGACGCTGGTGATGGGCGCCAACCAGCGCCAGCTCAGCTATCACGTCTACTTTCCCGCGGCGGCGCCCTACGTCATGCTCGGCATGCGCATGGCCGTGCCTTACAGCGTCATCGGCGTGATCGTCGGTGAGTTCACATCCTCCACCCAAGGCCTCGGCCTGTTCATCCACGAGGCGTCTTCGACCTACGATCCCGCCGGCGTATTCGCCGGCATCGTCATCCTCCTCGCCTTCGTCGTCGTCGCCAATGTTCTTGCCGGCCGGCTGGAACGCCGGTTCCTTCGCTGGAAGGCACCGACCGCTCAGGCGCCGAGCGACATCTGAAATACCTCCAGCTACAACAGGAGCGAAGCATGCATTCGACCAGGGGCCTGACCCGAGCGCTGACGCTTGCGGTGATATTGTTGCTGCTTCCGACGCTGGCATCCGCGCAACAGCCCGTGCGCATCGCGCAGGGGTTTGCCTCGCTGAGCTTCCTCCCGCTATGGGGGGCGCGCGCACTGAATACCTTCGCCGCCCAGGGATTGACCGTGACCGTGTTGAATTCGCCCGGCGGCGACCCCGCGGCACTCGCGGCGCTGGATGCCGGCGATGCCGATCTCGCCGCGGTTGGAACCGAATCGGCGCTGCGGGCCGTGGCCAAGGGTCAGCCGTTCGAGATCGTCTACAATCTGATGTCGAAAGTGACGCTGGAGGTCGTGGTGGCGCCGTCGTTGCTGGCAAAGGCCGGCGTGAAGCCGGGCGATCCCCTGGAAAAACGTATAGCCGCGCTGAAAGGCGCAACCGTCGGCGTCGCCGCTGTCGGCGGCACCCAGGAAACGGCGGCGCGCTGGCTGGCGGCAAAGGGCGGTCTCGACCCGAAGGCCGATATCAAGGTCGCGCAGGTCGGCAGTCCCGTCGCGCTGCAGGCCGCGCTGGAGAACAAGCAGATCGATGCCTTCGTGCTATCGCCGCCGGAGGGCTTTCTCGCGGCCAGATCAGGCGCCGGCACGGTCCTGGTTTCGCTGGGCGACGACTTTCCGCTGCTCGCGGACCAGCCCTATCTGGTGCTGGTTGCCAAGAAGCCGATCGACGACAAGACCTCGGAGTTGATCGTCAAGACCGCGCGGGCACTGCAGGCGGCCAGCACCGCTTTGGTCGCGGAACCGGAAGCCACCGCGCAGGCGATCCAGAAGCAATTCTTCGCCAAGGCCGACCCCGGGGCGATTACCTCTGCGGTCAAGGCCATGAGCGGCGGCGTCGCCGGGGGCGGCAAGCTGGACGTGCAAGCCTTCAAGAACCAGCTGGTGTTTTCCAAGGAGGTCGGAACAAATTTCGGCAAGGATTTCGACGCGGCCGCGTCGCAAAACGATCTGTGGACCAACAGCTTCGTCGAGCGCGCCGCCAAAAAATGAATTGGCGACACGCTCCACCCGCAGAGAAAGACTTCACCCGATCGGCGTGAACCGGGCGATCAAATCGTAGAGGTGTCCGGGATGGCTGATCCGCACCGCTGTGATCGGCTCGCCGTTGCGCCAGGTTCGCCGCTCGATCACCAGGCAGGCGGCGCCTTCATCGATCCTCAACTCCTTCGCCAGCGCCTTGTCGGCATTGCAGGCGGTGATGCGGTGTTCCGCCTCGGTCCACGGAACATGGCCCACCAGCCAGGTGTTTGGCGGCGTCTTCGAAAAGTCTTCGCGCAGCGCGTCCGGTACCGCCTCCAGATTGATCAGCCGGTCCTCGACCGCAAATGGTTGGCCTTGCGCCTCATGCAGGCAGCACACCGCCAGGATCTGTGAGCCGGTGGCGACGCCGAGGCGGGTCCTGTCGCGCGCAGAAGCTAAGCGCTTGCGAAGGTCGAGCAGCCGGTACTCATAGCGTTCGCCGCGTTTTTCGACCTCGCCCTTGAGATCGGGGATCTGCAGGATCGCCGACTGCACGCGCGGTCGCGACACGAAGCTGCCCGCCCTGCGGCGGCGCACCACCAGACCTGCCTCGGCGAGCGCCGAAATGACCTTGTTCACGGTCATCCGCGAACAGGAATAGGTTTCCATCAGTTCGTGTTCGAACGGCACACGATGGCCCGGCGGCCAGTCGCCGGATGTGATTTTGGCTTCGAGATCGCTGCGGATACGCTGATAGAGCGCCTTCGGCGTGGCTTTCGCGACGGGCTTGGGTTTCACGATCATGCCGACAGCAATCCCTCGATCGCCTGGCGGAAGCGAAGCGCGACCGTCTCCCGGCTATGATGCCGTCCGTCCTTTACCACCTTGTGGCCTCGCGCCCACACACAATCGACCAGCGAGCGGCCCGCGCCGAATATCCAGCTGTCGAGAATGGCATCCCCGGCGCGGCCGGCCAACGCGACGTTGTTCGCATCGAGACTGACGATATCGGCGAAGGCACCTTCGGTGAGCCCGGATATGGCGAGGCCGAGAGCCTGCGATCCGCCACGCAGCGCGCCGTCGAACAGCGCCCGGCCTGTCGAGACCGCGCCGCCGGACGCCATCACGTTTCGCGCCTTCAGCGCCAGGCGCTGCGAATATTCGAGTTGCCGCAATTCGTCGCTCACGCCGATCAGCACGTTGGAATCAGAGCCAATGCCGAAGATGCCCGCCCATTCAAGAAATTCAGGCGCATTGAAAGTGCCGTCACCGAGATTGGCTTCCGTGATCGGGCAGAGCCCGGCGACGGCGCCGCTTGCCGCGACCGAGCGTATTTCGGCCGGCGTCGCGTGCGTCGCATGAACGAGGCACCAGCGGCTGTCGACCGGCGCGTGATCGAACAGCCATTGCAGCGGCCGCTGTCCGCTCCAGTCGAGGCATTCATCGACTTCCCGCGCTTGCTCGGCGATGTGAATATGAATCGGACCTTCGGCGGCAAGCGTCACCACCGCGTCAAGTTCTGCCGGCGTAACGGCGCGGAGCGAATGCGGCGCGACGCCAACGACCGCCCCCTCCTGCCCCGCCACGGTGCGCCGGCTCGCCTCCATCAACCGCGAAAACCGTTCGAGATCGTTGATGAAACGCCGTTGCCCGGAGTCGGGCGCGCGACCACCAAATCCGGCATGCGCGTAAAACACCGGCAACAATGTCAGGCCAATGCCAGAAGCTTCTGCCGCCCTGGCGATCCGCTCGGCCAGTTCGCCCAGATTGCCATAGGGCACGCCGGAGACATCGTGGTGGATGTAGTGAAACTCTCCGACCCGGGTAAATCCTGTCTCCAGCATCTCGACATAGGCCTGCGCGGCCACGGCCTCGATATCGTCGGCCGTCATGCGGCCGACGAAGCGGTACATCAATTCTCGCCACGTCCAGAAACTGTCCACCGACGAGCCTCTGATCTCGACGAGACCGGCCATTCCGCGCTGAAAGGCATGACTGTGCAGATTGCAAATGCCCGGAAGGCCGATCCGGTGACGCTCATCGCCTGATAGCGCCGGGCGGCCGCTGGCGACGCTCACGATACGACCGCCATCGACGCCGATCCTGACGTCGCGCGCCCAGCCCTGCGGCAACAATGCTTCGTCAAAAAACAATCCCGTCACGCTCTATCTCCGAAAGACTTGCGAAACTCTGGACAGGTGCGACCTCGCGATCTAATATGTATAGACAAATAAGTGAAATGCCAAGCGCGCGAACGTCGGCAACCGGTCCGCAGGGTTCATGACATCAGTCGATCAGATTTGGTACGGATGCCGTCTTGCGACGCTTTCACCGCTGCGCCAGGGCCTCGGTCTGGTCGAAGACGGAATGATTGCCGCCGTCGGCGGCCGCATCGCCTATGCAGGCCCCGCCGCGGACGCACCGTCTGCGCTCGACGCGAAGCAGCGGACCGACTGCGAAGGACGCTGGATCACGCCGGGGTTGATCGACTGTCATACTCATCTGGTCCATGGCGGCAACCGTGCGGCGGAATTCGAGCGGCGGCTGGCCGGCGCGAGCTATGAGGAGATCGCGCGCGCCGGCGGCGGCATCGTCTCGACGGTGAAGGCGACGCGGCAGGCCAGTACCGAGCAGTTGATCGCCGCCACACTGCCGCGGCTCGATGCGCTGATCGCGGAGGGTGTCACCACCATCGAGATCAAATCCGGCTATGGCCTCGAACTCGACACCGAACGGCGTCAGTTGCAGGCGGCTCGGCAACTCGGCAACGAACGCGCAGTCTCGGTCCGAACGACTTTTCTCGGCGCGCACACGGTGCCGCCCGAAATGAAAGGCAACAGCGCCGCCTATATCGACGCTGTCTGCGAGACGATGCTGCCGCGGATCGCCGCTGAAGGTCTCGCGGATGCGGTCGATGCCTTTTGCGAAGGCATCGCCTTCTCGCCGGACGAGACCGCGCGGGTATTTGCGAAAGCACAGGCGCTCGGCCTGCCCGTTCGGCTTCATGCCGATCAGCTTTCGAACCTCCACGGCGCCGCCCTCGCCGCGCGCTTTGGTGCGCTTTCCGCGGATCATCTCGAATATGCCGATGATGAGGGCATCGCGGCGATGGCCCAGGCCGGAACCGTTGCCGTGGTTCTGCCCGGCGCGTTCTATTTCATTCGTGAGCGGCAGACACCACCGATCGATGCGATGCGGCGCCACGGCGTGCCGATCGCGCTCGCGACCGACAGCAATCCCGGCACCTCGCCGCTGACATCGTTGCTGCTGGCGATGAACATGGGCGCGACGCTGTTTCGTCTCACCGTTGACGAATGCATCGCAGCCGTGACACGGGAGGCGGCGCGCGCGCTGGGGCTGTTCGCGGAAACCGGCAGCCTGGACGCTGGCAAATTTTGCGATCTCGCCATCTGGAATATCGAGCAGCCGGCGGAACTCGTCTACCGGATCGGCTTCAATCCACTCCACACCCGGGTGTGGCACGGCCATTCACACATCGCTGCGTCCGGCATTGCCTGACGCTTCATCCTGCGAGGAAACCCGATCATGACCCGCATCGACAATGCCCGCGTGATCCGCGCCGCGCGCGGCAACCGGCTTTCCGCCAGATCGTGGCTGACGGAAGCCCCGATGCGCATGCTGATGAACAATCTCGACCCGGAGGTCGCGGAAAAACCGAGTGAACTCGTGGTCTACGGCGGCATCGGCCGCGCCGCGCGCGACTGGGAAAGTTTTGATCGTATTGTCGCGACATTGAAGCGGCTGGAAGGCGACGATACGCTGCTGGTGCAGTCGGGCAAGCCGGTCGGTGTCTTCCGTACCCACGCCGATGCACCGCGCGTGCTGATCGCCAATTCCAATTTGGTTCCGCACTGGGCGAACTGGGAACATTTCAGCGAGCTCGATCGTAAGGGCCTGATGATGTTCGGCCAGATGACAGCCGGCTCCTGGATCTACATCGGCAGCCAGGGCATCATTCAGGGCACCTACGAGACCTTCGTCGAACTCGGCCGCCAGCATTACGGCGGCGACCTCTCGGGCAAGTGGATCCTGACCGCCGGTCTCGGCGGCATGGGCGGCGCGCAGCCGCTGGCGGCGGTGATGGCCGGCGCATCCTGCCTGGCGGTCGAATGCCAACCGTCGCGGATCGAAATGCGGCTGCGCACCCGGTATCTCGACCGCCAGACGCAAAACCTAGACGAGGCACTGAGCATCATTGAACAGGCGGGACGCGACAAGAAGCCGGTGTCGGTCGGACTGCTCGGCAATGCCGCGGACATTTTTCCCGAGCTGGTACGGCGCGGCGTGCGGCCCGATGTCGTCACCGACCAGACCTCGGCGCACGATCCCGTCAACGGTTATTTGCCGAAAGGGTGGACGACCGCCGAATGGGAAGCGCGGCGCGAGACCGATCCGAAGGGCGTCGCAGGGGCCGCGCGGAAATCGATGGCAGAGCATGTCCGCGCCATGCTCGACTTTCACCGCATGGGAATCCCCGTCGTCGACTACGGCAACAATATTCGCCAGATGGCGCTTGAAGAAGGCGTCAAGGACGCATTCGATTTCCCGGGCTTCGTGCCGGCCTACATCAGGCCGCTGTTCTGCCGCGGCATCGGCCCGTTCCGCTGGGCAGCTTTGTCCGGCGACCCCGAGGACATCTATCGCACGGATGCCAAGGTCAAGGAGCTGCTGCCCGACAACAAGGCGCTGCATCACTGGCTCGACATGGCGCGCGAACGGATCGCATTCCAGGGGCTGCCGGCGCGCATCTGCTGGGTCGGCCTCGGCGACCGCCATCGGCTGGGACTTGCCTTCAACGAAATGGTAGCGCGTGGCGAACTGAAGGCGCCGGTCGTGATCGGCCGCGATCATCTGGATTCCGGCTCGGTCGCCTCGCCCAATCGCGAGACCGAATCGATGAAGGACGGTTCCGACGCGGTGTCCGACTGGCCGCTTCTGAACGCGCTGTTGAATTGCGCCAGCGGCGCCACCTGGGTGTCGCTGCACCATGGCGGCGGCGTCGGCATGGGCTTTTCGCAACATGCCGGCATGGTGATCGTCTGCGACGGCACGCCCGAGGCGGCGGTCCGGATCGGCCGGGTGCTGTGGAACGATCCCGCCACCGGCGTGATGCGCCATGCCGACGCCGGCTATGAGCTGGCGATCGATTGCGCCCGGGAAAACAAGCTCGACCTGCCGAGCCTGCGCTGACGCGAGCCACGCCGTGAAGATCATTCGCGCCAGGGATTGCCGCACCACGCCGTGGAAGAACGGCGGCGGCTCGACGACGGAGATCGCCGTGGCGCCGGCCGGCGCGTCGCTTGATAATTTCGATTGGCGCGTCAGCATGGCACAGGTCGCATCCGATGGGCCATTTTCCGTGTTTCCCGGGATCGACCGCACCCTTGCGGTCGTCAAGGGAGAAGGTCTGGTGCTGACGATCGGACAACACGCGCCATTGACGCTCTCGCGCGGATCGGAGCCGATCAGTTTCCCCGGCGACGACGCGGCATCGGCGCGGCTCACCGCCGGCGAGATCACCGACCTCAATGTGATGACGCGCCGCCGGCGCTTCGGTCATCGAATGCACCGCGTTGACGAGCCAATCGCCTGCGACTTCGACGACCACGATATCGCGCTCGTCCTGTCGCTCAACGGCAAGGCGAGCCTGGCGTCGGAGCGAGCCGCAGCGACGCTCGATCATGGCGATGCGGCCATCCTGCTATCGCGCAACGGCTCCTTGCGGATTGCTCCGCTCGGCGCCAGCGACGTGTATCTTGTGCTGTTGCGGGAAGCGTGATGCGCGGATCGGGCCGGTCAGCCGGGCTGGCTGTATCCCGCCTTGCGCGCCTCGTCGTCCCAGCGCGCCGTCAGACTGTAGTCATCGGCTTCAACCGGGACGAAGCGTTCAAGGCAAAGCCGATCCCTCAGGTCGGCGGTGTCGGAGCAATCCGCAAACTTCGCCAGTGCCGCCTGCAACGGTGACACAACCTCATCGGGACAATCAGCGCTTGCGACAAGAAGGGGAATTGGCGCGATATCGGTCGTCGCGACGGCCCTTATTTTCTGCCCGAGATCGGGTTCGTGCCGCAGCATCAGGTCGAGTGCATAGGAATCGAGCGGACCGATATCGATATCGTCGGCGAGAAGTGCATCGATCACGCGCCGCGGCGTAAACATCGGTCCGATGCTTTCGCGATAGAGTCGCTCTCCGCGCTTCCGATAATATGGCAATAGATGATGCCGAAGCGCGTTGTAGCCGGAATGCGAATCCTCGACGGTGTATCCGAGCCGGCCGCCGAACGTATCTTCGAGCGAGCAGAAGCGCGAATCCGCCTTCACGAGAAGGCGCGTAGCATAGACCGGTCGGCCGGCGATCGGCGCCCCGACCGGAACAGGCGCCGCCACCGGCTGCGGCTTGCGTGCCGCAAGCGCATAGGGAAATCCACACATGAAGGCGCAGGCGAGATCGTCGCGCGACCACAGATCGGCCAGCGGCAATGGAAACGCGTGATCGATCACGCGCAGTTCGACACGAGACTCACGCGCGAGCCAGCCGAACAGTTCCTTCCATGCCGCGGCGGCGGCCGGGTTGACCGAATACATTCGTGCATTGGCCACATACGGCATGATTCATTTCTCGCAAGCGTCGCCGCCCGATCAGGCAAATCGCAGCCGCTGGCCGATACCCAACCGCTCGGATTTTTCCAGCATCGCGTGGCCGAGCGCAATGTCCGACAGCGAGAGTCCGCGATGCCAGAACAGATTGGTCTCGGCATCGCTTTGCCGGCCGGGCTTGAGACCGGCGACGATCTGCCCGAGCTCCGCATGTAGCGTCGCTTCCGACAGCTTGCCGCCCTCGACATGGGCGCGCAGGCTGCCGAACTTGCCGCCCTTGCACTGACCCCAGTCGTCGACCACCAGTTTCGACATGATGTCGGTCAAGGACAGCTCGATCGCGCTCATCGTTCCATAGGGGACTACAAAGGCGCCCTTCTTGATCCAACTGGTCTTCAAGAGCGGCGTCGGCTTGTCGAGCCGCGAGGCTTCGACAACGATGTCGGCCCCCTCGACGCAACTTTGCCAGTCCCCGGTCGCCGTCACCTTCTTGCCGAGATCACGGCTCAGTCGCTCGGCAAAGCTGTTGCGGCTTTCTTCGCGTCGGGAGTGGACGCGGATCTCGTCGAAGTCGAAGAGATGGTTGAGCAGCCGTACGTTCCAGTAGGCCGTTCCGCGCGCGCCGATATGGCCGAGGATTTTCGAGTTCTTGCGGGCGAGATATTTGGCGCCGATCGCGGTCACGGCGCCGGTGCGCATATCGGTGATGCCGCTGGCATCGAGGATCGCTTTCGGCGCGCCGGTGCGCGGATCGAACAACACCAGGATGCCAAGCTCTGAGTGAAAACCGAGCCTGTAGTTGTCGACGAAGTCACCGACGATCTTGACGCCCGCGCAGTCGATCGGTGCCTTGATGGCGCCGCGCAGCACGTTGAAATGCCCGTTGGCGACACCGGGCTCGAGATGGACGCGCGGCTCGATCACCGTTTCGCCCCTGCCCTGGCTGGCAAGGCTCGCCTCGATTGCCGACAGGATCTCGTCATCGGTGATGTTGAGTTCATCGATGTCGAGGCGATTGAGATAGGCGATATAGATCGGCGGCAAGGCGGGCATCTCCCTCGGGCTTCAATATGTATATACATTATTGAGAGCCCGAGCAAAGTCAACAGAGCGAAATGCAGCGCTATCCCGGCAAACCCAGCGGCACCGTCGCCGAGAGCCCCGTACGTTCCGCCTGCTCGATTGCGATGTCGTAGCCGGCGTCGGCATGACGCAACACGCCAATGCCGGGATCGCCGTCGAGCACCCGCGTGAGCCGCTCAGCGGTTGCTGGGTTGCCGTCGGCGACGATGGTCACGCCGGCGCTCACGCCGCGTCCGCCGAGACCATGAATGGCGACAAGATCGGCGCCGGAGGAACAATTCAAGAGCGCATTGAGGATCGGCCAGTCCGCGATCGCGTCGGAACCGTCCTTCATGTTCTCGGTCTCCCGATGCGGCAGCGCGGCCGAGCCGGAATCCAGATGATCGCGGGTAAACGCGATCGGCGCCGAAATCCTGCCGCTGGCCACGGCTTCGTTGACCAGCAAGGCGAGACGGCTGCGCTCGCCGTAACCGAGCCAGCCGATCCGCGCCGGCAGCCCGGTGAACTTGACATGCTCGCGCGCCTTCTCGATCCACGACGAAATCGGATGGTTGGACGAGAACGTCTCCAGGATCATGTCGTCGATGGTGTAGATGTCCTGCGGGTCGCCTGACACCGCGATCCAGCGGAACGGTCCGATGCCTTGGCAGAACATCGGACGGATATAGAGATCGACAAAGGACCGCATGCGGAATGCGTCTTCGACGCCGGCGGCCTTGGCCTCGGCCCGCAGGCTGTTGCCGTATTCGAACACGATCGATCCGCGATCCATGAACTCCAGCATCGAGCAAACATGCGTGGCAACGGATTTTCGTGCCAGCGCGATCAGCCGCTGCGGATCGCCGGTGCGCATCGTACGGGCTTCTTCCAGCGACAGCTCCGCCGGCACATAACCCTTCAAAGGATCGGGAAAAGTCTGGTCGGTGACGATGTCGGGCAGGATGCCGCGTCTGGCCAGTTCGGGCAGCACGACGGCCGAGTTGGCGCACAATGCCAACGCCAGCGGACGCCGCGCGTCGCGCGCGGCCTGCCATTGCGCGATCGCATCGTCGAGATCATCGGTAGAGGCATCGCAATAGCCGGAGGCAATACGGCGATCGATGCGGGCCTGATCGACCTCGATCACCAGCGTCGATGCGCCTGCGAGCTTGCCGGCCAGCGGCTGCGCGCCGCTCATGCCGCCGCAGCCCGACGTGAGCAGCAGGCGGCCGGCGAGCGTGCCCCCAAAATGCTGGCGCGCGATCGCCATGAAGGTCTCGAACGTACCCTGCAGGATTCCCTGGCTGCCGATATATTGCCAGGCGGCGGCCGTCATGCCGGGATAGACGGTGAGGCCCATGTCATCGAGCTTGCGGCGGTTTTCCTCGCCACTCCATTCGCCCACAATATTGCCATTGGCCATGATGACCAGCGGCGTCGTCGCCTGACCCGGAAACACCCCGATCGGCTTGCCCGACTGCATGACGAAGGTCTGATCCTCGCGCATGGTCGAGAGCGTCGCGACGATGCGATCAAAACTCTTCCAGTCGCGCGCCGCGCGCGCAATCGACATGTAGATCACGAGATTGTCGGGATCCTCGCCATTCTCGAGGTTGTTCTCCAGCAAACGAAGGATGGCTTCCTGCCGCCAACCCTTGCAGCGCAGGACGGTGCCTCGCCCGGCCTTGACCTCCTTGCCGCGACGCACGGGAATGTTCATGGCTCACACCTCCTCGACCAGCGGGACCCAGCCAGGCTGGGCCTTGACCCGCGCAAGCCACGCGCCGATCGCCGAAAATCTCTCCATGTCGTAGCCGCCCTGCGGCGCCATCGACACGTAGCCGAATAGGCCAATATCGGCGATGGTGTAGCGGTTATCGACAAGCCAGTCGTGGGTGGCAAGCCAATCGTCGAGCTTGGCCAGCGCCACATAGGCGCCCTCCTGAAAATCGGCGATCCGGCCCTTCATCTGATCGGCGATGCCGCGCATGTTGTAAAATCGCGGCAACGCCAGGGCGCGCAGCAGGTCCGCCTGCTCGAACGTCAGCCAGCTCGTGACTTCGGCGCGGAGATAGCGATCGTCGGGCAACAATGGCGAGCCTTCCGCCAGATAGAGCATGATCGCCACGGATTCCACGATGATACGGCCATCCTCGAGTTCGAGCACGGGCACGCGCGCGAAGCGGCTCTTGGCGCGGAACGCCGGATCGCCGGCTGCGCCCTTGGCTAGATCAAGGGTGACGCGCTCGAAGGGAATGCCGAGCTGCGCCATCAGGATACGCACCTTCCAGGCATTGCCGGACAACCGGCTGTCGTAGAGACGCAACATGATTGCCTTGCCTTTTCTCAGAGATAGGACTGCATATCGACGCCCATGGCCTTTTCGACCTCGGGGAAGACTGCGGGATCGAGCGCGCCCTTGCCGACCGGGAATTTCGACCGATGGGCGATGACGACGGCGACACGGCTGCCCGGCCTGGATTCCGAAATCGACACCACCTCTCCGCTCTCCGGATCGAGCGTGCCGATCATGTCCGGGAAGGTGGCCACGCGCTTGCCTGCAAAATCGACCGTCATGAACTCGTTATAGACGCCGAGCACGGCTTCGCCGTTCTTGCCCCGCACCTTCATCTGGCCGAGATCGAACCCACCGCCATAGGCCACGCTGTTTTCGGTGACCTCGCCGTCGACCAATAGCTCGCCGCCAAGGAATTCGACCGTCGCACGGACGCGATCCGCGCCCTTGGCCGCGAGCATGGCGCGGCCGAGATCGAGCTGGAACGTGATGGCGCCCGCGGCGCCGTTCTCCCTGATAAAGCCCGCCGTCAGCGGACCGCGCGCGGCGTAGATCAGTCCGCCGTTGATCACCGCCGCCTGCCGCATCATGTTCGAGGTGCGGACAATGTCGCCTTCCACCGCGAGCGCGAACTCGGAGTTTTCCGCCTTGCTGCCGCTGCTGGCGACCTGGGTGATGGAAAGATCGAGCCGGGACGCCAACCCCATGCCGCCCATTTTCACGGTGGGATGCCCGCGGCCGTTCGAGGCGGCATCGATATAGTCGAGCCCGAGTGCTGCGGCGACCAGCCAGGCATTGAACCCCGGCACGTGGCCGCAGATAACGCCGACCGGCGGCCTGTCCAGGTTTTCGATCAGCCGCCGCGCCGCGTTGATGGCATCGCGCGGCTTGATCGCCCAATTGGCAAATCCCGGCGCCCCCACCGCGGTAGCCGTAATGACGGTGGCGTCCGCATCCAGTTCGTCAAGCCCGACCAGGCGAACGCCGCCATAGTCCAGCGCCATGCGCCCCAGCCCGCGATTCTTGTCGACCGCATTTCTGCCGCTGCCACCCGCCGACAGCAATAGCCCTCCGACCAGCCCGGCCTCGACATCGTCCGCCGTCAGCATTCGCGCCATTATCTCTTCTCCTCCAGCCGCCACGGCGGCAATTCCGACAGACCCCTAGATCGGCTCATTGGTGCCGAGGAAGGTTGCAAACATCGAGCCCGTGGCCTTGGCCTCCGCCGCCGTGCCCTGGTACACCTGCACGCCCGACGACAGCACGCAGACCTGGTCTGCGACATCGAGCGCGCGCGCGGTGTTTTGCTCGACCAGCACGATCGTTAGCCCCTCGCGCCTCAACTGAAGAAGCGCATCGAGGCATAGATCGACCATCTTCGGCATCAGGCCGAGCGACAATTCATCGACCAGCAACAGGCGCGGTTCGGCCATCAGCGCCCGGCCGATCGCCAGCATCTGCTGTTCACCACCGGACAGCGATCCCGCCAATTGTGTGCGGCGCTCATGCAATCGCGGGAAATATCCAAACACGCGCTCGCGCTTGGCGGCGTCGCGGCCGATCGGCCGCGCGTAGCCACCGGCGGTCAGGTTCTCATCCACGGTGAGATCGGAAAACAGCTGTCGCCCTTCCGGCACCAGCGCAATCCCGAGACCGGCGCGGTCGATGGCGCGACGGCGCGTGATGTCTTCGCCTTCGAGAAGGATGCGGCCGCCGTGAATATCGACATGCCCCATGATCGCCATGATGGTCGAGGTCTTGCCCGCCCCATTGGGGCCAAGCAAGGCGAACACGGACCCGGCGGGAACGTCGAAGGTTACATTGTGTACGGCCTCGACCGAGCCGTAACCGCAGCTGAGATCTTCAAGCTTCAGCATGGCTCACCATCCCGCCGCCGACATAGGCATCATGCACGACCGGGTCGGCCATGACTTCGCGTGGCTCACCGTCGCCGATCACCTGCCCGTTGTTCAACACGATCAGGCGGCGGCAAATCCGCATCACCTCTTCCAGATTGTGCTCGACCAGCACCACGGTGATGCCGCGGGCGTGGACCTCGGCAATGGTCTCGACCTGCTTGGCGGCCTCGGCATGGTTGAGGCCGGCCAGGGGCTCGTCCAGCAGGATCACCTTAGGGTCGACCGCAAGCGCGCGAGCGACTTCGAGCCGCTTCATCTGGCCGAGCGGCAACGAGCCTGCTAGCTTTTTTTCGGCACCCCCAAGGCCGACCAGCGCGAGAATCTCGGCGGCGCGCGCGTTCTCATGCCTGCGGTCGACATGCAGCAAGGCGCGGAACGGGCTCGAGGTCCGCCGGTAGCCCGCGCCGAGCACCACGTTGTCGAGCACGGTCATCTGCCGAAACGGTCGAACGATCTGATGCGTCAATGCAAGGCCCGCCCGCACCCGTGCCGCAGTCCCCTCTTCCGTCACATCGAGACCGGAAAGCCGGACGCGGCCTCGGTCTGGATGGAGCAATCCCGCAACAATCCGGATCAACGTCGTTTTGCCGGCGCCGTTCGGCCCGATCAGCCCGACGAAATCGCCCTGCTCCACGGCAAAGGATACGCCGTCGACCGCCAGCACGCCGCCGAAGCGGATCGCCACGTCGTCGAGTTGGAGCGCCGCGCTCATGACCGCCTCACGCGCAGGACAAGATTCTGCATCACGGCGGCGAGTCCTCCCGGCGCAAGGCGGATGACGAGCACCAGCATTCCGCCAAACACCAGCAGGCGATAATCGTTCACGAAACGGATGGCCTCCGGCAGCAAGGTCAGGCCGACGGCGGCCACAACGACGCCCCAGGTCGAGCCGATGCCGCCGATCACCACCATCGCCATCAGCATCACCGACAAGATGAAGTCGAAAGCATCCGCGGTGATGAACTGCGTGAAGAAGGCGTAGAGGCCGCCGGCAAGGCCGGCAAGCGCCGTGCCGATGCCGAAAGCGGCAAGCTTGTAGGCGCCGACATTGATGCCGAGCGTGGCCGCCGTCCCCTCGTCCTCGCCGACGGCGCGGAAGGCAAACCCCATCCAGGACCGGCTGATGTAGATGCTGAGCGCAATGGTCAGGGCGGCAAACAGCAGAATCATCGTCAGGTTGCCCGACGCCCCGAGGCCGGTTCCGGGAATACCGCTGATGCCCATCTCGCCGCCGAGCCAGGCCTGCTTTCGGACGAAACCGACAAACAGGAAATTCACGCCGATGGTGGTGACCGCGAGAAAATCCGTGCGCACGCGCAGCGAGGCGAAACCGACGATGATTCCCAGCAGGCTACCGGTGACCAACGCGGCGACGATCGCCAGCGGAACGCTTCCGGTGCCGACCATGGCCAACGCAGCCGCATAGGCGCCCGCCCCGAAAAAGGCGCCGTGGCCGAGACTGATCTGGCCGCAGAATCCGCTGATCATGTTCAGGCTGACCGCCAGAATGACGTTGATGCCGATGATCGAGACGATCGAGATTTCATAAGCGCTCATGCGGTGCGCGCCCCGGTGAATCCCTGTGGCCGGATCATCAGGAGCACAATGAGCGCCAGGAAGGCGATGGCGTCGCGGTCGAGCCAGGCGCCGATGAAGATCGTGCCGTAGGCTTCGACCAGGCCCAGCACCAGGCTTGCGATCAAGGTGCCGCGGACGCTGCCAAGCCCACCCAGCACGATGATGGCGAGGGCCTTGTAGCTGACGACGAAGCCGATTCCCGGATCGACCAGGTTGTTCAGGAGTGCGACCAGCCCGCCCGCGAGCGCCGCGAGCGCCGAGCCGATCGCGAAATTGAGATAGCGGACCTTGATCGGGTCGATCCCGAAACTCGCGGCGATTTGCGGCCGCGACACCGTCGCGCGCCAGCCGATCCCGATCCGCGTCCGCGTGGTGAACAGATGCAGCCCGGCGAACACCATGATGGCCGCGATCACGATTGCGATCTGCACCGCGTTGACGGTGACGCCCCAGAAATTGAACGTCGTGAAGGCGAAGGTATTGCGGTGAAAGGTGATCCCCTGCTCGCCGAACAGGATTCGGAAGGCGTCTTGCATCAGCACCAGCAGCCCGACCGAGGCGATCATCGGCACATCGGGTCGGTATTTCAAGAGCGGCTCGTACAGCAAACGATAGATCGCCATGCCGAACAGCGGGGTCACCAGGATGGCCGCGATAAAACCGAGGCCGACGCTGCCGGTGGCATTGGCGACGATGACCGTGATATAGGCGCCCAGCGCGAACACTGCGGCATGGGCCACGTGCAGAATGCGCAGCAAACCATACACAAGGGTCAGGCCGACCGACATCATGGCATACATGCAGCCGAAGCTGATGCCGGTTACGGCCAGATCAATGTAGTACACCAGATCATCCTTTGCCGCCGGGAGCGGAAGCCGTTACTGCCATCGGCACCCGCATCCCCGCTATTTCTCGGGAGGCGCGAACGCGGTGAGATCGTTGATCACGCCTGCCGGCGTGAACTTGCCATCCTTGATCACGTTGACGCTGATCGGCATCAGGATCTCGTGCAGGCTGTTAAAGCCATTGAGATTGCCTTCGAGCATCGGGAAGTCCTTGGTGGCCGCAAGCGCGTCCCGTACCTTGGCCGGATCGGCGCTGTTGGCGCGCTTGATGCCATCGGCCATGAGTTTTACCGCCGAATAGGTGACGGCTGCGACGCCTTCCGGCGAATAGCCGGCGCGGGTCTTGAATTCGGCAAAGAACTTTTGCAGGGTTTCGTCCTTCCGGTCGCGGTCGAAGCTGTCCATGATGTAGGTGCCTTCGGCGGCCGGCCCGGCGATTTCGACAAACTTCTCGGAATCGAACGCCTGGGAACCGATGATCGGCACGGTAATGCCGGCGGCGCGAAGCTGCGCGACCAGCGGACCACCGGTGAAGAAATAGCCTGTGGCGTAGACCGCGTCGGGATTGTCGCGCTTCACGCTGGCGACGATCGAACCGAACTGGCGGTCCTTGAGCGAATAAGAGTATTTGTTGAGAACCTCGATGCCGTATTTGGGGGCGGCTTCGAGGAAGCCGTCCATCGTCGCCTGCCCGTAGTCATTGTCCATCGTGATCGTGGACACCTTTTTGATTCCGAGCGTCTTGCCGATGTAAAGCGCAGTTGCCGCGCCCTGCGGCGGTCCGAGATGGACCAAGCGGAACATGTAGTCGCCGGCCTTGGTAATATCGGGATGCACGCCGTAGGCCGAGATCATGACGACACCGGCTTTCTGGAACACCGGTGCCGCCGCGCGGCCCGACGCCGAATAGCTGCCGTTGACCACCAGCTTGACGCCGTCTTCGCCGATCAGCTTGTTGGCTGTGAAGATCGCCTGGTCGGACTTGGCCTGGTCGTCATAGCTGACCAGTTCGATCTTCTGGCCGAGCACGCCGCCGGCGGCGTTGATATCCTCAACCGCCATCGTTGCCGCGATCTGCGCGGACTTGCCGTCGGTCGCCGAGGGGCCGGTCAGCGGCGCCTGGAAACCGATTTTGATCTGGGCGTTCGCCGGGTTCAGCGTGGTGAGACCGAGCATCAGGACGGCTGCGAAACCCAGCGACAGCGTCCCGTTCATCGCCTTCGCCCGTGGGGTCTGCTTCAACATGGCCTTCTCCATTGAAAGGGGCAGTGTCTCGTCGTCTCTATAGAAGCCGGTTTTCGCGCAATATTTCCTGCGCACGCGCCAGCGCCGGTTGCGGCGGGTGCGCCAGATCCCAGTCCGGCCGGTCTGCCGGCTTGCGCGTGGCATCGATGCCGAGCTTGCCGATGGTGCCGTCCCGCTCCAGCGGCTCCGAACGATCGGCGCGAACCCCTGGCACAATGACCAAATCACGCTCCGGTTTGCTGCGCGTGGCCTGCGCCCATTCGACGGCGATACTATCCCAGGGATCGATATCGTCATCGACGATGGTGACCTGCTTGATCAGATTGACCGCTGCCCAGACGGCGAACATCGCCTTGCGCGCCTCACCCGGGCGCGGCGCGCGCAGCGCGACCACGGCATGCAACCGGCCGGCGCCGCCGACACCGACAGCCACTCGGTGTACCGAGGGCACCGCCGGGCGGATCGCGCGCAACAGACCCGCCGCGATCGCGACACCGCCGAGCAGGCAATGCTCGGGATGATAGCCCGGCAGGATCACCTGGAAGATGGCATCGTGGCGCCGGGTCAGCCGGGAAAACGTCGCGACGATACCGGCGCCGTAATTTTCATACATGCCGTGGAACTCGCTGACCGGCCCCTCCATGAAAGGTTCGCCGGCATCGAGTGTGCCCTCAAGCACGCATTCGCAATGCGCCGGCACCAATAGACCCGATGCGCAGGGGACGACCTCGAGCGGCTCGCCCAGCAGCGCCCCGGCGATCGGAAGCTCGTCGTCGCCGAGGCCGAGATAAAGACACGCCGCCACCAGGACCGCCGGATGATTTCCGACGCAGACCGCGATATCAAGTTTTTCCCCGCGCGCGTGAGCCGCCCGCGCCAATACCGCAAGATGGTGGTTGGGCGCGATGCCGACGAAGGCCCGGTTCCCACCAAGCGGCATCAGGCGCGCGATCGACAGGTTGGTGTGACCGCTGAGCCGGTCGCACGCGACGATCGCGCCAGCCGTGATATAGGGACCGCCCTCCTTTTCGAAAAAGCGCGGTATCGGCAACTCGTCGGCCAGCGATGGGTCCGGAATGATCGCTTCCTGACAGGGCGCCGACGACACCAGGCGATGCGGCAAAGGCCGGTCGATCGCGGCAAGCAGGCAAGCCTGCATCTCTTCGACCGCGACGCCCAATCCGCTTGCAAACCGCGGCAGCGAATTGAGCAGATTGCCCACGATCGGCATCGGCGCCGGGCCGGAAGCGCCCGCGACATTGGCAAAATGCAATGCGGCGCCGCCGTCGATCTGCGCGAGACAGCCGGCTACTTCGTAATCCAGCCCGACCGACTGCGAGATCGAGACGAGTTCGCCCGCCTCTCGCAGGACAGCCATGAAGGCGCGCATCGACTGGGAGTGCGTCGCTTGCCGATTGATGGCGTCCTTCGCGTGCACGTCAGCCTGACCTCGCAAACACGTCCGGGCGTCGGACGACCCCAGCCGAAAACGAAAGATAGCCTTTGGATCATATCGGCCATTGCGGCACGGTCCATGTCCGCCTGGAGCGAAGCGGGATATAGGTAAAAGCGAAGACGTGATGACGCCGGTCAAGGCAGCGACTATGCTGGCGCGACGCTTTTTTAGGATCCGATGGTCGAACTTCGTACCCTGGGCTATTTCGTGACGGCATGCCGGTCGGTCAGCTTTGCCCATGCTGCCGTCGATCTCGGCATCGCGGTATCGACGCTCAGCACGGCCATGAAGGCGCTCGAACGCGACCTGGGCCTGTCGTTGTTCCGGCGCATCAACAACAGCCTTTACCCGACCGAGGCGGCGCGCGTGCTGATGCGTGGCGCCGATCCCCTGCTGATGGCCGAATTCTTCGCGCGCCGGTGGGTCGCGGCCCCGGCCAAAGCCAGACTGAAACGGCTGACCGTCGAGATCGGCCTCAGCTTCACCATCGGCGGAATCAGCGGGGCGCTTCGGCGGGCCGTCGAGCAAATGGCGGCCGAGCGGCCGGACGTCCTTGTCGATCCCGTTTGGCGCGATGAAAAGGATCTGCCGCATATCGGCGGCCTGGCAGAGGATTGGGCTGGTGGCGAATCCAGCCGCATGACCGTCGCGCTGGGCTCCAGTGGTGCGCAAGCATCGAGAGGGGCCGCGACGCTGCTGTCGGACAGATGGGTATTCGCGTGCCGGTTGCCGGCCGGCACCCGCAACTATCCCGCGGCGGCCGATCTGGCGGCGGGCCGCCTGGTGGTACCGCTGCTGGCGCCGCTTCTGATCGCGCAGGCCGAACGCTATCTCGGTCAGCACGGCATGACCGGCGTGCGGTTTCTCAATGATCATCCCGGCGACCTGCCGAGGACGATGGAAGATTACGCTGATGCCGCGTTGTTCGTGCCGGAGAGCCTGGTCTCGCCGCGGCTCGGACTGCTCAACGTCGCGGTGGTCGCGCCCGACAGGCCACTGACGACGAAATTCATCGCTCGCGCGGCCAGGCCGGACGCCGTGACGAAACTGTTCATTCGGCTCCTGAAACACGCGCTGGCAGAGAAGACCCTGATACCGCTCGAACCGCCCCTGATCAGCCTGCGGCAAATTCACTACTTCAGCCTGGTGCAGCGGCTTCGGCGCGTATCCGCCGCGGCGCGTGGCGCCAATATCAGCCAACCCGCGCTCAGCGAACAAATCCACAAGCTGGAAGCATCCCTGGGAGGCGCGCTGTTCGAGCGGCATGGCGACGGCATGATCCCGACCGGCAAGGGCGAGCGGTTCGACGACGTCGCAAAACTGATTGAATCGGGCTTTCGGCGGCTTTCCACCGGCGACGCCGGCGCGGTGCCCCCGCAGAGCCGAAAGATCGCGATCGGCATTCTGCCTTCGGTCAACCAGCACGGTTTCCTCGTCAACCGGATCACCGAGGCCATGCTCGATGTCCAGGCGCGCTTTCCCACGCTGAAACTCGTGATCCAGGAAGCGCCGAACGCGACGCTGCAGGACTGGGTGATACGCGGCCTGGTCGGAGTTGCGATCGTCGAAACCGTTCTGCCGCGAATGCCGCGGCTGCCGCTGGGTTCGTCGGAACGATTGGCGGCCATCGTCGATAGCCGCCACAAAATGCTGCCCCCGGGGCCGGTGACGCTTGCCGATCTGGCGCGCCTGAAGCTGGCGCTGCCGACCAACCGCTTCGGATTACGGCAGTTGCTCGACGCCGCGGCCGAACAGCATCATATCAGGCTGCGGCCTGATATAGAGATCGATGCGCTGCCGATGGCGGTCGCAATCCTGCGCCGCTTGCCGGTCTGTACCGTGCTTCCGGCCTCGGCGGTGGAACGTGAGATCGCCGGCGGCGATCTTTCCGCCCATCCCATTATTGAACCGATGATTTCACGGCGCCTGTTCGTGATCTATTCCGGCGAGCGTACTTTAAGTGAATCCGAACGCGGCCTGGTCAATTCACTGCGCCGCAGACTGTCCGAGCCGCGCGATGCCGGATGATCGCCGCTTTCGAAAATTCCCTCACGACGCTCCCTGGCTCCGGATTTGCGGCAACGACCGATCGAGCGTCTTCACCGCCTGGTAGATGACCGCCGCTCCGGCCGCGATCGCTTCGCGGTCCGCCCATTCCTTGGGGGTGTGGCTCTTGCCCTTGAGACAGGGCACGAACACCATGGCGGACGGACAAATGCGGCTCATGAACGCCGCATCGTGACCGGCGCCGCTTGGCAGATCCATTTGTCCAAGACCGAGATCGCGCGCGCCCAGTCGCAACGCGTCGCGCAGACCAGCGTCGCAGGCCACCGGAGGACCATCCGACAATGTCCTGAACGACGCGCGCGCCACTCGCGCGGCATGAGCATGCGCCGTGCTTTCGCGATCGATGGCGTCGGCGAAACGCGCCGTCAGCACGGGATCGGTGGTCCTGATGTCGACAATCAGCCGGCAACGTCCGGGCACGATGTTCGATGCCGAAGGATCGACCGCCAGAATGCCGACGGTGGCGACGAAATAATCCGGACCTTCGGCGGCCAGCCGTTCGGCGATCCGGCGTATCGATTTGACCGTGTCGGCCGCGGCAACGAGGGCGTCACGCCGCAGGCTCATCGGCGTGGTGCCCGCATGGTCCGCCTCGCCCTCGAACACGATCTCGATCCGGCGGATACCGACGATGGAGGTGACGATCCCGACATCGAGCGATCGGGATTCCAGCACAATGCCCTGCTCGATGTGCAGCTCGAGAAAGGCCCGCACATCGTCGCGCTTGGCCCGATCAAGTTCGTCGGGGGTGCCGCCAACACGGCGCAGAGCGTCGCGCAATGTTTCGCCACCCGACTCGGTGAGCGCGAGCATGCTTTCATCGAGCGCGCCGGTCATGCCGCGGCTCCCGACACATGAAAGGCCGTACTCGCTGGGCTCTTCGGCAAGAAAGTCGACGATCTCGATGGTATGGGCAAGCCGCATGCCGGCGTCACGCAGTGCGCGAACGATCTCGAGCCCCGCCGCGACACCGGCGATGCCGTCGAAGCGCCCGCCCGATGGCACGGTATCGCTGTGCGATCCGATGGCGATGACGCCGAGCGCGGGGTCGGTGCCCTCGATCCGGCCGATCAGATTGCCGGCCGCATCGATCCGGGTCATCAGTCCCGCTTCAGCAAAACGCCGCGCCAGCCAGGCGCGGCCTTCCAGAAACAACGCGGTGAACGAGCGCCTTGTATACGGCCTGGCCGGATCGGTGATGTCGGCAAGCGCCATCACGTCAGCCCAGAGGCGATCGGCGTCGAGCGGAAGGTTGGTCTTCATTCGATGCTTGATTCGATGGCTGACCTAGTGGGCGCGGCGCGGACTGACGAAACGGCCCTGTCCCGGTTCGGACAGCACCCGGCCGTCGGCTGCGACGCAATCGCCCCGTAGGTAGGTCTCGACCGCGCGGAATGGCAATTCGATGCCGTCATACGGACTCCAGGAGACAAAATTGTTTCCACTGGCGGCCGCGCTGTAGCGATAGGGATCGCGGCGCATCAGCACAATGTCCGCATCGCGGCCGACCTCCAGCGCGCCCTTGGCGTGGGTAATCCGGAACAAGCCGGCGGGGTTATGAGCCAGCAGGCGCGCGGCATGCGTCAAAGAGAGCTTGCGTTGGTCGAGACCTTTCAGGAGCAGGCCGTACAGGGCTTCAAGACCCGGGATTCCCGATGCGTTCTTGAGCATGTTCGGGTCGGTCTTGCGATCCTCCGACCAGCTTACATGGTCGGTCGACACGATCGTGACATTGCCCGCCGCCAGATGATGCCATAACGCTTCCACCTCGCGGCGCGGCCGCAGCGGCGGGTTGATCTTGGCCTTGCCGCCCAGACGCCGGACATCGTTCTCTTCATCGAGCGTGAGATAGTGAACGCAGGCCTCGATGGTGGCCCCATGCCCCTGCGCCCGGTAGGCGGCAGCCAATTCATATCCCCGGCCGATCGAGCAGTGGACGATGTGTACGGGACAACCGGCCCCCGCGCCCAGTTCGAACACTTCCGCCGTTGCCAGCGCCTCGGTGATCGGCGGCCGCGAAAGGCCGTGCGCGGTATAGTCGGTAATGCCGCTCGCCTCGACATCCGCGATGTAGGCGCGGACCATTTCGTCGTTCTCATTATGGATACCGGCGATCAAGCCTCGTTTTCCGACCGAGCAAAAGCTGGCGTAGAGCGTGTGCGGCGGAATCCGCGGAAACCTTTTCGGATGCGTGCCAAAGGTCGAGAATTTGAAGGCAGCGGCGCCGGCATCGACCAATTCATCGACTCGCGTTGCCCCTTCATCGGGATCGATCGTCGCATAAAGCGCAAAATCGACGCGCGCCTGCGCGCCGGCTTCCCTGACCTTGGTGCGGAAACGCTCGGCCGTCGCGATCAGGCTGTTATCGTCATAAGGCATGTCGACAATGGTCGTAACGCCGCCCGCCGCGGCGCTGCGCGTCGACCACACGAAATCCTCCTGGCCAAGCTGGCTGCGGCTGTGCACCTGGGCATCGATCGCGCCGGGCAGGACGAAAAACCCCGGACCGCCGTATCTTTCGCCATCCGGCAAGTTGCCCGATCCAACGGACTGCACCTTGCCATCGCCGACCAGCACATAACCGTTGTCGATGATCCGGTCGGGAAGCACGACCGTTCCCGCAAAGACCTTGTCAGCCATCGCCGCCTCTTGGTTGTTCGGCAAATTCCGCAGATTGGACCGGCGATCAATCGAGATCGCCGCTGCGCCGCCATACCCAACGTAGACGAAGCCGCGGTCGGCCACTAACTCGGTTTGGCCGAAGCCGCCGATAGGAAAAACCAAATTCGCTCGTCGACCCCTCGCAGCAAAACCCTGGGAATGCGCGGCATCATCCCTTCACCCGCCGCATCGTCATTGCATGACGGAAGCGGGCGGCCGGATGGGTGTTGATGGCGACCTGCGCGATCTTGCCGGTCGCCAATTTATAGGTGCGCTGCACCTCGAGCGCCGAGGCGCCGGCCTTGACCTTGAGGCCACGCGCCAGCTCCGGCGAAACAAGCGCAGCGGCGATTTCCTGATGCACCTCGACGATGCTCTGGCCGAACAGATCCTCGATCAGATGAAAGATCGGTCCGGTATGGCGCTGCAACAGCCGGCCCACCGCAGCAAATTCCCGGTTGATGTAGACCTCGGTCCAGCAGACCGGAAGCTCGCTGCCTTCGGTATGCCGAAAGCCGCGCACCGAAAGCCACTCTTCGCCGCTGGCGACGCCGATTCGCGACGCCAGCTTGTCGTCGGCAACCACCATTTCAATGATGTCGATCGCAAAGCGCACGCCGGTGGCGAAGGCCACGAGATCGTTGATCGACATCACTTCGTGAACGAAGGAGTCGGAGGGGCGCGGAGCCACCACGACCGTCCCCGCGCCCTGCCGCGAGGCGACCAGATTGTCCTCGCGCAGCCGCCGCAGCGCTTCCCGCACGGTGTAGCGGCTGACGGAGAACCGCGCGCACAGTTCCTCTTCGGTTGGAAGCTGCGACCCCACGGGGTGAACTCCGCTGACGATCTCCTCCTTCAACGCATGCACCAGCTGGAGATAGAGCGGATCGCCTGTGTTGACGCCGGTCCGCGCGCGCGAAATCGGCCCGCCTTTCGGCGGGCTTGCGCGGCGCGCCTTGGTGTCAATCTTCGATGCCATGGCCTCTCTTGGCGATCAACGCGGTACGTTCGAAACTCATGAACTGCGTGCCGTCGGCCTTCTTGCCAATGGTACGCACGGTGACGAGGCCTTGTCCGGGACGTGAAGCGGATTCACGTTTCGCCAGCACCTCGGATTCGGCGTAGATGGTGTCTCCGACGAACACCGGCGCGGTCAGCTTAATGTCGTTCCAGCCGAGATTGCCGATCGCTTTCTGGCTGATGTCGCTGACGCTCATGCCGACCACCATCGACAGCGTCAGGCAGCTATTGACGATCGGGCGCTTGAACTCCGACTTCGCCGCATAAGCCTTGTCGAAGTGCAGCGGATGGGTGTTCATGGTCAGCAGCGTGAACCAGGTGTTGTCGCTCTCGGTAATGGTGCGGCCCGGGCGGTGTTCGTAGACGTCGCCGATGACGAAGTCGTCATAATACCGGCCGAAGCTTTCGCGGTAGCGCTGTGGACCGATTTGTTCGTGGCTTTGCATCGCCTCACTCCGAAGTTGAAGCAGATTTGCCGAGAACGAGCGCCGTGTGCTCGCCCAAAGCGGGCTCGCGCAGCACCGGCTGCGCCGGCTCGTCACGGAAGCGGATCGGTGGCCCGACGTGACGCCGATTGGTTTCGTCGCGGCGGACCATGCCGCGCGCCACGAGATTCGGATGCGCGAAGGCCTCGGGCAGCGTGTTGACCCGGCCGTAACAGACATCGAGCGTCGCCAGATAGAGGTGCCACTCTGCGAGCGGCCGCTTGCGGAATTCGGCCGCAAGGAAATCCATCACCGGTTGCTGATGCGGTCCGGGTCCGCGCAGGCATAATTCGGCGAGTTCGGGGCGGCCGAACGCGCCTAGCAGATTGTGGATGAATTTCGGCTCCTGTCCGGCGAGGACGAGATGGCGGCCGTCCTGTGTTTCATAGGCACGGTAAAACGCCGCCCCGCCGGTGGTGCGTTCATGGGCTGCGATCGGCTGGCGATCTTCGGCAAAGGTCGGCCCGAGGATGTTGAGCATTCCGCCGACCGTCACATCATGCATGCTGATGTCGATGAAATCGCCTTTGCCCGTCTGCTCGCGGCGCAATAGCGCCATCAGGACGCCCGACAGGCCCTGCAATCCAGCCAGCATGTCGGCTGCGGGAATGCCGGGCATCGCCGGCCGGCCATCGCCGCCGAGCGTCATGCCGAGCAGTCCGCTCTCGGCTTCGAGGGCGAGATCGTGCGCCGGGCGGCCGCGCCATTCGCTGTCCTGGCCGAACGCGCTGATCGAGCAATAGACGATGCGCGGGTTGCGCGCTTGCAGGGTCGCATAGCCGACGCCGAGGCGATCGACCGCGCCCGGCCGGAACGATTCCACGAAGACGTCGGCGTCATCGCACAGCGACAACAGCGCCTCGCGCTGATCAAAATCCTTCAGATCGAGGACGACGCTTTTCTTGCCGCGATTGAGATTGCGGAAGAACACGGTGCTCGGCCCATCGGAAAGGCCGATGTGACGGCTAGGATCGCCCTCGCCCGGCGGCTCGATCTTGATCACCTCGGCGCCGTGATCGGCCATCGCCAGCGTCAAATAGGGTCCCGGCAGGAACACCGAGAGGTCGATGACGCGTATGCCCTCCAGTTTCATGGCGAACCGGCGCGCTCCGTGGCGCGCAACTCGCCGACATAGGCTGCGGTATCGGCGCCGAAAGGAGCGCAAGGCGCCTGGCTCAGCCGCTCGCCGTTGATCTTGATCGGATTGGCAAGCACGCGCATGTCAGCTTTGGCGGGGTGCGGGATGACATTTATCATCCCGGTGGTTTGCAGGAACGGGCTGTCGAGCGCCTGCGCCAGATCCAGCACCGGCGCGATCGGCAGCACGCCGTTCAGTCTGTCGAGCCAGTAGGCGGTGGATTGTCGGCGCATCTCGGAATCAATGATTTCGGTCAGGACATCGCGGTTGGCTTGGCGGAGCGCCGGGGTGAGGAAACGCGGATCGGACGCAAGTTCGCTGCGGCCGATGGCCCCGATCAATTCGCCCCAGAACTTGTCGGTCATGCACATGATGAACAGCCAGCCATCCGACGCCGGAAAGGTCTGCACCGGGGCGACGGAATAATGTGCGCTGCGCGGCTGCCGCGTCGAAACGTGGCCCTCGTTGAGATACCAGGTGGCGACATAGCCGAGCTGGTGCAGCGCCACGTCGAGCAGGCAGGTGTCGACGTCGCAGCCCCTGCCGGTCGCCCTCGCCTGGATGATCGCCGACAATAGTCCGACCGCCGCCGTCAATCCCGTGGTGTGATCGATGATCGAGGGCGCGCCGAGGCGCGACGGCGGCCCGTCAGGTTCGCCGGTCAGGTGCATCAGGCCGGACTCCGCCTGCATCAGATAATCGTAGCCCGGCCACGAGGCACGCTCGTTGTCACGGCCGTAGGCCGACACGTGGACGCAGACCAAGGCCGGGTTGACGCTCGCAAGGGTCTCGTAGTCGAGGCCCATCTTCGCCGGCAGGTCGCCGCGGAGATTGTTGACCAGCGCGTCCGCCCCCGAAACGAGCTTCCGCAGCGCGGCCTTGCCCTCCTCGTTGCGCAGATCGACCGCGACGCTCTTCTTGTTGATGTTGAACGCCTGGAAATATTCGCTGTCGTTCGGTCCCAGCGTATAGGGCCCGGTCTTGCGCGAGGGATCGCCGCCGATGGCGGCGTTTTCGATCTTGATGACCTCCGCTCCGAGATCGGCCAGCAGCATGGTGCCGTACGGCGCTGCGCCGAACTGCTCGACCGAGACGATGCGAACGCCCTGCAGTGGCTTCATGCCGCAGAATTCCTTTTGATCAATTGCTTGGAGATGATGATGCGCTGCATTTCGTTGGTGCCCTCGCCGATGCAGGTCAAGGGCGCGTCGCGATACAGCCGCTCGATGTCATACTCCTTCGAATAGCCGTAGGCGCCGTGGATCCGCATGCCTTCGATGGCATTCTCGAGCGCCGCTTCGCTGGCGAAATATTTGGCCATGCCGGCTTCCATGTCGCAGCGCTCGCCGCGGTCGAAGGCCTGAGCTGCGTCGAGCGTCAAGAGCCGCGCGGCGCGGGCACGGGTCGCCATCTCGCCGAGCTTCAACTGGATCGCCTGGTGCTCGCAGATCGGCTTGCCGAACGTCTTCCTGACCTGGGCGTAATCCAGCGCGAGCTTCAGCGCGCCTTCGGCGATGCCGACGCCGCGCGAGGCGACGTTGATGCGGCCGAGTTCCAGTCCGCCGGTGGCCTGGAAAAAACCCTGCCCCTCGACGCCGCCGATCAGGTGATCGGCCGGCAGCCGATAATCGTCGAACGACAGCTCCGCGGTATCGATCGACTTGTAACCGAGCTTCGGCAGCTTGCGGCCGACCGAAAAGCCTTCCTGCTTCGGCGCGATGAACAGGCTCATCCCGGTATAGCGCGGCTGGGCGTTCGGATTGGTCTTGACCAGCATCGCAAAGCAGGAGCCCTCCGCGCCGTTGGTGATCCAGGTCTTGGTGCCGTTGATGACGTAGTGATCGCCGTCGCGCTTGGCGGTCATGCGGATGCCCTGCAGGTCGGTGCCGGCATCGGGCTCGGTCAGGGCGAGTCCGCCGCGGATCTCGCCGGAGGCGATCTTGGGCAGCCATTGCACCTTCTGCTGCGGCGTGCCGAATTTCTCGATCGCCAACGCCAGCATCAGATGTGAATTGATGATCCCGGTGATCGACATCCAGACCGACGAGATGCTCATGACGATCTTGGCGTAGGTCGAGGACGACAGTCCGAGCCCGCCGAACTCCGGCGAAATCGTCGCGCCGAACAGGCCGAGCTCCTTCATCTGCTCGACGACATGATGCGGATAGCGATCCTCGTGATCGTATTCGCGCACGATCGGCTTCAGCTCGCGCGCCACCCAACGCTCGATCGTATCCAGGATCTGGGTTTCGTCCTCCGCGTCCAAGGGCGCATTGCGCAACGCCTGCGTCATCGCGGAAATCCTCCGAGTTGTACGGACAACTTTTGCGTTGTCGTCCGAAGGTGTCTATAACGCAGGCCTTGACGGCAAGTAAAGTCCTCAGTAGTTGTCTGGACAAAATCAATCCTGCTCCCGGGAGGAGTTATGGTGGGCGCCCGCCGCGGACATCTTCGATCGTCTTCCCCATGGCGCGACGCGGCGCGGCCCGAAACAAGGTTCGCCGATGCCGGTCGCTGAGCTCGTGATCGGCGGCATTCTGCTCGGCGGGGTCTACGCGCTGATGGCGTGCGGGCTGAATTTGATTTTCGGCGTGATGCGCGTCATCAACTTTGCCCATGGCGACATTCTGGCGATCGCGGCACTGTCGACGGTGTCGATCGCGGTCGGCTTCAAGCTGCCGTTCTGGGTTGCGGTCGTCGTGGTGCCGATCGGTTGCGCCGCGTTCGGCGCACTGATCCATGTCGTGATCCTGCGGCGCATCGAGGGCGCGCCGATGATCATGTCGCTGCTGGCGACCTATGCGCTGTCGACGATCCTCGTCAATGTCGCAATCCTGATCTGGGGCGGCGGCTATAGCGGCCTGCCCGGCGTTCTCTCCGGTTCGGTACGCCTGCTCGGAGTAAACGTCTCGATCTCGCGGCTGGTGTCGTTTGCCTGCGCGCTCGCCGTCAGTTTCGCGGTCTGGTGGCTGCTCGAGTTCACCCGGTTCGGGCGCGCCGTGCGCTCGGTGTCGCAGGCGCCGGAGCTTGCGAGCATCTCCGGCATCGCCATCGAGAAGGTGCGGCTTGCGACGTTTGCGCTGGGAACCGGAATGGCGGGGCTGGCAGGCGTGCTGGTCGCCCCCGCCTTCGCGATCGACCCGCAACTCGGCTCGCGCTTCATCATCAAGGCGTTTGCCGTCATCATCGTCGGCGGAATGGGCAGCTATCCCGGCGCTATTCTCGCGGCACTTCTGCTCGGCGTCATCGAGGTCGTCGGCAGCTATTTGGCCGGCGCCGTGATCGGCTCGGCCTTCCTTTTCCTGCTGATGCTGGCGGTGCTGTTGATTCGTCCGCGCGGGCTATTGGGCGCTGGGATTCGCGCATGAAAGGCATCAACCCGCTCGGCATTGCCGCCGTAGCCGGCATCGTCGCGCTGCTGCTGCCGTTGGTCGGATCGGACTATGCGGTTTCGTTTTCGATTCAGCTGCTGATCTTCCTGGTGCTCGCCTATTCCTGGAACCTGATCGGCGGCTATGCCGGCTACACCCATTTCGGGCAGGTCAGCTTTTTCGGCATCGGCGCCTATGTCGGGTCGCTGCTGATCTTTCACTGGAACGTGCCCTGGTATCTCGCCGCTGTGGTCGCCGGCTTTGCCGGCGCGGTGACCGCAATTCCGCTCGGAGCTGCGATGCTGCGCCTCAAGGGACCTTTTTTCGCCATCGGCATGTTCGGCCTGGCGCGGGTGCTGGAGGCATTCGCCCTGGGATTCGACTCCATCACCCAGGGCGGCACCGGCATCTACCTGAAACCGATCAACGATCTCAGGCCGCTTTATTACGTCGCCGCAGTGGTGGCCGCGATCATGCTGCTCGCTACCTGGAAGCTCGACAACTCCCGCCTCGGCCTGAAACTGCTGGCGATCCGCGAGGACGAGAGCGCCGCCGAGTCGCTGGGCATCCCGACCACGCGGCTCAAGATCGGCACCCTCGTTGCGTCCGCGATCGCGCCGGCCGCGATGGGCGCGCTGTATGCGGTCTATCTCGGCTTCATCGATCCGCCGACGGCGTTCGCCTCGAACATCGAGCTCACGACCATTGCGATGGTGCTGCTCGGCGGCATGGGGACCGTGCTCGGTCCACTGTGCGGCGCCGTCGTGCTTTCCGTCGTCAATGAAGTGCTGTGGGCGAATTATCCGCAAATCTATCTGGCTTCCGTCGGCGTCATCATCCTGCTCGCGGTATTGTACATGCCGCGCGGCATCGTCAATCTCGGCATGAAAACCGGATGGCTCGCGATCGGGCGACCGCTGTTCCGCCGGATGGCCGCGCGTCAGGGGCACGCGTCATGACCGACACCATCCTTGCCGTCGAGAATGTTTCAAAGCGCTTCGCCGGCCGCGTGGCGCTGGATTCCGTCAGCATCGAGGTTGCGCGCGGTTCGATCACCGGCGTGATCGGCCCCAACGGTTCCGGCAAATCGACGCTGTTCAACATCATCGCCGGTACGCTGCGGCCGGACCAGGGCCGCGTGCTGATCGAGGGGCGGAATATCACGTCCGCCTCGGCCGCGCAGATCTGCGGCCTGGGCGTGGCGCGCACCTTCCAGATCAGCCGGCTGTTTGCGGAAATGACGGTTTTGGAAAACCTCATCGCGGTCGCGCGCGGCAGGGACGACCGCGCGGCGATTGCGCTCGCGCTCGAACTGTTGGAGTTTCTCGAAATCACTGATATCGCCGACCGCTGGGGCGCCGAATTGTCCTATGGACAGCGCAAGCTCGTCGAGATCGCCCGCGCGCTGATGCTGCAGCCGAAAATCATGCTGCTGGACGAGCCCTTCGCCGGCGTCAATCCGCGGCTGCAGAACCGCATCGTCGATCACCTCAAGGCGCTCTGTATCAGGGGCATCACGGTTTTCTTCATCGATCACGAGATGCGCATCGTGCTGAAGGAATGCGATCTCGTCTACGTCCTTGCCGAGGGGCGCCTGATCGCGCGCGGCGATACCGAGACCGTTCGCAACGACGCGAAAGTGCTGCAAGCCTATTTCTGAAAGAGGACCATCGGCAGTCCATAGGGAGGTAAACATGACAAAAAGACTTTTACTGGCGGCGGCGACGGCCCTCGCCGCACTCACGCTGCCTTTGGCCGCCCACGCTGCCGATCCGGTGCGTATCGGCGTGGCGCTCTCCCAGACCGGCAATCTCGCGGACTCCGCGGCGCCCTATTTTAGGGGGCTCGACCTCTGGCGCGAGCAGGCCAATGCGCGCGGCGGATTGGCCGGCCGGCCGGTCGAGTTCGTGGTCTATGACGACCGTTCCGATCCCGCCACCGCCGCCCGCCTCTACGAGAAGCTGATCACCGGCGACAAGGTCGACTTCGTGATCTCCTCGCTGGGGTCGGCGACCGCGGCCACGGGATCGGCGGTCGCGGAGAAGCACAAGATGCTGATGATCAACGGCGGCGGCGCGGCCGAAGCGATCCAGCAGCGCGGTTTCAAATATGTGTTCCAGACTGCCGCGCGCATTTCGTCCTACGCCGACGGCGTCATCCCCATGGTCGAAAAATATCACGTCAAGAGCATCGCGCTGGTCTCAAGGGACTATGCCGCGGCGCGCGACATCAGCAAGGCGATCAAGGAGTCCTTGAACGGGCGCGACGTCAAGGTCGTGATGGACGAATATTTCCCGGCGGGGACTGCGGACTTCTCCTCGCAGATCGCCAAGGGCCAGCAACTGCAGCCTGACCTGTGGATCGGATTGCTCTATCCGAGCGAGGCGATCGAGACGGTTCGCCAGTTTCATTCGATGAACTACATGCCAAAGCTGTTCATCGCCAACGGTGTCTCGCAGCAGGATTTCATTGCGGCCGCCGGCCAGGATGCCGAATATGCGCTCGGCATGTCCTTGTACGAGCCTTCGCTGCCCAGCGAAGGCAACAAGGAATTCGTAAAAACCTATCGCGAGAAATACAACGGCGATCCCGGCTATTATGCCGCGTTCGGTTTCGTCGCCGGCACCGTCCTGGAAGCCGCCGTCAAGCAAGCCGGCTCGATCGACATCGAAAAAGTGCGCGACGTTCTCACCACGCTCAAGATGGGTACCGTGATGGGCAAGCACGAGGTCGATCCCGCGACCTATATGCAGATCGGCGTTCGCGGCCTGCTGGTCCAGATCCAGAACGGCAAGCGCGAGGTGATCTGGCCCGAGGAATTCAAGACCGCCGAGCCGAAACTGCCGATTCCCGCATGGGACAAGCGCTGAGGCGATGATGACCGCTGACATTCCACCGCTCGAACTTTGTGAGATCACGTCGGGCTACGGCGATGTCCCGGTGATCCGCCGCATCAGCATGGTCTTCCCGAAGGGGCTCATCACGACCATCATCGGCTCCAACGGCGCCGGCAAATCGACCGCGATCAAGGTCGCATCCGGGCTGCTGCGCGCCTGGAACGGAAGCATCCGGGTGCGCGGCACCGACATCACCAGAGAGCCCGCCGACCGGCGGGTTCACCGCGGCATCGCCTATGTCCCGCAGGGCCGCATCGTGGTGCCGGAAATGTCGGTGCGCGACAATCTGATGATCGGCGCCCACATTCTGGGCGGCAACCGGGCTGCGATCGAGGCCGCCCTGCAGCGGGTTCTGGAGCTGTTTCCCGCTTTGAAACCACTGATGAAGCAGCAGGCCGACACCATGAGCGGCGGCGAGCAGCAGATGCTCGCGATCGGCCGGGCGCTGATGACGACCCCTGACATCCTCATGCTGGATGAGCCGTCGCTGGGCTTGTCGCCCAAATTCGTGGATATTGTATTCGAGAAGCTGTTCTCGCTGCGGGCTGAAGGAATGACCATCGCGATGGTCGAACAGAAGGCCTCCCATGCCCTCGGTATCTCCGACCGCGGTTATGTGATGCATCTCGGACAGGTCGCCTGCGAAGGCCCCGCCCCAGATCTGCTGGCCAACGACGACATCAAACGGCTGTTTCTGGGCGAAATTCCGGAAAGCATGAAAACCCTGAGTTTCAACGATGCATGAAACCTCCAGCCCCTCCAAAACCGCGGTCGACGACGCCATCAGGAGCCGCCAATCGGTGCGGGCGTTCCTGCCGACGCCGATCGCGCGTTCCACCGTCGAAGAGCTTCTGACGGTGGCCAGCCGCAGCGCGAGCGGCAGCAACATCCAGCCATGGCGTATCCGGGTCATTGCCGGCGAGACCAAGAACCGGCTGACAGCTGCGATCCTCGGTGCGGTGGCGCGCGACGGTTTTGAACCCTATCAGCGCGAATGGAATTACTATCCCGTGAACTGGCGCGAGCCGTTTCTCGGCCGCCGCCGCAAGATCGGCTGGGACATGTACAGCCTGCTCGGCGTCGCCAAGGGCGATTTCGAGGGCACGCAGGCTGCGCGGTTGCGCAATTACGAGTTCTTCGGCGCCCCCGTCGGCATGATCTTCACGCTGGATGAGGATCTGGAGATCGGAAGCTGGCTCGATCTCGGTATTTTCCTCGACGCCGTCATGATCGCGGCGCGCGGACGCGGACTGCACACTTGTCCGCAGGCGGCGTTTGCCGACTTCCACAGGATCATCCGGTCGCAGCTGAACATTCCGGAAAACCAGATCATTGTTTGCGGGATGGCGCTTGGCCACATCGATCCGGATGCGCCGGTCAATGCCCTCGTCACCGAGCGCGCGCCGATCAGCGACTTCGCCACCTTCGAAGGTCTGTGAGCCCACATCATGACGCTCAGCCTGCCGAACAAGATCACCGTCACTGAGGTCGGTCCGCGCGACGGCCTGCAGAGTTTTCCGCGCTGGATCGACACCGATACCAAGGTTGATATCGTCGATCGCCTGTCGGACCTCGGCCTGCCCGTCATCGAGGTTTCGAGTTTTGCGCATCCGAAAATCGTTCCGCATCTGCGCGATGCGGAGGAAGTGTTTGCGCGGATCAGGCGCCGGCCGGGAACGGTCTACCGGGCGCTGGTGCCGAATGCCCGCGGCGCCGAGCGTGCTGCTGCAGCCAGCGTCGGCGAGATGCTCGGCCTGATCACGATCAGCGCGACCTATACCCGCAAGAACCAGAACATGACGATCGACGAGGCGATCGCCCAGAATCTCCAATCATTCCGGATCGCGGAATCAGCCAACATACCCTTCGTCATGGCGCTCGGCATGGCGTTCTGGTGCGCCTATGAGGGATTGATTCCAGAAGACGACGTCATCGCCGTGGTTCGGCGCCTGCACGACGGCGGCATCCGCCGCTTCTATCTCGCGGGCTCGCTCGGCATGGAGGATCCCGCTCACGTCAACCGCCTGTTTTCGCGCCTTGGCGAAGAGTTTCCGGATTCAGCCTTCGGGTTTCACATCCACAATCTGTCGGGCATGGCGACCGCCAACATCCTCGCCGCGCTCGATGCCGGCGCTGGCTGGCTGGAGGGCGCGATCTGCGGCATCGGCGGCGGGATCGCGATGCCGGGCAAGATCGGCTCCGTCGGCAATTTCCCGACCGAGGATCTGGTGGCGATGCTCGCCGAAATCGGAATCGAGACCGGCATCGATCCGGAGCAGACGGCGGCTTTGTCACGCGAAATTTCCGCCATCCTCGGCATCGAGCCGCAGAGCCACCGCGCCAACGGCGCCACCCGCAAATCGGTCGCCGAACTCGCCATCAGGAACCCCCATATGAGATACACATGAAATCCAACATTGCCTCGCGGCGCTCGCTGCTCGCCGTCCCCGCCACCTCGCCACGCTTTATGGAGAAAGCCGCGCAAGGCCCGGCCGATGCGATCTTCCTTGACCTCGAAGACGCGGTGGTCGCTTCCCTCAAGCCGAAGGCGCGGGGCGAAGCCATCGCCGCGCTCAACGAGCTCGATTGGGGGTCGCGCGCCGTCGCCGTCCGGGTCAACGGTTTTGACACCCCATGGGGCTGCCGCGACATCATCGAGGTGGTCGAGGCCTGTCCGCGGCTCGACTTTATCCTGCTGCCGAAATGCGAATCGGCGGCCGATGTCCATGCCGTCGAGGTGATGATCCGTTCCGCCGAGCGATCGGCGCCGCGCCAGCGCGAGGTCGGCATCATGGGATTGATCGAGACGGCGCGCGGCGTCGCCAATGCCGAGACGATCGCGCAAGCCGGCGGCCGGCTCTGCGCGCTGGTGTTCGGCGGCGGCGACTATCAGCTCGACCTCGGCAGCTTTCAGGGCGCGGTCGGCGCGCCCTCGCCCGACTACGTGGTGCTGACCGACGATGACGGAAGCGGGCTGCGCGAGCGGCACTGGAACGATCTCTGGCATTTTGCAACGGCACGGATCGCCAACGCCTGCCGCGCCTTCGGTCTCGCCCCGATCGATGGGCCGTTCTCGGTGATCCGGGACACCGACGGCTTGCGCGCCGCCACCAAACGCGCCGCCGCGCTCGGCTTCGGATGCAAGATGGCGATCCATCCCTCACAGATCGAAACCATCCACGAGGTGCTGACCCCGTCGGCTGGCCAAGTCGCCTGGGCCAACGAGGTGATCGACGCCATGTCGGCGGCGGAACGCGACGGGCGCGGCGCGGTCAAGGACAGGAACGGCGACATGATCGATCTGATGCATGTCAAGCTCGCCAACAAGCTGCTCGCGCGCGCCGCCAGCATCGGGGGCAAGTCATGAGCGCGCTTGAGGGAATTCGCGTCCTCGATCTCGGCACCTTCATCGCGGGGCCGCATTGCGCAACCATCCTCGGCGAGTTCGGCGCCGAAGTGATCAAGGTCGAGCCGCCGAAATCCGGCGACTCGCTGCGCCGGCTCGGCACCAACACCGAGTGCGGTGATACGCTGGTGTGGCTCTCGGAAGCCCGCAACAAGAAATGCGTCACGCTCAATCTGGCGAGCGAAGCCGGCCGCGAGCTGCTGCGGCAACTCGCCGCCAAATGCGACATCATCGTCGAGAATTTCCGTCCCGGCACTCTGGAGAAATGGGGTCTCGGCTATGAGGAGCTGAAAAAGCTCAATCCCGGCGCCATCCTTGTGCGCATCTCAGCCTATGGCCAGGACGGACCGATGCGCACCCAGCCCGGCTTTGCCCGGATCGCGCACGCCTTCTCCGGCCTCACTTTTCTCGCCGGCATGCCCGGCGGCCCGCCGGTCGTTCCAGGCTCTACCTCGCTGGCCGACTACATGTCCGGCATGTACGGCGCGATCGGCGCCCTCGTCGCGCTGAAGGCGCGCGACGCGACGGGGGTCGGGCAGTGCGTTGATCTCGCGCTCTACGAGTCGGTGTTTCGCGTGCTCGACGAGATCGCGCCAGCCTACCAGAAATTCGGTTATGTGCGCGAGCGGATGGGCGCAGACACCGTCAACGTCTGCCCGCACAGCCACTACCAGACTAGCGACGGCAAGTGGGTCGCGATTGCCTGCACCAGCGACCAGATGTTCGTTCGCTTGGCCGATACCATGCAGCAGCCGGAGCTGGCCTCGGCCGAGCGCTATGGCCCACAAGCGCTGCGGCTTGCGGCGCGCGACGAGGTCAACGCCATCGTCGCAACATGGGTCGCATCATCAGACTGCGAAACCATCCTCGCGCGCTGCATGGCCGGCGGCGTGCCGGCCAGTCTCATCTACAGCATCGCCGACATCTTCGAAGACCCGCAATATCGCGCCCGCGGCAACATCAAGCTCACGGACTCGCGCATCGGCCCCATCGCTGTTCCGGACGTGGTGCCGAAACTTTCGGCCACGCCCGGCGAAATCCGATGGCTCGGCGGAGGGTTGGGCGCGCAGAACGAGGAAATTTTTGGGGAGTTGCTCGGATTGAACGGCGAGGATCTCAGGAGATTGCGGGATCAGGGCGCGATTTAGGCCCAATTTGCAAATGCGGCAGGGTCACTAGGTCTTCCCGTAATTTCAATCCGGTTTGCCCGTCGGGTTATTTTGTCGCAGGCCGATCGACCATTTTCTGCTTTTCAGCATCTTCTGATTATCCTATATTGCTCCCCGTCCCGTCCCACTATGAGGGGCGTTTCGCGGTCGTCACTAAACGCGGGGCGGGATGCGGTGGACGCCGATGGTGCTCTTGACGAAGGCATTTGAGGCGGACGGCGAAGCCGTGTGGTCCTGGCACCTCGACGCTGGTGTCAAGTTGGCGCTTAGGAGCGCCGGTGACGGTGGCCAAAGAGCCCGAGCACCGGGGAGATCACGGAATAAGCCGTAAACCATTGCGTGGGGAATGCCGGGTGATTCCGGTGTGACCTGACAACACGTGTGCGTTCTACCACTACCCGTTGCACACGTGGCTATCGGGCGCATCGGCCGCCCGGCATTCCCTGCGCCCTCTATTTGGAGGGCGGGAATAAAGGAATACCTCGCGCAACACCATGCGGCGAGATCGCGAAGTTATGTCTCAACGTCATTGCGAGCGCAGCGAAGCAATCCATTCCTTCTTTTCATTGCACGATGGATTGCTTCGCTGCGCTCGCAATGACGGGGCTGTTTGACAATTGAATCGAGAGCGCAACCGTCGTCCCGACGCGGAGGCCAGGACGACTTGAGAGCGCCCTGCCCCTAAAGCGGCTTGATCTCGACTTTGCGGAACTTGACCACGCCCTTGTCGCTCTCGACGCCGTTGGCGTCCTTGAGGCCGAGCCCGTGCTGCAGGGCGATGTGGCCGGTTGCGAATTTGGCGTCCTGGGCAGCGTCGACGGTTTTTTGTCCGTTCAGCGTCACCGTGAAGGTCGGGCCCTTGGCCGTGATCTCATAGACGTTCCATTTGCCGCCGGCCTTCGGCATCGGATCGACCTTGGCGACATTGACGATGGCGCCGGTACCGTAGCTCGGATCGGGACGCGCATCCCAGATGTTCACCTCGTAGGCGGTCGAGCCGGTGACCTTGCCGGGATCGGTGCAGCGAATGAAGATGCCGCTGTTGGCGACGTCGTCGATCCAGAATTCGGCCCTGAGCTGGAAATCGCCATAGGCGTTTTTGGTGACCAGGAAGCCGTTGCCCTTGTCGGCCACGGCGGCGCCGTCCTCGATCTTCCAATCGGCGGTGCCGATCTGGTTGAAATTGTCGAGGTTCTTGCCGTCGAACAGCGTAACCCAGCCGTCGGTCTGGCCGGACGCCCGATGCGCGTAAGGAAATGCAGCAATCCCGGCCAACAACAGCCCGGCGCCGACGATGGAGCGACGATTCATGGTGATCTCCTCCCGAATTGTTTTTTTGTGACGCACCTGTTTTCAGGCCCGCTGTTTCCCACAGACCATCAACATAGCAAGCGGCGGTCTATTCCGCAAAATTCACCCCGGTGCGGCCATGAATGCCGCCAACGCCTCGCGTCCTTCCGGCGGCATGGTCAGGCCCAGCTTGGAACGGCGCCACAGCACATCATCCGGGAAGCGCGCCCATTCCTTGGTCATGAGGTGGCGCACCTCGGCTCCGGTCAATTCCGGGCCAAAGGCCGGGCCGAGCTCGGCCCGGGTTTTCGCTTCGCCCAGCACATCCGCGATACGCGTTCCATAAGCCCCGACCAGCCGCGTCGCCTCGGCGTCGGTCAGGAACCGCCAGCGCCCTTGCGCGCGGTCGACCTCCGCCTCGAATTTCGCCCAGTCAAAATCGCCGCCGGGCAGCGCCGCTTTCGCGGTCCAGCGCGGCGACATCGGGTAGAACGGCGTGAAGCGGGAGACCGCCCGCTCGGCGCGCAGCCGCGACGTCGTGACATCGCCGCCAAAGATCGTCAGCAGCGGCGCCTTGCCGCGCGGCCGGTCGAACATCATCGCGCCGTCGCGCGCGGCTGACCGGCTGGCGGGATCGAACACCGCGTTGGCGCCGGAGACCGTCCGGATCACATCGGACGGGTCGATCTTTTCGCGGAAATAGCGGTTGGCGGCATCGCACAGATACGCCACGTCGCCGGCCGCCATCGCCACGATGGCGGGATCGCCCCTGAAGGGCTGGGCGACGGTGCCGATCAGCGTGAAATCGCGCTGGTAGGGACTGGCGAAGATCAGCCGGCGGTCGCTGTTCTGGAAGACGTAGACGTTGTCGGTCTCGAACAGGCGCCGGACGATGATCTGGCTCATCCTGATAGCGCCAAGCCTTAGCCGTGGCGGCGGCATCCGCAGCACGGTCTCGGCCACCGAGGCGGTCCAGGCGCCGCTGGCATTGACCAGGGCGCGTGCCGTGATCACCCGGCGATGGCCGCGGTCGATCACCGCCAGCCGCCAGAAATCGTGCCGGTCGGCGCGGACGCAGCGCGCGCCGGTGCGGATGTCGGCGCCCCGCTCGGCCGCATCGAGCGCAGTGGCGATCACCAGCCGCGAATCGTCCACCACGCAGTCGGAATATTCGAACGCCGTGCCGAACGGCCGCTTCAGCGCGTTGCCGACCGGATGATGGGTGACGTCAACCGTCAAGGAAGGCGGCAGATCCATCCGCGGCGCCAGCCGGTCATACAGCAACAGCCAGGACCGCAGCAGCCAGGACGGACGCTCGTCGGAATGCGCGGGGATCACGAACCGCGAGGGACGCACCAGATGCGGCGCAATCCGCAGCCAGACGTCACGCTCGGCAAGCTGACGGCGGACGCGCAGCAGGCCGCGGCGTTCCAGCATCGCAAGATCGCCATGGATCAGCCGCGAGGTCGCCGAGGACGCGGCGGCGCCGAGGTCGCCTTGTTCGAGCAGGACGACGCGCAGGCCACGACCGGCGGCATCGCGCGCCACGCTGACGCCGTTGAGACCGCCGCCGATGATCGCAAGGTCATAATCCGCCATGCGCCACGTATAGCGTTTTCCGGTGACGCGATAACGGCACGTTCGGTAAAAACGTCAGGGCGTGCGCTAACCGATCTTGCGCGTCAGTTCCATCGTATCGGAGCGTCCGACCAGCGCGAAGTACTGTCCGATCGGCGCCGGCTTGCCGAGGAAATAGCCCTGCACCGCGTCGCAACCCTCGTCGGCGAGGAAAGCGAGCTGCTCCTGGGTCTCGACGCCCTCGGCGACGATCGACATTCCAAGGCCGTGGCCGAGGCCGATCACCGCGCGCACGATCGAGGCAGATTGCGGATTGCGCCCGAGATTCATCACGAAGGCGCGGTCGATCTTGATCTTGTCGAACGGGAACGCCTGCAAATAGCTCAACGAGGAATAACCGCTGCCGAAATCGTCCATCGAAACCCGCACGCCGAGCGCCTTCAGGCGCCGCAGCAACGCCAGGCCGCGATCGAAATCCTCGATCAGCACGCCCTCGGTGATTTCCAGCTCCAGCCGGCCGGGCGCCAAT
>NZ_DATHOP010000225.1:0-6212 GCF_035484855.1 Bradyrhizobium sp.
CGCAATTGCGCATCCGCCGTCCATTGCACGAATTCGACGAATTCGATTTCGGCGGCATCCGCGCCCTGCCGCAATTCGGCGCATTTGGCCTCGTCCGGCTGCCGCCAGCCTTCTGGCCACTCCCACCACGGTCTGCCGAACTTGTGCCGAAGCACTTCGAAACAGGCAAAGTGCGACAACAGCGGCGCGCGCTCGGCGCGGAACGCGTCGAACTCCTGCTTGCGGGCAGCGCTCGCGTGCGACTTGAAATTTCTGAAGGCTGCGTGCAGCGCCCGCCATTTCAGCCCGGCGACAGCTTCATAATCGATCAGATGACCTTCTCTCAACCGCGCGATGGAGCGCTTTGAAAATGCCTCGGCGTTGAATTCGGGAATTTTCTCGACATCGATATAGAGCGCGTTCAAAAACAACCGGCTGTTCGGCGAGTAGGGACTGCAATCGGCCGGGTGGTCGTCGAACAGAGCGTGCAGGGGATTGAGCCCGATGCCATCGGCTCCCAACTGGGCCGCCAATTCGAGTAATGCCGCAAGATCGGTGAAATCGCCGATGCCCCAGTTGCGCCCCGAGCGGACGCCGTAAAGCTGGACCGCGATCAGCCAGCACCGGTCGAAATCACCGCCATAGGCTTTGGCTGGCGCGACGATCAGTGGCACTTCTTCGGCAAATGACGCCGCATCGGTCAGATTGAGCCGATACGACCCCTGCGGCAAATCGGCGGGCCAGATGATTTTGCGATTGCGCGCTTCGCCTTGCGCGATGACTTTCGAACCCGACATGATCTGCCACCGCACCGGGAACGCGGCGGGTTCCTTGATCTCGGTTTGCGACGGTAGTCCGGAACGGACCACCACGGTTCCGGAGGCAACGCGGTACGGAACCCGCTCTGGCAAGGCATCGAGGATGATTTTGAGCGCGGCGGCATCGGTTACCTGGCGATGGCCGCGGCCATCGATAAATTCGGTTTGGATGTCCAGCTCTCTGGCTCTGCTGTAAAGGTTCATTCGGCACGCCATTTGCACGCAACGGAAGACGGAACCGCCGCAAAATTCTTGTGGTTTAGGAAGAGGATAGCCTTGCTTAACGTCGATCCGCCTCGGCCGTTCCCCAAAGGAACCAAAGCAAGCGGAACGGCTTTTTATATATGTCCCGAGCATCTCCTTTCGCGCAAACGAAATGGGACCCCATTGCAAATCGCATCACCGTGATCAAAACAATCAAAAACCGTCGAGGGCGCCCACACGGCGCTGCCCATCGGCGTGAACGCGTCCATAATACCGCCCCGCTATTTCGTTCTCTGGTCGCGCGGAGCTTTGGAATGAACCTGCTGTCGTCAATCGATACCGAAGAACTGCCGGCCGCCGCGCTGGATCATGACGAACTCTGGTACAAGGACGCCATCGTTTATCAGCTTCACGTCAAGGCCTTCGCCGACAGCAACAATGACGGCATCGGCGATTTCGCCGGCCTCACTGAGAAGCTCGATTACCTGCAGGATCTCGGGGTGACGGCGCTCTGGCTGTTGCCATTCTATCCCTCGCCCGGCCGCGACGATGGTTACGACATCGCCGACTACGGCTCGATCAATCCCGATTTCGGGACCATGAAGGATTTTCGCCGCTTCATTGTCGAAGCCAAGCGACGCGGCATGCGCGTGGTGATCGAACTCGTCATCAATCACACCTCCGACCAGCACGACTGGTTCAAGCGCGCCCGCCGCAGCGATCCGAAGTCCAGCGCGCGTAACTGGTATGTCTGGAGCGACACCGACCAGAAATACGCAGGCACTCGGATCATCTTCACCGACACCGAGAAGTCGAACTGGACCTGGGACCCCGAAGCCGGGCAATTCTACTGGCACCGCTTCTTCTCGCACCAGCCTGACTTGAACTTCGACAATCCCCGCGTGGTCAGCGCGATGATCCAGGTGATGAAGCGCTGGCTCGACACCGGCGTCGACGGGTTCCGGCTCGATGCCATCCCCTATCTTTGCGAGCGCGACGGCACCAACAACGAGAATCTCCCTGAGACCCACGCCGTCATCAAGAGGCTGCGCCGGGAACTCGACGCTTACGCCAAGGGCAAGGTGCTGCTGGCGGAGGCCAATCAATGGCCGGAGGATGTGCAGGAATATTTCGGCCGTGGCGACGAATGCCACATGGCCTATCATTTTCCGCTGATGCCACGGATCTACATGGCGATCGCCCAGGAAGATCGCTTTCCGATCACCGACATCCTGCGCCAGACCCCGGATATTCCGGGCAATTGCCAGTGGGCGCTGTTCCTGCGCAACCACGACGAACTGACGCTGGAAATGGTCACCGACGTCGAACGCGATTATCTGTGGTCGACCTACGCCAACGATCCCCGCGCCCGCATCAATGTCGGCATCCGCCGCCGGCTGGCGCCGCTGATGGACAATGACCGCCGCAAGATCGAATTGATGAATTCGCTATTGCTGTCGTTCCCGGGCACGCCGATCATCTATTACGGCGACGAGATCGGCATGGGCGACAACATCTATCTCGGCGACCGCAACGGTGTCCGCACGCCGATGCAGTGGACGCCGGACCGCAACGGCGGCTTCTCCCGCTCAGACCCGGCGCGGCTTTACGCGCCGACTATCATGGACCCGGTCTATGGCTATGAAGCGGTCAATGTCGAGGCGCAGTCGCGCAGTCTGTCCTCGCTCTTGAGCGCTACCAAGCGGCTGATCTCGGTGCGCAAGTCGACGCTGGCGTTCGGCCGCGGCACCATGACCTTCATCCGCCCGGCCAACCGTTCGGTGCTCGCTTATGTCAGACAGTACGGTGACGAGGTAATCCTCTGCGTCGCCAATCTGTCGCGGTCGGCGCAAGCCACCGAACTCGATCTTTCGCCATGGAAGGAGCGCATCCCGCTGGAAATGCTCGGCCGCACCCGTTTTCCGGCGATCGGCGAATTGCCCTACATGATCACGCTGGCGCCCTATGGCTTCTACTGGTTCCAGCTCAGGGAGCGCGACAAATCCGAGCATGTCGCCCCCACCACGGTTCCCGAATTCGAGACCCTGGTGGTGCCACTCGGTGCAACCTGGGTTTCGCTGGCGCGCACCAGAAGCGTGTTCGAAAGCGACGTGCTGCCGGGCTTCCTGGCGCGAACCCGCTGGTATCCCGAGCGCACGCCGAAAGCCATCCACCCGGCCCTGACATCGGCGATCCCGTTCTGCGACATCGGCGACAACCGCCCCTGGCTTGCGTTCTTCGAATCAACCCAGCGCGGTATGACCTCCCGTTACGTGCTGCCGATGCAGATCGAATGGGTGCGCTTCGACCGCGAACGCTACAACCCCCGCGCCTTCGCAGCGGTCCGTCAGGGCGCGCGGGAAGGAACGCTGCTCGATGTCGCGACCGATCACATCTTCATCGCGCTGCTGCTGCGCAATCTGCGGCAGAGTCTGACGGTCGAGGAAAACGACCTGCGGCTGGAATTCAGGCCGACCAGCCGATTTTCCGATCATGCAGTGAGGACGCCCGAGCATATCCGGGCGGTTGAGACCGAACAGTCCAACAGCACCGCGCTGATCGACAACGAATATGTGGTCAAGGTCTATCGCAAACTTGAATCCGGCATCAATCCCGAGATCGAGATGGGCTGGTTCCTGACCGAGGTCGCGGGCTTCGCCAATACGCCCGCTCTGCTCGGCAGCGTCGAACTGATCGAAGGCGACAAGAGAAATGCGATCGCCGTCGTGCACGCCTTCGTCGAAAACCAGGGCGACGCCTGGACCGTGACGTCGGCCTATCTCGATCGCTTCGTCGACGAGCAGCGTCTGTTGGCCGGCAGCGAACATCCCGGCGAGAGCGAAGAGCAGGTTCCCTATCTGCGCTATATGTCGCAAATCGGCAAGCGCGTCGCCGAGATGCATCTCGCGCTCGCCACCAGCCAGGAATTCGCCGATTTCACCCCGGAGCCGGCATGGCCCGAAGACATGAAGCGCTGGATCGGAGATGTCATGGGCCGCGCCGGACGTGTGTTCGACGCGCTGAAGCAACGACGCGATGCCATGCGGGAGGCAGACCGGCAGCTGGTCGATCAGGCGCTTGCGCAGCGCGACACGCTGCTGCAGCGGGTGAACGCGCTGCTTCCCAGGGATATCGACGGTCTGAAGATCCGCCACCACGGCGACCTCCACCTCGGCCAGATCCTGATCGTCAAGGACGATATCTTCATCATCGATTTCGAGGGGGAGCCGCGAAGGCCATTGGAAGAGCGCCGCCGCAAGGCGCCGGCGGCGCGCGACGTCGCCGGCCTGATCCGTTCGATCGATTATTCGGCCACCGCCGCATTGATGCGCGCGCTGAAGGTCGCACCCGACGAGCACGGCAAGCTAGGCGCCGCGCTCACCGAATGGCGCGACCGGGCGACAGCTTCGTTTCTGGGCGCCTATCGCGAGGTGATGACCAATCAACGCCTGTGGCCGGCCGATCCGGATGATGCAGAACGTATCCTGAACTTCTTCCTGCTCGAAAAGGCCTTTTACGAGATCGAATATGAATTGGCTCACCGGCCCGATTGGCTGCGCGTACCCCTGACCGGGATGCTTCGAATTTTGTCCCAGAATACCAACGAGTCCTCATGACCAAATTATCCGCGGAAGCCTACGCGATTGTCGAAGGTCGCCACTCTGATCCCTTTCACTATCTGGGCCTTCACACCGAAGGCGGCAGGACCGTGGTGCGCGCATTCCTGCCGGAAGCTTCACGGGTCGAGGCGATCGGCGAGCACGGCGAGACAGCCGAGCTGTCGCGCATTCACGACGCAGGTCTGTTCGTCGGCGCACTGCCGAATGGCTCCACGCGCTACCAGTTGCGCGCCCGCTTCGGCGACACCGTGGTCGATCTCGACGATCCCTACCGCTTTCCGCCCGTCCTGACCGATTTCGATCTGTATCTCCTGGGCGAAGGCACCCACCAGCGGCTTTACGACAAGCTCGGCGCCCATCCGATGACGCTCGACGGCGTCGATGGCGTGGCCTTCGTGGTGCTCGCGCCCAATGCACGGCGGGTCAGCGTGGTCGGCGATTTCAATTTCTGGAATCCGCGCCGGCATCCGATGCGCGTCCGTGGCGTCGGCTATTGGGAGCTGTTCGTGCCCCATGCCACCGCAGGCGATCACTATAAATTCGACATCATCGGCCCGCAGGGCCAGCATCTGCCGCTGAAGTCGGACCCGATGGCGTTCGCTGCGGAAATGCGCCCGAGCACCGCCTCCATCGTGTTCGACGAAGCCAGACTTCCGCATCCGCGCCCGGCGCCCGAGCGGGTCAACGCGCTGAGCGCGCCGATGTCGATCTACGAAGTCCACCTCGGCTCGTGGCGGCGCAAGGGCAACAACGAATGGCTGACCTATCGCGACCTCGCCGAGCAGTTGCCGCGTTACGCCAGGGATCTCGGCTTTACCCATGTCGAATTCCTCCCCGTCAGCGAGCATCCCTTTGACGGCTCATGGGGCTACCAGCCGACCGGCCTGTATGCGCCCACCAGCCGGTTCGGCGGGCCTGCGGATTTTTCCGCCCTGGTCGACGCTTGTCATGCCGAGGGCCTTGGGGTTTTACTCGACTGGGTGCCCGGGCATTTTCCCGACGATCCGCACGGCCTCGGCCATTTCGACGGCACCGCGTTTTACGAACACGCCAACCCGCTGCAGGGCCGCCATCTCGACTGGGGTACGCTGATCTACAATTACGGCCGCACCGAAGCTGTCAATTTCCTGGTCTCGAACGCGCTGTTCTGGCTGGAGCGTTACGGCATCGACGGGCTGCGTGTCGATGCGGTCGCCTCGATGCTCTATCTCGACTATAGCCGGCCCGCCGGAGGCTGGGTGCCGAACAAGCATGGCGGCCGGGAAAATCTCGACGCCATCGCTTTCCTGCGCCGCTTCAACACTGAAGTGTTCGCGCGTTTTCCGCAGGCCACGACCGCCGCCGAAGAGTCGACCGCGTGGCCGCAGGTGTCGCGCCCGGTCGAGTTTGGCGGGCTGGGCTTTGGCTACAAGTGGAATATGGGCTGGATGCATGACACGCTGAACTACATCAACAAGGATCCGATCCACCGCCGGTTTCACCACGGCGATATTCTGTTCGGCCTGCATTACGCTTTTTCAGAGAATTTCATCCTGCCGCTGTCGCATGATGAAGTCGTTCACGGCAAACGTTCGATCCTGGGACGAATGCC
>NZ_DATHOP010000226.1:0-10138 GCF_035484855.1 Bradyrhizobium sp.
ACCGGAATCACCCGGCATTCCCCACGCAATGGTTTACGGATTATAGCGCGCTCTCCCCGGTGCTCCGGGCCTTTTGGCCACCGTCATCCGCGTCACTTCACGCGAACTTGACACCAGCGTCGGGGTGCCAGGACCACACGCCTTCTCCGTCCGCCTCCAGTGCCCTCGTCAGATGCACCCTCGGCGTCCACCGCATCCCACCCCGCGTTTAGTGACGACCGCGAAACGCCCCTCATAATGAGGCGGGACAAGACGCAATATAGGATATTCCGAATATTCGGTAAAGCAGAATATTTTTGCATGAAGGGCTTGACTAGCAGGGTCAGATGAGGACAGCGGGGCGCCGGTGATTTGCCCGTCGAGGCAGAATGTCCAGCATCGCCGTAACTTCTAGCCGGCGACGTGCAGGCTGAGCCCCGCCCGCTTCTGCAGGTAGCCGATCACGCTGAAGAGATTTTTGGCTTGCGGATTGCCGCGCGGTCCGAACATGCGGATCAGGCTCTTTGGCGGCGCGCCGGTCGCCTCGCCGAGTTCTTCGAAACCGACGGTCGCCTTGATGTAGTCGCGCAGGATCGACTTGCCGCTCTCGACATCGCCGCTCAGCATTGCATCGATGCCTTCGCGAAGCAGCGCCTCGGCAAATTTCTTGTCGGCCTTGACCCGGCCCTGCACCAGGTCCCTGAAGCTTTTTGTACGTGCCATCGTCCGTCTCCGTTCAATCTTGCTCGCGCTTGCTCCGCTTGTAGTCCTGCCAGTAGGCATGCGCCGCATCGATGTCGCGCTGCTGTCGCTTCTTAGTTCCACCCGTCAATAGGACGACGATCGTCTCACCATCCCGTCCGAAATAAATCCGATAACCAGGACCAAAATCGATCCGATATTCCAGCACACCCTCTCCAACGCCTTTGACGTTGGAGAGATTGCCTTGCTCGATACGGGCGAGCGCGCGGACGATCCTGGCGCTGGCTGCGCCTTCCAGTTCCGCGAACCATTCGGCAAACGGACTCTCGCCGTTCGCAGCGAGGTAGTACCGGACTTCAAGCATGCCGGTGGGTAACACATATGTTACCCTGTTTCAAGGAGAAAGGCGCCGCGGCAATCCGCTTCATTATCGCACCAAAGAGAGCCCGGAGGATGGGTGGAGCGCAGCGATACCCATCGCCTCGTCATGTGCGTGCAAAAGATGATGGGTTTCGCAAACGCTCAACCCATCCTACTGCCTACGCCGACCGTCTCACCGCATTATCCACGAGCGTCTTGCCGAGCGACCAGATCGCGCCGGGGACCTTGTGGCTGGAGGCGATGACAGCGTCGAAGGCGGTCTCGATCCAGGTGCAGTCTTGCTCGGTGATGGTCAAAGGCGGCAGCAGTTTTATGGTGTGGCTGCCGTGACCGGAGACTTGCGTCAGGATCTTGTGGTCCTTGAACAGGGGCACCGTGATGAGCTGGCAGAACAGGCCCTTGTTGGCGGTCTCCAGCACGTTCCAGGAGGCTTTCAGGCGCAGCGATTTCGGCGGGCCGAATTCGACGCCGATCATCAGGCCCTTGCCGCGGACTTCCTTCAGCAATTCATAGCCGGGGACCATGCGAGTCAGCGCCAGCCGCAGCTCGGCGCCGCGCTTGGCAGCCTGCTCGATCAGCTTTTCGGATTCGATCACTTCCAGCGTGGCGATGCCGGCGGCCATTGCGAGGTCGTTCTTGGCAAAGGTCGAGCCGTGCACCACCGCGCGGTCCATCTGGTTAAAAATCTTGTCGAAGATGCTCTTGCGCGTCAGCAGCGCGCCGACCGGGACGTGGCCGCCCGACAGCGCCTTGGCCAGCAACACCATGTCGGGCTCGACGTTCCAGTGCTCGACGGCGAGGAAGCGGCCGGTGCGGCCCATGCCGGTCTGGATTTCGTCGGCGACGAACAGCGTGCCGTATTTGCGGCACAGGGCGGCCGCGCCCGGCAGGAATTCGTCGGTGGGCATGTTGACGCCCTTGCCCTGGATCGGCTCGACGATGAAGGCGGCGACCTCGCGCGACGACAGCGCCTGCTCGAGCGCTGCGAGATCGTTGAAGGGGATCGACGTGCATCCCGGCAACAGCGGCTCGAAACCGGCGCGGAAATTCGGATCGTCGGTCAAGGACAGCGCGCCATAGGACAGGCCATGGAAGGCGTGGGCGCAATAGACGATGCCGGGGCGGCCGGTGGCGCCGCGGGCGAATTTGATCGCGGCCTCGACGCATTCCGCGCCGGAATTGGCGAAAAACACCTTGTCCAGATACGGGACATAATCGAGCAGCCGCTCCGCCAGCACGCCGGCCAGGGTGGACACGTCGAGCTGCACGAGATTCGGCAGGTCACTGTCGAGCACGCTTTTCAGCGCCTGGCGCAGCGCCGGATGGTTGCGGCCAATCGCAAAAACGCCAAATCCGCTCAGTAGATCAAGATAGCGCGCGCCGTCGCGATCGAACAGATACTGGCCCTGGCCCTTCTGGAAGCCGACATCATAGCCTATGGTCTTGAGGACCCGCACCAGTTGCTCATTTAAGTGGCGCGTATGCATGGAACTGCGCTGCGACTGGCGGTCCACAAACATCTCGGAAACGTCTAGATTGGAATATAACATCAGCTACATACTTCGGTTGATGACGGTTTCGTCAACTGAAAACGTTCAATGCGGCGTTTTGCCCTCATCCAATTAAGCACAGGTTGAAGCCATGTTGCACCGCCCACGAAACATCTTGCGTACCGTATTATATTCGGGATTTTTTTTCGCGACAGGCCTTGTGCCGGCCCTCGCCCTCGACCCTACCGGCGATTGGCGGGTGGCGGACGGCGTCGCCAATATCCGCGTCGCGCAATGCAACGGCGACATGTGGGGCGCGGTCTCCTGGGAAAAGGACCCTGGCGGCCACGATGAGCACAATCCCGATGTCTCGAAACAGAGCAGGCCGACGCTCGGCATGCCGATCCTGATCGACATGAAGAAGAAGCCCGGTGTCGATACCTGGGAAGGCCAAGTCTACAACGCCAAGGACGGCCAGTATTACAGCTCCACGATCAGGCCGCTCGATCCCGACCATATGGAGATTCAGGGCTGCGTGCTCGGCTTCCTCTGCGGCGGCGAAACCTGGACCCGGGTCGCAGGTCCGATTCCCTCGAGCCCCGTCAACAGCATGGCCAAGGGCGCAGCGAAGGGTGCACCGCCCAATGGGCCCAAGGCATCAGCCGCGCCCAAGACCACGGGCTCCATCGGCTCCATCAAGGGTCAGAAACAGACGGCCTCAGCCGACCCGGTCGGCGACATCTGCCTACTCCCCGATATCGCGCGGTTTGCCCATTAGCGCCGGCTGGAACAGCAGCACCGCGGCCAAGGTCGTCACCAGCGACAGCGCCAGCAGCTTGCCCATGCTGGAGGTGCCCGGATGCGACGACAGCCACAGGCTGCCGAAGGCGGTGGCCGTGGTCAGCGCGCTGAAGAAGATCGCCCGGGTGAGACTGGTCTGCAGCAGATTGGTGCGGCCCGACCGCCACGCCGTGACGTAATAGATCTTGAAGGCGACGCCGATGCCGAGCAACAGCGGCAACGCGACGATGTTGGCGAAGTTCAGCGGCAGGCCGATCAGCACGCAGATTTCCATCGTCACCGTGCCCGCCACCAACAGCGGCACCAGCGTCAGCAGCACGTCGGTGATCCGCCGCAGCGCGATCCATAACAACAGCGCGATCACCGCCAGCGCGTAGATACCGGCATGGATGAAGGCGTCCACCACGGTGTCGCCGGATTTGAGGATCGATACCGGGCCGCCGATCGCGTTCGGCTCGGCGGTGAGCACCGCGTTGGCGAATCTTCGCAGATTGTCGTTGTCGTTGGGATCGCCGCGCGGCAGCGCCTCGACCCGTTGCAGGCCGTCCTTGGTCTTCCAGGCATTGACCAGATCTGAAGGCAGCGTCTTCTCGGTGACCGGCTCGGCCTGCAGCGACATCTTGAGCTGGGCGAGTACGATCTGCAGCGGCGTGACGAAGATCGCCTGCGTCTTGTTGCGCGTCTCCTCGTTTGCCTCCGCGAGCTTCGCCAGCGCATCCGCCAGCCGCCGCGACGCCACCGCGCCCGGGCCCTTGGCATCGCCCGCGGTCCTGCGCAGCATGTCGGCGGATTCCTTCAGCGAATCGACGTTCTCCTGGTCGCCGGGGGCTGCGTCGATCGAGTCCGGATTGAGCGCGGGATTGAGGACCCTGGCACCCTGCGCGATCAGCTTCAGTTTCGGCGCCTGATCCTCGGGCACGAAACTCGAAAGCGACATCACCCGCAGCACTTCCGGCAATTTCTCGAGGGTGGCTTCGATCTTTTTGGCATCAGTGTCCGAATTGGTCAGGACGTCGATGGCGTTGGCGCCGGTGTTGGGGTCCTTGCGCAGATCGAGAAAGGTCGCAATCGATTCGGCATTCTTGTTGCGCAGGTTCATCGGGTTGAAGTCGAACTTCATGAAATACAGCAGCGGCAGGCCGGCGATCGCAATCGCGAGCGTCCCGACCACAATGACGATGCGGTGCTTTTCCAGGAAATGGTCGACCGGGGCGAGAAACGCGTAGCCGACCGGTTCCTTCTCGCCGGGCGGGTTGAGCAGGGTCAAGAGCGCCGGCAGCACCGTGATGCTGGTCGTGAACGCGACGATCATGCCGACGCCGGCAATCGCCCCGAGCTCGGAGATGCCCTTGTAGTCGGTCGGCAGGAAACACAGGAATCCGGCCGAGGTCGCCATCGCGGCGAGCGACAGCGGCACCGCCGCGCGCCTAGCGGCTTCCGCCAGCGCCTCCCGCAGATTGTCGTTCTTGAAACGCTCGGAGCGGTAGCGAACGCTGAACTGGATGCCGAAATCGACGCCGAGCCCGACGAACAACACCGCAAACGCGATCGAAAGCAGGTTCAGCGAGCCCACCATCATCAGCCCCAGCGCGGTCGTGATCGACAGCCCGATGAACAGATTGACGAACACCGCGAAGATGATTTTCGCCGAATGCAGCGCCAGCCAAAGGATGATCAGCACCACGATCACGGTGCCGATGCCGTTGACGAGGGCGCCGTTCTGGACGGTGGCGTATTCCTCGTTGGCGATCGGAACCGGCCCGGTCAGCCTGACGCGGGCCTGGTACTTGGCCGGAAAGTCAAGATCGGCGGCGGCCTTGCGGATCGCATCGGTGGCGTCCTTGCCGGGTTCCAGCGCGTTGTAGTCGAGCACCGGCTTGAACTCGATGAAGGCGCGGCGGTCGGAATCAGTCAAAGGCGTAGCGCTGACGAGCTGGCGCCAGGAGAAGGTCGCGGTTCCCTTGTTCAGCACGTCCTCGACCGTCTGCGCGATCAGGTTGAAGGGCCGCGCGGTGTCGTCGAGCTTGACCTCGCCGCGCTTGACGCCGGCAAGCCCGGTTTCCAGCGCACCGGTCAGGCCGCGGATCGAGGGATCGCCGGCCATGATCTCGATCAGCGGCGCAGCCTTCTCGAATTGCGAAATGATCTTGCCGACCTCGTCCACGGGCAGGAACAACAGCCCGTTCCTGTCGAAGAATTCGCCGGAACCGAGCGGCTGCTGGGATACGAAGTTCTTGCTATCGCCCTTGAGTTTTTGCTCGAGCGCCTCGGCCGCGGAACTGGTGAGTTCCGGCGTCGGCGCTTCCACCACGGCGAGAATCGTGCTGTCGCGGTCAAACGCCGTGTCGAATTGCTGGTCACGCTTGCGCCAATCCAGATTGGACGAAATCAGCGTGTTGATGTCGGTGTTGATCGAGAAGTGGTTGGTTGTGTAGTAGCCGGCCGCGACCGCCAGAACGAGCGCGACCAGGACAGTGAGAGGAGCAAACCGCGTGCAGGCTTTGACAATCGATACAACAATACTTGTCAGCACATCTTTTCTTTCTAATGTTAACGGCGCGCCGGAAACGTCCGCTATCTATCGGAATTCACAAGCCGATCCAATGTTGCTTTTTAATGGTTTTCCAAGAGGACGCGGGGGCTTGCAGCATGCCGGTCAGCATAAAGCGTGCCGAAACGCGATGAGAGGTTGATATAGCCGGGATTGACGCGCGGTAAAGTGACGAACAAGTGAGGGTTTTAGGGGTTTATTCCCGGCGATCTCTGGATTACAGTAACATGATACCGCAATCTTCGCATCTCGCCGGCCGTTGCGCGATCCGCCTTTTCTAGCCGATGGTTTTTTGACACAAAGCCCTGTGCCGTCATGCGGTTGGGGGCGCGCAAAGGGGACGATGCGGGAACCGGTGTGGTGCGGATATTGCACCTATATCGCTGGTGGACGGAGATCGAACAATGAGTTTGGTGCAACTTGCGTAACGGGCATCCCATGGAAGTGTATCTGGCACAACCCCGCGGCTTTTGCGCGGGCGTGGTGCGGGCCATCGAAATCGTCGAGCGGGCGCTGGAGAAATACGGGCCGCCGGTCTATGTGCGGCACGAGATCGTGCACAACAAATACGTGGTCGAAAGCCTGAAGAACAAGGGCGCGATCTTCGTCGAGGACCTCTCGGAAGTGCCGCCGCGGGCGGTCACCGTGTTCTCGGCCCATGGTGTGGCCCGAAGCGTGGAAGAAGAGGCCGCCGCGCGCGGCCTGCCGGTGCTCAATGCCACCTGCCCGCTGGTGACCAAGGTCCATAATCAGGGCAAGCGCTATATGTCGAAGGGACGGGCGCTGATCCTGATCGGCCATGCCGGCCACCCCGAGGTCGAGGGCACCATGGGCCAGGTTCCAGGCCCGGTGCTGCTGGTCCAGAACGTCGATGACGTAGCGGCGCTGACGCTGCCCACGGACACCCCGGTCGCCTACATCACCCAGACCACCCTCAGCGTCGACGACACCAAGGACATTATCGCCGCCCTGCAGGCCCGATTTACAGATATTCAAGGCCCGGACATCCGGGATATCTGCTATGCGACACAGAACCGCCAATCTGCGGTAAGGGACCTAAGCAAGCTGGTGGACGTCATTTTGGTGGTGGGGGCCGCCAATAGTTCCAACTCAAACAGGCTGCGCGAGATCGGCACCGAAGTCGGTGTTCCGAGTTATCTCATTGCCGATGGCAGCGAGCTCAACCCGGACTGGCTCAGGGGTGCCAGGGCCGTCGGCATCACCGCCGGCGCCTCGGCGCCCGAAGTGCTGGTCGACGACGTAATCGAGGCCCTGAGGCGCATCGGACCGGTGACGCTGTCGGTGTTGCCCGGCCGCGAAGAAAATATCGAATTCCGGCTTCCGGCAGAACTCGCCGCGGGCTGACCTTATATCTCTGGTGGGACCAAGACCAAGAAAGAATACCTGTAATGGCAATACCGTTTTTCAAGGAACTGCGTATCGGCGGCTATCTGATCAAGCAGAAGCTGATGGGCCAGAAACGCTATCCGCTGGTTCTGATGCTGGAGCCGTTGTTCCGCTGCAACCTCGCCTGCGTCGGCTGCGGCAAGATCGACTATCCCGATGCCATCCTCAATCGCCGGATGTCGGCGCAGGAATGCTGGGATGCGGCCGACGAATGCGGCGCACCGATGGTGGCGATTCCCGGCGGCGAACCCTTGATCCACAAGGATATCGGCGAGATCGTGCGCGGCCTGGTGGCGCGCAAGAAGTTCGTCTCGCTGTGCACCAACGCGCTGCTCCTGGAAAAGAAGCTGCATCTGTTCGAGCCCTCGCCCTATCTGTTCTTCTCGGTGCATCTCGACGGCCTGAAGGAGCATCACGACAAGGCGGTGTCGCAGGAAGGCGTGTTCGACCGCGCGGTCTCCGCGATCAAGGCGGCCAAGGCCAAGGGATTCACCGTCAACGTCAACGCCACCATCTTCGACGGCCATCCGGCGGAAGAAATTGCAAAATTCCTCGACTTCACCACCGAGCTCGGCGTCGGCGTCTCGATGTCGCCGGGCTACGCCTATGAGCGCGCCCCCGACCAAGATCACTTCCTCAACCGCACCAAGACCAAGAAGCTGTTCCGCGACGTGTTCGCGCTGGGCAAGGGCAAGAAGTGGAACTTCATGCATTCCGGCCTGTTCCTGGATTTCCTGGCCGGCAACCAGAGTTACGAATGCACGCCGTGGGGCATGCCGGCGCGCAACATTTTCGGCTGGCAAAAACCCTGCTATCTGCTCGGCGAAGGCTATACCAAAACCTTCAAGGAGCTGATGGACACCACCGACTGGGAGACCTACGGCACCGGCAAGTACGAAAAATGCGCCGACTGCATGGCCCATTGCGGCTACGAGCCGACGGCGGCAACCGCTGCGCTGAACAATCCGCTGAAAGCCTTCTGGGTGGCGCTACGCGGGGTCAGGACCACGGGGCCGATGGCGCCGGAGATCAGCCTCGATAACCAGCGGCCGGCGCAGTACATCTTCTCGGCCGAAGTGCAGAAGCGCCTGTCAGAGATCCGCCGCGACGAGGCTCTCGCCGCCAAGCAGAAAGCCTCGACAGCCGCGTAACGAGCGCAGCGCGCGGTTGAAATCCAGCCCGGTCGAGACCAGCGCGCGCAGCGTCGTCGGATTGCGCGCGACGCCGCGCAGCAGCTTGCCCAGATCGACGTCGCCATTCGGCTTGAGCGCGGACACCGCCAGCGCCGGCAGCGCCCGGCTGGCGGGGTCGGCGATGACGCGCAGCGCTGCGAAGGGAAGGTCTGATTCGGCAGCGTAGGCGGCCGCGATATGGCTCTCCATGTCGACGGCAGCCGCCCCGGTTTCCAGATGCAGCGCGGCCTTGATGTGGCGGGCGGCAACCACCTGCTCCGCGCCCGCAAGGCTGCCCCTGACCACCCGCCGGCTTCCCAGCGCGACGCTGGCGATCATTTCTTCGTTCAGCGCGAGACCTGCGAGCCAGCGGGTATCGCCGGCCAGGACCTCGGTCGCCACCACGACGTCGCCGGATTTCAACGAGGGATCGAGGCCTCCGGCAACGCCGAAGCTGATGACGCCTCTGATGGTCGCGGGGTCAAAAACCGTGAGCAGCGCCCGCAATTGCTGCGGATCGCTACTTGAGCAGATGACGGTCATCCCGGGCCCAGCCGCGATTCGGGCCTCCTGCACCAGTCCAGTCACGATCAGCACCGGCCGCGGGTCGATTCGATTACCCGCGGACGCGCCGTCCCTCGCCCCCAATTTCACATCCCGACCCCTACCACCCCAAGGTTGGTGTTCCCCAGATTCCGATACCGCGCCAACGCCCAGAGCGGAAAGAACTTCGGATAGCCATGATAGCGTAGATAAAACACCCGAGGAAAGCCTGTTGCCGTGTAGCGCTGCTCATCCCACAGGCCTTTTTCGGTCTGTGTGTCTATTAGGTACTGTACGCCGCGCGCGACCGCCGGATGCCCGACCTCGCCCGCCGCCATCAATCCAAGCAAGGCCCATGCCGTTTGCGAGGCGGTGGTGGGGGCACGCTCAAACCCCTTATAATCGAGTCGGTAACTGGTGGCATCCTCGCCCCAGCCGCCGTCCTCGTTCTGGATCGACAGCAGCCAGTCCACCGCCTTGCGAATCGCGGGATCGGCGTGATCGACGCCCGCGACATTGAGCGCGCACAGCACCGACCAGGTGCCGTAAATGTAGTTCACGCCCCAGCGGCCGTACCACGATCCCTCCGCAAGCTGGGTACGCCTGAGATAGGCGACCCCGTCGGCGACCGCCTTGCTGTTGCCGGCGGTCTCGCCAAGCTGCGCCAGCATCGAGACGCAGCGGGCGGTGACGTCCTCGGTCGGCGGATCGAGCAGCGCGCCGTGATCGGAGAACGGAATGTTGTTGAGATAATATTCGAGATTGTTGACGTCGAAGGCGGCCCAGCCGCCGTCGCGGCTCTGCATGCCACAGATCCATTCGCGGCCGCGCGCGATGGCCTCGTCATATTCAGGGCTATGGCTGGCGCGGCGGGCGCGATCCATCGCCATCACCACGACGGCGGTGTCGTCGAGATCGGGATAATAGGCATTGTTGTACTGGAAGGCCCAGCCGCCGGGGCGCACTTGCGGCCGCTTCACCGCCCAGTCACCCCCGATGTCCAGCACTTGCTTCGGCTTCAGCCAGTCCAGCCCCTGTTTGGCCGCGGGCAAGGCTTGCGGGCTACCGGCTTCGATCAGGGCATGACAGCAAAGCGAGGTGTCCCACACCGG
>NZ_DATHOP010000227.1:0-21242 GCF_035484855.1 Bradyrhizobium sp.
ACCGGAATCACCCGGCATTCCCCACGCAATGGTTTACGGATTATAGCGCGCTCTCCCCGGTGCTCCGGGCCTTTTGGCCACCGTCATCCGCGTCACTTCACGCGAACTTGACACCAGCGTCGGGGTGCCAGGACCACACGCATTTTCCGTCCGCCTCAAATGCCTTCGTCAAGAGCACTCTCGGCGTCCACCGCATCCCGCCCCGCGTTGTTGACGTTGCGCAACGCCCCTTTCGATGGGGCGGGACGGATGCAATATAGGATAATCAGAATATTCTGAAAAGAAGAATCTGGTCCGGGAGACTGCGACAAATTAGCCCGTCGGGCAATCGGTCCACGCCTCCATAGGTGCGGGATCGTCTCGGCAGCCACACGATCACGCGATAGAGGCCGTTACCGGTTGCGACGATGCGGCCCGCGCACCACGTATCAAGGGACCAATTGATCAGAGAGAATGCGATGCGTTCTGTCCTGGCATTATGCCTTTTGATCGCGCTCTGTACGTCCGCCAATGCCGCCGCAACAGGGCATCATGCCAGATCGCGTGATGTCATCGTTCGTCCCGGCCAGGCTGTGATCCCAAGCTACACCGCTCCGGGCGGTGTGCGGGTCTATCGCGACGACTCGGTTCCGGGTGGTTGGCGAACCGACCACGACGACCCTCCCGCCTACGATGATCCATCCAAGTTTGGCGGCGGCTGATCTGCGGCGACCGGCAAGTGGCCCGCATGAGCGAACGGGTCGCGCGAACGCGCGCCCGATGGCAGGCTCCGCGATGGGCGAGATCAAGACGAAGGAGCCCCGGATGTCGTCTTGCTCATCCGGGCTACGGTGCTGAACACGGTTTAGGTCTGGGCTACAAATGCAGCCTCGATCGCGCCTTGGAGAGCGTCCAAATGCTCGCCGTTCTCCGATACTATCTTGTGCACGTCATTGCTTGATGTCTTGAGAATGAAGGTAAACTCCTTCTTCGGCCAGAACATTTGTAGGAGAAGGCCACCCAAAACGAGCGCTGCCGTTACCCAAAAAAAGAATGATGCATCGGCGCCCTGTAGTCTAAGATTATTTCCGTACACGCCAGCGGCAATCCCAAGAAGGACCATGAGCGCTGCAATAGGATTTATCTTTCGGGCCGTGTAGACGGACACGCTGCCGATGTTGGCGACCTGATAGGAAATGGACCCGAACTTCGCGATCTTGGTCGTAATCTCGACCCCCGGCGTCTTCATAATCATTTGCTCTGTCATTCGTATCCCCCCACTGATCGCGCTAAAGTAGAATAATTAGAGGTTTTCTATAAAAGAAAAGCAAGCGTGCCCCGCGGGAGCGCAGCGATAGGCGGGATCAAGACGAAGGAAGCCCCAGATGTCGCGGAGCCGGTCATCGGGCGCGCGTTGGCGCGATCCGTTGGCTCACACGGGCTACGCTTGCTGCCGATCCCTGTCAGACCGTAGCCACCCGGATTTTGCTGGTGCGCCCCGGGCGGCGCTTCACGTGATCGATGAAGGCTCGCAGCTTCGGCATCATTTGCCGGTTGCCGGGATAGTAGAGAAACATCCCCGGCGCCATGGGCGCGAAGGGTTCCAGCACGCGCACGAGTTTCCCTGCTTTCACCGCGCCGGCAGCGAGCGGCCCGGGCACCTGCGCAAGGCCCAGTCCTTCGACGGCCGCGCCAAGCAAGGTGGGCATGTCGTTGGCGATCAACGGGCCTGAAACGATGACTTCGACGGCCTCGTTGCCCCTGACAAAGGACCAGGGCGCGATCGATCCGTTCGAGCGGCGCATGCGCAGGCAGGCATGCCGGCGCAGATCGTCGATCAGTTTCGGCCGCTGCCGCAGGCCGAGATAGTCGGGGCTGCCGACCACCGTCAGCGGGACCGGCGGCGTCAGACGCACCGCGATCATATCGGCCTCGATGAATTGGCCGGGCCGGATGCCGACGTCAAATCCTTCGGCCGCGATATCGACCAGCTCCGCGCTTGCGGCGATCTCCATTTCGACCTCGGGATAGGCCTGGCAGAACGATGCGATCAATGGCTCCAGCATCGGCACCACCGCCCGCGGCACCGTGAGGCGCAACAGCCCGGCAGGCCGCTGCCCAAGGTCGCGCGCGATCTCGCTTGCCGCGATGAGCTCCTCGAATGCGGGCTTGGCGCGCGAAATGAAGCGTTCGCCGGCTTCGGTCAGGCCGACACTGCGCGTGGTGCGGATGAAGAGCGCCGCGCCTATCCTCGCCTCGAGAGTGCGGACCGCCTGGCTGATCGCCGACGGTGTTACCCCGAGCTCCGCGGCCGCCTTGCGGAAACTGCGGTGCTGGGCAACGCCGAGGAACGCCTCTACGCCGTCGAGCGCGCCCTGCCTGACTGTGAAGTTCTGCTTCATGGCCCAACGACATTATCGCGGATAGTCGCTCATGGGAAGCGGTCGTACATCTGGGTCGCAAGTCGGGAGCAGCGCCGATGCCGAGCCGCAACCTTCGCGACATTGTGGCTAGCCCCGAGAACAGAGGTAGCCGCCGTGATCCGAGAAACCAAACCGATGAAGGCAATCCGTCGCGCCGTCCTGGCGCTCACGCTCACTCTGACAGGTGCCACTTTCATGTCCCATCCGTCCGCTGCCCAAACCCAAGCCGCCTCGCCCGCTACCACCGCCGTGATGGTCATCCTCACCGTGAAGCCGGGCATCACCCGTGAACAGGTCATGGCCGTCATGCCGGCCGAAATCCGGCAGACCGTGCAGCTCTATCTCAACGGAAAAATTCGCCAGTGGTATTCGCGCGGTGACGGACGCGGCGTCGTCTTCCTGCTGGATGCCGGCGATGTCGCCGCGGCGCAGGCGATCATGGACGCCCTGCCGCTGGGCAGGCAAAATCTGATGGACCACGAGTACATCGCAGTCGGTCCGCTGTTGCCGCTCGGCTTGCTCATGGCCAATCCGAGCGCCGGCAACAAGGGCGACACTCACATGGAGGACCGCCGATGACCACCGATGCCGTTGCCGCTGCTATCGTCGCGCCGCGTCCCGCCCGGCGCAGCCTGCTTTGGCTCATCGCGCTGACGGGGCTGTGGACCCTGTTGATCTCCTGGCAGCCGTCGATCATCGCGAGCGGCGTTCCGACCTCGGCGCACCAGTTGATGGTCCATGGGCTCATCGCGGTCGGCTTGTGGCTCGGCCTCGAGAGCACCGACCTGACGCCGAGCCAGCGCCGCACGACCTGGCTCATGATCATGATCCCGGACACACTTTGGTTCGCGCTCGCCTGGAGCGCGGCGATCAATGGCGTCTTCATCACCGGCCCCTCACGCTTTCCTTCGCTGCCGCTGGCGATTGTCCTGCCGGTAATCGTGGGCGTGCCGCTACTGCTGTTGTCGAAGCGTGTGGGGCAGCTGCTCGACGCGATGCCGGCGAGCTGGCTCGTCGCCCTTCAGGTTTACCGCGTATTCGGCAGCTGGTTTCTCGCGGCCTGGCTGAATGGGGCTGCGCCCGGCGTGTTGGCGTTGCCGGCGGGGACCGGCGATGTGCTGACCGGCCTGTTCGCCCTGCCGGCGGCGATCGCGGTTGCGACCGGCACGGCCGAGGGCCGAAGGGCCGCCGTGATCTGGAATATCTTTGGGCTGGCCGACTTCGCCGTCGCGATCACCCTGGGGATGCTGACCTCGCCGGGCCCGTTCCAGCTGATCATTCCGGATTTGCCGGGCTTCAACGCCGGCATTTATCCCAATGTGCTGACGCCTGCTTTCGTGGTGCCAGGCTCGATCCTGCTGCATGCGCTGTCGCTGCGCCAGCTGCGCCGCCGCGGCAAGTAGCCCGCATGAGCCAACGGGTCGCGCGAACGCGCGTCCGATGACAGGCTCCGCGAGATGCGGGATCAAGATGAAGGAAGCCCCGGATAGCGTTTTGCTGATCCGCGCTACTTGCTCCGCTCCATCGGGATGGTCATTGGTCGTGGGAGCGGGGAGCACCAAGGCGCTTGGCGAAGGCCGCGGTCTCGGCTAAATCAGGAACGGTCTACCTTCCGCGGGCGTAGTTCAATGGTAGAACGGCAGCTTCCCAAGCTGCATACGAGGGTTCGATTCCCTTCGCCCGCTCCAAGCCTTCGCTTGGCGCGCTCGTGCCCGACGATCACCAGGGGGCCGCGACCTATCTTTCGCTATGGCGGTATGCCCGATGGTGATGAAGCGGCCGCGCCGGCACCATGACCGCGTTGCCGTTCCGCCAGTCGTTGCGATAGTAGGAATTGGGATCGGTGACGGGATTGCCGGGGCCGTAGTTTTGGCAGTTCGCGTTCGGGTAGTATTGTGCGCAATAGCCGGGATCTTCGACGACGGCTTGCGCCAGCGCGGGGCTTGTGAAGGCGGCCGCGGCAAGGGCAGCGCCGATCAGTGCGAATCTCATGTGACTCTCCTGGGTGGTGTATCGCTGAGATGGCACCTCGTCACCGGTTTCGCCAGCCGGCTTCGCGCCGGCTCCGCCAAACGTGATGGACCGGCACCGCGGGTGTTCGCTTGATGTCGCGCGCGACGGCCGCAAGTCGCTCGCCGCGGTACGGCCGCACCTCACCGAGCCGTGAGCTCGCCCACAGCCCTTACCTTGCCGCGGTCACCATGATCTCGACGCCATATTGCGGAGCGGCCAGTTTCGCCTCGACGGTGGCGCGCGCCGGCGTATTTCCGGTCGATACCCAGCCATCCCAAACCGCGTTCATTTCGGCAAAGGTCTTCATGTCCGGCAGATAGATCGTCGCCGTCAGCAGCTTCGACTTGTCGCTGCCCGCTTTCGCCAGATGGCCGTCGATGATCGAAAGCACCTCCTGGGTCTGTTTGGTCACGCTGTCACCGGCGGTCGTCTTGGCGACGACGCCGGCGAGATAGACGGTGTCGCCGTGGATCACGACCTGGCTCATGCGCGGGCCGGTATCGAAACGCTGGATGCTCATACGATCCTCCAAATGTCTGTGGCCGATGGCTTAGCGCGCGGGCGCGGCTTGCGCCACTGCGTTTTCGCAAGGCAGAATGTTTCCGCAGAAATTTCGGATTATTTCTGGCCCGTTAATGTCGTGGCTTTGCGGCCGCCGCGTGGATCACCGGTCGAGCCCTGTCATACGATCCCGTGAAGCGGCGCGTGTTGTTTCGAGCAAACCCATTTACCCGTTCTTACAGGGTTGCCGCTACGGTTCCCGGCAATCGCGGCAAGCCCGCCGTTGCGGTGTCCCCAGCATGCTGAAGGTTTACGATTTGATCGCCCATGGCCTCGATTTGAAGTTGATCGCTCTGGCGGCCTTTATTTGCCTGCTGGCGTCATTTGCGGCGATCAATCTGCTTCGCCATGCCCAGAAAGCCGCCGCCGACATGCAGGGCGTGTGGCTGGCGGTATCGGCGATCTCGACCGGTTCCGGAATCTTTGCCACCCACTTCGTCACCATGCTGGCCTTCACGCCGGGAATCCCGAGCGGCTACAATATTCTCTTAACCATGCTGTCGCTGGCGATCGCGATTTCGCTGACCGGCGCGGGGCTTGCGGTATCGCTGACGCCGAAATGGCGCCACGGGCCGTGGCTGGGCGGCGCCATCGTCGGCTTCGGCATCGCGGCGATGCACTATACCGGGATGGCGGCCTTCGAAATCGCCGGCACCATCGCGTGGGATCCCTTGCTCGTCTTCTCCTCGATCGTGCTCGGCAGCGGCATCTGCGCGGTGGCGCTTCCGGTCGGCCTGCATGGCAAGGAAGAAAAGTGGAAGGTCGGCGGCGCGCTGCTGCTGACGCTGGCGATCTGCGGCCATCACTTCACCGCGATGGGCGCGGTGTCGATCATTCCCGATTCCTCGATCGAGATTTCGCAATCGGCCCTGTCCCCCGGACTGCTTTCCATAGGCGTCGCGATTGCAAGCTTCCTCATCATCGCCATGGCGACGGCAGGCGTCGTGCTCGATGTCCGCGATCAGCGGCGTTCGGAACTCGAAGGCGAGCGGATGCGCGATCTCGCCAATGCCTCCGTCGAGGGGCTGCTGGTTTGCGATGGAGAGGCGGTCGTCTCCGTCAACACCAGCTTTGCGGCCCTCGTCGGGATGTCGGCCACCGAGCTCGCGGGCAGCCCGCTCGAGCGGCTGTTTCCGGACCAGACGGCGCGCGTCGAGCTGTTGTCCGGTTCCGACAGGCCGGTCGAAACCCAACTGCGCCATCTCGACGGCTCGATGAGCCCGGTCGAACTGATCCTGCGGCCGATCGTGTTTGCCGGACGGCCGCACCAGGTGATCGCGGTCCGCGACCTGAAGGCGCGCAAGGACGCCGAGCGGCATATCTATTTCCTGGCGCATCACGACGCACTGACGCAGCTCCCGAACCGCAGCCATTTCAATGCGCGGATCGACCAGGAGATCGCTGCATTGCCCAAGGGCGCCAGCCTTGCGGTGCTGTGCCTCGATCTCGACAATTTCAAGGAGGTCAACGACCTGTTCGGGCACGCGACCGGCGACAAGGTGCTGCAGATGGTTGCGGAGCGCGTCACCGCGCTGCTCGGCGAGCGGCAGATGATGGCGCGGCTCGGCGGCGACGAGTTCGCCGTGCTGATGCCGCAGGTGGCAAACCCCGCCGCCGCCAGCCGCCTCGCCGAAGCCGTCCTGGAAGCGTTACGCGTATCGGACGATGCGGCGGAGACCCGGATTGCGACCTCGATCGGCATCGCGCTTTGCCCCGACGACGCTGCCGACCGTCACTCGCTTCTCACCCATGCCGACACCGCGCTCTACCGTGCCAAGAACGAAGGCCGCAACACCTATCGTTTCTTCGAGGCCAGGATGGGCGTCGAGGTTCGCGAACGCCGGCTGATCGAGCACGATCTGCGTCACGCCATCGCGCGCGACGAGATGCGGCTGGTGTATCAGCCGCAAAAGATGGCCCAAAGCGAGGCGATCAGCGGCTTCGAGGCCTTGCTGCGCTGGAAGCATCCGACGCGCGGCGAAATCTCGCCGGTCGTCTTTATCCCGATTGCCGAGGAGACCGGCACCATCCTGCAGATCGGCGACTGGGTGTTGCGAACCGCCTGCGCCGAGGCCGCGAGCTGGACGCAGCCGCTGAAGATCGCCGTCAACGTCTCGGCAGCCCAACTCTACAACGCAAGCTTCGTCGCGGAATTGCACCAGATCCTGATCGATACCGGCCTGCCGCCCCGTCGCCTGGAGATCGAGATCACCGAGACGGCGCTGGTGCGTGATTTCAATCGCGCGCTCGGCATGCTCAGGCAGATCAAGGCGCTCGGCATCGGCATTGCGATGGACGATTTCGGCACCGGTTATTCGTCGCTCTCCAACCTGCGCGCGTTTCCGTTCGACCGCATCAAGATCGACGGCTCCTTCATCAAGTCGGTCAATTCCAACGGCCAGTCCGCGACCATCGTGCGGGCGGTATTGGGGCTAGGCCGCGGGCTCGGCCTCCCGGTGATCGCCGAAGGCGTCGAGACCGGCGCCGAACTGCAATTCCTGCAGGACGAAAACTGCACCGAGGTGCAGGGATATCTGCTCGGGCGTCCGGCTGATATCGATACCTTCCGGCACTTTACCCATGGCGATGTCGCAGCGGACGAGGCCGACGATCTTGCCTTGCGGCCGGCCCAGAGCGCCTGAAGCCCCCGAGAACGAGCCTATCTTTCCCCGCTGATTGCGCGTAGGGTTATCCCGTCGCAAGACGATGGCGCTGAACCTTGGAGCGGACCGCGGGCAGACCCGGGGGCAGTACCCGGCGCCTCCACCCTAGCAGCTCGAGCTTAAAGGTCTCATTCCGGTGAGATCGATTTGGCCGCAAGGCAAAATCCCTGGGCTGCTACGGCGGGGGCGAAACAGGATCGATGGTCGCGAAGAAGTTCCGAATTGTGCCCGGCATGATACCGCCGTTATCGGGTCAAAAACCTAAATGCAAACGATAACGTTGCATTGAACGAAGTGCGCCTCGCGGCGTAACCTGTTCGGGGTCCGGAGCACCTGGCAACAGAAGCTTCATCGCCGCGTCAACCCTTCGGGTTGGCGCGGCTTTGTTTTTGGGCCTGCCGTTCGCAGATAGCGCGTTGACTTCTGTTCCCCTCCGCACCGTGCTATTTTGGTTCGCTCCGACTGAATCGGGAGTTGAACGTTGACCGAGGCGATCGTCTCCCCAGACACATCCCGCGACGGCTTGCTCAAGGTCGCCGCCGCCGGCGCCTTCACCGGCATCCTGACCCCGCTGCTGGTGCCATTGATCGACTGGATCAACGGCACGCCGGGAGATTTCCGGATCGCGCTGGTGGCGATCCCGTTCGCCGGCCTCGTTCTGATCCTGCTGCGGCGCTGCAGCGCCAATCCGTGGTGGGCGGCGCTGGCGTCCGCGCTCGTCACCATGATTGCCTTCGTCTGCGCGGTGAACGCGGCGATCTGGATCGATGGCCAGGTCACAGGCTCGAGCAAGGTCGTGAGAAATATCCTGTCCGGCCTGGCCGGCGGCTTTACCGGCGCCACCATCATGGCGATCGGGATAGCGCTGCTGCCGGCCGGACCGCGCGATGCCGTGCGGTGGGTGCCGATGCTGTTGACGGGAACGCTGGCCGGCGCGCTGCTGGCGCTCGACAACGCGCTCGACCTCGACCTGCTCTCGGTGCTCTATCCGGTCTGGCAGGCCGGCGTCGCAGTGAGGCTCGTGCAGGCACTGCGGGTGAGGCGCTCCTGATAGAAACGACCCTCTCAAAGTTCGTCATGCCTGGCATGAGGAAAGGCGGGTTTCGGTGCTTACGGAAACTTCCGAAAAAATTCCCAGATCACCTCCGCGCCGTCGATGTCGCGATTCTGCGGCCCGAGCAGCAGGCCGACGATGCGCGGAAAGCGGGCGTCGGGAAAACCGCCGGGCATGCGGTGGCCGCCCTTGTTGACGCGATAGAGCAAGACGTCGCGGCCGCTTGCGCGGCGCGCGGAAATCCGCGTCACCGAGGTCGGGTCCGACGGATCGCGGTGCTCGAGTTCGGCCACATCGGTCTGTTGCGCATCGCAGCCATTGACGTGCCGCCAGAAATCGAACGTCTTCATGGCCGACCAGAAGCCCGGCCGCGCAAACCGGCTGCTGCCGCGGCCGCCCTCAAAAGGGATCAGCGGATCGGCGGTGCCGTTGATCATCAGCATAGGCACTTGTTTGGCGGGATGGCAGGCTTGCGCCATGTCGTCCGTGAGGTTGAAGATGACGCTGGCGGCGGCCGCGAACAATTCGGCGCGGGCGCAGATCATGGTCATGGTCATGGCGCCGCCGTTGGAGAGGCCGGTGATGTAGATGCGCTTCGGATCGGCCACGCCCTTGGTCACGAATTTTTCAATCAGCGCAACGATGAAACCGACATCGTCGGTGCCGGCGGGCGGGGCGCGGCCGGCGCGTTTTGTGAGGGGCCGCAGGTCGGCCCAGGCCCGATTGAGGCCGTCGGGAAAGACCACGCCGAAGCCTTCGCGCTTGGCCACCGCGGGCCACGAGGTCCACTTCGCCATGTCGGCGCCGGTTTGCGTATTGCCATGGAGTACGATCACCAGCGGCGCCGGTTTTGCCTCGGCGAGCTGGACGATGAAACTGCGGGTCACGCCGTTGACGTCGATGGTGTCGGCCAAGGCAGGCCTCCCAAATAAAATCGCCAGCACAGCGGCAAGCCTGAATGCGCGCATTAGGGAATCACCGGGCCCGGGCTTTCACGCCACCGCCCTCGCCGCGGCGCGCCCGGCGTTGCGGCCCGAGAACAGGCAGCCGCCGAGAAAGGTGCCTTCCAGCGAGCGATAGCCGTGCATGCCGCCGCCGCCAAAACCGGCGGCTTCGCCGGCGGCGTAGAGTCCCGGCATGATCTCGCCGTCCTGGCCGAACACGCGGGAGTCCAGATCGGTCTCGAAGCCGCCCAGCGTCTTGCGGGTCAGGATGTTGAGTTTTACGGCAATCAAAGGCCCATGCGCGGGATCGAGAATGCGGTGCGGCTTGGCGGTGCGGATCAGGCGGTCGCCGATATATCTCCGCGCGTTGTGGATGTTCATCACCTGGGTATCCTTGACGTAAGGATTGGCGATCTCGCGGTCGCGCGCCTCGATCTGCGCCGTGATGTGGTCGGGTTTCAGCAGATTGTCGCCGGAGAGCGCGTTCATCGCGGCGACGAGATCGCCCAGATTGTCGCGCACGATGAAATCAAGGCCATGCCGCTTGAATGCCTCGACCGGTTCGGGCGCGCCCTTGTTGGTGGCGCGTTTCGCCGTCATCAGCCAGCTTTTTCCGGTCAGGTCCGGATTCTGCTCCGAACCCGACAGCGCAAACTCCTTCTTGATGATGCTCTGGGTCAGCACGAACCAGGAATAATCGTAGCCGGTCGACATGATGTATTGCAGCTGGCCGAGCGTGTCGGAGCCGGGAAACAGCGGCGAGGGCAGGCGTTGGCCGGAGGCGTCGAACCACATCGACGACGGCCCCGGCAGGATGCGGATGCCGTGGCGCGGCCAGATCGGCGACCAGTTGCGGATGCCCTCGACATAATGCCACATCCGGTCGCGGTTGATCAGCCGCGCGCCGGCCGCTTCCGTGATGCCGATCATCCGGCCGTCGACATGTTCGGGCACGCCGGAGATCATGTTCTTGGGCGGCTCGCCGAGCCGCTTCGGCCAGTTCTGCCGCACCAGATCGTGATTGCCGCCGATGCCGCCGGAGGCGACGATCACGGCCTGCGCCTTCAGCGCGAACTCGCCGACCACTTTGCGCGAGCTGCTTTTGCCGCGCGCGACGTCGTCTGGTTCGAGGATCGAACCGGTGACGCCGTCGACCGTGCCACCCGTGCTCGTCAGCGCATCGACGCGATGGCGAAAGCGGAACGTCAGCATGCCGCTCGCCTGCGCGTCGCGGGCGCGCCGCTCGAACGGCTCGACGATGCCGGGGCCGGTGCCCCAGGTGACATGAAACCGCGGCACCGAATTGCCGTGGCTCATCGCGTCATAGCCGCCGCGCTCGGCCCAGCCGACGACGGGAAAGATTCGATGGCCCATCGCGCGCAGCCATGCTCGCTTTTCACCGGCCGCGAACGCGACATAGGCTTCGGCCCAGCGTTTCGGCCACAGATCCTCGTCGCGGTCGAACCCCGCCGAGCCCATCCAGTCCTGCAGCGCCAGCTCAAAGCTGTCCTTGATGCCGAGCCGGCGCTGCTCGCGGCTGTCGACCAGGAACAGTCCGCCGAACGACCAGAATGCCTGGCCGCCGAGATTTTGTTCGCCCTCCTGGTCGATCACGATGACGCGCTTGCCGGCGTCGGCGATCTCGGTCGCCGCGACGAGGCCGGCTAGTCCCCCGCCGACCACAATTACATCCGCATCTTCGGCCATTGCGCCCCCCGGTCCGAAATCGATTGAAGCCCGCGGCGTCGTCGGCGGTCAACGGCCAGCCGCTGCCTTTTGCGGCAAGGGTGCCCACGGAAATGCCCGAACTAAGTGTTAACTTGTTCCACTTTGGGACCTTTCCGCGGCAAGGTGCAGCGTACCTGCAACACTCGATTTGAATTTGATGTCCAGCGCAATTCGTATCTGGACAAAAATCCGATCCCGCAACACGCTACTGCCATCTTGCATCACAAGAAATCTGCAGATTCGGGTTCGACGGAACGGGGCCGGGATATGAAATTCGCGACGGGATTGCTCGCAGCAGTTCTCCTGCTGGCAGGAGTTGGCGCAAGCCAGGCGGTGGTCCGGATTGCCGACGATCGCGGCGGCCGCATCGGCACCTATGTCGACAAATATCAGGACCTGCGTACCTCCGGCGAGGAGGTCATCATCGACGGCCTGTGCGCCTCGGCCTGCACCATCGTTCTGGGCGCGGTGCCCCACGACCGGATCTGCGTGACCTCGCATGCCAATCTCGGTTTCCACGCGGCTTGGGATTTTGGCGCCAATGGGCGAGCGATCACCAATCCCGAAGCCACGCAAATGCTGTATTCGATGTATCCCTCGGCGGTGAAACATTGGATCGCCGCACGCGGCGGGCTGACCCCGCACATGATCTTCCTGCGCGGCAAGCAATTGATGAGCATGTACAAGCCCTGCTATCTCGATGCCCAGGCCGCCGTGCCGCGGCCGTCGTCACACCGGGAGCGCAATTCGGCTCCGCGTGACGTGATCGCCCCCAACCCCGCCGTGCTTGCCCGGCAGCCCGACTAGCCCTATCTGAACGTAGCAGGCAGGCGAGCGGCTTGGCGCCGCTTCGCCGATGCCTGCCGATCGGATAGCCGCTGGCGTCATGGCTCAGCCTGTTTCCACACCGCGGCCGATGCCGCTCGGCCCGCACAGGGCGGTGCCGGTCATTGCCGTGATCGCCGCGGGCTTGGGCGGTGCGCTGCTGCTCGGCGCGCTCGGGCTCTGGTTCCACTACGGGACGGCGGTGTTCTTCGAGACCATTGCCGCCGGCATCGCCGCCTGCTTCTGACCTCCGGGGGATTTCAGGGAATTTCATGATGGATCGGACCACCCGCCCGCTGGTCATTGTCGGAGCCTTCTCGGCCAGCCTGGTGATCGGGCTGGTGCTGCTGCTGTGGACGTTCGGCGGCCTGAAGAGCGTGGCAACGCCTGCCGCCATCGGCGGGCCGTTTCAGCTGACCGATCAGGGCGGCCAGACCGTGACCGAGAAGAACATGGAAGGCCACCCGACCCTGATCTTCTTCGGCTTCACCCATTGCCCCGACGTCTGCCCGACCTCGCTGTTCGAAATTTCCGAGGTGCTGAAAGCGCTCGGCAAGGACGCCGACCGCGTCAACGCCTATTTCATCTCGGTCGATCCGGAGCGCGATACGGCCGCGGCGATGAAGGATTATCTGTCGAGTTTCGATCCGCATCTGGAGGGCCTGACCGGCAATCCGGAGCAGGTCGCGAAGGTGATTTCCGAATATCGCGTCTACGCCAAGAAAGTCCCGCTCAAGGACGGCGACTACACCATGGATCACACCGCGCTGATCTACCTGATGGACCGCGACGGCAAATTCGTCTCGCCGTTCAACCTGAACCGCAAGCCGGAAGAGGCCGCGGCCGAGCTGAAACATTACCTCTGAGGCGCGCCGCATCCTGGGTCCCCTCCCCACCACTCGCTGCGCTCGCGGGGGGAGGGGGGAAGAGGGCCGCTCTCATTTCCGCCAACCACATTCGCGTTATCGGCCGGATGGTCTATAAGGCCGTCCACATCAGCCATAAGCCGTTCTCCATGCAGTCCCGGATCGCCTTGTCCTCAAACGCCCGACCGTCCCGAACTTTCCGCGCCATCCTGGCGCTATCGGCGTTGCTGGCCGTGGCGCTGCCGGGTGCGGCGTCCGCCCAAACCATCGCCAAACCCGGCACCGAAGCCGCGCCCCAGGCCGTACCCGGCTTCTGGGACCCGCGGCGGCGGCCGGACCGGCCGGATCTGTCGCGCCTGACCGTGATCCGGTTCCTGACCGAGACCGACTATCCGCCGTTCAACTTCACCGGCCCCGACGGCAACCCGGCCGGCTTCAACGTCGATCTGGCCCGCCAGCTCTGCGAGGAGATCAAGGTCACCTGCACCATCCAGATGCGCCGCTTCGAGACGCTGCTGGATGCAATCACGAGCAACCGGGGTGATGCCATCATCGCCTCGCTCGCGGTGACCCCGCAGCTGCGCGCGCGGGTGGATTTCACCGATCCGTATTACCGGGCGCCGGCCCGCTTCGTGTCGCGGCGCGACGCGGTGATGCCCGAAATTCGTCCCGAATATCTCGAAGGCAAGAAGGTCGGCGTCATCGCCGGCACCGCGCACGAGGCCTATCTGAAGGCGATGTTCACCGACGCCGAACTGCACTCCTATCCCAACGACGACGCGCTACGGCTGGCGTTGCGGCGCGGCGAGGTCGATTTCATCTTCGGCGACGGGATCTCGCTGGCGTTCTGGATCAACGGCACCGATTCGGGCGACTGCTGCGCCTTTTCGGGCGGACCGTTCGTCGAGAGCCGCTATTTCGGCGAGGGCATCGGCATTGCCGTGCGCAAGGGCAACGACCTGCTGCGGCAGGCGCTGAACTGGGCGCTGTTCCGGGTCTGGGAAAAAGGCCGCTACACCGATTTGTGGCTGCGCTATTTTTCGGTGAGCCCGTTTTAGCGTTCGTCATTGCGAGGAGCCCTTGCGACGAAGCAATCCATACTTCCTTGTTGCACTATGGATTGCTTCGCTTCGCTCGCAATGACGGCTATGTTACAAGCGGCCAGCTTCCTGGCTCCGTAGAAGGCCTTTCTTGATGTCGACTCCGAACGACCTGCGCGCGCTCGCCGAGCAGTCCAACGCCTGGCCGTTCGAGCAGGCGAAAGCGATTGTCGCGCGGCTGAAGAAAAAGCCGAAGGACGAGGTGCTGTTCGAGACCGGCTATGGCCCGTCCGGCCTGCCGCATATCGGCACTTTCGGCGAGGTCGCGCGCACCACCATGGTGCGCCATGCGTTCCGCGTGCTCACCGAGGACAAGATCAAGACGAGACTGATCGCGTTCTCCGACGACATGGACGGGCTGCGCAAGGTGCCCGACAACGTGCCGAACAAGGAGATGCTGTCGGCCCATCTCGGCAAGCCGCTGACCACGGTGCCCGATCCGTTCGGGACGCATCCCAGTTTCGGCGCCCACAACAACGCGCGGCTGCGCACCTTTCTCGACACCTTCGGATTCGACTACGAATTTGTGAGCTCGACCGACTATTACAAGTCGGGAAAATTCGACGCGACGCTGCGCTTGATGCTGGAGCGCATCGACCAGGTGATGGCGATCATGCTGCCGTCGTTGCGCGAGGAGCGCGCGGCGAGCTATTCGCCGTTCCTGCCCATCAGCCCGCGCACCGGCGAGGTACTGTACGTGCCGATATCGGAGCACGACGCGAAGGCCGGCACCATCTCCTACGACGATCCCGAAACCAAAGAACGCGTCACCCTGCCGGTCACCGGCGGGCATTGCAAGCTGCAATGGAAGCCGGACTGGGCGATGCGCTGGGCAGCGCTTGGCGTCGACTATGAGATGGCCGGCAAGGACCTGATCGACTCGGTGAAACTGTCGGGCAAGATCTGCGCGGCGCTTGGCAGCCTGCCGCCGGAAGGTTTCAATTACGAACTCTTCCTCGACGAGCACGGCCAGAAGATATCCAAGTCGAAGGGCAACGGGCTCACCATCGACGAATGGCTGCGCTACGCCTCGCCGGAATCGCTGTCGCTGTTCATGTATCGCGAACCGAAGTCGGCCAAGCGGCTGCACTTCGACGTGATTCCGCGCAACGTCGACGATTACCAGCAATTCCTCGAGGGCTTTCCGCGGCAGGACGGCCGGCAGCAGTTGCAGAACCCGGTCTGGCACATCCATGCCGGCCATCCGCCGGCGGCCGACATGCCCGTCACCTTCCAGCTTTTGCTGACGCTGGTGTCGTCGTCGAACGCCGAGAATGCCGCCACGCTCTGGGGCTTCATCGGCCGCTATCGTCCCGGCGTGACGCCGCAGACCCATCCGAAGCTCGATGCGATGGTTGGATACGCTATCAACTACTATCGCGATTTCGTCGCGCCGACCAAAAAATTCCGCGAGCCTGATGACACCGAGCGCGCCGCGCTGCAGGATTTGCGTGACGCGCTGTCGCAATTGCCGGCGACCTCGACTGCCGAGGACATCCAGAACGTGGTCTACGAGATCGGCCGCCGCGAGCCGTTCCTCGACCCGGTCAAGAAGGGCAAGGACGGCCGCCCCGGCGTTTCGCTCGACTGGTTCAACATGCTCTACCAGGTGCTGCTCGGCCAGGAAAAAGGCCCGCGCTTCGGCTCGTTCGTCGCGGTCTACGGCTTGGCAAATTCGGTCGCGATGATCGACGGCGCGCTGGCACGGAGTGCGTAGTCTTCCCGCAAGCACACTCGTCATGCGCGGGCTTGACCCGCGCATCCATCCGCTTCGCAAGAATTTTCTCAAGTTGATGGATTGCCGGGTCAAGCCCGGCAATGACGAGCCCAGTGAACCGTGCTATAACCCCGGCATAAGAAACGCACTCAACAAGGAGCATCCCATGCAATTCCGTGTTTCACCGAAGACGCTCGATGATTGCAGCGCCGAGGAATGGCAGGCGCGCCTCGATCTCGCGGCTGCGCATCGGCTGGCCTTCAACCAGGGTTTCAGCGAGGGCATCTTCAACCATCTGACGCTGGTGGTGCCCGGCAAGAGCGACCGCTACTACCAGATTCCGTTCGGGATGCACTGGTCGGAAGTGACCGCCTCATCCTTCATGGAAGTAGGCATCGACGACGGCAAGGTCAGGCGCGGCTCCGGCGACGTCGAGCGTTCCTGCTACTGCATCCATGCGCCGATCCACAAGGCGTTGCCGCAGGCGAAGGCCGTGTTCCACACCCACATGCCCTATGCCAGCGCGCTGACCCGTCTGGAAGACCCGCGCATCAAGGAGATCGGCCAGACCGAGGTCGGCATGATGAACGAGATCGCCTATGACGATCTCTATACCGGCCCGGCGCTCGATCCGGCGGAAGGCGCCCGGCTTGCCAAAGTGATCGGCGACAAGAGCGTGCTGTTCATGGCCAATCACGGCATCTCGACGGTCGGCGAGACCGTCGCCGACGCCTACGACCGGCTCTATTACATCGAGCGCGCGGCGCAGGTGCAGATCTACGCGATGTGGACCGGCGAGAAGCTGAAGAAGCTGCCGGAGTCCGTGGTCGAGAAAACCAAGCGCGATATCGGCGGCGACAGCCTGTACCATCCGGGCCCCGCGCAGCGGCATTTCGATGCGCTGAAGCGCATGCTGGACCGGAAAGAGCCGGATTACGCGACGTAGGATCTCGCGTCGTCCCTGCGAACAAGCCGTAGGGTGGGCAAAGGCGCTCTTCGCGCCGTGCCCACCATCCTCCATCCGATTTTATCTTGAGTGGTGGGCACGCTTCGCTTTGCCCACCCTACGATCTTGGCTACGCGTCGCAGTCGCGGCGTTTGCTCAACTCGTCATGCGCGGGCTTGACCCGCGCATCCATCAATCTTCAAAAGAGTCTTGCAAAGGGGATGGATTGCCGGGTCAAGCCCGGCAATGACGACCGTTATGGACGGCGACCCTTGAAGTGCGCCGGTCCGGCCGATACGGTCGCAAGGGTCCGGTAACTCCGGGAAAATCCCACGCGACTCAACGATACGCAGGACTCCCCTCGCACGTGCGCAAGATCTACAAAATCTGCCCGGCTTCGGCCTGGCGCGAGGCCGAGCGGCAGGGTGTCTACCGCGGCAGTGCCGACGATGTCAGGGACGGCTTTATTCATTTTTCCACGGCGGCACAGGTGGCGGAGACGGCGAGGAAGCATTTCTTCGGCCAGACCGGACTGTTCCTGATCGAGGTCGATGCCGACGCGCTCGGGGACGCGCTGCGCTGGGAACCCTCGCGCAATGACGAACTGTTTCCGCATCTCTACGGTGAACTCGACCTCGGCGCGGTCGAAGCCGTACTCAGCATGCTGGCGCGGTCCGACGGCAGCCACGACATCCCGGAGCTAAAACCGTGATCCGCGCCTTCGACGCGTTCTCGCTGCCGCTGCTGCGCTGGTTCGATCCCGAGGACGCGCATCGCATGGCGATCCAGGGTTTGAAATTGCTGCCGCCGGTGCGGACGAAGGCCGACGACAGCAAACTGGCGGTGCGCGCGTTCGGCCTGAATTTTCCCAACCCGATCGGCATGGCCGCGGGCTTCGACAAGAGCGCGGATGTCCCCGACGCGCTGCTGCGGCTGGGTTTCGGCTTCGTCGAGATCGGTACCGTGACGCCGCTCCCGCAGAGCGGCAATCCGCGGCCGCGGCTGTTTCGGCTCGAGCGCGACGAGGCCGTCATCAACCGCATGGGTTTCAATAATGATGGCGCGGAAGCGGTGCTGAAGCGGCTCGCGGCGCGCGCGCATCTGGCCGGCATCGTCGGCGTCAATGTCGGGGCCAACAAGGATTCCCCCGATCGCGTCGCCGACTATGTCAAACTGATCGAGACCTTTGCGCCGGTGGCGAGCTATTTCACGGTCAACGTCTCCTCGCCGAACACGCCGGGCCTGCGCAACCTGCAGCAGGCGCATATCCTCGACGATCTCCTCGCCAAGGTGATCGACGCCCGCGAACGGGTGCGGGAAAAGGCCGGCGATTCGCCGGTGCTGCTGAAGATCGCGCCGGACCTGAGTCTCGCCGAACTCGACGAGGTCGTTCACGTCGCGCGTTCGCGCCGGGTCGACGGCATGATCGTGGCCAATACCACCATCGGCCGGCCCGCGACCCTGCGCGAGCAGAACCGCGTCAGGGAGCAGGGCGGCCTGTCGGGCCGGCCGCTGTTCCGGCTGTCGACCCGGATGGTCGCCGAAACCTATGTACGGGCCGAAGGCGCGTTTCCGTTGATCGGGGTCGGAGGCATCGACTCGGGCGGCGCGGCGTTGACCAAAATCCGCGCCGGCGCCAGCCTGATCCAGCTCTATTCGTCGCTGATCTACAAGGGCCTTGGCCTCGTCGACGCCATCAAGACCGACCTCGCCGCGACGCTGCTGCGCACCGGGCGCGATCAGCTCTCCGAAATCGTCGGTGCGGATGCGGCGGCGATCACCGCCGAGGACTGGCCGGTTTGATTTTAGTCACCTCGCCCCGCTTGCGGGGAGAGGTCGCCCGGCGAAGCGCAGCGAAGTCGGGCGGGTGAGGGGCTCTCTCCGCGAGTCGCGCTGCCCGAGAGAGCCCCTCACCCCGACCCTCTCCCCGCGAAAGAGCGGGGAGAGGGAGAAAATACGATCGACGCCCGGTCTTTTTCACACTTCCACAATCATGCCATCGCTCGCCGCCGTGTAGCCGAGCGTATCCAGCCGGCCCAGCATTTCGTCGCTCATATGGGTGAGGATCAGCCGCTTCGGCTTGATCTCGGCGAGATGCGCTTCCAGCGTCGCGAGAGCGAGGTGGTTCTTGACGATCCTGTCGTAATAGTAGGCTTCCGCGATGAACACATCAGCGTCGCGCCCCAGGGGAACGAGCGTCTCCGTCCATTCGGTGTCGGCGCTGTAGGCGATGATGCGGCCTTCGGTCTCGATGCGATAGCCGAGGAAGGGGCCGCCGGAGTCGCCATGCACCACCGGATAGGGCGTGACATCGACCGCGCCAAAACTTCGCTTTTCCTCAGGTCGAAGTGCTACCACCGATAGATCAAAACGCTGCCTTGTCTTCGACGAATTCTCGAACAGCGCTTCCATCACCTGCGCCAGCCGTGTTTCGATGCCTTCAGGCCCCGCGATCACCAGCGGCCGGGTGCGGCGGGAAAACTGCGCGTCGAGCAGCAGGAAGGGTAACCCGGCAAAATGGTCGCCATGGAAATGCGTGATCAGGACGAGGTCGATATCGTCGCACACGATGCCCTGCCGCTTCAGGGCCGGCAGCGATGAGGCGCCGCAATCGATCAGGAAGTTGACGGTTCGGCCGGTGACGTGAAAGCAGGTGTTGGCCCGGCCGCCGGAGCCGAACGCATCGCCGCAGCCGACAAATTGCAATTGCATCGGATTACTCCTTTCAGCCGGATGGCGTGGGTGCGAACGAGGCGCGCAGCAGCGCCGGATAGCGTAGTGCCTGGAGGCCGCCGCGCGCGGCGTAGAGAAACAGCAGCGCGCCCCATAGTCCGGCATTGCCGAACGGCCGCAGCACCAGCCAGGCGGCGAGAAAGATCACGAGCGAAACCACCATCAGGTTGCGCATGTCGCGCGCCCAGGTCGCGCCGATGTAGATCCCGTCAAAGGCGAAGGCGAACACCGAAAACAGCGGCGAGGCCACCACGTACCAGAGATAGTCACGCGCGCTCTGCCGGACCGGCTGGCTCGCGGTCATGAGGTCGATCAGCGAAGGCCCGAACAGCGCGAAAATCGCGGCGACCGCCAGCGCAAAACCGAATCCCCAGGACAGCACCAGCCGGACCGCGCCGGAGAAGGCGGCGCGGTCGCGCGCGCCGGTGGCGCGGCCGCAGAGTTGCTGGGCGGCGTTGGCAAGGCCGTCGAGGAAGAAGGCGCTGACCATGAGGAAATTGTTGAGCACGGCGTTGGCGGCCAGCGTGGTGTCGCCGGCGCGCGCGCTTTGCGCGGTGAAAAACAGGAACGAGGCGATCAAGGCCGCGGTGCGGATCATGATGTCGCGGTTGACGGCGAGCATGCGCAGCAGTTTTGCGCGCTCCAGCAGCATCGCGCGGGGGACCGGCGGTTGTCCGTAAGTAAGCCGCCGCGCGATCAGCAGGCCGAGCCCGAGCCCGACCGCTTCCGCGGCAACGGCGGCGATCGCGGCGCCGGCGATGCCCATGTCGAGCAGCAGCACCAGCAGGATGGTCGCCGCGGCATTGATCAGGTTGATCGCGACCTGCACGGCCAGCGCCAGCCTGGCGCAGGCCTGCCCGATCAGCCAGCCGAGCACGACGTAATTGGCGAGCGCCAGCGGCGCGGACCAGATTCGGATCGCGAAGTAGGTCTTTGCGGCGCGGGTGACACCCTCGCTGCCACCCATCGCGCCGAGCAGGATCGCGGCCAGCGGCAGCTGCAGGACGATGAGCGTGACCCCGATCAGGGCTGCCACGGCAAGGCCGCGCAACAGTTGCGCGCGCATCTCCTGCGCGTCGCCGGCGCCGAGCGCCTGCGCGGTGAAGGTCAGCGCGCCCATGCGCAGGAAGGCGAACAGCCAGAACAGGCAGTCGAAAATCACCGAGGCGACGGCGACACCGCCGAGCAGCGTCGCATCGCCGAGCCGCCCGATCGCGATCGTCGCGACGACGCCGATCAGGGGCGTCGTCAGGTTCGCGATCATCGCCGGCCCTGCGATGGCGAACACCCGCGCGGTCGTGACCTTCGATGAAGGAACTAGCAAGCGATGGGCGCTCCGCGTCTATCGGCCGCGCGGCGTGCCGAACATTCGCGTCAACAGCCAGACCGGGATGACGATGACGGCGCCGAGCAGGAAGTAGCGCCACAGCCAGTTGATGGCATCGAAGCCGAGATTCCACAGCCGCCGGAACAACAGCTCGATGCTGTTGAGGATATTCCAGGGGTCGAAGCCGATGGCCGCCAGCACCACGCCGACCAGGATCGACAGCAGGACCAGCCGAAACACGACCATCAGCGGCGAACCGCCGAGAAAGCGGGTGAGGCCGTCACTGGCTGCCGGCAATTCTCGGGTGTCGTTGGGCATCATGGTCTCCCGCGGGTGAAGTCGCCCGCATAGTGTAGTCGGTAC
>NZ_DATHOP010000228.1:0-3730 GCF_035484855.1 Bradyrhizobium sp.
TGCCTCTCGTTCGAACTATCGTCCGGACCAAACCGAATCCTCGTCAATTGCGGCATGCCGGCTACCGGCCGTGACAATTGGCGTGTCTTTGCGCGCAGCACGGCGGCGCATTCGACGCTGACCTATCACGACACTTCATCCTGCCAATTCGTCGAGCTCTCGGCGATGAAGCGGTTCCTGCAGGGCGCCCCCGTAATCAGCGGCCCGGCCAATGTGGAAAGCTATCGCGAAGTGGTCGCCAACGGCGTGCTGCTGACCACGTCGCATGACGGCTATCTGGCGCGATTCGGCGTGGTGCATCGCCGGGTGCTGATGGTCGCCCATGACGGCACGCGGCTCGATGGCGAGGATACGGTGTCGCCGGCGCCGGGCGCGCGGATCAAGGGCAACGAGACCGACTATGCCCTGCGGTTTCATCTGCATCCGTCGGTGAAGGCGAGCCGGCTCAGCGACGCGCGCGGCGTCATGCTGGTGCTGCCGAACCGCGACGTCTGGACCTTCGAGGCGCTCGACGACAAGGTCGACCTGGAGGACAGCGTGTTCCTGGCCGGCAATGACGGCCCGCGCCGCACCGCCCAGATCGTGATCCGGCAGGATTCCCGGCACGCTCCCTCGGTGCGCTGGAGTTTTGTGCGCTCCTCGACCTCGGCCTCCGCCACCGCGGCCCGGCGCAACGCCCGCCGCGAGCCGGAACTGCCGCTGTAAATCCTGTCTTCGATACGCCATGGGCGGCAACCGCAGGGCCTGGACACAAAATCGCGAAAACGACCCCATGCACAGTAAGCGTCGAGCGATCGTGGTGCACTTATCGCTTCCTGTGGCCAACGCATCAGGTATCCGCCGACCCCGGTTCCGTGGCCGGCAGAACCGTGCTACCCGGCGCCCTTACCCTGCAGGACACCGCTCATGACCGACCATCCGCGCCGCGTAACACGTGCCTTGTTGTCCGTTTCCGACAAGACCGGACTGATCGAATTCGCCCGCGCGCTGGCCGGCTACGGCATCGAACTGGTTTCCACCGGCGGCACCGCGAAGGCGATCGCGGACGCCGGATTGAAGGTCAGGGATGTTTCGGAGCTGACGGGCTTTCCCGAGATGATGGATGGCCGGGTCAAGACGCTGCACCCAAAAGTGCATGGCGGACTGCTGGCGATCCGCGACAACGCCGAGCACAAGCAGGCGATGCAGGCGCACGGCATCGCGCCGATCGATCTTCTGGTCGTCAATCTCTATCCGTTCGAGGCGACCGTCGACAAAGGCGCCGGTTTCGAAGAGTGCATCGAGAACATCGACATCGGCGGTCCGGCCATGATCCGGGCGGCGGCGAAGAACCACGACGACGTCGCGGTCGTGGTCGAGCCCGCAGATTACCGGATCGTGCTCGACGAACTCGCCGCCCATGCCGGCGCGACGACGTTGTCGCTGCGGCGGCGGCTCGCGGCAAAGGCCTATGCCCGGACCGGCGCCTATGACGCAGCGATCTCGAACTGGTTCGCGCTTCAGAACAAGACCGAAGCGCCGGATTATCGCGCCTTCGGCGGCAAGCTGATCCAGGCGCTGCGTTATGGCGAGAACCCGCATCAGACGGCTGCGTTCTACCGCACGCCCGACAAGCGGCCGGGCGTCGCCACCGCGCGGCAGCTGCAGGGCAAGGAATTATCCTACAACAACATCAACGACACCGATGCGGCCTATGAATGCATCGCCGAGTTCGACCCCAAGCGCACCGCGGCGTGCGTCATCGTCAAGCACGCCAACCCCTGCGGGGTCGCCGAAGGAGCCGATCTCGTCAACGCCTACCGCAAGGCGTTCGCCTGCGACACCCAATCGCCCTATGGCGGCATCATCGCCGTCAACCGCACGCTCGATGCGGAGACCGCGCGCGTCATCACGGAAATCCTGACCGAGGTCATCATCGCCCCCGATGCGACCGAAGAGGCGATTGCGATCATCGCCAAGCGGCGCAATTTGCGCCTGCTGCTGGCGGGCAGCCTGCCCGATCCGCGCGCGGCGGGCCTGACCGCGAAGACGGTGGCCGGCGGCTTGCTGGTGCAGAGCCGCGACAACGCCGTGGTCGACGACATCGCGCTGAAGGCGGTGACAAAGCGCGCGCCGACGGAGGCCGAATTGCGCGACCTCAAATTCGCATTCCGCGTCGCCAAGCATGTCAAGTCGAACACCATCGTCTATGCCAAGGATCTTGCCACCGTCGGCATCGGTGCCGGCCAGATGAGCCGGGTGGATGCCTCGCGGATCGCCGCGCGCAAGGCGCAGGATGCGGCGATCGAGGCAAAACTCGCCGAGCCCATGACCAAGGGCTCGGTGGTGGCGTCCGACGCGTTCTTCCCGTTCGCCGATGGCCTGTTGGTCGCAATCGAGGCCGGCGCCACGGCCGTGATCCAGCCCGGCGGATCGATCCGCGACGAGGAAGTGATCAAGGCCGCCGACGACGCCGGCATCGCCATGGTGTTTACGGGCGTGCGGCATTTCAGGCACTGAGAGCCGCAACAACGTCGTCATCCTGAGGTGCTCGGCGCTCTTGCGCCGAGCCTCGAAGGATGAGCGGCATGCGCGTCTGTCCGTCGCCCTTCGAGGCTCGCAAGGGCTCGCACCTCAGGGTGACGGACGTTGAGCGCCTCTAATCCCGCACCCTCGCCAGCAACCCCAGTCCCGCGACGAAAAACAGCACCAGCACCGCCATGCCGGCCTTCTGGCTCTCGGTTATCGCCGTGATGACACCAATCAGCAGCGGTCCGATGAAGGATGTGACCTTTCCAGTCAGCGCGAACAGCCCGAAATATTGCGCGATACGATCTTTCGGCGCCATCCGTATCAGCAGCGTGCGCGACGCCGCTTGCAGCGGGCCGCCGGCCATACCGATCAGGCATCCCAGCACCAGATACGCCCGTTCCGCGGCGCCGGAGAACAGCGCGCCACCGGGTGCGGGGGCCGCGACCTTGATGAACAGGATCGAATCCTTGTCCACCAGCAGGATAGCGACGATCGCCAGCAGCAACAGCAGCATGCTGCCCGCGATCACGCGCTTTGGCCCCAGCGCATCGTCGAGCTTGCCGCCGATCCAGGCCCCAAGGGTGCCCGCGATGGCCAGTATGATACTAAAACTGCCGATCTGGATCGTGTTCCAGCCGAAAGTGCCGGCAGCATAGATGCCACCGAACGCAAACAGCGACACCAGGCCATCCGAATAGATCATGTTGGCGAGCAAAAATGCCGCCATCGATTTCTGCCTGGGTAATTCGCGCAGCGTTTCCCGAAGCTCACTCAAACCCTCGCGCACGGCTTCGCGCGCCGAGCGCCTGGCGGGATAATCCGGCGTCAGCAAAAACATCGGCAGCACAAAGATGACGAACCAGATGCCGGTCAGCGGTCCGCTGATGCGGTCGCCCTGATGGGAGACAGGATCGAGACCGAACAGCGGCATGAATCCGAACAGCGTGCGCCCGGTCTCGGGATTGGCGGCCAGAAAGCCGAGCACGAGAATGAGACTGAGGATGCCGCCGACATAGCCGGTGGCCCAGCCGGTCCCTGATAGCCGCCCGATCTTGTCCGGCGGCACCAGCGTCGGCATCATCGCATTGTTGAAGACGGTGGCGAATTCAGCACCCACGGTCGCCACGGCGTACGCGAACAGCAACGGCGGAATGACGCCGGGATCCCCGGGCTTGCCAAACCACATCAGGCAGGACCCGATCACCAGCAATGCGCCAAA
>NZ_DATHOP010000229.1:0-14814 GCF_035484855.1 Bradyrhizobium sp.
GACGTCGAACACGGCCATCCCGAGAAGACCATCGAGGGCCTGTTCGGCACCAATGGCTGGGGCGATATGTGGCGCAACGGCGTCTATGATTTTCCGCACTACCACGCCACGGTGCACGAAGCGCTCGGCATCGCGCGGGGACAAGCGCGGGTGCGCTTCGGCGGTAACAGCGGTCAGGAGATCGAGGTCAGAGCGGGCGACATCGCCATCCTGCCCGCCGGCACCGGGCACCAATGCCTGTCAGCGAGTGCGGATTTTTCCGTGGTCGGCGCCTATCCGCCGGGAGCGAAAATGCAGGTCACGCGGCCGACGCCCGAAAACCACGCCAAGGCGCTCAAGACGATTCCGCTGGTCGAACTGCCGAAGAGCGATCCGGTGCTGGGCGCGGGCGGGCCGCTGGTGAGATTGTGGAGGCGAGAAACCCGGCACAAACCGTAGGGTGGGCATTCTTCATGCCCACCGTCGAACACGGGAATGCCGATGGTGGGCATGAAGAATGCCCACCCTACGCAATCCAGACTCGCTACGCCGGTTGCAGTTATTCGGCGGCGACTTTTTGCGAATCCTCCATTGTTGCCGGCTCCTCGGGCTTATCGCTCTGCATCCAGCGCGTCAGCGCATTGGAAAAATTGTCGAGATAGAGATACACCACCGGCGTGGTGAACAGCGTCAGCGCCTGGCTGACGAGTAGGCCGCCGACCATCGCATAACCCAGCGGCTGGCGGATTTCCGATCCGGTGCCGGTGCCCAGCATCAGCGGCACGCCGCCGAGCATCGCCGCCATCGTCGTCATCATGATCGGGCGAAACCGCAGCAAGGCCGCCTTGCGGATCGATTGCTCCGGCGACAGATGCTCTTCGCGCTCGGCGGCGATCGCGAAATCGACCATCATGATGCCGTTCTTCTTGACGATGCCGATCAACAGGATGATGCCGATCAGCGCGATCAGGCTGAAGTCGAATCCGAACAGCATCAGGATCGCCAGCGCGCCGACGCCGGCCGAGGGCAGCGTCGAAAGAATGGTGAGCGGGTGGATGTAGCTCTCATAGAGCACGCCGAGGATCAAATAGACCACCACCAGCGCCGCCAGGATCAACAGCGGCACGGTGCCGAGCGATTGCTGGAACGCCTGCGCGGTGCCCTGGAAGCTCGAGGCGAGCGTGGCCGGCGTGCCGAGATCGTACACCGTCTTCTGCACCGCGTCGGTGGCCTGGCCCAGCGCTACGTTCTCGCCGAGATTGAAGCTGATGGTGATCGCCGGAAACTGCCCCTGATGCGCGATCGCGAGCGGGCGCACCGGTATCGTCGTCCATTTGCAGAACACCGACAGCGGCACCTGGTCGCCGGTCAGCGGCGACTTGATGTAGAGCTTGTCGAGGGTGTCGACCTTGCCCTGCAGCTCGGGGAGGATTTCCTCGACCACGTGATAGCTGTTGAGCTGGGTGAAATATTGCGTCACCTGGCGCTGGCCGAACGCGTCGTACAGCGTGTCGTCGATCAGCTGCGGGTAGATGCCGTAGCGCGAGGCGGTGTCGCGATCGATCGTCAGCGTCAGCGTGGTGCCCTGGGTCTGCTGGTCGGTGGCAACGTCGCGCAATTGCGGCAGCTTCTGCATCGCGGCCAGGATTTTCGGCGCCCACTCGTTCAGCTCGTCGAGATTGGCATCCTGCAGCGTGAATTCGAACTGGGTCCGCGTGGCGCGGCCGCCGAGGCGCACGTCCTGGGAAGCCTGCATATAGAGCCTGGCGCCCTGGACCTTATCCAGCTTCGGACGCAGCCGCGAGATGATCTGCTGCGCATTGGCGGTCCGCTGCTCGTGCGGCTTCAGCGTCACATACATGCGCCCCGAATTGAGCGCGGTGCCGCCGCCGCCGATGAACATCGCGATGCTGTCGACGTCGGGATCGGCCAGCACGATCTGGCTCAGTTCTTCCTGATGCCGCTTCATGTCGGCAAAGGAGATATCCTGCCCCGCCTCCGAGGTCCCGGTGAGAAACCCGTTGTCCTGCTGCGGAAAGAATCCCTTGGGAATGATGACGAACAGATAGACCGATAGCGCCAGCGTTGCGAAGAAGATGAAGAGCGTCGTCCGTTTCCAGAGCAGCGCGCGATCGAGGCCACGCTCATAGGCGTGCAGCATCGCCTCGAAGGCCCGCTCGCTCCACTGATAGAATTTTCCGTGTCTGGTCTCGCTGCGCGCGCGCAGGAAGCGCGAGGCCATCATCGGCGTCAGCGACAGCGACACCACCAGCGAGACGAAAATCGCCATCGCCAGCGTCACCGCGAATTCGCGGAACAGCCGCCCGATGATGCCGCCCATCAAGAGCAGCGGGATCAGAACGGCCACCAGCGAGACGCTGATCGAGACGATGGTGAAGCCGATTTCGCTGGCGCCCTTGAAGGCCGCAGCCAGCGGCCTTTCGCCTTCCTCGACATAGCGCGTGATGTTCTCCAGCATCACGATGGCGTCGTCGACCACGAAGCCGACGGCGATGGTGAGCGCCATCAGCGACAGATTGTCCAGCGTATAGCCGAACACCCACATCAGCGCGCAGGCGCCGAGCAGCGCCAGCGGCACCGTCACCGCCGGAATCACGGTGGCCCAGAAGCTGCGCAGGAAGATGAAGATCACCATGACCACCAGCCCGATGGTGATCAGCAGTGTGATCTGCACGTCCTCGACGGCGGCGCGGATGGTCAGCGTCTGGTCGCTGATGATCTTGATCCTGATTGCCGGCGGAATCTGCGCGATCAGCCGCGGCAACTGCGCCTTGATCCGGTCGACGGTCGCGATGACGTTGGCGCCGGGCTGCTTGAAGATCACGAGGAAGACGCCGCGCTTGCCGTCGGCCCAGGCCGCCTGCTTCATGTCCTCGGGGCCCGCGACGGCCCGGCCGATGTCGCGGATCCGCAGCGGGCCGCCGTTGCGATAGGCGATGACGACGTCGTTCCAGGCGTCGGGATCGAGCAGCTGGTCGTTAGCGTAGATCGTGTAGGCGCGCTTGTCGCCGTCGATGTTGCCCTTCGGGCTGTCGACGGTCGTGACCGCGATCTGGTTGCGGACGTCTTCCAGCGACAGGCCCTTGGCCACCAGTTTCGCCGGGTCGACCTGAACCCGGATCGCGGGCTTCTGCTGGCCGCCGATGAAGACCTGGGCCACGCCGGAAATCTGGCTGATCTGCTGGCCGAGCTGGGCGTCGACCGCGTCGCTCACCTGGATCAGCGGCAGCGAATCCGAGGTCGCTCCCAACAGCAGGATCGGCGAGTCCGCCGGATTGACCTTGCGATAGGTCGGCGGCGACGGCAGGTTCTTCGGCAATTGCCCGCTGGCGGCGTTGATGGCCGCCTGGATGTCGTTGGCCGCGCCGTCGATGCTGCGGTTGAGATCGAACTGGATCGTCACCGCGGTCGAGCCCAGCGAGCTCGTCGAGGTCATCTGCGCGATGCCGGGGATCTGCGCGAGCTGGCGCTCCAGCGGCTGCGCCACCGAGGACGCCATGGTCTCGGGGCTGCCGCCTGGCAAACTCGCCGAGACCTGGATGGTCGGAAAATCGACCTGTGGCAGCGGCGCCACGGGGAGCAGGGGATAGGCGACGAGGCCGACGAACAGGATGCCGGCCATCAGCAACGACGTGCCGATCGGGTACCTGATGAAAGGCGAGGAGATGCTCTCGTTCATGCGGCCTGCAACCCCGGAGGACGGCGGATGCATCTTTTCCCGACGATCGGGACTCGTCCCCGGATCGAGCCCGGGCACGAATGTGCGGTTTCCTCGCCTGTGGTCAGGTGGTTCGCGGATTTCGAATCCAGGACCGCCTGTTATCCGCCAGCATAGCCATTTTCGGGATCGTTGAGCGAATGGAAACCCTTGCGGGCCTATTCGACCTTCGTCCCATCGGCGTACGTGCGCGGCACCTGTCGGCATATCCTGAGAGCGTGAATCGTGGCGGGACGTAGGGTGGGCATTCTTGATGCCCACCATCGAGCTCCGCGATTCCGACGGTGGGCATCAAGAATGCCCACCCTACGCATTTGCTGCTTGAAATGTTCGCGGGCGTCAGACGCCGAGGTAGCGCTGCAAGACTTCCGGTTGCGCCTTGATTTCGTCAGCCGGGCCCTCGTGGACGATGTGCCCGTTGTTGATGATGTAGACCCGCTGCGCCAGCGAGAGCATCGCGGCCAGATTCTGTTCCACCAGCACGATGGTCTGGCCCTCAGCGGCGAGATTGCGGCACGCCGCCATCAGGTCGCGGACGATGACGGGCGCGAGCCCCTCGAACGGCTCATCGAGCAGGACGATCTTGGGGTCGCGCACCAGCGCGCGCGCGATCGCCAGCATCTGCTGCTCGCCGCCGGAGAGATCCGTGCCGCGGCTGCCGCGCCGCTCCTTGAGCCGCGGGAACATCTCGTAGACCCGCTCCAGCGGCCAGCGCTTCGACGCGGTCAGCCCGGCCAGGACCAGATTCTCCTCGACATTGAGGCTGCCGAAAATCCGGCGCTCTTCGTGCACGAGCTGCATGCCGGCTAAAGCGATGGCATGGCTCTTCTTGCCCGCGATATCGACGCCGTCGAACATCACCTTGCCGCTGCGCGGCGTCAGCACGCCCATCAGGCTCTTCAGGGTCGTACTCTTGCCGGCGCCGTTGCGGCCGAGCAGTCCCACCACCTCGTTCTTCGCGACACGCAGCGAGACATCGAACAGGATGTGGGAATCCCCGTAATAGCTGTTCAGGCCGGAGGCCTCGAGCAGGTTCATGCGGCAAGCACTCCATGCACGCCGCCGAGATAGGCCTCCTGCACCGTGGCGTTGTTCCTGATCTGGTCGGGCGTCCCCTCGACCAGCACACGGCCCTCCTGCAGCACGGTGACGCGCTCGGTTATCTCGAACAGCGCATCCATGTCGTGATCGATGACGATCATGGTGCGGCCGCGGCTGATCGATTTCAGCAGCTTGACGGTTTCCACCCGCTCGTGGGGACTCATGCCGGCCAGCGGCTCGTCGAGCAACAACAGGGTCGGCGAAGTGGCCAGGGCGAGACCGATCTCCAGCCGCCGTTTTTCGCCGTAGGCGAGCTGCGACACCGGCGTGTCGGGCCGCGAGGCGAGATCGACCAGCTCGAGGGTGTGTTCCACCAGTTCGTTCAGGCCCGGGATATGGTCCAGGCTGCGGAACAGGTCGAGCTTGAACTTTCCGCGCCGTTCGGCGAGCGCGGCGATCACGACATTTTCGCGAACCGTCAGCCCGGTGAAGAGCTGGTTGACCTGATAGCTCTTGGTCAGGCCGAGCTGGCAGACGTCGGTCACGCTCATGCCGGTGATGTCGCGCCCGTCAAACACGATCTTGCCGGAGGTCGGCTGGAATTCGCAAGTCAGCATCTTGAAGAAGGTCGACTTGCCGGCGCCGTTGGGCCCGATGATTCCGCGCAACTCGCCGCGGTTGACGGTGAAATCGATATCGCTGTTGGCGACGATGCCGCCGAAACGCTTGGTCAGGCCGCTCGCCTGCAGGATCGGGCCGGACCGGTCGCCGGCGGCAGGTGGGCGCGTCGCCGCAGGCGACGGCTTGCTGGCGACGGCGGCTTCCACGGCCTTCGGCTCGCCACTGGCGATGATGTCGGGCATGGCCACAGGCTCGGCCGGCTCAGCCTGTTCTCGCTTGCCAGAAATCCAGCCGTAGAGATCCTCGAGGCCGCCGATGATGCCGCGGCGCAGGAAGCAGACCAGCAGCACGAAGACGATGCCGAGCACCAGTTTCCACGCCGCGCCGAGGCCTAGCGCCTGCTGCAGGAAATCCTGCAGGAACAGCCAGATCGTGGCGCCGAGCAGCGGGCCGAACAGCGTGCCTCTGCCGCCGATCGCGGTCTGCATCACCAATTGGCCCGAGGTGTCGAAGGTGAAGGCGTCGGGCGGCATGAAGGCCTGCAGCACGCCGAGCAGACCGCCCGCGAAGCCGGCATAGGCCGCGGCGATCACGAAAGCTGCGAGCTTGTAGCTGTGGATGTTGTGACCGACCGCGGTTGCCCGCAGCGGATTGTCCCGGATCGCGCTCAGGATGGCGCCGACCGGCGAACGCACGATCCGCAGCGCGATCACGATGCCGATGAAATAGCACAGCGCCAGGAACTGGTAGAGCGACCAGCCGGTGGTGAAGTGGAGCGTCGTGAAGCCGAAATTGAAACTCGGCGTCGGCACGCCGGGCAGACCATTCTCGCCCCCGGTCCAGTCGGCCAGCGGATTGAACTCGACGAAAAAGAACACCTCGGCGATCGCCACCGTGATCATCGCGAAATAGATGCCGGTGCGCCGCAATGCGATCAGCCCGACCAGATAGCCGACCGCGGCAGCCGCGATCATGCCGATGACGAGCGCCAGCAGGACGTTGGGAAATCCCGCCCGGGTCAGGAGATAGGCCGCAACGAAACCGCCGGTGCCGTAGAAGGCCGACTGGCCGAACGACAACAGCCCGGTAAATCCGAACAGGATGTCGAAGCCGATCCCGAACAGGCCCCAGACCAGGATGCGGTTCACGGTATTGGGCGCGAATCCGAGATGGGGCAGCACGAAGGGCGCCACGATCAGGCCAATCGCCGTCAGCGTCTCGATCAGGAATGGGCGTTGTTTGAGCATTATCGGACCACGTTCATTCGCGGCCCTGCACGCCAAGCAGGCCGTGCGGCCGGACCACCAGTACCAGCGTCATCACCGCGAACAGCATCACATAGGCGTAGCCGGGATTGAACATCGAGGTGACGCTGATGATCTCGCCGGCGATCAGGCCGCCGAGGACTGCGCCCGGAAACGAGCCGACGCCGCCGATCACCACCACCACGAAGGTTTCGACCAGGATGTCGTCGCCGACGCCGGGGGTCAGCGAGACCACCGGCGCGTTGACGATGCCGGCAAAGCCGGCAGCCATCGCGCCGATGCCGAACACGATCATGAAGACGCGATAGACATTGATACCGAGCGAATCCACCATCACGGAATCCTCGATGCCGGCGCGCACGATCATGCCCAACCTCGTACGATACAGCACGACGAACAGGGCGCCGAGCGCCACCGCGACGATGCCGACGACGGCGAGCCGATAGGTCGGGTAAAACATGAAGCCGAGCGAGGTGATGCCTCGAAGCAACGGCGGCGGCGGCACCAGCAGCGACTGGCTGGAGAAGATCAGCCGCACGATCTCGACGAAGCAGATGCCAAGCCCGAAGGTGACCAGCAACTGGTCCTCGTGCGGGCGGCTATAGAAGTGACGGATGATGACGCGCTCCATCACCACGCCCAGGACCATGACAAAGAGCGATCCGGCGATCACCGCGACGATATAGGAATCGGTGTACTGGTAAGCGACGTAGCCGGCATAGCCGCCGAGCATGAACATGGCGCCGTGCGCGAGATTGAGGACGCCGAGCGTGCCGTAAATGATGGTCAGCCCAGAACTGATCAGCGCCAGCAGGGCGCCAAGCGCCAACCCGTTGAAAACCTGCGAAATGAAATTCGGCCAATTGATCATGATCGACAATCGTTGCGCGTGATAGCGGGCCGGCTATCTTCGCGGCGCATAGACAAAAAAACAAGCGCCGCGGGCAGTGTGATGCTGCCCACGGCGCCAGGCCTCTAGCCGCTCAGGTATAGTCGCCGAGGTTGCAGCCGAATGCGTCGGGCTTCTGCATCAGGCCCTTGCCGGGTACGATTTCGACAATGTCGTAGTAATCTTCCTTGCCCTTCATGTCCTTCTCGAGCTTGCCCTTGACGATGATCACCGGGCGGACGCACTGGTGGTCTTCCTTGCGGTAATAGACGTCGCCGACCAGAGAGGGAATCACTTCTTCCTTCTCATAGATCTTGATGACGTCGGGCGGATAGAAGCTGCCCGCTTCTTCGACCATGCGCGCCCAGTGCACGAAACTGATGTAGGCATTCTCCGCGCCCCATTCCGGCTTGTAGTTGTATTTCTTCTCGAAGGCGGCGTTGAACATCTTGGCGAGCGGGTACTTGTCCTCCACCGTCCACCAGTAATCGGTGGCCGCATAGACGCCCTGCATCAGGCCGCCGGTTTCGCGCGCCAGGAACGGCACCTGATAGGGAACGACGAGCTTCATCTTGTCGAGCACGCCGAATTGCTTGGCCTGCTGGATCGAGAGCACCGCGTCATGACCCCAGTTGACGTTGAGCAGAATGTCGGCGCCGGAATTGGCGACGTTGAGCAGATAGGACGAGAAGTCCGGCGCGCCCAGCGGCGAGACCTGATTGGTCACCGTGGTCCAGCCGTCGGCCGCGGTGTTGTCCTGCATCGACTTCGTGACGGTGTGACCGTAGGTGTAGTCCGGCGTCATGTACGCCACCTTCTTGTTCTTGCCGAACGCCTTGACAAGAACCGGCGCAATGGCCGCCGACGCGGTCTGGCCGAAGAAATTCTGGCGGACGCCGTAACGCACGCAGTCCTTGCCGGTGGTGTCGTTCGAACCGGAGATACCGCAGACGAACAGCACCTTTTCGCGCTGCGCCAGCTTGTTGAGCGCGACCGCAACCGCGCTCGAGGTGCCGCCGGTGATCATCACCGCCTTGTTTTCGGAGATAAAGCGCTGCTGCGCCTGCACCGCGTCGTTCGGCTTGGCCCCGGAGTCGGCGACGCCGAGTGTCAGCTGCTTGCCAAGCACGCCCTTCTTGGTCTTGGGCGAGATCTTCTGGACCAGCTCGTTGCCTTCGTTGATGTGCTCGATCGCGAGCTGATAGCCCTTGAGTTCGTCTTCGCCCTGTACCGCATAGGTGCCGGTGCGCGGCACCGAGGCGCCGATGAACACAGTGTTACCCTCCGAGCCGGCCGGCCAGGTGCCGATCGCCGGCTTGTCCTCGGCGAACGCCGGTCCGATCACGCTGGCGGGCAGCAGCGCGCCACCCATCAGACCCGCTCCAGCCTGCAACAGCGTACGACGCGACACGCTTGCGTTGACATCTCGCTCGAAAAATTTTCTGCTCATGATACGTGATCCTCCCATGGATTTTTTCAGCGCGCGGCTGCGCTTGCCGCTGGATCGCGAGGATCAGCCGGCAACGCACCGCCAAAGTACGAACTGGGTCGCGCGGTCTTGCCGGCTAGCAATTCCTTTCGCAACAACTCTGTCAATGTCACTTTCGTCCAATGTCGCTTTCGTCGAAGTGCGGTCAAATGGGCGTGCAATATCATATCGTATTACGATATATTTCCGGAAATCGTGATATGCCGCCGCTGTGGCGCGAAAGTGGGCACGGTGCCATGGGCGCGGGGCGCGTCCTGTTCCCCGACTGGACACGAAAATGCTGCGGAGATTGAAAGCCGCGAACGCGAAGGAGCGAAGTTCCTGGCGCGGAAAAGCCGGAGCGGCGGCCGCGAAACGCGACGTCGGCGCCGGTCCCGCCGCGACGATTTCGTTGCATCGCGAAAACCCGCCTGCCGCCGGCCGCGGCTTTGCCGGATCGAGACGGGCTTCTTCGGCGCTGAAGGAAATTTCCAAGGCTCCGGCCGAGGCGGACGTCTTGAGCGGTCGTGCCGAGAATGTCCTGAAATGTCTGGCCGCGGATCTGACCGGAGAATATCCACCCAAGGGCAGATGGACTCCATCCCCCAGCCTGCTTCGAAAGATCGGCTACAGCGACCTGCAGGGCGCCCGCAATTGCGGCCCGCAGACCGTCGACGAGATTGTCCGGTGGGCGAGGTCCCAAGGGGTCGTCATCGAGCGGCCATTCCATGCCGGTAAGTCGTTGTCGACGATGTGGCGGGATATCATCGCCAGCTCATCGGCCGGGGAATTCACGACGGCGGAAATTGCGGAAGCGCTGGAAAGATCGATCCGCCGGAAAAATGCCCGGATTCCGGTCCCCGTTCAGGGCCTTCTCCTGGACCTGTTGAAGCAGGCCGGCAGCAAGTAGGCGCAAACCTCCGTCGATGGTATGATGGTCCTCGCGATCGGGCGGGGAGCGTCGGGATGCTTCAATCGAAACCGCCGGGCCGGCGCGAGGCGCCTGTCCGGGCCAGCAAGATGCCAGCCAGGGGTGGCTTGCTCCAGGACGTCGATTACCAGGCGCTGGCCCAGTTTCGCTACCGGTTGCGAAAATTTCTGTCATTCAGCGAAGCGGCCGCGCAAAAGGCCGGGCTGACACCGCAACAGCACCAGGCGCTTCTCGCCATCAAGGGTTTTTCCCGCAGCAAGCCTATTTCCGTCGGCGGCCTGGCCGATTTTCTCCTGATCCGGCATCACACCGCCGTCGAGCTGGTCGACCGCATGGCAAGGCTCGGGCTCTTGCGAAGGATCGCCGACGACGATGACGGCAGGCGCATGCTGCTGAACATGACGCGAAAAGGCGAGCAGAAACTGCTGATGATCTCGAAGCTGAACTTCGAGGAATTGCAGACAGCTACCCCCGCCTTTACGGGATTGTTGCGGTCCTTGCGGCGGTCCCGGAAACGCTAGCGCTGTTCGAAGCAAGCGATAACATCGAATCGATTTAGATGTCGTCATTCCGGGGCGATGCGAAGCATCGAACCCGGAATCTCGAGATTCCAGGTCTGGTCCTTCGGACCATCCCGGAATGACGGAAGCGCGCTACGCCGCGTTGCTGCCTTCCTGGCGGCTCGCCTCGAACAGGAACCAGGTGCGGCGCTCGGTCTCGTCGATGAAGGTTTCGAGCAAGCCTGCAGTGCCGGAATCCTCGTGATCGTCGCAGAGCTTGTGCGCCTTGCGCATCGCGGCGGCCATGTGCTTGTTGTCTTCCATCAATTCGCGCAGCATCTCGCGCGGCGGCACATAATTTTCGTCGTTGTCCTGGATGGTCTGCAGCTTGCCGATCTGTCCGATCGAGCGCAGCGTGACGCCGCCGAGCTTGCGGACGCGCTCGGCCAATTGGTCGGTGGTGGCGAAGATCGCATCCGACTGCTCGTCGAGCATCAGATGATAGTCGCGGAAATGCCGGCCGCTGACGTGCCAGTGGAAATTCTTGGTCTTGAGGTACAGCGCGAAGGCATCGGCCAACAGCGTGTTGAGCGCCGCCGAGATCTTGTCGACCGCGGCTTGCGGCATATCGGTAGGCGTATCGAGGTCGGGGGAAACTTTGTTGTCAGCCTTGGCTTTGCTCACGAAGCACCTTCCTGTTAGGAGACCCGACGATTGACGGCATGGACAGGGGTCGCCGGACCATCTAACGCATCACGTAACCGCCGGTTCCCGGCAGGAACCCGGATTTACCGGACCGCTCGCGCCCATGGACGACTGGATCGACTATTACGATTCGACGCATACGATCTATGCGAGCCGGCACCACCGCGACCTGCATTTCGAGCTGATCGCCCGGGACATCATCGGCTACATCTCCTCGCCCGACGCGGTCGTGCTGGATTACTCCTGCGGCGAAGCGCTGTCGGCGGCCAAGGTCGCGGAGGCCTGCGGCCAGCTGATCCTGGCCGAGCCTGCGCCCGGCGTGCGCGGCCGGCTGATCGCCCGCTTTGCCCCGAACACGAAAATCCGGGTGCGCTCGCTCGACGATGTCAGGAAAATGCCGGAGAAGTCGGTCGACCTGGTGGTGATGAATTCGGTCGCCCAGTACATGACGGCGGCCGAACTCGACGCAGCCTTGGCGGTCATCAAGCGGCAGCTGAAGCCGGGCGGCCGGCTGATCCTGGGCGATATCCTGCGCCCGGAGGTCGGCATGCCGAGGGACGTGTTCGCGCTGTTGCGCTTCGCGGCCAAGCACGGTTTTCTGAAGGACGCCCTGATCGGGCTGGTTTCCACGGCGCTGTCGGATTACCGGCAATTGCGCGCCAAGGTCGGACTGCAGCGCTATTCCGAAGCCGAGATGATCGCAAAACTTTCGGCCGCCGGATTCAGCGCATCCCGCGCGCATTTCAATATCGGGCACAACCCGTGGCGGATGACATTCGTCGCCCGGCTCGCGTTCTCACCCGCAGGCGTGGCTGCCGGTTAGGGTTAACCCGCGTCAGGCGTGGCCCAGCAGGGCGGGATCGGCGATGGTCGGCGCGGCCCGGTGGCGGAAAGCGTCGACGCGGGAGCAGTGCATCGCTCCTTATCCTGGTTCAAATCCAGGCCGGGCCTCCAACCTTCGCTCGCTTCGCGAGCTTCGGTTGGCAAGCCAACCTCAGCCGCGCCGGCCTGTCCGCCGTAGCTCTAAAGAGCGCAGGCGGACCCTGCAATACCGCGATAGCAACCCTATATGCTGGCGGACGGCCAAAATGCCGGTTGACGAGTGCCTTAAGACCCTTTCGCGGTTGCGGAATCTGGTCTAAAGACCACCCGCGCGCGAGGGCAACCTGGCGCTGTGGCTGGAGGGACGCGCGGCAGGCGCGCCCTTTTTTTGTGCCCAATTCACTGTTCGCCGTGAGACTTGATGCCCAGAAGAACCGACATCTCGACCATCCTGATCATCGGCGCCGGCCCGATCGTGATCGGCCAGGCCTGCGAATTCGATTATTCGGGCACCCAGGCGGTGAAAACCCTGAAGGAAGAGGGCTTTCGGATCGTGCTGGTCAATTCCAATCCGGCCACCATCATGACCGATCCGGAACTGGCGGACGCCACCTATATCGAGCCGATCACGCCGGAAATCGTCGCCAAGATCATCGAGAAGGAACGCTACGTCATCCCGGGCGGCTTCGCGCTGCTGCCGACCATGGGCGGCCAGACCGCGCTGAATTGCGCGCTGTCCTTACGCAAACAAGGCACGCTGGCCAAATTCGACGTCGAGATGATCGGCGCCACCGCCGACGCCATCGACAAGGCCGAGGACCGCGGCCGTTTCCGGCAGGCCATGACCCGGATCGGGCTGGAAACGCCGCGCTCGATCCAGACCAAGAACCTGCCCGACGCGCTGCGCGCGCTCGACGACATCGGGCTGCCCGCGATCATCCGCCCCTCCTTCACCATGGGCGGCACCGGCGGCGGCATCGCCTACACCAAGGCCGAGTTCATCGAGATCGTCGAGCGCGGCATCGACGCTTCCCCCACCAACGAGGTCCTGATCGAGGAAAGCGTGCTGGGCTGGAAAGAGTTCGAGATGGAGGTGGTGCGCGACAAGAAGGATAACTGCATCATCGTCTGCTCGATCGAGAACCTCGACCCGATGGGCGTGCACACCGGCGATTCCATCACCGTGGCGCCGGCGCTGACGCTGACGGATAAAGAGTACCAGATCATGCGTGACGCATCGCTGGCGGTGCTGCGCGAGATCGGGGTCGAGACCGGCGGCTCCAACGTGCAGTTCGGCGTCAATCCGGCCGACGGCCGCATGGTCGTGATCGAGATGAACCCGCGGGTGTCGCGCTCCTCTGCGCTGGCCTCGAAGGCCACCGGATTTCCGATCGCCAAGGTCGCGGCCAAGCTTGCGGTCGGCTACACGCTGGATGAGATCGCCAACGACATCACCGGCGGCGCGACGCCGGCCTCGTTCGAGCCGACCATCGATTACGTCGTCGTCAAGATACCCCGTTTTGCGTTCGAAAAGTTTCCGGGCGCCTCGACCACGCTGACCACCTCGATGAAGTCGGTCGGCGAAGTGATGGCGATCGGCCGCACCTTTCAGGAGAGCCTGCAAAAGGCGCTGCGCGGGCTGGAGACCGGCCTGACCGGCCTCGACGAGATCGAGATCGAGGGGCTCGGCCGCAGCGACGACAAGAACGCGATCCGCGCCGCCTTGGGCACGCCGACGCCGGATCGTTTGCTGCAGGTGGCGCAGGCGATGCGGCTCGGCTGGACCGACGAGGAGATTTTCACCTCCTGCAAGATCGATCCCTGGTTCCTCGCCGAGATGCGCGGCATCGTCGAGATGGAGAGCAAGATCAAGCAGCACGGCCTGCCGGGCAACGCCTTCGGGATGCGGACCTTGAAGGCGATGGGCTTTTCCGACGCGCGGCTGGCGGTGCTGTCGCAGACCACCGAGGCCAAAATCACCGCCAAGCGCCACGCGCTCGGGGTTCGCCCGGCGTTCAAGCGCATCGACACCTGCGCTGCCGAATTCGCGTCGCCCACCGCCTACATGTATTCGACCTATGAGACGCCGTTCGCAGGCACGCTCGCGGACGAGAGCGCGCCGTCGGACAAGCAGAAGGTCATCATTCTCGGCGGCGGACCGAACCGGATCGGCCAGGGCATCGAGTTCGACTATTGCTGCTGCCATGCCTGCTTCGCGCTGCACGATGCCGGCTACGAAACCATCATGATCAATTGCAATCCGGAAACGGTGTCGACCGACTACGACACCGCCGACCTGCTGTATTTCGAGCCGCTGACCGCCGAGGACGTGCTGGAAATCATCTCGACCGAGCGGCAGAACGGCACGCTGCACGGCGTGATCGTGCAGTTCGGCGGCCAGACGCCGCTCAAGCTTGCCCGCGCGCTGGAAGCCGCCGATGTGCCGATCCTCGGCACCTCGCCCGATGCCATCGATCTCGCCGAAGACCGCGACCGCTTCAAGCGGGTGCTCGACAAGCTCCGGCTGAAGCAGCCGAAGAACGGCATCGCCTATTCGGTCGAGCAGGCCCGGCTGGTGGCCGCCAGCCTCGGGCTGCCGCTGGTGGTGCGCCCGTCCTATGTGCTCGGCGGCCGCGCCATGCAGATCATCCGCGAGGACAACCAGCTCGGCGATTACCTGCTCGGCACCTTGCCGGAGCTGGTGCCCGCCGACGTCAAGGCACGCTATCCGAACGACAAGACCGGCCAGATCAACACCGTGCTCGGCACCAATCCGCTGCTGTTCGACCGTTATTTGACGGACGCCATCGAGATCGATGTCGACTGCCTGAGCGACGGCAAGGACACTTTCATC
>NZ_DATHOP010000230.1:0-8330 GCF_035484855.1 Bradyrhizobium sp.
GAGCGCGCAGGTTTCCGACGCCAGAATCGGGCAGCCGTCGAGATCGCCGATCACCAGCGGGCGGATGCCGAGCGGATCGCGCGCCCCGATCAGCTTCTTGTTGGTCAGCGACACCAGCGAATAGGCGCCCTCGATCGCGCGCAGGGCCTCGATGAAGCGGTCGATGAAGCGGTTGCGCTTGGACTGCGCGACCAGATGCAGGATCACTTCGGTGTCGGTGGTGGATTGCATCATGGCGCCGTTGCGCACCAGTTCGCGGCGCAGGGTCAGCCCGTTGGTGAGATTGCCGTTATGGCCGACCGCAAAGCCGCCGGCATTGAGCTCGGCGAACAGCGGCTGCACGTTGCGCAGGATGGTGGCACCGGTGGTGGAGTAGCGGACATGGCCGACCGCGGCTGTGCCGGGCAGCCGCTCGATCACTTCGCGGCGCGAGAAGGTGTCGCCGACCAGGCCGAGCCGGCGTTCGGAATGAAACCGGTTGCCGTCGAACGAGACGATGCCGGCGGCTTCCTGGCCGCGATGTTGTAGCGCGTGCAATCCGAGCGCGGTGATGGCGGCGGCATCGGGGTGGCCGAAGATGCCGAACACGCCGCACTCCTCGCGCAACGTGTCGCCTTCCAGATCGGAATCCAGCAAATAGTGATTCTGCGGATCCGAGCTCCGCAGTTCGAAATTCGGGAAATTTGGAACAGGATCGAGATTCAGGTTGTATTGGTCGGCATCATCGGAAGGGCCCTGTTGACAGTCCATCGCGCCTCTCTTCTGGCCGGTGTCATCTGGCCAAGGATCAACTCGTATCAATGCACCGCGGGTTTCTCGATCAGCTTTTTAAGGCTGTCGCGGGCAGGCTTGGTATAGCCATCACCGCTCGGCGCCGCAGCCGGATCGGTGTCAGTCTGTTCATCGTCTGGTTTATTCTTCTTGAATCTCTTCAAGATGGTGTTCTCGGGGTCATCCGGCAAGAGTGACATCAGCCAATCGCCGGTTCCCTGCAGCACCACCCGGGACTTCGCCCCCGTCACCCAATCCGGCCGCTGCTTGTCCGGCACCAGCCAGCTGAAGAACATGAAGGCGACGACCACGATCAGAAGGCCCCGCGCCAGCCCGAACAGGAACCCCAGGGTGCGATCGAGCGCCCCGATCCGGGAATCCAGGATCATGTCGGAAATCCGAACCGTGACGATGGAGACCACGATCAGGGTGCCGACGAATACGCCGGCCACCACCACGACGGCCGCGACGGTGTCGTTGTTGAAATAGGTTTTCGCGGTCGGCAGCAGCTTGCCGAAGGCATAAAGCGTGACCAGGGCGGCCGCGCCCCAGGCCGCGATCGACAGGATCTCGCGCATGAAGCCGCGCACCATCGCGAGCAGGCCGGAGATCAGCATCACCGCGAGCAGGATGAGATCGAGGATCGTTATCGGCATCGGCTGGTCAGGTCCGCATCAAAGGTCAAAACCGCGAATCGGCAAAGTCGGTGCCGCCCTAGGTGAGGGTGAGTTGGCCCCTCCCGCAAGGCCGGAAATCACCTAACCCCCGCCCTGCGCGCGCTGTATAGCGGCGAGGGCGCGTAACGTCACCCCCGCTAGCCTTCCTGACGCCGGAATCTCGCAGGTGTGGCATTTTTCTCCGCCGCAGCAGGCTCCCGGTTTCTCTCCCGGTTTCCCTCGTGGTTTCCCTTGGGACTGCCGCGCGCGGCGATATCGGCGACCAGGCTGGTCAAACCGCCCACGGTTGACAGCGACAGGCCGGAATCGCCGCCGGCTTCGCCGCGGGCCGATTCGGGCAGCACGGCACGACCGAAACCGAGTTTTGCGGCCTCCTTCAGCCGCGCCGAGGTCTGCGCCACTGGCCGGACCGCCCCCGACAGCGAGATCTCGCCGAAATAGACCGCATCCGTCGGCAGCGGCGCATTGACCAGCGACGACACCAGGGCGGCCGCAGCCGCAAGGTCGGCCGCCGGCTCCTGGATACGCAGGCCTCCCGCCACGTTCAGATAGACGTCATGGCCGGACAGTTTGACGCCGCAATGGGCCTCCAGCACCGCCAGCACCATCGACAGCCGGCTCGGGTCCCAGCCCACCACCGCGCGGCGCGGGGTGCCGAGCGAGGTCGGCGCCACCAGCGCCTGCATTTCCACCAGCACCGGGCGGGTTCCCTCGATCCCTGCGAACACAGCGGTGCCGGGACTGCCGAGATCGCGTTCCGACAAAAACAGCTCGGACGGATTGGAGACTTCGCGCAGGCCGAGGCCGGTCATCTCGAACACGCCGATCTCGTCGGTCGGCCCGAAGCGGTTCTTGACCGCGCGCAGGATACGGAATTGCTGCGAGCCTTCGCCTTCGAACGACAGCACCGCATCGACCATGTGTTCGACCACACGGGGGCCCGCGATCTGGCCGTCCTTGGTGACATGGCCGACCAGGATGATCGCAGCACCGGATTTCTTGGCAAACCGAATAAGCGCCTGCGCCGAAGCGCGTACCTGCGTCACCGTGCCGGGCGCGGATTCCACCGTGTCGGTCCACATGGTCTGGATGGAATCGATCACGATCAGGCGCGGCACCGCGCCTTCGGACAGCGTCGAGACAATGTCCTCGACGGAGGTTTCGGAGGCGAGTTGCACCGGCGCATCGGCAAGGCCCAAACGCTCGGCGCGCAGCCGCACCTGGGCGACGGCTTCTTCGCCCGAAATATACACCGCGCGATGCCCGGCCCGCGCCATCAGCGAGGTTGCCTGCGTCAGCAACGTCGATTTGCCGATGCCGGGATCGCCGCCGACCAGCAGCACCGAGCCCCGCACAAACCCGCCGCCGGTGACGCGATCGAGCTCGGCCATGCCCGAGGGCAGGCGAGGGGCTTCAAAACTCTTGCCGGTCAGCGTCTCCAGCGCGAACAGCCGCCCCTTGCGTTTTGACCGGATCGAGACCGGCATCGTGGTCGCGCCGGTATCCTCCTCGGCCAGCGTATTCCACTCGCCGCAGGACTCGCACTTGCCCTGCCAGCGGTTATAGGCCGCGCCGCAGTTCTGGCAGACAAAGGAGAGGGTGGATTTGGCCATGGGTGTTGAGTCGCTCTGACGGGTACCATCTCCATAGCACGAAATCCTAAAAAGTTCCTATTTTGTTCTATCCGCCATTGGCCTCCGACTAGCCCCGCCACCTCGAAAAACCGCAGTTGACGAATGATGTGAAATATCACATAATTCGTCATGGTTCGAAGGGCTGACGATCCGAGGCCGCTTATCTGGCGCGGACCCCTCAAAGACCAACTTCATGGCGTTTCCTCCGACCGTGCAGCGCCAGATGGGCTATGCGCTTTTTTGGTACAGATGGGCGAACGTCATTCGACCACGGCCAAGACGCTTAGCGGCTTCGGCGGAGGAGCAATGATCGAGGTGCGGGAAAGCCATGATGGCAACGCCTACCGTGCGGTACACACGGTGCGCTACGCCGATGCGGTCTACGTACTGCACGCGTTCCAGAAGAAATCAAAGAAGGGCATCACGACGCCCAAGGCAGACATCGACTTGATCGAAAAGCGCCTGAAAGATCTGCAAAAGGAAATGGAAGGACGGCGATGACAAAGACACCCGCGGCCAAGGACCCGACGCGAAATGTGTGGCTCCAGCTCGGATTGCCCGATGCCGAAGAGCATTTTCTAAAGGCTGAGCTCGTTCTTCGCCTGGACAAGGCAATCGGCTCCCTCGGTTTGACCCAACGCGCCGCCGCCCAGCGGATTGGAACCACTCAGCCCGAATTATCAAAAATTCTGGGTGGCAAATTCACCGAAGTTTCCCTCGAACGGCTGATGCGCTTTCTCACCGCGCTCGGCTGTCATATCGAGATCAAAATTGGAGCCGGACAGGAAAACAAGGCCGGGGACGTAACCATCAAAGATGTCCGGCGCACCGCCGCCTGAAGCGAAACTGCGTGGCTCCAGTTGCGGCCGCCCGCGCGGCGTTTGCGCGCAGTGACGTTCCAAATCTATTCAAACCCTATTTTACCGACACGAACGGCACCGCCGAGCCCGGCACCATGGTGGTCGGCAGCACGCCGTTCCAGCGCTCGGCCTGCACCAGGGTGACGAGGTTCGGATTGGTGCCGAGCGCTTTGGCGCGCGCTTCGATGGCGGCGGCCTGGGCTTCGCCGGTGAGCTTGATGTTGGAGGCCTGGGCTTCGCCGTTCAGCCGCGTGGCGTCGGCGTTGGCCTGGGCCTCGGCGCGGACGGCGTTGGCTTTCGCGTTGGCCTGCGTCACGGTGATCTGCGCCTGCACCTTCTCGCGCTCGGCGTTCTGCTGCAGCTTCTGCACCTCGACCTCGGCCAGCATGCGCTGTTCGATCGAGTGCAGATAGTTCGCCGAGAATTCGATGTTTTCCAGTTGCACACTCTCGACGATGATCATGGAGTCGGATTTCAGCGTGTCCGAGATGGCGTCCTTGATCGCGCTGTTGAGCGCGCCGCGGTCCTGGATCGCTTTCACTGCCGTATAGCGGCCGAACACCACCTTGACCTGCTGGTTGACGACGGGGCTGACGACCTGGTTGACGGCCGCGTCCAGCCGTCCGAACTTGGCGTAGAGGTCGGCGACCTTTTCCGGCGCCGCGCGCAAGGTGACGCTGATCTTCAGATCGGCCGGCTGCTGGTCGAAGGAATAGGAATTCATCTTGTCCCAGGTATAGGTCGAGGTCTTGACGCTGATCTTCTCGACGCTGTCGATCACCGGCACCTTGAAGCCGAGGCCCGGCTGCGCGGTGCCGATCACCGCGCCGTTGCGAAGCAATACGCCGCGCTCGGTCTGGTCGACCGTGTACCAGCTTCCCAGAACGACGGCGAGAACGGCAATGCCGCCGACAATGGCGGCGAGAATTCCCCGGGTCATGAATTAAGTCTCCTGCTTGATCGATGGCGCGGAAATACGTCACCAGCCCCAACGATCGGCTATCGATCGTCCGCAATCAGGCCGTGACTTGCGTCAGTGCGTCGCCGTTTCCGCCGAAATGGTTCAGGGTCGATCACCGGAAATCGCTGAATTTTATGAAGTCGCCGCCGACCACAAGAGCGAGAGTCCCGCCGCCAGCATGATTCCATCCATGACCAGCCGAAACGCATCCGGCTCCAGCCGCAACACGAAGCGCTTGGCGATGAAGGCGCCGAACATCAGCGACGATCCCGCGATCACGCCCTTCAGCGCGATATCCGAAGTCAGCGCGCCGAACCGCTCGAAGGTCACCGATTTGCTCAGGTAGATGCCGAGCGAGCTCGCCGCTTCGGTGGCGAGGAACGCGCCTTTGGTGACGCCGTAAAACAGAAACAGCGGCACGCTCAACGGCCCGGTCGACACCACGATGCCCGTGAGAAAGCCGATCACCGCGCCGCCAATCGCCAGATGCCAGAGCGACAGTTTGAATTGATGGTGGGTGAGCCAATGCCGCAGCGGCACCATCGCGATCAGGAAAACGCCGATCGAAAGATCCACCACCCGCGACGGCAGCGCCAGCAGGGTCCGCGCCCCGAGCGCCGCGGCCGGAATCGCTGTCATGGAGTAGGCGGCGCAGGCGCGCCAATCGACCTCGCGCCACCAGGCGAGGATGCGCGAGACGTTGGCGAGCACGGCGGCCACCGCCATGATCGGCACCGCCTGCTTCGGCCCGTAGGCATAGATCAAGACCGGCATCAGCATGATCGACGAGCCGGTGCCGACGATCCCCGAAACGGTGCCGGCGATGAGCCCTACCAGGAGGATGAACAGGAGGCTCAAGACGTCCGGTCTCCGCGAATGCCGGGGTTGGCGGTGCTCACTCGATCACGGCGTCGGAGAGTGCGAGCAGGTTCGCGGGCACGCTCAGCCCGAGCGCTTTGGCGGTCTTGAGATTGATGACGAATTCGAATTTCGTGGGCGCCTGCGCCGGAAGGTTGGCCGGGGCCTCGCCCTTCAGGATGCGGTCGATATAGGACGCGGAGCGGCGAAAAATCTCCTCCGAGTCCGGCCCATAGGACAACAGCGCGCCATCCTCGGCGAATTGCCGATAGACTGAAAGCGTGGGCAGCTTGTATTGGGCGACCAGCCGCAGGATCGCCTCGCGGTGGATGATGTTGGAAGCGTCGGCGCCGACGATCAGGCTGCCGCCGGGTTCGCGCGCCAGCGCCGCGATGGTCGCTTCGAGCTGATCGGCCGTCGACACCGGTGCGGCCGCAATTGCCATCCCGCCCGGATGCGCCTCTGCTTCAAACGAGTGCAGGAAGGTCGTGTAATACGGCGCGGTGTTCGGATTGAAGAGAAATGCGGCGCGGTTCACGCTGGGCGCGATGCCCTTGAGCAGATCCAGCCATTTTCCGATCAGCGACACCTCCATATAGGTGAAGCCGGTGATGTTGCCGCCCGGGCGCGACAGGCTCGCGATGTAGCCGAGGCCGACGGGATCGACCACCAGCACGAACACCACGGGAATGGAGGTGGTCGCCGCATGCAGGGTGGCGAGCGAGGGCGTGCTGTTGGCGACGATCAGGTCCGGCGCGAGCCGGACCAGCTCAGTCGCCTGGTCGCGAAGCCGGGCCATGTCGCCGCCGGCCCAGCGGTACTCGACCGCTAGGTTCTTGCCTTCAACCCAGCCCAGTTGGTTGAGGCCTTCCCGGAGCGCGGCGATGCGCGCCTGTCCCTCCGCGTCGTCCTCGCCGACGGTCATGAGGACGCCGATGCGCCGCATCTTCTCGGGCGCCTCGGCGCGCGCGATCAGCGGCCATGCCGCCACGGCGCCGCCAACAAGCGCGACGAACTCGCGACGTTGCATGTCCGCTTCCCTCCCTCAGGAGCCGGCATCTTAGCGGCTTAAGCGAGTCCCTTGATAGGGGAGATATTGCCGGCGGCCGCGCCGGTTCAGCGCCGGACGTCCATGCGCCCCGGGCATTGCCGGCCGGCGGCGTGGAATAGCGCAGAGGACTCGACGATGGGGCATTTGCGCCCTATGGAGTTTGAGAGCGGGAAGCCAACATGAATTTTTCAAAAGCGCGCATCTTGCTGGCGGCCTTGGCCTGCATCCTTCTCGCCCAGAGCTGCCCGGCTTCGGCGCAGATCGTGGTGCTCGGCCATAGCGCGGCGCACGGCTATGTCGCCAACAATGAAATGTGGTCGTCCGTGCTGGAGAGTATTTTGCGGGCGCGAGGCTCGCAGGTCCACGTCATCAATGCCGGCGTCAACGGGGAGACGACGAAGGATGAGTTGGCGCGCGTCGACAGCGCGGTCCCCAACGGCACCAAACTCGTCATCCTGACCATCAACGGGTTCAACGACAACCACAAGGACATCACTGGTTCGGCCGAGGCGCCGGCGAATATCGCGGCGATCAAGCGCAAGATCACGGCCCGCGGCATCAGGCTCATCGATGCGATGGGACTTTATACATCGGTGTTGAAGCAGCCCGGCATGGCGCTGGGCGATCACCTTCATCTCAGCGTCGAAGGCAACAGGAAGCTCGCCACGATACTGGCGGGAATGGTGAGGTAACGCTTAAGGCCTTGACGTGCGCCAAGCGCTTGGCGCGCGCCGACGGTCGCTGAGTTTTTTGACGAGATCGCCAATCCACATCAAACGGGCACCCCATGTCAGATTCAATCCCCGCAGCGTCGATCCCGCGCGCCCCCTGTTGTTCCAGCCGTTCGAGATCCGCGGCCTGAAATTGAAGAACCGCCAAAGCTTCAAGCCGCTGATCGCCTTCATGAAGGGCGAGGGACGGCGATCGGCATTCAGCTTGCCCATGGCGGACGCAAGGCGTCCTCGCAGCGCGCGATGGAAGGCATGGGCCCGCTCACGGCGGAGAATATCGCCGCCGGCGCCAAAGTGTGGCAGCCCGTCGGCCCGACCAGCGATCCCGTTGCGCCGGGATCCCACGCGCGCGCTCACGATTGAAGAGTGCCGCGCGATGGTGCGGACCTGCGCCGGTAATCCGGTACTTCTTAGTTACAGAAAATAACTTCCGATTTTTTGAAATAATGCTTGCGCCCCACCCAAATCACTTCTATATTTCCCGCTGTCCCGCCCCACCAAAGGGGCGTTGCGCAACGTCAACAACGCGGGGCGGGATGCGGTGGACGCGGATGGTGCTCTTGACGAAGGCACTTGAAGCGGACGGACAAGACGTGTGGTTCTGGCACCCCGACGCTGGTGTCAAGTCTGCGAGAAGGAGCGCAGACGACGGTGGCCAACAAGCCCGGAGCACCGGGAAGAGCACGTTATAATCCGTAAAACCATTGCGTGGGGAATGCCGGGTGATTCCGGTGTGACCTGCTAACGTGTGTGCGCTCTACCCACTACCATTGCACACACGGCTATC
>NZ_DATHOP010000231.1:0-54990 GCF_035484855.1 Bradyrhizobium sp.
GCCTTTGGCCGGTCGGGATCCTGACCGATTTCGGCAAAGCGGCCGGAGTGCTGTGGCTGCTGGCGGGGATGCTGTTCGCCGTTGCCATTCTTTCCTTGCGGCGGCGCGGCGTTTCACGAGCTCAGTTGCTTGGTTTTGGGCTGCGCCTGCAGTTCGTGTTTTTTGCCGTGCTGGTTCCAATTCTGTTCGGCGAGGTCGTCAAATGGATCGTCGGGCGCGGCCGGCCGTTTGTCGGCGGCAAAGCCAATGCCTTCAATTTCGTGCACTTCGCCGGAACCGAAGCCTATGCCAGCTTTCCCTCGGCTCATGCCGTCACGGCTTTCGCGCTGGCGTTCGCGGTCGGTGCGGTTTGGCCGCGGGCGCGGGTGCCGATGATGGTCTATGCCGTTCTGATCGCCGGCAGCCGGCTGGTGCTTTTGGCCCATCATCCCAGCGACGTGGTAGCGGGGGCGTTGATCGGCGTGGTCGGTGCGATGGGCGTGCGGTATTGGTTTGCGATTCGCCGTCTTGGGTTTGCCATCCACCGTGGCGGCGCGATGGCGCCGCTCGCTCTGGGCCGGCTCAAAAGGGTTGCCCACGAGGCTTCTGCCCCATAAGAAGCGGGCGCCGTCACCTTCGGACACAAGCGGGACGAGCTGCGGGAAAACCCTAACGGTGAGTGTTGATTTGCCTTCTTCTGCCACAGCCGCGGCGGCCGTTTCCATCGTGGTTCCCGTACGCAACGAGGCCGAGAACGTGGCGCCGTTGATCGCCGAGATCGCGGCCGCCCTCGACGGCCGATGGGATTATGAAATCATCTACGTCAATGACGGCTCGACCGATGCGACGGCTGATCGGCTCGCGGCGATCATGAAGCAGCGCGGAAATCTGCGCCAGATACGCCACGCGACCTCGTCAGGTCAGTCGGCGGCGGTGCGCAGCGGGGTGCGCGCCGCGCGCGGCGCCATCGTCGCGACACTCGACGGCGACGGCCAGAACAATCCGGCTTTCCTGCCGGACCTGATCGCGGCAATCGAAAATGGCGGCGCGCGGGTCGGTCTCGCCGCCGGCCAACGGGTCGGACGCAAGGACAGCGGCTTCAAGAAACTGCAGTCGCGCATCGCCAACGGCGTGCGCAACGCCATCCTGCGCGACGGTACCCGCGATACCGGCTGCGGCCTGAAGGCGTTCCGCCGCGAGGTGTTTTTGATGATGCCTTATTTCGACGGGCTGCATCGCTTCCTGCCGGCGCTGGTGCGCCGCGAGGGTTTTGCGATCGCCTATGTCGACGTGATAGACCGGCCGCGCCGTTCCGGCGTGTCGAATTACGGCTTTTTCGACCGGCTGGGAATCGGGATCATGGATCTCGCCGGCGTCTGGTGGCTGATCCGCCGCAAGAAACCGACGCCGGTCGCGACCGAGGTGCAATGATGTTGATTCAATATGGCGCAGCGCTCGGCAATTATCTCTACGACGTTTTCGTCGCCAAGTTCGATTTCTGGCTCGCCTTCGGCCTGGTCGCGCAATTGTTCTTCACCGCGCGCTTCCTGGTGCAATGGATCTCGAGCGAGCGTGCCGGAAAAAGCGTGGTGCCGATGGCGTTCTGGTTCTTCTCGATGGGCGGCGGATTGATGACGCTGGTCTATGGCCTCGTCAAGCGCGAGCCCGTGATCATCGTTGGGCAGGCGTTGGCGACCATCATCTATGTCCGCAACATCATGTTGATCCTGAAACATCGCGCGCGCGAATCGCAGACGCTGGATCGCTAGCCGCTGTCGGACGGAGGAAGCCGGCAAATGGCGGTCGGCGCGCTTCCGACACAGGTCTGAACGACTCACTAACAGAAATCGGAAAACAAAATTACATTGCGACCGGCATCGCTAGGAAGATTCAAATAATTCTTCTTTAAAAGCGGCTGGAATGCCGGATGAAGCATTATCGAACAACCTGGGGATCGTCATGCTGGTGAATCGACGCAAAAGCGAACGTCGTATGTGCAGAAGGGTCGCGAAGATCCAGTTCGGAACCGGCTCGTTGCCGCGCGACTGCATGATCACGGACGTGTCTGATGGCGGAGTGAAGGTGATCGCCGAGTATCTCGACGTTCCGCCTGAGTTCACCATCATCCTGTCGGAAGGCCGGCCGCGCCAATGTCGGCTGGCGTGGCGGATCGGTTGCGAACTCGGCGCTCAATTCGTCGACTAGGTCAAAGCGCGGCCGCAACTCATTGAAATAATGCCGCGTCTTGTCGTGCGTTGCGCGATCGGGCGCGACGAATTTGCCGCGTTCGATCGCCTCATCCCAGCGGAGTATGCGGGCTGGTTAAGGGGAACTTGGCCTTAACCTGTGAGCATTCGGCGGGTCGCTCGCGGCCAAGGACAATGCACGGGCCGAGGCGGGCAAGCCGCCGGCTGCGCCGCCCGGCGCCCCGACTGACCGCGCGGTCTATTTGGCCCGCAACTTCCGGATGATCGGCGACAGGAACGAGCCGCGCGGCTTGGTTTCGGCATGGCCCGTCAGCCGCTGCGCGATTTGCAGGAATTTTTCGGTGGTGCGGTGGCGTGCGGAGATTTCCGCGATCATCTGGCCGTTGTTGGCGGCCGCGCCGAACATCCGCGAATCGAAGGGAATGACCGCGATCGGCGGGCTCTCGATCGCCTTGGCGAACTCGCGCGCGTTGATTTCCGGGCGCTTCGGCAGACCGACCTGATTGAGACAATACAGCGGCGGACGGTCGTTGGGCCGCGCCGCCTTCAGGATGTTCAGCATGTTCTTGGCATTGCGCAGATTGGCGAGGTCCGGCTCGGCGACGATCAGAATGTCATCGGCGCCGACCAGGGCCCGCTTGGTCCAGGCCGACCATTGGTGCGGGATGTCCAGCACGATGCAGGGCGTGGTCATGCGCAAGGTATCGAAGATCGCGTCGAAGGCCTGCTCGCCGAAATCGTAGACCCGCTCGAGGCTCGCCGGCGCGGCCAGCAGGCTGAGGCGATCGCTGCATTTGGCCAGCAGCCGTTCCATCAGCGCGGTGTCGGGCCGATCACCGGAGAACATCGCGTTGGCGATGTTCTGCAGCGGGTCCTGATTGTAGTCGAGGCTGGCGGTGCCGAAGGCGAGGTCGAGGTCGGTGACGACGGAATCAAGCGCGAGATCGCGCGAGATCGCCCATGCCACATTGTGCGCGATGGTGGAGGAACCGACGCCGCCCTTGGCGCCGACGACGGCGATGATGCGGCCGGCCGGGATCGCTTCCGAACTCGAGAACAGGCTGCAGATCGAGCGCACCACGTCCAGCGCCTTGACCGGTCCGATGACGTAGTCGCTGACGCCGCGTCGCACCAGTTCACGATAGGGCGCGGTATCGTGGGGCGTGCCGATCACGACGACGCGGGTTCCGGGATCGCAGACGCCTGCGAGTTCATCGAGGCCGGCGAGGATATCGCTGCCGCCTTCGGTCTCCAGAATGATGACGTTCGGGGTCGGTACCGTCCCATAGGCTTCGATGGCGGCCGCGACGCCGCCCATCTTGACGGTCAGATGGGCCTTGCCGAGGCGGCGGTCTTCGCCCGCCGAGCGCACGGCGTCGGCGGTCTCGACGCTCTCGCAAAAGGCCTGCACCGACACCCGCGGTGCCGGAGCGATGTATTCGTCCGCAGGCGGCGGCGCGATATCAGGCAGTTCTTCGGAATCGTGACGGGCGCCGCGGATCATTTACCGGCCTCGCTGAGTTTGGCCTTTTCGCCTTCGGGATAGACGGTCGAGGTCGGCTCGCCCTTGCGATACTTCTCGAAGGCTTCCGAACGCCGCGCGGTGTAGGGCGGCGTTTCACTTCGCGGTTGCACCAGGTCGGCCGGATTGGCGACCATCGCCGCCATGTCGCGCTGATAGGCGCAGCCGAAATTGTAGTATTCCTTGTTCTCGAAATAGCGCTCGTTCATGATCGAGGGCCCGAGATCTTCCGGCCACACGCCGCAGGGGCCGGCGACCGCCGCAATTCTTGGATAAGTCAGCCGGATCGTTGCGAAGGTTCGGGGATTGTTCGGATGATAACGATGCACGCTGATGGCGCGCGCGGGCACGCCGCCTGCCTCGAGCACGCCTTGCGCTTCCCGGGAGGTTGCCGCCGCGGCCCGCGCGTTCGGCGTGTCGATGGGCACATCGATCACGACCGCGCCGGTGCCTTCGCTGACCCATGTGTGGGCCAGGCCGATGACGTCATTGCGCTGCGCAGCCGACAATCCGCCGCGGCCTTCACCGACGAAGATCACGACCGAACGGTCGGCTTCCTCGATCGCGATCGGATGACGCAAGCGGTAATCGTCGGGAATGCTCGCGGTGGCGACTTCGCCGCTGGTATAGTTGCAGCCGCCCAGCGCCGCTGACAGGCCGAAAAGTGCGCCCAACAGGCGCAGGTTTCGTTGGCGATCGACCGCTATTCTGTTTGTCATCGCTGTCGTCCTCGTCCCCATTGATCGGCCAGTGCCGTCTCAGTCGATGATGAAACCAAAATTGGTCTGATAGTTTCCAACCGGCTCGGCGTGGGCGGAGATGCCGTAAATCCGGTTGATCTGGGCCAGCAGCGTCGATTGGGAATCAGAGGAAGTCGCAAACCCGTCATCGGGACGCGACAGCTCCTTCTGGGCGACCGCCCGCACCACATAGGGCGTCACCAGAACCATCAGCTCGGTTTCGTTGTTGACGAAGTCCTGGCTTCGGAAAAGTGCGCCAAGCACGGGCAGGCTGTCGAGGCCGGGCAGTCCGTTGACGGCCCGCTTGGTCTGTTCCTGGATCAGTCCGGCCATCGCCATCGAGCCGCCGGAGGGAATTTCCAGCGTGGTTTCCGCGCGACGGGTCTTGATCGAAGGAATGGTAATGGAATTGGTCGTGGTGGAGGTCAGCGCCTGCGACACCGTGATCGCGTTGTCGCTCGACAATTCCGACACTTCGGTCATCACCCGCAGGGAGATCCGCCCCTCCGACAGCACGACTGGCGTGAAGTTGAGCGAAATGCCGAACTTCTTGTAGCTGATCTGGGTGGTGCAGACATGGGTGGTGGGGTCGCAGGAATAGCCGGCGGGAATCGGAAACTCGCCGCCGGCAATGAAGGTCGCGGATTCGCCCGAGATCGCCGTAAGATTGGGCTCGGCCAGCGTGCGCACCACGCCCGCGCTTTCCATCGCGCGCATGGTCGCGCTGACCGACGGCAGACCATTGGTGATGCCGGCAATGCCGAGGCCGTTGCCGGCGACGAGCGGGGCGCCGTTCGCCGTGAACGGATTGCTGTTGTTGAAGTTCACGACCGCGGTGCCGTAGTTCATGCTGGCCGAGAGATCGACGCCCATCTGCTTGACGATGTCGCGCCGCACTTCCGCCACCGTGACCTTCAGCATCACCTGGTCGCGGCCCCGGACCACGATCGAGTTGACGACCTTGTCGGGGCCTCCCACCAACCGCGCCGCGAGGTCGCCGGCCTGCTGCGCCTCGACCGGGCTCGATACCGAGCCGGTCAACATGACGCCTTCGCCGACGCCCTCGATCTGAATCCCCGGCATGACTTGCTTCAGGGCGGCGCGCACGCCGTTGAGATCGCGTTTGATCGCGATGTCGTAGGCCGCGATCTGCTGGCCGTCGGCGTCGAAGAACACGACGTTGGTCTGGCCGACCGCGGCGCCGATGATATAGGCGCGCTGCGGTGAGCGGATCACGGCGTTGGCGATCTTGGGATCGGCGACCAGCACATCCTTGGCGTCGCGCGGCAGATCGATGATCATGGACTTGCCGATGCCGAGCGCCAGGAAGTGAACCTTGACCGGTATGCTGGCAGTGGTCTGTGGTGCCGCGGCCGGCTCGGTCGCGGCGGGCGCCGCCACTGTGGCAGCCGTTACTGCGGGGGTCGTTGTGGCGGGCGGCGTTGTGACCGGCGCCGTCTCAGCCGCCACCACCGGCGTCAGCGCCGGTGAGAGCGCCAGCGCGGCGACCGCCGAAAGGGCGCCGACCACCAAAGCTCGCGTCGCCAGCTGAGTTACCCTGCATGTCATGTCGAGCGTCCTTCCGGTCACTTCTGTGTCGTCGTCGAGCTTGCGATGCCGTAGCGCACCACGTTGACGCTTTCGCCCCGCTTCGGAGCGTCGGCGTCGGGCTTGTTCTCGACCATGTTGATGTCGGCGATGCTGCGCAGTGCCAGCGACAGCGTGCCGACCTGGCGTGCGCGGGCGAGCGTCTCGGCCTGCTCGGGCCGCAGCTCGAGCGTCACCGTTTTGCCGATCACGGTGTTCTGGCCGTCCTTTTCCTTCGGCGCCTGGTCGATCGCGAGCACGCGGACATTGGGCAGGACGACTTCGGAGTTGACGACGTCGGGCGCGCCCGGACGGTCGGCGTTCTTCTCGCGCTTGGTAAGAATGACGTCGACCCGATCGTTGGGCAGGATGAAACCGCCGGCGCCGGTCTCCGGCGATATTTCCGTCGAGATCGCGCGCATGCCGGTCGGCAGGATCGCCGCCATGAAGCCCGAGCCGTTGGCCTTGACCAGCTTCTGCTCGCGGATCGGCTCGCCGGCGATGAACGGCGCGCGTGCGATCGAGCCGGCAATCTGGGTGTTGGCGTCGGGTCGTTCACTGCGGCGGATGAAGGTGTTGCTTGCGGTCGCCGCCGGCCAGGTCTGCCACAGCATGTCCTCGGGCGTCACCGTCTGGCCAAGGCCGATGTCGGATTTGGCGACGAGAACGTCCACCGTCTGCATTTGTGCGACCGGTTCGGCCGGCGCCGGCTTGTTGTCGGAGCCACTCACGAGGTAGGCGGCGATGCCACCGGCACTGAGCGCGATAACCAGGACGATGATACGTGCGGTATGCATACGCTTTCACTATCTACGATGACGCCGCACGGCGCAGACGGCCATGTGACGGGAACCCCTCGTCAGGGATGACTAAGCAGTAAAGGTGTAAGCGGACTTGCCTGTTGCAGGAGTCGGCGGCAAGGAGGCGAGGGATTTGTCCGCATGGTGAACGGAGGGTTATCGTTCGAAGCGCGGGTCCGCAGATCGGCGGGCGCGGGGCCAGCCGGCCGGCAACGCCCTAAGTCGCGAGCAATGCTGGGGTTTTGGCAAACATCCGGGCGTGCCAGGGATCATTGAGCCGTGGGCGAAAATTTGCCCGATCTTGCGCGCGATGCAGCAGGGGTTTTCCCCCATGCTGCGGCGCGATCCGTGTTTGCGGACGCGGCAGCCCGCTCGCTCGAAAGGGGCACCCCTGTGGAATTGCCGGGTCGGCTACGAACGCCCGGAGAAGGAGCAGGCCGACCGGACCGTCGATCGACGCCTCACCCGCAAAGTCAGTCGATCTTCAGGTTCAACGCGTGACAGGCGTTGCAGCGTTCGCGCAGTTGCGCCATCAGCGCCCTGAAGTCGGCGGCCCGCTTGGCGCGGCTGGCGCTCCAGGCGATCTTCGAAGCGTCGGTCGCGCGCTGGTAGAAATCCGCGAAATTCGTCCACAGCTCGGGCGAGGCAAAGGTGTCGGTTGCGGGATCGCGCTCGGCACCGGCCTTCCATTGATTGGTCGCGGGCGGGAACAGGTGGGGAAACGCCATCAGCATGGTCGAGATCGTTTCCGCATGCTCCTGGGCGTCCGCCAGGTTGAGCTTGCCCTCCGGCGCCAGCATGGTCTCGACCTCATCCATGTTGGTGTCGATGGCGCCCATCAATATCTTGCGGGCGAAGATCGTGTCTTTGGCGCTCGGCAGCTCTTGCGCCGGCGCCGGGCCCGTCGCTAACGTCAGCGTCAACGCCGCGATCGCCGCAGCGGTGGTCCGTGCAAATCCGGGATGCTTGGACATCGCGTGAATCCGCTGCCGCTATTCGAGTCCGGGCTTTTCCTGCTCGCGGATGTTGGCGGTGAAGACTTCGCCGGTCGCAAGCACGGTGAGCTTTTTCAAGGCGCCGCCTTTCCTGTCGGCGTCGCGCAGCGGGCTGAAATCGATCTCGACCATGTCGCCCGGCTTCACCGCGTCGCGGCGCCAGCCGCCGGCGCGCACCAGATTGCCGGGGCTGGTCATTTCCATCAGCCAGTCGGCCGGCGCCTCATCCGGGTTGATCGAGCCGTTGACGGTGAGCGTGACGTGCGGGTTGACCCAGCGCAATTCCACCACGGTGCCCTTGATGGTCAGCGTCTTGGAATGATCGAACATGGTCGAGGAGTGATGTGCCGACACCGAAGAAATTCCCGCAGCCAGCATGCAAAGCACAGCGAGTGCGCCGACCGACCTGATGACTTGCCGCATGGGTCTCTCCTGGTGTTTCTTGTGTGCCAATTATTTCGCCGGAACGGCAATGGTATGACCCCAGACCGACTTCTCCACCGGGACGAAAACGCTGTCGCCTTCCGCGTTGACCCGTTCCGCCAGGTCGCCGGTCTCGCAGACGCCCTCGACAATGTCGAATTTGCGCGCGCGCTGCCGGAAGAAGATTCGCGTCGTCTTCCATGGTTTGGTGAGAATCTTCGGCGCGATGATTTCCAGATCGTCGTGCAGGATATCCTTGTCGGCAAGGTGGATCCGTTCGATCACGTGCATGTCGCCGTTGTTGGGCAGGCCCGCGGCCTCGCTGACGGCAAGCGGCGCCTGCGGAACGATATCGACGGTATCGACGACGAGCGTGTCGCCTTCCCAATGCCCGATCGAGTGACCGTGAAAGGTCGGGTCCGAAATTTCCGGATGTCCCCGGCCATCGGTATAGATGCGACGTATCCGGTTGCCGTCGGACTCGCCGAGCAGCGTCACCCGGCCCGGCGTGAACAGGATTTCCATGGCGTTGTGGCTGATCAGCATCCAAGAAGGATGTGCCTCGGGCAGGCAGTAGGAAAAGATCAGCCGAGGCCGGCCGGCCTTTTCCTCGGCGAACATGAACTCGATCTTCTTGGCAGCGGCCTCATTCCAGGGCGGCGGATTGGTTTTGACCTGGGCGTCCTGGTCGGTGATTTTCGGATTCCACACCCCGCTCCAATCCGGAAGCTTCCCGAGATCAGCCCAATCCTGGGCGGTTGGCGCCGGATTGATGACCGTTGGCGCTTTCTTCGGCGCCTGGGCCCATGCCATCGAGGTCGCCACAATCATCGCCAGCGGAACAGCAACGAGACTACCAAGCGGGCCAACTCTCACGGTCAGTTCTCCCTGCGGGGAATGCGGTTCGGCCGCGTGGGCCAAGGTAGCGTCAAGTCAGTGCATTGTGAAGCCGACTCCACGGCCGCATGCAACGACTGCCATCCAAATCAGCAGAGAGATAGCCGCAGCCGCCTTGGCCGCAACCGGCGTTTGCCTGCTCGTTCCCCAGCGCTCGACGTCGCCGATGCCGACGAGATGAAATAGCGCCATGTTGAGGCCGGCCAGCGCGAGCAGCACCAGCTTGCCCCGGAAGAAGGAGTTGTGGGCATAATGCACGGCGTCCGATGAGAACATCAATGAGCCTGTCATCGCGGCGATGCCGAATGCACCCCAGGTATAGGGCAGCACATCGGACATCAGGCGGTTGACCGTGCGATCGAGCGAGGCAACTCCCAGCAGGCGCAGATCGACGATCGAGATCGTACCGACCACCAGCACGATCGCCAGAACGTGGACGGACTCGATCCAGGGAAAGATGATCTCGTTTTCGCTGATCGTGGTAGCGACGGACGTCGCCTGCAGCCACCCCAGCACGCGGTCAAGCTCCACCGGAACAATCCTTTTGATGATCTAGCGACACGCTGCTGATCGATTCCATCGGTTAGGCGTAATAGGCGATCCAGCGGCCGGCGAACACGATCGAGGACCACAGCAGCATCGAGATGATCGCGATCATCGTCGCCGCGGCGCGCGAGCGACGATCGCCGAACGCCGCATTGCGTCGTTGCAGAAACTGAAACGTCGCGGTGACGGTAAGGGCAGCGACCAGCAACGCCATCTTGAGCTGGAAGGCCGGATTCTTCAGCGAGCGCGACGGCTCGGCGACGATCATGACGGCGCCGGTTACAAACAGGATGATCAGCGGCCACCAGACCAGCGGCAGGAACCGCGCCGCCACCTCGCGGACCGGCCGGTCCGCCCAGAACGCGCCGATCAGGCGGAGGTCGATCATCAGGACCGAGCTTGCCACGACGGCGATGGCCAGGATGTGGATGGTCTGCACCGTCGGCACCACCCAGTTGGTAACCTGGATGGCCTGGCTCAGCGCGGTCTGATCGATCCAGACACAGATCTCGTTGATTGATCTGGTCAACGTGGCAGCGCCGAATCCTGACATCGATCCGATCCTGGGTGATCCGGCTACGCTGCGTTGAAGGCGTCGAATCCGCGCGCGAGGTCGGCCTTGAGATCCTCGACGTTCTCCAGTCCGATATGCAGCCGCAAGCTCGGTCCGCCCGGCGCCCATTTGGTGGCGGTGCGATAGTCGGCGCAGTCGAAGGGAATGATGAGGCTCTCGAAGCCGCCCCATGAGTAGCCCATGCCGAACAATTCGACGGTGTCGAGCAACGCATCGACGGCCTTTCGCGGGGCCGGCTTCAGGACGATGCTGAACAGCCCGGAGGCTCCGGTAAAATCCCGTTTCCAGATCGCGTGGCCGGGGTGGTTTTCCAGCGCCGGGTGCAACACCGCGATGACCTCGGGCCGCGCCGCGAGCCAGCGCGCCATCTCGAGTCCGGAGTGATGATGCTGCGCCAGCCGCACCGCGAGCGTGCGCAAGCCGCGGATCGCGAGGAACACGTCATCCGGGCCGGCGCAGACGCCGAGCAGCTGGATCGTCTCGGCGACCAGCGGCCAGGCCTTGGCGTTGGCCGAGATCGTGCCGAACATGATGTCGGAATGGCCGCCGATATATTTGGTCGCGGCCTGCATGCTGATGTCGACGCCTTGCTCCAACGAACGATGGTACAAGGGCGTCGCCCAGGTGTTGTCGTCGATCACAAGTGCTCCGCGCGCATGCGCGGCCGACGCGATCGCGCGGATGTCCGGCATTTCGAAGGACTGCGAGCCCGGTGCTTCGACCACCACCGCCCTGGTATTGGGTTTGAACAGCTCGGCGATGCCGGCGCCGATCAGGGGATCGAAATAGCTGGTTTCGACGCCATAGCGGGCCAGCATCCCGTTGCAGAAATTGCGCGTCGGGCGGTAGGCATTGTCGCAGACCAGCAAATGATCGCCGGCTTTCAGGACCGCCAGAAGCGTGGTCGAGATCGCCGACAGGCCCGATGGCGCCAGGCCGACGCCGGCGCATTGCGGACCTTCCAGCGCCATCAATACCTGCTGCAACGCCCGGGTGGTCGGGGTTCCCCTGCGGCCGTACTGGAATTCGCCGCGATGGGCGTGCAGATCGTCGGCGGTCGGATAGAGCACGGTGGAGCCGTGGACCACAGGGGGATTGACGAATCCCTTTTGCGCCCTGGTGTCGCGTCCCGCCGTCACCAGTTCGGTTTCGACCTGACGCGGCTTGGACACCTTGTCATCTGCTGAAGAATTCATGCGCTCGCCGCTGCCAAAAGACCCTTTGTCGCAACTGCGACGCCCCGCCTGGGGCGGATCGGGCCGGGTTTGCTACTAACAGGGTACTGAAGAGGGCCGTCAACCCCTTGACCCGGCCCGCCAACCGTTCTGTGATGCGCGCCAGCTATTCAGTCGCCGCACGTTGAGGGGCTTGCCGCGACCTTCGATCCATTGCCTGAGCGGACCGCACGCGGAACTGCCTGTCGGCACGACGTTTGCTACAGCTCGGTGCAGCAGTGGATCACGGGGTTGGCCCATCGATGTGCGCAAATGTTCCCGGACGACCCTTGAAAGGCTTTGCCATGAAACGTCTAACTCTGGTTTTCACCTTCGCCGTTGCCGCCGCGCTCTCCGGTGAGTCCGCCTTGGCTCAAACGCTCAAAACGGTCCAGGACCGCGGCATGCTGTCCTGTGGTGTCAGCCAGGGCCTGCCGGGTTTTTCGGCGCCCGACGACAAGGGTAACTGGACCGGCATCGACGTGGACATCTGTCGCGCGCTCGCTGCTGCCATCTTCAACGACCCGACCAAGGTCAAATTCGTGCCGCTGTCGGCCAAGGATCGCTTCACCGCGCTGCAATCCGGCGAAATCGACGTGCTTTCGCGCAACACGACCTGGACGCTTTCCCGCGACACCTCGCTCGGCGCCAATTTCACCGGCGTCACCTATTATGACGGCCAGGGTTTTCTGGTGAAGAAATCGCTCAAGGTGAATTCGGCACTGGAACTGAACAGCGCATCGGTCTGCGTGCAGACCGGCACGACCACCGAACAGAATCTCGCCGACTACTTCAAGAGCAACAACATGAAGTACGAGGTGATCGCGTTCGGCGGCGCCGACGAAACCGTCAAGGCCTACGAGTCTGGACGCTGCGACGTGTTCACCTCGGACGTCTCGCAGCTCTATGCCGAACGACTGAAGCTTGCCAATCCGGCCGACCATGTCGTGCTTCCCGAGGTGATCTCGAAGGAGCCGCTCGGCCCGATGGTGCGCCATGGCGATGATCAATGGTTCGATCTGGTGAAGTGGACGCTGTTTGCAATGGTTGACGCCGAGGAACTCGGCATCACCCAGAAGAATGCCGACGACATGGCGAAATCGGACAAGCCGGAGCTGAAGCGGATATTCGGCACCGACGGCAATTTCGGTGAATCGCTCGGCGTCACCAAGGATTGGGTGTCCCGCATCATCAAGGCGGTCGGCAATTACGGCGAATCCTTCGACCGCAACGTCGGCGCCGGCTCGAAGCTCGGGATCGCCCGCGGCCTCAACCAGCTCTGGAACAAGGGCGGCATCCAGTACGCGCCGCCGATCCGCTGATCGCACGCCGAGCGGCTCGCGGCGATGACCATCGAGGCCCGACCACCACCGTCGCAGTTTGCGTTCCGGCTGAAACGCGCTCTCGGTGGCCGGGCCGGCTGGGCCGGATTTGCCTACCAGATCCTGTTCGTCGCGGTACTGGTCTGGATCGGATATGAGATTGTCGAGAATGCGCGGGCCAATCTGGCCACGCAGCGGATCACATCGGGTTTCAGCTTCCTGGACCGCACGGCGGGTTTTGACGTCAGCCAGAACCTGATTCCGTATTCAGGGTCCGACACCTATACCCGCGTGTTTTTCGTCGGTCTGCTCAACACGCTGCTGGTCGCGGTGATCGGCATCTTCTTCGCCACCGTGATCGGGTTCATGGTGGCGCTCGGCCGGCTGTCACCTAACTGGCTGTTGTCGCGTATCTCCGGCGCCTATGTGGAGGGCATCCGCAATCTGCCGTTGCTGTTCCAGATTCTGTTCTGGTATCTCGCCGTGCTCGGCGCGCTGCCCAATCCGCGGCAGAGCGTCTCGCTGTTCGACCTCGTCTTTCTCTCCAACCGCGGTCTCGTGGTCCCCAAACCGATCGGCAATCCCGGCTTCGAGCCGTTCGCGCTCGCGGTCCTGATCGCAATCCTCGTCTGCCTGGTGTTGCACCGTTATGCGCGGCGCGAGCTGTTCCAGAGCGGCAGGCTGATCCGGATCTGGCCTTATGTGCTGGGTCTCTTGATCGGGCTGCCGCTGTTGTCAGCGCTGCTGTTCGGCGCTCCCGTCACGTTTGAAATTCCCGTCCTCAAGGGATTCAATTTCTCGGGCGGCTCGCGGCTGATTCCGGAATTCGTGGCGCTGACCTTGGCGCTGTCGATGTATACGGCGGCCTTCATCGCCGAGATCGTGCGCGCGGGCATCCAGTCTGTGCACAAGGGACAGATGGAAGCAGGCTCTTCGCTCGGGCTGCAGCGGGGTTCGGTGCTGCGGCTGATCGTGGTGCCGCAGGCGCTGCGCGTGATCCTGCCGCCGCTGACCAACCAGTATCTCAACCTCACCAAGAATTCGTCGCTGGCGGTGGCGATCGGCTATCCCGACCTGGTCTCGGTGTTTGCGGGAACGACGCTGAGCCAGACCGGGCAGGCGATCGAAATCATCGGTATCACGATGGGCGTCTATCTCCTGATCTCGCTGGTGACGAGTGCGATCATGAGCTTCTACGGATGGCGGCTCGGCCGGAGCCTCGGCCCATGAGCGATATCGCCGCCTCATCCTCATCGTTCGTCCGTCAGGAACTCGTTCCCGAACGTGCCGCACCGGTCAAGACGACCGGCTTTGTCGGCTTCCTGCGTACCCGCCTGTTCAATTCGCCGACCAATATCCTGCTCACCATCCTGAGCCTGCTGCTGCTCTGGTTTACCGTGATTCCGGCGCTGAAATTCCTGCTGGTCGATGCGGTCTGGCGCGGTACCGACCGCAACGCCTGCCTGGCCGAGAATGCGGGACACCCGGTCGGCGCGTGCTGGCCCTACATCGCGGCGAAGTTCACCCAGTTCATTTACGGATTTTACCCGGAGGCCGAGCGCTGGCGGGTCAACCTGACTTTCTTCCTCGCCGCGTTGTTGCTGCTGCCGCTTCTGATTCCACGATTGCCAGCGAAAGGGCTCAATGCCGGGCTGTTCTTCGCGGCGTTTCCGATCGTGGCGTTCTTCCTGCTGCATGGCGGCGGCATCAAAGGTTTTGGCGTGAGCTGGGCGGCCGGCCTGTTGGCTGGATTGGCCGACAGTATTGCGGACGCCGGCCATGCGCTGACGAGCGCAGGCGAGAACACCGCGGTCATCGGGCCGCTTCTTCTGTTGCTCGGGAAACTCATCGCGCTGCTCGGCACCGCCGTGACCTGGCTGGTCTGGCCGCTGACCTGGCTTGCCGAGCAGATCCAGGCGTCCGGCCAGCCGGTATGGACCGACTTCGCGCTCACGGCCGCCATCGTCTCGCTCCTGGTGTTCTTCTGGAGCGGCGGGATTCGCACCGGCTGGCGCCCGCTCGTCGTCTGCCTCGCGACCTTTGCCGGCATCGGCGTCGTGATCGGCGTCATGGGGCTCCAGCACGGCGGATTGCCGCTCGTCGATACCAGGCTGTGGGGCGGGCTTCTGGTGACGTTGGTGGTGTCGGTCACCGGCATCGTCACGTCGATGCCGGTCGGTATCGCGCTGGCGTTGGGGCGGCGCTCGACCATTCCGCTGATCCGGGTGTTTTCGATTACATTCATCGAGTTCTGGCGCGGCGTGCCGCTGATCACCGTGCTGTTCTTCGCCACCTACATGCTGCCGCTGTTCCTGCCCGGAAATTTCTCCATCGATGGCCTGGTGCGCGCGCTGATCGGTATTGCGCTGTTCGCCGGCGCCTACCAGGCCGAGGTGATCCGGGGCGGCCTGCAGGCGATCCCGCGCGGGCAAAGCGAAGCCGCCAGCGCGCTCGGCCTGTCCTGGTGGAAGACGACGGCGCTGATCGTGATGCCGCAGGCGTTGCGCCACGTCATTCCCGGGATCGTCAACAGCTTCATCGCGCTGTTCAAGGACACCTCGCTGGTGTCGATCGTGGCGCTGTTCGATCTGTTGGGTTCGCTGCACGCCTCGTTCGCCGATCCGGTCTGGGCGACGCCTTCGACCCTGTTCACCGGCTTTGCTTTCACCGGCATGATCTACTTCGCGTTCTGTTTTGGAATGTCGCGCTATTCACTGTTCGTCGAGCACCGGCTGAACCCCCACCGGCGCAGTTGAGTAAATCATCATGACCGAGAATTCGATCGTCAACATCGTTGGCCTCAACAAATGGTACGGCGATTTTCACGTGCTGCGGGACATCAATCTCGATGTCGGAAAAGGCGAGCGCATCGTGATCTGCGGTCCATCGGGCTCGGGCAAGTCGACGCTGATCCGCTGTATCAACGCGCTGGAGGAGTTTCAGGAAGGCGAGATCGTCGTCGACGGCATCGAATTGGGTCCGAATTTGCGCCGCGTCGACGAAGTCCGCCGCGAAGTCGGTATGGTGTTCCAGAGTTTCAACCTGTTTCCCCATTTGACGGTGCTGGAAAACTGCACGCTGGCGCCGATCTGGGTGCGCAATGTCCCGAAGAAGGACGCCGAGGCCGCCGCCATGAAATACCTGGAGCGGGTGAAGATCCCGCACCAGGCCAACAAATATCCGGGCCAGATGTCCGGCGGCCAGCAACAGCGGGTGGCGATCGCGCGCGCGCTGACCATGAACCCCAAGGTGATGCTGTTCGACGAGCCGACTTCGGCGCTCGATCCGGAAATGGTCAAGGAGGTGCTCGACACCATGGTCGACCTCGCCAGGGAAGGCATGACCATGCTGGTGGTGACCCATGAAATGGGATTTGCCCGCGAAGTGGCGAACCGGATCGTGTTCATGGATGCGGGGCAAATCATCGAACAGAACACGCCGGCGAGTTTCTTCGCCAATCCGCAACACGCGCGGACCAAATTGTTCCTCAGCCAGATTTTGCGCTGAAGGTTTCGACTTGCGGCTTTAAAAGTTCCCGCAAGCGTTTGGAAACCATAAGCCTTCGGGTATCGACGCCGTTCATCCCGCCGAAAGCAATGTGTGCGCAATTGGTCCCAAGGGGTGCGCCATGCTGGGTTTCCTGTTCGGTTTCAACGTCCGCCTCGGGCGAATGCAATTTTTCCTCGCCACCATTGTCCTCGCCATCGTGATGACGGGCATCTGCTTTGCGATCGCCAGTTATTTCTATCCCTACAACCCGAGGGCCGCGCTGCCGTCCGCGGCACTGATCGGATGGCCGGTCATCGTCGCCGGCCTCGGATTTGCGTATATGACCTTCACCCTGCAGTCGATGCGGGTCCGCGATATCGGCTGGGATCCGGTCTGCGTGATCCCGGCATGGGTCGCGATCCTGATCCTCGACAAACTGGTCGCGGGCAAGTTTCCGGCCTTGGCGCTCGGGCAGGACCACAATGAGACGATCGTCGGCGCTGCCGTCAATCTGGTGCTTCTGCTGGCGCTGATGTTTTGGCCAAGCGGCGATCACGACGGCGCTGCGTTGGGCGGAGCGGCCGGAAGGCCGGACAAGCCGGCGCCCACCGCGCGTGCGGCCTCCGTCGCCGCGGAGCGTCTGGCGCGCGTATCCGGCTCGGATTCGGGCCGCCGGGCGTTTTGACGTGGACGACGAAGCGGGCGATCACACCTTCTCGAACGGCAACTCGATCTTGCTGCGCTTCTCCATCCATTCCGGCACCGGCAGGTTCTTCGAGCGCATGAAGGCCGGATTGAACAGTTTTGACTGATAGCGGTTGCCGGAATCGCAGAGGATGGTGACGATGGTCTTGCCCGGACCCAGCTGTTTGGCGAGCCGGATCGCGCCAGCGACGTTGATGCCGGTGGAACCGCCGAGGCACAGGCCCTCGTGCTCCAGCAATTCGTAGATCACGGTCACGGCTTCCTCGTCCGAGATCAGGAAGGCGTCGTCGACCACAGCGGTTTCGATCACGGGCGTGACGCGGCCGAGCCCGATGCCTTCGGTGATCGAATCGCCCGGCGTCGATTTCGCCTTGCCGTGCTTGAACAGTTCATACATCGCAAAACCATGCGGATCGGCGCAGGCTGTGACGATGTCCTTGTTCTTTTCCTTCAGAGCCCGGCTGGTGCCGGCGAGTGTGCCGCCGGTGCCGACCGAGCAGATGAAGCCGTCGAGCTTGCCGCCGGTCTGCTGCCAGATTTCAGGACCGGTCGAATCGTAATGCGCCTTGGCATTGTCGAGATTGTTCCACTGGTCGGCGAACAGCACGCCATTCGGCTCGGTCGTGCGCAGCCGGTCGGCTAGCCGCCTTCCGACATGCTGATAGTTGTTCGGATTGGAAAAGGGCAGCGCCGGCACCTCGATCAGTTCGGCGCCGCACAGCCGCAGCATGTCCTTCTTTTCCTGGCTCTGCGTTTCCGGAATCAGGATCAATGTCCGGTAGCCGCGCGCACTCGCCACGACGGCAAGGCCGATGCCGGTGTTACCGGCGGTCGATTCGACCACGAGGCCGCCGGGCTCGAGCTCGCCGCGTTTTTCGGCCTCGAGGATCATCCATTTGCCGGCGCGGTCCTTGACCGATTGGCCGGGATTCATGAATTCGGCCTTGCCCAGAATGGTGCAGCCGGTCGCTTCCGAAGCACGCTTGAGCTTGATGAGAGGCGTATTGCCGATCGCTTCGACGACGTCGTGATTGATTTTCATGTGCGCGAAATCTTGCCGGTGCGTTGCCAATTCCTGCAACGACCCTAGAGCGCGATCAGCCAAAGTGGAAGCTGGTTTTGACGGTTCGCCGCAGTGCAGCTAAGTCGACTTCGCGAACACCACCTGTCGCACGTCGATATTTCCCGACAGGAAGCCGGCCTCGCAATAAGCGAGGTAGTATTCCCACAGCCGACGAAACCGGTCATCGAAGCCCGATGGCATCAGGTGCGGCCAGGCCGCGCGAAAATTGCTTCGCCAGATCGCGAGCGTCTTGGCATAATCTTGCCCGAAAATTCGTTCGCGAATGACGGGAACGCCGAAGCGTTCGCCAAGCGATTTCAAGACCTGCGGCGAGGGCAGCATGCCGCCGGGAAAAACGTAGCGCTGGATGAAATCGACTTCGCGCCGATAGGCCTGGAACAAACGATCCTGGATGGTGATGGCCTGAATGCCCGCAAGCCCGCCCGGCAGCAGCCGGTCGCGCAGCTGCGAGAAATATCTGGGCCAGAACTCCTCGCCGACCGCCTCGATCATTTCGATCGATGCGATCCGGTCGTAGCGGTCGCGCTCGTCGCGGTAATCCTGCAGGCGGATTTCGACCTTGTCGGCCAAACCAGCTTTCTGGATGCGCGCCTGCGCAAAGTCGCGCTGCTCGTGGCTGATGGTGAGCCCGACCACCTTTGCGCCGCAGACCTTGGCGGCATATTCGGCAAAGCCACCCCAGCCGCAGCCGATCTCCAGCAATTTCTGGCCCGGCTTGAGATCGATGGCTTCGGCCAGCCTGCGGTATTTGTTGTTTTGCGCGGCGGCCAGATCGGGTGTGTGATCCTCGAACAAGGCGGAGGAATAGGTCATGCCCGGATCGAGCCAAGCCGAATAGAAGGCGTTGCCGATATCGTAGTGGGCGTAGATATTGCGGCGCGCCTGGCGCCTGGTGTTGCGGTTGAACCAGTGGCGGGCAACCTCAACGAAACGCAGCAGGGGGTTGCCGATCCGCATCGTCTGCATCCAGTCCTGATTGACGCAAAACAGAAAGAGAAATTGCGTCAGGTCGGGCGTGTCCCATTCGCCGTGCAGATAAGCCTCGGCAATCCCGATGTCGCCACCCTGGAGCAGCCGCGACGCGAAACCATAGTCGTAGACTTTCATGGCCGCGGCCGGTCCGGGGGCATTGCCACCCAGCCGGACGGTCCGGCCGTCGGGCAGCGTGACGTCGAGCGTGCCGCACTGCAGCTTCGAACCATAGCCAAGGGCCAATCGGGCCATTCGGGGCAGGTCGGGCAATACCTTGTCCACGGTGTCAAGCGTGACCGAAATCCGTTCCGGCATGGCTATTCCATCGACCAGCTCCGTGCCCGAGCCGCAAGCGATCGGTCTGAACTGTACCGTCATTGTTTTGCACGCGCGGAGAACGCCGCGGAACTATAATCGTTGCCATTGCGGCTCGCCAAGCCGGTGTCGCAAGCGGCGTTCTGACGCGGCACCAGCCTTGCGCCCTTCAGCCATAGCCGCAGTGCTTCCCAGTGGATCGCCGCCACGATCTTGAAGGTCACGAGCGGCAGCGCGAAGAAAGCGCGCAACAGCGAGCGTGTGGTCAGCCTTTGGCGCCGGCCGCTGAAGCTCGCGGCGAGCAGGGGACCTTCGCGGTCCGTCTCCAGGATGCGCAATTTGACGTTTTCTCCCGGCGGCGAGACACGGAAACAATAGTGCATCGCCATCTCGATGAAGGGCGAGACGTAGAACAGCTTGTCGTGTTGCTGCCGGATACCCGCTTCGCTGACGTCGCCGGGTTCAACGGGAAGAACATAGGCGTGGAGTTGGCCAAAGGTGTTGCGGACCTCATAGATGATCAGGGCGAGTTCGCCGCCGGCGCGATGGCAGAAATAGACCGACAGCGGATTGAAGGTGAAACCGAGCAGGCGTGGATAGCATAACAGCTGCACGCGCCCGCCGGTCAGGTCGACGCCGTGCTCCGCGGCGCGGCGTTGGGCGTAGAGGCGCAAGTGTGAGCCGTCGCGCTCGCCATGATCGGCTTCATGGAAGCTGTAGAGCGCCGCCCGGTTCACGGCAAACAGGCGCGACTGGCGGTCAGCCGCGTCGAGACGGTCGAGATCGATCAACAGGCTCATGACGCGATAGCTGAAGCGATGGCCCATCGGTTTCAGGCGCGCATGCATCACCTCGCCAAGATAAAGCGACGCGGCGCGATCGTCTGGCTTGGCGATAGGTTGCGGCATGGTTACTCCGCGGCTTGCGCCAGTTCGGGCGACGGCTCGCGCCATGGCACCGCGGCGCCCAGCGCTTCGGCGACCGCAAGCCCGGACCGCAGTCCGTCCTCGTGGAAGCCATATCCAGTCCAGGCGCCGCAAAACCAGGTATGGCCGTGCCCCTGAATATCGCCGAGGTGCTTCTGGGCGGCAAACGCCGCGGCGTTATATTGCGGATGTTCGCAGGCATATTTTCCGAACGTCAATTCGGGAGCAGGCTCGAACGGAGGGTTGAGGCTGACGAACAGCGGCTTGTCGGCGTCGATGTCCTGCAGCTGGTTCATCCAGTAGGTCACGGCGACGTCGTTCGACGTCGTGCCGTGCCGTTGCCAGCGCAGAAAATTCCACGACGCCCAGGCGCGACGGCGCCTCGGCATCAATCTGGTGTCGCGATGCAGATAGATCGTGTTCGGCGAATAGCCGATGGCGCCGAGCACGGCGCGTTCGCGCTCATCGGCGTCCGATAGCATCGCCAGCGCCTGATCGCTGTGCGAGGCAATCACCACATGGTCGTAACTCTCGCTGCCACCCTGACTGTCGACGACGACGACGCCATGCGCGAAGCGCCGGATCGACGTCACGGCGCAGCCCAGCCGGATCTGGTCACGGAAGCCGGCAGTCAGTTTCTCGACATAGCGGGCGCTGCCGCCCTTCACGGTGCGCCAGACCGGGCGATCATATTGCAGCAGGCGATGGTTGCTGAAGAAGGCGATGAAATTCTCGGCGGGAAAGTCCAGCATCTCGCTGGCCGGCGCGGACCAGATTGCCGCCCCCATCGGCGCGAGGTAATCGGTCAACAGCCTCGGGGCAAATTTGCGAAAGGCAAAATATTCGCCGAGCGTGAGGCCGGCCAGCCTGCCCGATGCGTGGTCCTCGACGCTTCGGGCGTTGAAGGCGAGGATGTCGCGGAGCATCCGCAGATATGACGGCGACAGCAGGTTGCCGGCTTGCGCGAACAGGCCAAGCGCGGTTTCACGCCAGTTTTCTCCGCCGCCTTTCCATTCGAACCGGCCGGCGTCGGCACTGACAGCAAAACTCATGGAGCTTGCCACCGTCTCGACGCCGAGATGGGCGAACAGCGCGGTCAGGTCGGGATAATTCAATTCGTTGTAGACGATGAAGCCGATGTCGACCGCGACCGGTGTGCCGTCATAGTCGATGGTGACGGTATGGCTGTGTCCGCCGGGTCTTAGCTCCCGATCATAGACCGTGATCGGGTAGCGCTTCGACAGTGTCCAGGCCGCGGCATTGCCGGCAATTCCCGTTCCGATCACCGCAATCCGCATCAAAGCCCCCATCCGTCGATGGGCAAGCTACGGTGCGCTGCGAAGGAAGTTTCAAAGGCAGTGGGCGCGGCGGTCGGAGGTGTGGCCGCAAATCCCCGTCAGAGGCGGAAACGACATGAAAGGTTGGTAAGATTGGCGGCGGCCCGGGATCGCGCCGATCCGTGAAAACCCGTATGGAATATGGACTAGTTTGAGGTTCCTGACGCCGATCGGCGTTGCGCCTTGGCGGCGCCGCGAGGGGGCGACGGCCAGAACGGGACTGTCCGCGCCGTATTCCCACCGCTAGTATGGAAGCCGGTTCAGGGAAAGCATCACAACGTGTCGCAGCCAGTCCTCACAAGCCTCGTCCGTGGGTTCGGGCGGGCCGTTCCGCGTCGGCTGCCAGGCGTTCTGCCCGGCGGAGGGCTGATGTGAACCGGAGATACCCTGCCGCGGCCGTCAGCCGGCTGCCTGCTGCCACCGCCGGCCTGGATCGGGCGGCGCGATGGCTTGCGGCAATCTGCATTGTCGTGAGCAGCGTCGGGTGCGTGCTGACCCAGGACATCCCCGATCCGGCCCTCGACATTCCCGGCGGCTACAAGCTGGCGCGGTCCACCGGACCGGATGCACCGCCGGCGCTGGACTGGTGGCGCGGGTTCGGGTCGCCCGAATTGACCGAACTGATGGAGGAGGCCCAGAAGGTCAACCTCGATATCGCGGCGGCCGTCGCGCGCTTCATTCAGGCCGACGCGCAGGCGCGGGTCGCCGGCGCCGCGCTGCTGCCGCAACTGAGCTTAAGCGGTCCGGGCAACATTCTGCAGGAATCCTATTCCAGAATCTCAGGCTCCAGCGAAAATGGTTTGTCCACCGGTGGCCGCGAGGTAGTCAACTTCAATACCGGATTGAGCGCCAGCTACATGCTCGATTTCTGGGGCCAATATCGCGACGCCGCGCAGGCCGCCGAGGAGACCTCGGTTGCCAACCGCTTCGATCGCGACGTGACCGCGCTGACGACGCTGACCGCGGTCGCGACAGCTTATTTTCAGGTGCTGGCATCGCAGGACCGGATTCGCACCGCCGAGCGCAACATCGCCAGCGCGACCCGGATCCTCGAGGCGATCCGGCAGCGGTTCAAGGCCGGCACCGGAACCGACCTCGACGTCGCCCAGCAGGAAAGCGTGCTGGCGAACCAGCGCGCCGCGGTCCCGCCGTTGCGGCAGGCGCTCGACCAGAACGTCAATGCGTTGGCGCTTTTGGTCTCGCGACCGCCGGAAAGCCTGAGGGTGACCGGTGGCTCGATGAACCAGATCGCGGTCCCGCGGGTGATGCCGGGTCTGCCATCGGAATTGCTGACCCAGCGTCCGGATATCCGGCGCCAGGAGGCCCAGCTGGCGTCGGCCACCGCCAATGTCGGGAGCGCCCGCGCGCAGTTCTTTCCAAGCATTCAATTGACCGGGGGAGGCGGCTATCAGAGTTCGTCGCTGGTGTCACTGCTGCAGCCTCACGCGGCGTTCTTCAATCTGGTCGGCGCCGTGAACGCGCCGATCTTCGACGGCGGCACCATCCTTGGCAATTTCGAATATGCCAAGGCCAAGCAGGACGAATTGCTGCAGACCTACCGCAAGACGGTCGTCTCCGCATTCACCGACGTCGACAACGCGCTGGTCGCGATCCGCGACACCACCGATAAATTACGACTGCAGCGACAGGTTGTGTCCGCCTCGCGGCGCGCCTTTCAGCTTGCCGAGCAGCAGCTCAAGGCCGGCACCGCGGACATTGTAACTGTGCTAAATACCCAATTGACGCTATTTCAGGCGGAAGATTCGCTGTGGCAGGCGCAACTTGCGCGATTGCTGGCGTTTGTCAGCCTTTACCAGGCCTTGGGCGGGGGCTGGGAGCCCCGAGTGGAGAAGCCGGTCAATGCTCTTTAAGCCGGAAACAAGGGACGGCACGGAGGCAGGCGAGATCCGGGCGCCGAGCCTTGCCTCGCGCGCGGGGCGGCGGATGGTTTCGACGGCGATCATACTGCTGATCGTCGGCGGGCTTGGCTATGTCGCCTGGATCGCGTATCAGCAGAGGCAGGGCGCCAACCGCGGCGCGCGTCCCGATCTTCCCGTGCCGGTGCTGGCGGCGACACCGCGCGTCCAGGATGTGCCGGTCTATCTCGAAGGCGTCGGCGCGGTTCGCGCGTTGAACACTGTGGTGGTTCGCGCCCAGGTCGACGGCAAGTTGACCGCCGTCAATTTCACCGAAGGACAGGACGTCAAGAAGGGCGACGTGCTCGGCGAGATCGATCCGGTGATCTACAAGGCGCAGTATGACCAGGCCGTCGCCAAGAAGGCCCAGGACGAGGCGCTGCTCGCCAATCAGCGCCTCGACCTGATCCGCTATCAGCAACTGGCCGCTTCCAACGCCGGCTCCAAGCAGCAATACGATACGCAAAAGGCCGTGGTCGCCCAGCAGGAGGCGCTGGTGAATTTCGACCAGGCGGCGATCGAGAATGCGCAGGCAACTCTCGGCTATACCAAGATCATCGCGCCGCTGTCGGGCCGGACCGGCCTGCGGCAAGTCGATCAGGGCAACATCGTCCACGCCGCCGACGCAACCGGCGTGGCCATCATCACCCAGCTGCAGCCGATCGCGGTGATGTTCAGCCTGCCGCAGCAGCAGATCGTGCGCGTCAACGCCGCTTCCGCCAAGGGCGCGCTGGCGGTCGATGTGTTCGGCAATGACGGGGTCACGGTCGTCGATACCGGCGTGCTGACCGGAATCGACAACCAGGTCGATCCGACCACCGGCACCCTGAAGCTCAAGGCCGAATTTCCAAATGCCAGATTTCAGCTATGGCCGGGACAGTTCGTCAATGTGCGGCTCAAGGTCGAAACGCTCGCGCAGGCGCTGGTGATACCCTCGTCGGCGGTTCAGCGCGGCCCGGCCGGGACCTTCAGCTATGTCATTGGCGATGAAGACATCGTCACGGCAAAACCGGTCACGGTGACCCAGCAGAATGAAACCGACGCTGTGATCGCGAGCGGGCTGTCGCCTTCGGATTCGGTGGTAACGACAGGCTTTGCCAACCTGGCCGATGGCGCAAAGGTCGTCGTCGGCAGTGAAGGACAGACACCGACGGCCGATCTCGCGCCGCATAAACGGCGCAGCAGCAGGGACGTTCAGGGCAAGAAGGAATGGCCAGGCAAGGACGGCGAGCGCCGCGGCAAGAAGGGCGAGCGCGGTCAAGGTGAGGGCGATCAAAAGCGAGCCGTGCCTTCGCAAGCGAGCGAGCCGTCAGCGAGCGGAGCGAAGTCGCAGCCATGACAGTGGAACCCGTCGCCTGAATGTCTGATTTTGCGGGCGTGAGCAGGCAGCCATGAGCGTCTCCGAACCATTCATCCGCCGGCCGATCGCGACCTCGCTGCTCGGGATCGCGCTGTTCATCGGTGGCGCGCTTGGCTATTGGGCACTGCCGGTGTCGGCGCTGCCGCAGGTCGATTTTCCGACGGTCGAGGTGACGACCCAATTGCCCGGCGCCAGCCCCGACGTGATCGCCTCGCTGATCACCGCGCCGCTCGAGCGTCAGCTCGGCCAGATCCCTTCGCTGTCGCTGATGACCTCGACCAGTTCGTTCGGCGTCAGCCAGATCTCGCTGCAGTTCGATCTCAACCGCGATATCGACGGCGCCACGCAAGACGTGCAGGCGGCGATCAACGCCGCCGCCGGAATCCTGCCGCGAACCCTGCCGTATCCGCCGACCTACGCCAAGGTGAACCCCGCGGATGCGCCGGTTCTGACGCTGGCGCTGACCTCGGAGACGATCTCGCTACGTGCCATGAGCGATATCGCCGACACCATCCTCGGACAACGCCTCAGCCAGATTTCCGGCGTCGGGCGGGTCGCGGTGCTCGGCGGCCTCAAGCCGGCGGTGCGGGTCCAGGCCGATCTGGCGCGGCTCGCCGCCTATGGCATCGCGATGGAGGATCTGCGCAACGCCATCGCGGGCGCCAACGTCTCCGGACCGAAGGGGTCGCTCGACGGCGCGCAGCAGTCCTACATCATCGCCGCCAACGACCAGATCGCCGCCGCCGAAGCCTACAAGCCCATCATCATCGCCTACCGCAACGGCTCGCCGGTCACCATCGGCGACGTCGCCATCATCGTCGACGGGCTGGAGAACGACCGCACCGCCGGCTGGTATCAGGGCACGCCGGCGGTCATCGTCGACATTCAGCGGCAGCCGGGCGCCAACGTCATCGACGTGGTCCGCCAGATCGGCGCGGAGATTCCCAGATTGCAGCGCGCCATCCCGGCCGGCGTCAAGCTGAGCGTGGTCTCCGACCGCACCGTCACGATTCGGGCCTCCGTGCATGACGTGCAGTTCACCCTGGTGCTGAGCGTGGTGTTGGTCACGCTCGTGGTGCTGCTGTTCCTGCGTTCGCTGCGGGCGACCCTGATCGCCGGCGTGGCGCTGCCGCTGTCGCTGATCACTTCTTTCGGCATCATGTATTTTTCGGGCTTCAGCCTGGACAACCTGTCGCTGATGGCACTGACCATCGGCACCGGCTTCGTGGTCGACGACGCCATCGTGATGATCGAGAACATCGTCCGCCACATGGAGAACGGCGAGAGCGCGATGGCCGCCTCGCTGCGCGGCGCGAGCGAAATCGGCTTTACCGTGATTTCGCTGACGCTGTCGCTGATCGCAGTGTTCATCCCGCTGTTGTTCATGTCGGGGCTGGTCGGGCGCATGTTCCGCGAATTCGCGCTGACGCTCACGATCGCGGTCGTGACCTCTGCGATCGTCTCACTGACGCTGACGCCGATGATGTGCTCGCGGCTGCTGAGACATGCCGACGAGGAATTGACGGTCCCCGGGCTTGCCGCGATCAGCGGCGGCATCGACCGCATGGTCGGATTCTATCATCGCACGCTGCTGTGGGTGCTGCAGCGCCAGCGCGCCACCATGATGCTCACGCTGGCGACGATCGCCGCGACCCTGGCCATGTATGTCGTGGCGCCGAAAGGCTTTCTGCCGCTGCAGGATACCGCCTCCATCACCGCCGTCACCGAGGCCGGACCCGATGTCTCCTTTGCGGAGATGCAAAGCCGCCAGACCGCGGCCGCAGACACCATCAAGGCCGATCCCGACGTCGTCGGCGTGGTTTCCGTGATCGGCGCGGGTTCGGTCAACCCGACGACCAATGTCGGCCGCCTGGTGATGACGCTGAAGCCGCGCGGCGAGCGGCGCGACGACGTCTCGGTCGTGGTGACGCGCCTGAAGGAGCGCGTGGCGTCGATCCCGGGCCTGACGGTCTATTTCCAGCCGGTGCAGGACGTCCAGATCGGCACGCAAACCAGCCGCTCGCAATATCAGTACACGCTGACCGGCACCGATTACGCGCAGATCGCGCTCTGGGCCAACAGGCTGGTCGCCGAGTTGCGCCGCGACGCGCTGTTTCGCGATGTCTCTTCGGAAGCCCAGGAGGGAGGCCTGCGCGCCTCGCTCGACATCAATCGCCAGCGCGCCGGCCAGCTCGGCGTCAGCCTGCAGGCGGTCACCGACACCCTGAACGACGCCTTTGCCCAGCGCCAGATTTCGACCATCTACGGACAGGCCAACCAGTATCGCGTGGTACTGGAGGCTCTCCCGATGTATCAGCGCGATCCGTCGATCCTGTCAAAGCTGTATCTGCCGGGCGCGCTCGATGCCCAGGTGCCGCTCTCGGCGGTCGCGACGCTGACGCGCACCACCGCGCCGCTGGCGATTTCGCATCAGTCGCAATTTCCGGCCGTCACGCTCAGCTTCAACCTCGCCCCTGGCGCCGCGCTTGGCGACGCAGTCGACGAGGTCAGGACCGTGGAAACCCGGATCGGCATGCCCGGCAATATCGTCGGACTGTTCGCCGGCGACGCCGCCGAATTCGCGAAATCACTGGCCGGGCAGCCCTGGCTGATCCTGGCCGCGCTGGTCACCATCTACATCGTGCTCGGCGTGCTCTATGAGAGCTACATTCACCCGATCACGATTCTCTCGACCCTGCCGTCGGCCGGCGTCGGCGCGATCCTGGCGCTGATGCTGTTCGGACAGGATCTGTCGGTGATCGGCCTGATCGGCATCATCCTGCTGATGGGCATCGTCAAGAAGAACGCGATCATGATGATCGACTTCGCGCTGGAGGCGGAGCGGCGTCAGGGAATGTCGGCCTATGACGCCATCGTGCAGGCCTGCCTGTTGCGTTTCCGCCCGATCATGATGACGACGCTCGCCGCCTTGTTCGGCGCGCTGCCGCTTGCGGTCGAAAGCGGCACCGGCGCCGAACTGCGGTTTCCGCTGGGCATCTCGATCATCGGCGGGCTGCTGTTGAGCCAGTTGCTGACGCTCTATACGACGCCCGTGATCTATCTGGCGCTCGACCGGATCAACCGCAGGATCGAAAGCGCGTTGCCGCCAGCCGGAGCCGAATTGCCGCCGGTCCCGGGAGCCACCGAGGGGATGCAGTAATGGCATCGGTCTCGATCTCGGAGCCGTTCATCCGCCGACCGGTCGGAACGACACTCCTGGCGATCGGGCTATTTCTGGTTGGCGTGGTGGCGTATGAATTCCTCCCTGTCGCCTCGGTTCCCAATGTCGACTTTCCCTCGATCCGGGTGTTCGCCAACCGGCCCGGTGCCGACCCCTCGGTGATGGCGGCCACCGTGGCGGCGCCGCTGGAGCGGCGGCTCGGCGAGATCGCGGGCATCGACCAGATCACGTCGACGAGTTCGCTGGGATCGACCAATATCCAGCTGACATTTGCCGTCGGCCGCGACGTCGATCGCGCGGCGCGCGACGTGCAGGCGGCGATCAACGCCGCGCTCGCGGATCTACCGACCGACCTACCGTCATTGCCGCGCTTCCGCAAGGCCAACAGTGCCGCGGCGCCGGTCTTCGTGCTGGCGCTGACCTCGAAGACGATACCAACCAGCGCGCTTTACGACATCGCCGATACGGTGATTGCGCAGCGCATCTCCCAGGTCGACGGCGTCGGCGAGGTCAACGTCACCGGCGCCGACCAGCCCGCGGTCCGCATCGCGCTCAATCCGGTGGCGCTGTCGAACGCGGGGATTGCGACCGACGATGTCAGGAACGCGATCGTCAACGCCAACCCGCTCGGTCCGGTCGGCATCTTCAATGGCGGCCGCCAGAGCGAAACCTTGTCGATCAACCCCCAGATGCGGACCGCCGCCGAATTCCGCGACATCGTGATCAAGAGTTCGAACGGCAATTTCGTCCGGCTCGCCGATGTCGCCGAAGTGGAAGACTCGGTCCGCAACAGCCGGTCGATTGCCTGGTTCAACAAGCAACCGGCGGTCATCATTCAAATCTCGAAGCAGGGCGACGCCAACGTCATCGATACCGTCGATCGCGTCCGCGAGCTGATCCCGGAATTGCAGCAATGGATTCCCGCGGGCGTCGAGATTTCGACGCTGGTCGATCGCACCGGTACCATCCGGGCCAGCGTTGCCGACATGCAGTTGACGCTGCTGGCGACAGTGATCCTCGTGATGGTCGTGGTGTTCGCGTTCCTGCGCCGGATGGCGCCGACGATCGCCGCGGGCATCTCCGTGCCCTTAGCGCTGGCCGGCACCTGCGCCGGCATGTGGCTTGCCGGTTTTTCGATCGACAATCTGTCGCTGATGGCGCTGGCGATCTCGGTGGGCTTTGTGGTCGACGATGCCATCGTCATGATCGAGAACATGTACCGCAACCTCGAACATGGCATGCGGCCGCACCAGGCGGCGCTCGAAGGCGCCAGGCAGATCGGCTTCACGGTATTGTCGATCAGCCTTTCCCTGGTCGCAGCCTTCACGCCGCTGATCTTCATGGACGGGGCGGTCGGCCGGCTATTGCGGGAATTCTCGTTGACGCTGACCTTTGCCGTCGTGGTTTCCACCGTGGTGTCGCTGACGATCACGCCGATGATTTGCGCCCATCACATCAGGGAGGTGACCTCCGGCAGCGCGACCCGGTTCGACCGTGTCGTCGAGGGCGCGTTGTCGCGCATGGTGGCGTTCTACGCCCGCACGCTGCGGACCGTGCTGGGCTTCCCGTTGCTGACGCTGATGGTGTTCTTCGCCACCATCGCGTTGACGGTGACGCTCTATATCAAGACCCCGAAGAGCTATTTCCCCGTCGACGATTCCGGCTTCGTGATCGGGGCGACGCGGGCCTCGCCCGACATCTCGTTCCAGGCGATGCTCGGATTGCAGCAGCAACTCGCCGATATCGTGATGGCCGATCCGGCGGTGGCGGGGATCGGATCGATCCTCGGCGGTGTTTCCAATCGCGGCACCATGTATATCACCCTCAAACCCCCCGCCGAGCGGGACGGATTGACGACGGCGCTGGTGATCGATCGCCTGCGCAAGGACCTCGGAATGGTCGCAGGGATAAGGCTGTTCATGTTCGCGGTGCAGGATATTCGCGCCGGCGGCCGGCAGAGCGACTCCAACTACCAATACACGCTGTCGAGCACCGATCTGGATTTACTGCAGAAATGGGCGCCGCTGATTGCCAAGCGGATGGAGACCGTCGAAGGCATTACCGACATTTCCAGCGACCGCGATCCCGGCGGCCTGCAATTGTCGCTGTCGATCGACCGCAGGGCGGCCGCAAGCCTCGGCGTCCAGGTTCAGGATATCGACAACGCGCTCAACAACGCGTTCTCGCAGCGGCAGATATCGATCGTCTATACCCAGCGCAACCAGTACAGGGTGGTGCTGGAGATCGATCCGAAGTTCCAGAGCGATCCCTCCAACCTCGAGCATGTCTTCGTGGCCGGCGCCAACGATACGCAGGTGCCGCTGTCGTCAGTGGTCCATTACCAGCGCGGATTGTCGCCGCTCGCGGTGTTTCACTCGCAGTCCGTTCCATCGACCACGGTGTCGTTCAACCTGCTTCCCGACGTGCCGCTGGAGGTTGCCACCACGAATATCCAGCGCGCGGTGGACGAACTGCACATGCCCGAGGGCATCCGCGGCAGTTTCGACGGCAATGCCGGCGATTTCGGCAAGACCAACAGCCGGCAGCCGCTGTTGATCCTCGGCGCGCTGGTGGCGATGTATATCGTGCTCGGCGTGCTCTACGAAAGCCTCGTGCATCCCCTGACCATCATCTCGACGCTGCCGTCGGCGGGGCTCGGTGCGTTGTTGGCGCTGCAGGTGACCAACACGCCGCTGACGGTGATCGCCTTCATCGGCATCATCCTGCTGATCGGCATCGTCAAGAAGAACGGCATCATGATGGTGGATTTTGCCCTGGACGCCGAGCGCCACCGCGGCCTGTCGTCGGCGGACGCCATTTTTGAGGCTTGCAGCGCGAGATTCCGGCCCATTCTGATGACCACCATGGCGGCGCTGTTCGCCGGCATTCCGCTCGTGATCGCCACCGGTCCCGGTACCGAATTGCGCCGGCCGCTCGGCATCACCATCATCGGTGGGCTGTTCGTCTCGCAGATCCTGACGCTGTACACGACGCCGGTGATCTATCTGCTGATCGACCGGCTGCGGCGGCGATCCGAGCCGCGCGCAATCGCCGCCCCGGCAGAATAGCTTTGAACCCGGCCACGACGCGGCGTATAGCGGGCGCATGTCGAAACAATCCGAAGCTGACACGGCCGCCGCGGTTGAGGCGATCCCCGACTGCCCAAGCTGCCTTAAACCGCAACCGCTCTGCGTCTGCGACAGCATCACTCCGATCGAGAGCCGCATCTCGCTGTTGATTCTGCAGCATCCGCAGGAGCAGGACAGGGCGCTCGGCACCGCGCGGCTGACGGCGCTGCATTTCAGGAATGCGGTCGTGAAGATCGGGCTGTCGTGGCCGAGCCTTGCCAAGGCGCTGGGCCGGCCGGTCGCCGACCCCTCGCGCTGGGCGGTGCTCTATCTCGGCTCCGCGAAGGTTTCGGAGTTCGCCACCGATCGAGACATCGTCGCCATCAACCGCAAGGGCGAGATCGAGGACAACCAGCGCGCCATCCTGAAGGACATCGAGGGCATCGTGCTGCTCGACGGCACCTGGAGCCAGGCCAAGGCACTGTGGTGGCGCAATGCCTGGATGCTGAAATGCCAGCGCGTCATCCTCGGCCCGAAGCAGCCGTCGCGTTACGGAAAACTGCGCCGCGAGCCGCGCGGCGACGGCCTGTCGACGATCGAGGCGGCGGCGATGCTGCTTTCTGCCATCGAGAAGCGGCCCGATATCGCCGCGACGCTGCATGCAAGCTTCGAGCGGATGCTGGCGAAATACCGCGATGCGCAGCTTACGATGCCGGCGCTTGCGCCGAGGCCAAAACCGAAACGGGATTATCGGCGCCGCAAGCGGGCCTGAATTCCGCTTTGGTTGCCTATCCCGGTGGGTCCGTATATGAGTTCGCCCCCATGGGGCCACGTGGCGGAGTGGTTACGCAACGGTCTGCAAAACCGTGTACACCAGTTCAATTCTGGTCGTGGCCTCCATCAATTTAATCAATGACTTGCAGTGATTATTGATGAGGCCGCGCGAGGTTGCCGAGCTTGCTCAGCAGGCGGCGAACCAGCCTTCCGGGAACGGAATGATTGGCCAGACCGACGTATTGTCGTTGACGGCCTTGGGCGGGGTTGGCGGACAGAAAGTCCGGGGCTGGACCATATGGTCCTGCGGTGCGGGCTCGATCGCCATTCTGACGGCCTCCAGCAATCGGTCGTATTCAACTTCGCTCATCGCGCCCTCCGGTTTGGAGAGCGCAAGGTCTCAAAACTCCTTTGTTTCCGGCTTGAACAGATCGCTCAAATTTTATCGATCCGACGATCCCGGCTGACGTGGTTACGGATGTATTGATCCCCGGCGTGGAACCTAGTCCGGCCCGGCGACCGCCAAGTGTGAGAAAAATCACATTCTGGCTGGATTATTTTCGGTATTTGCCAAGACTTGACCATGACGCCGTTGTGGCGTCCGCACAGCTCAAGGGAATGCAGTCATGAAGGCCAGGATTGCACGGTTTTCGGCGCTCAGTGTCTTGCTCTCGCTGTTCGCGGCCGGCTCCGCGTCAGCCGACCTCGCGACGCCCGAACAGAAACGGGCCTGCACGCCCGACGTCTATCGCCTCTGCGCCGGCGAAATCCCCAACGTCCGGGCGATCACCGCCTGCCTCAGGCGGCAGAAGTCGAACCTGAGCGATGCCTGCCGGGCCGTCTTCGAGCAATAGGGGATCGAGCGCGCGCATGTCGGCCGATGTGACCGACAGGCACGGCGCTGTGGAGCATTCATTGGGCGTCGATGAGAGCCGCTACTGAAGCGCTGGCATGATCTGCTGGACCAGCACTTCCCGCGCGCCGTTTTTGATGTCCTGCGGAAATGAGGCTGAAGGGGTGGTCGGCGGAATCCCGGGAACCTGCGTAGAGAGGGAGTAGGTGATTTGGACGGTGCTGGGAACCGTGACGGTCCCCGCTGCCGGTTGGGTCAGAATGGCCGTCGCCATGCCAGTATGAAAATCGTAGCTCAAACTAACAACCTGAAATGTCATTTTACTCTCCTGGAGGTAGCAACGCGAAGTTAGAGCCATAGGCGGTCAGACTCCAAGCGACCGAAGGTCGCATGCGGACGCGAACGACCGCGCGCGAACCTCATCCGCGTGCCAGCCCGGCGATTTGCGCTGGTCGACACCTCCATTCGGCGATGCTAGGGAAACGTCGGTCTTCGCTTCAACGACCGCGAAACGCGCGGCATCAAGACAAACAGGGGAGAGACGCATGGCCAAGGCACCGCCTTCCGCCAAACGCGACCGTATCAAGGCGTTCACGCCGGCACTGGTCGATTACACCAACGACGTCATTTACGGCGACCTGTGGGAGCGCAAGGCGCTTTCGAAGCGCGACCGCAGCCTGATCACGGTGGCGGCGCTGGTCGCGACCTACCGGCCGGAGCAGCTGGTGTCGCATCTGACGCGCGCGATCGACAACGGCGTCACCCAGGAAGAGATCACCGAAGTCATCACCCACATGGCGTTCTATGCCGGCTGGCCCGCCGCGATGTCGGCGGCCCAGGTCGCCTATACGGTGCTGGTTGAAGACAAGGAGAAGTGACCATGGCCAGTGACGTCGTCGTCGGATTTGTCGGGCTCGGCACCATGGGTGGCAGGATGGCCACCAACCTTCTCAAGGCCGGATACAAGGTCGTAGTGCACGACCTGCACCGGCAATCGGCGGGGCATCATTTGCAGGCCGGCGCGGAGTGGGCGGATACGCCGCGGGCGCTGGCCGAAAAATCCGACGTGATCTTCTCCTCGCTGCCCGAGCCCGCCGATGTCGAACGCGTTGCGCTGGGCGCCGATGGCCTGATCGAAGGGGTCAAGAAGGGCGCGGTTTATTTCGACCTGTCGACCAACGCGCAAAGCGTCGTGAAGAAGATTCATGAGGCTTTTGCCGAAAAGGGCGCGGTGATGCTCGATGCGCCTGTCAGCGGCGGGCCGTCGGGTGCGGCGTCGCGCAAGATGGCGATCTGGGTCGGCGGCGACAAGGCCGCCTATGACCGGCACAAATCCGTACTCGACGCGATGGCCGATCGCCCGGCCTATATCGGACCGATCGGCACCGCAACCGTCGCCAAGCTCGTGCACAACATGTCGGGCTATGCGATCACCTGCGCGCTCGCGGAAACCTTCACCATGGGCGTGAAGGCCGGCATGGACCCGGTGGCGCTATGGGAAGCGGTGCGCCAGGGCGTCGGCGGCCGCCGGCTCACCTTCGACGGCCTGCTCGATCAGTTCCTGCCCGGCATCTACGATCCGGCGAATTTTGCGCTGAAACTCGCCACCAAGGACGTCAAGCTCGCGACCGAACTCGGACGCGAGCTCGGCGTGCCCATGCGCATCTGCAATCTCGCCTATGCCGAGATGCGGGAAGCCTGCAACCGCGGCTGGGAAGGGCGCGACTCCCGCGCGGTGATGCTGCTCGAGCAGGAGCGGGCAGGGGTCAAGATCGCGGCCGACCCGGAGCGCGTGAAGCAGGCGGCGGAACGCGCAAAGTCCGGCTGATGCTGGCACCCGACCGCAAGCCGGCGATGTTGTTGCAACAGCCGGGCCGGATGGGCCCGCTGCGACTCAGGAACCGCGTGGTGATGGGCCCGATGGGGACCAACTTCGGCACCACCGACGGCTTCTCCACCGAGCGCGACAAGATCTACTATGCCGAGCGGGCGCGGGGCGGCGCCGCGATGATCATCACCGAGGCGATGGTGGTCTCCGGCAATGCGCGCAATCATCGGGCCTCGCTCTGCATCTTCGACGATCGCTTCATCCCGGGCTTGGCCGACCTGACCAAGGCGATCCATCAGGGCGGCGCGCTGGTCTGCGGCCAGCTCAATCATCGCGGCATGCTGCTGCGCCGCTCGGTTCTCGGCATGGAGCCGGTCGGCCCTTCGCCCGGGAAAAATCCGGCGACCGGCGATGAAGTCCGCCCGCTAACGAAGCACGACATCGCCGAGATCCAGCAGCAGTTTTTGGCCAGCGCGGTCAGGCTCTACCGGTCAGGCTATGACGCGATCGAGCTGCACGCCGCCAACGGCTATCTGTTTCAGCAATTCCTCACCCCGCGCCACAACCACCGCGAGGATGACTATGGCGGCCCGATCGAAAACCGCATGCGGCTGTTGATGGAAACGGTGCGGCTGATCCGTTCCGAACTGCCCGACTTTCCCTTGATGGTGCGGCTGTCGGCGACCGAATATGCCGATGGCGGCTACTCCGTCGATGACATCGTAACGCTGTCGAAGGCGTTGGAAGCCGCTGGCGTGATTGCGATCGATCTGTCCGGAGGTACCAACGAGACGCCGGAACTGTCGCGCTATTGCATCCAGCCGCCGTCGTTTCCGCGCCGCTTCCTCGAGCCGTATGCCCGCCCGATCAAGGATGCGGTGACCGTACCCGTCATCATGGCCGGACGCATGTTGACGCCTGAGGATGCGGAAGGCGTACTGCAGGCCGGCAGTGCCGACTATATCGCGCTGTGCCGGGCGCTGGTGGCCGATCCGCACTGGTGTCTGAAGGCTTTTGGCGAAGTAAAGCGGCCGATCCGCCCTTGCATCTCCTGCAATGTCTGCTTCGAACGGCTGACGCTCGAGCTCGACGTCGCCTGCGTCCAGAACCCGCTCGTCGGCACCGAATTCGAAACGTTGGCAAAACTCGAGCCGGGACTCGACGGCATCAAGCAGCAGGATGGCCGCGTGCTCGTCATCGGCGGCGGGGTCGCGGGTCTCGAAGCCGCACGCGTCTTCGCGGCGAACGGCCGGCAAGTCGAGGTGTGGGAGCACAAGCCTCAGGCCGGCGGTCAGATGGACCTCGCGCTGGCCGCTCCCGACAAGGAAGACGTCTCGGGGGTGTGGACCTACCGGGTTGCGGCGCTGGAGCAGCTCGAGGTGCCGATCCGGACCGGCATCGAGCCGACCCTCGAGCGCATCCGCGCCTACCGGCCGGACCTGATCGTGATCGCGACCGGCGCCGTGCCGCGCGATGCCCCGTTCCCCGCCAACACCGATGTTCCGATGTTGCAGGCATGGGATGTGTTGCGCCGGCCCGAGCTGATCCCCGAGGGTTCTGATGTGACCGTGGTCGGCGGCGGCATGGTCGGCATCGAAACCGCCGAGTGCATCGCCAAACGCGCAAAGCGCGTCGTCATCCTCGAAGGCCAAAGCGTCGTGGCCAAGGAGATGGCGCGCAACAATCGCTGGGATGTGCTGCTGCGCCTGCGGGATGCCAAGGCGCAGATTGTCACGGATGCGCCGGTCGTCTCGATCGAAGGCGATGCGATCCTGTGCCGCAGCGGGCAGGACATCGTGCGCCACCCCGCAGGCGACATCATCGTGCTGGCCATCGGCGCGCGTCCGCTGCGCGACGTTCAGCGACTGGCCGATGAAGCGGGCGTGCCCTGGGTGATGGCGGGTGATTGCAACAATGTACCCGGCGATTTCCTGACCGCGATCCGCGATGCCTCGATGATCGCATGGGCGGCGGAAGAGAAGTTCCCGAAGGCGCTGGGCAACAAGCGCGCGATCGAGATGAGCTGAGAACGGACGCGACAGGGAGGATTACCATGAAAAGCCATTTCGCTGCGCTCGCCGCCGCGCTGCTGCTTGCCGCGCCGTCGGCCGCGTCAGCGCAGGCCGGCAGCAAGGGTACCGTCAAGGTCGGCATCTTGCTGCCGCTCACCGGCAACACCGCGTGGGCCGGCAAGACCAACCGCATCGCAGCCACGATCGCGGCCGAGGAGGTGAATGCGCAAGACCTCGCCGGCGGTTACAAGATCGAACTCGCGATCGGCGACAGCCAGTGCGAGCCGCGGGCCGCGCACGATCAGGCCGAGCGGCTGATCAGCCAGGAGAAAGTGCAATTGCTGATCGGCGAGTGGTGTTCCAGCGCCTCGGTCGCCGCCGCGCAGGTCGCGAGCGACGAGAAGGTGCCGCTATTGGTCAATATCTCGACCGCCGACCAGATCGCGGGCGACGCCGGCCCGTACGTGTTCCAGAGCTCGATGCAGAACCGCTATTCGCAACAGCGCGAGGCGGCGCTGCTGGCGAAGGACTTCAAGTTCGAATCGGTCGCGATCATTGTCGAGAACAATGATTTCGGACTCACCTTCCGCAAGAACATGGTCGCGCTGATGCAGAAGGCCGGCAAGAAGGTCGTGCTCGACGTTACGCAAGATCGCAACGACACCAACTGGTATGCGACCATCACGCGGATTCCGGCTTCGAAGCCCGATCTCGTCATCGTGTCGATCTCGGCGGTGCAGGCGGCGAATTTCGTCAAGCAATACGCCGAAGCCGGCATCACCACGCCACTGTTCTCGGACTACCCGCCGCCGCCGCGCATCTTCGAGCGCCAGGTCGGCCTGCAGGCAGGCAAGATCGGACTGGTGCGCGCGTCCTTCTTCGTGACGAGCGAAACCAACACACCGGCGCAAAAGGAATTCGTCGCCAAGCTCGAGGCGAGGGCGCAAAAGGAGCTGAACGAGGCCCATGACGTGACCTACTGGGACGTCGCGAGCTACGACGCGGTGCGCCTGGTGGCGGACGCGATCAAGCGCGGCGGCCCGCAGGCGGACGGCTACCTGAAGGCGATGGCGGCGACGAAAGCCGATCTGGTGCTCGGACATTACGAGTTCGACGAGCAGCGCGGGGCCAGGCCTGACGGGCTGAACTTCGTCTTCATCCGCACCAAACCGGACGGCAGCATCGAAGTCGTTCAATAAGATGTTCGAGCAGATTGTCGTCAACGGCCTGGTGCTGTCCGGCGGCTACGCGCTGGTTGCCGTCGGTCTCACCCTGACATTCGGCGTGATGCGCATGGTCAACTTCGCCGAGGGCCAGTCGGTGATGATCGGCGCCTTCGTCGCCTACACCGCCGTACCCTATGTCGGCTATGTCGGCGCGATCGCCGCCGCCATGGCGGTGAATGCCGGACTCGGCGTGATCCTGGAGCGCACCGCGTTTCGTCCGTTTCGCGGCGTCGAGCTCAACGGCCTGATCGCCTCGATGGGCATGTCGATCATCCTGGTGAACCTGGCCGAACTGGTCTGGGGCACGACGCCGCGGCCGTTCGAGACTATCTATAACGAAACATCGATCACCTTAGGCACCGTGGGCATCAGCGTGCAGCGCCTGCTCTGCGTGGCCGCGAGCGCCGCCCTCCTGCTGGGGCTGTGGTGGCTCGTGCAATATACCAGCCTCGGCCGCAAGTTTCGCGCGGTGTCCGAGGATCACGAAACGGCGTCTGCCATGGGCATCGACGTCAATCAGGTATCGCGGCTGGCGCTGGTGATCGGCTCGATGATGGCGGCCGCCGCCGGCGCGCTCGCCGGCCCCGTGAACATGATCGCGCCCGACATGGGCCGCACCGAAATGCTCAATGCATTCGCGGCGATCATCCTCGGCGGTTTTGGCAATGTCAACGGCACCATTCTCGGCGCGCTGCTGATCGGGATGATCCAGAGCTTTGCGGCGGTCTACATTTCCAACGCCTATTCGACCTCGATCGCGTTTGGCCTGCTGGTGTTGACGCTGATCTTTTTCCCGCGCGGTCTGGTGCCCGAAAGGGTCGACGAGAATGTCTAGGCGGGTGTTGCCGATCGCGGCTGTTGTGGTTCTAGCAGGCCTGCCGCTCACCTTCGGCGCGTTCTGGATCAACATGGTGATTACTGCGTTGATCTTCAGCCTCGCGGTCTTCAGCATCAACCTTTTGACCGGCCTGACCGGCCTGTTGTCGTTCGGGCAGGCCGGTTTCGTCGGCATCGGGGCCTATACGCTCGGTGTGCTCGCCAAGCAGGGCTATCCGCCAATGCTCGCGGGGTTTTATGGCGTGCTGCTCGCCATGCTCTGCGGCTTCCTGCTGGGGCTGCCGGCCGCGCGGCTGAAGGGTCATTATCTCGCGATCGGCACGCTCGGTTTCGGCATCCTGGTCTACCAGCTGCTGACCAATTCGGTCGACATCACCCGCGGGCCGATGGGCCTGATCGGCATTCCCACCGGCGGCATCGACAAGCAGACCTGGTACCTCATCATGCTTGCGGTGTGCGTGGCGATGCTGGCCGCGCTCGCCTACATCGACCGCTACAGCGCGCTCGGCGTCGTCCTGAAGATGGTGCGGCACGACGAGATTGCGGCGCAGGCGAGCGGCATCAACACCTTCGCCGTGAAGCTGATCGCGTTCACGGTTTCGGCCGGGATCGCCGGATTGTCCGGCGCCTTGTTCGCGGCCTATGTCCGGTTCCTCACGCCCGATCTGTTCAACGAGCAGGAATCCTTCCGCTACATGATGATGGCGGTGGTCGGCGGCATCGGTAGTCCGCTCGGCGGTGTCGTCGCCAGCGTGATGCTGACCATGATCCCCGAAGGCTTGCGGGCGCTGGGCGAGGACAATCTTCGTCTCCTGGTCTACGGAACGATGGTGCTTTTCGTGCTCTGGTTCCTGCCGACAGGGATCGGCGGCCTGGTCGAACGGCTGCGCAAATGAGCGTGCTCGAACTCACAGCTGTGTCCAAACGTTTCGGCGGCCTGCAGGCGCTGAGCGACATCAGTCTGTCGGTTTCGCCGGGCGAAGTGCTTGGCCTGATCGGCCCCAACGGCGCGGGAAAATCGACGCTGGTGTCCTGTATCACTGGCGTGTTGCGGATCGATGGCGGCGCGATCCGCTTTGGCGATCGAGATATCCAGCGGATGCCGCAGCACCGGCGGGCGCGCGGCGGCATCGCGCGCACGTTCCAGAAAGTCCGGCTCGCGGACCAACTGACGGTCTACGAAAACGTCGCAGCCGGGCTTGCGAGCCATTGGTTCGCGCGGGCAAGTGGATGGGCCTCCGTGTTCCAGCCGCTGTCGGCCGGAGGCATCGCGCAATCCGTGAACCGCACGCTGGAGCGGGTCGGGCTCACTGACGTCTCCGGCGCGGTCGTGAAGTCACTGCCGTTCGGCCGCCGGCATTTTGTGGAGATCGCCCGCGCCATCGTGTCAGAGCCAAAACTCCTGCTGCTGGATGAGCCCGCGACCGGTCTCACCGAGGACGAACGCGAGCGGCTCGCAGCGCTGGTGCAGGGCATCGCCGCGGCAGGCTGCGCGCAGCTGCTGATCGAGCACGATCTCGAACTGGTCGGACGGCTCTGCCATCGGGTCACCGTCATCAACCAGGGCCATCACATCTTCACCGGCACGCCGGCTATGGCGCAAAGCGAGCCCGAAGTGATCCGCGCCTATCTCGGCATGAACCAGCTGATCGGCGGAGGCAGCGATGACGCTCGCCGCTGAGAACCTGCACGCCGCCTATGGCGAGATCGAGGTGCTGCATGGCGTCAATCTTGTGGTCGAGAAGGGCCAGATCATCGCGCTGCTAGGCGCCAACGGCGCCGGCAAGAGCACCACCATCAAGGCGATCATGGGGCTCGTAAGACCGTCGGCGGGCCGCATTCTGCTCGACGGGCGCGATCTGTCGGGCTGGCCTGCGCATCTCGCCGCCCGCGCCGGCATCGCGCTGGTCCCGGAGGGCCGCAGGATTTTCAGGAAGATGACGGTGGAAGAGAACCTGCAGGTCGGCGGCGTGGTGCGGAGCCGCGCCGAGGTGCGCGAGCAGCTCGCCGACGTCTACGCGCTGTTTCCGAGGCTGGGCGAGCGCCGCCGCCAGTTCGGCGGCACGCTGTCGGGTGGCGAACAACAGATGCTGGCGATCGGCCGCGCCCTGATGTCGCGCCCGAATTTCATCCTGATGGACGAGCCGTCGCTTGGACTAGCGCCGCTGGTGGTCGAGAGCGTGCATCAGGCGATCGACCGTATCAGGCGCGAGATGGGCATCGGCGGCATCCTGGTCGAGCAGAACGTTGCCGTCGCGCTCTCGGTGGCGTCCCACGCCTATGTGCTGATGCGCGGTTCGGTCGTGCTCGAGGGCGACCCGAAGACGCTGGCGGCCTCGCCTGAGTTGAAGGATGCTTATCTCGGCATGGCGTCCGGGCATTGAAACGGTTTGAACGCGAAACGGAGCGGAAAACATCATGACCGAAATCGATTACGAGCTATTTGCCATCCGCTATGCCACCCGCGACGCGCAACGCAGCGCGCATTTCATCGGCGGCGATCCGCATGACGGGCCGATGCCGATGGATTACTTCGTGTGGGTCGCGAGGGGCGGCGGCCGGACCTTTGTGATCGACACCGGCTTCAACGCCGAAGTATCCGCACGGCGCCAACGCACTTTCCTGCGCGATCCCGTGGAGGGGCTCGCCGCCCTCGGCATCGATGCAAATGCGGTCGAAGATGTCATCCTCACCCATCTGCATTACGACCATGTCGGCAATTTCGACCGCTTTCCGAAAGCGCGGTTTCATCTGCAGGAGCGCGAACTGGCCTATGCTACCGGGCGCTACATGCATTATCCCAGGCTGTCGCATTCCTTCGAGGTCGAGGATATCTGCGGTATCGTGCGGCTGAACTACGCCCGTCGCGTGCTGTTCTACAATGGCGACGCCGAACTCGCGCCCGGCCTGAGCGTGCATGCGGTCGGCGGTCATTCGGCGGGGCTGCAATTCGTCCGCGTCAAGACGGCCCGCGGCTTTGTCGTGCTCGCCTCCGACGTGACTCATTTCTATGAGAACATGGCCAGCTCCCGTCCCTTCACGACCGCCTTCCATATCGGCGAAATGCTGGAGGGATTCGATCGCCTGCTCGCACTCGCCCCCGACGAGAGCCATATCGTCCCCGGGCACGATCCGCTGGTCATGAAACTCTATCCCGCCCCGAGCGCTGAACTCGAAGGCATCGCGGTGCGCCTCGACGTGCCGCCCTCAGGCAAAGCGCCGAGCCGCGCGGACTATTCGGGCGGTCACTGAAGACGGTTTGAGGTTGCTCTCGATCACAGGGCATCCCGCGCGTGCCGCGTGGCGCCCGGCCTGATGCGGCCGGGCGCGCGGGGACGCTTCAGGCGTTGCCGTAGTTCACCTCGTGGGCAATTTCCTTGTTGGTCTGGTCGGGGAGCAGCAATGCCGCGCAGATGCTGATCGCTGCGCAGACGCAGACGTAGAGACCGATCGGAAACGCGGAATGATAGGTCGAGAACAGCCAGGTCGAGACGAACGGCGCCGGGCCGCCTGCGATGATCGAGGCGAGCTGATAGCCGATCGAGGCGCCGCTATAGCGCAGCCGCGGCGTGAACGCCTCCGCGATCAGGGCTGCTTCCGGGCCGTACATGACCATGACGGGAATGAACGAGAGTGCCACGGCAATGAAGATGAGCGTCGGATCCTTGGTGTCGAGCATCGCGAAATAGACGAAGGTGAACGCGGCAACGAACACGCAGCCGCCAATGAAGACTGCCCGGCGGCCGACGCGATCCGAGAACCAGCCGGCGATCGGCGCCGTGATGAAGCCGAGGAATGTCATGGCGACGAGTCCCGAGAGCAGCAGATTGCGGGAGGCCCCCACCACCAGCGTGCCGTAGGTGAGCACGAAGGCGTTGAAGATGTATCCGGGGGTCTGCTCGGCCATCCGCAGCAGCGCGGACAGGATCACCTCGCGCGGCTGACGCTTCAGCACTTCGATGATCGGCGCGCGCTCGATCTTCTTCTCGGCGACGAGGCGTTGGAACACCGGGGTCTCGAGGATGCCGAGACGGATCCAGAGTCCGATCGCTACCATGATGATGCTCATCAGGAACGGGATGCGCCAGCCCCAGGCCAGGAATTGGTCGCCCGAGTACCAGCTGAAGAACAGCACCGCGACGTTGGCGAGGAACAGTCCCGCCGGCGCGCCGAATTGCGGCCATGAGGTGAGGAAGCCGCGGTTCTTGTTGGTCTGGGCCCACTCCATCGCCAGCAACACCGAGCCGCCCCATTCGCCGCCGACGCCGATGCCCTGGATCAGGCGCAGGAAGGTGAGGATGACCGCCCCCCAGATGCCGATCTTGTCGTAGCCCGGCACCAGGCCGACCGCGGCGGTCGCAATGCCCGTCATCAGCAGGGTCACGATCAGGGTCGCCTTGCGGCCGATGCGGTCGCCATAATGGCCGAAGATCACGGCCCCGATCGGCCGGGCGACGAAGCCGATGAAGTAGACGCCGAACGCCTGCAGCGTGCCGATCCAGGGGTCGGAGCCGGGGAAGTAGACCTTGTTGAAGACGAGGCCAGTCACCGTGCTGTAGATGAGGAAGTCGTACCATTCGATGGTAGTCCCGACGGTGCTCGCGATCACGGCACGGCGCAGGGCCGACTGATGTTCGACTTCCGACATTGAACCGGGGGCAATGGTCGTCGCAGTCATGGTGCTTCCTCCTCGTTATTGTTCGATGGCGTTTCCCTGTGCTTTCAGTGATGTTTGTTGATTTGTGTTGGCATTCCCGTCAGCGGGAACGCGACGGGATCATGAACCAACTCGGCGCGTTGGGCTAGACCTCTGGTTGGCAAATTCCGTCGTCGGTCCGCCCGTTAGCCGACACGCTTATCGGAGGCGTCAATGTCGGCCTTTCGCGCTGCGGCGGACCAGTGCAGGCAAGACGGCCGCGTCTTGCTGCGGATTTTGACTGTCAGCGCGCGGCCTCGTAGAACACCAGCATGGGTGACCATCCACGTTCCCGACGATCTCGCGATGCGACAACATGAGCGACCAGTTCAGCAATACTCAGCGAACCCGCAAATCGGCAGTTATCTCCGGCGGCGGCATCGTCGCCGCACAATCACGTAGAGCGGCCGAGGTCGGCGTCGAGGTGCTGGCGGCCGGCGGCGACTGCGTGGACGCGGTGATTGCGACCACCTTCGCGCTCGGCGTGCTGGAGCCTTGGATGAGTGGCGTCGGCGGTGGTGGGGCGATGGTGCTCTACCGCGCGCGTGAGAACCGCTATGAAGTGATCGATTACGGTATGCGAGCGCCGGGCAGCCTCAGTCTCGACGACTATCCGCTGGCGGGCGATGATGCCGCTTCCGATATTTTTCCCTGGGCGCGGGTCAAGGACGATCGCAATCTTCACGGTCCCGGTTCGATCGCCGTGCCCGGCGTGGTGGCGGGCATGGAAGAAGCTCACCGCCGCCACGCGAAACTGCCCTGGCAAGAGTTGCTGGGACCCAGCGTCGATCTCGCCGGCGAAGGTCTACTGGTGGATTGGTGGACCACGCTGATGATCGCCAGTTCGGCAGCAGATCTGCGACGTTACCCGGCGAGCGCGACTGCCTATCTCCAGGACGGCCTGCCGCCGAATGCGCAGTGGGGCATCAAGTCCAGCGTCCGCCTGCCGCAGGAAGGGCTCAGGGCCACCTTGGCCCATCTGGCTGCGCAGGGACCGCGCGATTTCTACCAAGGCGATTTGGCGCGCAGCCTTGCGTCCGACGTGCGAGCAGGCGGGGGTGCCCTGTCGGTCGAAGACCTCGCTTCCTTCCGCGCCTATTTTCGGGAGCCGCTGACAATTCCTTATCGGGGCGGCAAGGTTTACGCGACGCCGGAACTCACCTGCGGCCCGACCTTGGCCCATGCCCTGCGCCTGCTGGGACAGAGCCTGAAACCCGAAGGCGGCGCGCCAGATGCGTCGGCCTACACGGCCTATGCCCTGGCGCTGCAATCAGCCTACCGGGAACGGTTACAGGATATGGGCGACGCCGACGGCCGCCGCGCACTTGGCGCCGAGCATCTGGCGCCTGCCTGCACCACGCATTTCTCGGTGGTCGATCGCGAAGGCAACATGGCGGCGGTGACGCAAACCCTGCTGTCGACCTTCGGCTCCAAATTCGTGCTGCCGCAAACCGGCGTGACGATGAACAACGGCATCATGTGGTTTGATCCCAAGCCGGGCGGAACCAATTCGTTGGAGCCCGGCAAGCGTTGCCTCACCAATTACACGCCGGTGCTGGCTCGGACCGCCGATGGCCGGCGGCTCGCCCTCGGCGCCTCGGGCGGGCGTCGCATCCTGCCGGCGGTGACACAGATGCTGTCCTTCGTCATGGACTATGGGATGGATCTCGACGCTGCGATCCATCAGCCTCGTATCGATGCCAGCGAAGGCGCGGTGGTGATCGGCGACGTGCGTCTGCCGGCACAAACGCGAGAAGCGTTGCGGGCGCGGTTCGACTACGAAGAGGCGCGCATCCAGACCCTGCCGATGAAGTTCGCTTGCCCAAGCATCGTTCTGCGCAAAGGCGGGACCAACAGCGGCGCCACCGAGGCGTTCCAGCCGTGGGGTGACGCGGTGGCCGAGGTTTAGCTAGGAAGCGTACGGCCCCAACCGGGACGGTTACGGGGAAGCCGTTATTTTACAGGGCTAACTTTGCGCTTATGGGAGGTTCGCCAACGGTCCTGAACGGGGCCAAACGGCCAACTGGCTCCCCGGGCTGGATTCGAACCAGCGACCATTCGATTAACAGTCGAATGCTCTACCGCTGAGCTACCGAGGAATAGGGCGAAACAGGCGTTCGCACGCGGGCAGCGTATAACAAAGCCGTTACGGCTTGCAAAGGACGAAATCGCAGGCTCGGGCGCGGTGTCAATATCGGGCCGGAACTATCTGGACCACAAGGATTTGTCGGTCCGGTCGCGCCTCCGCAAATGGCTTCGAGGCGCCTGACCGCTCACGTTTCCGTGCTGCGAAATGCCGCCAAATCGACTTATTCCGTGACGAGCCTCGATGGTGCCGGGGTTTTCGTCACGGAAGGTGATTCGATGTCAGACATCCAGAGCGCTCTCGAACGACCGATGCCCTCGATCGTTCCGTGCGACGTCCCCGCGATGAGTGACGATGAATGCCTGGTCCGGCTCGCGCAGGCCGTCAGGGAGCACGATGCGGCAGATCTGGACGAGGTGGCGCGCCTGATCGCGCGGCTCGCGGTGACGATCGAATAGGGCGATTGCCGCGGATCAAAAGCGGCCCAACCGACAAGAGCGGATCGCGGGCTTCGCCTCGCGATCGGCGTTGCGTTTTAGTGAAGTTTGTACCAGAGATGTGGCCGCTTCCAGCTCCCGCAAGCGAGGGGCTTTGCCCGCGTTATCCCTGAGGGTCCGCCCATGTCCGGATTTGCCACCGCGCGCCAGAAAATGGTCGACGGCCAGGTGCGTCCCAGCGACGTCACCGACCTCCGGATCATCGATGCCATGCTGACGGTGCCGCGCGAGGCGTTCGTTCCGGAGAACCTGCGGGCGCTCGCCTATCTCGACCTCGATCTCGATGTCAGCGATGGGGGCCCGGTGAAGCGGTTCCTGATCAAGCCGGCGGTCATTGCGAAGATGCTGCAGGCCGCCGAGATCGGGTCCGCCGACAAGGTACTGGTCGCAGGTTGCGCGACCGGATATGCGGCGGCGCTGGTCGCTATGCTCGCCGGGCAGGTGATCGCAACCGAAACCGACCCGGGCCATGCCGCCAAGGCCGGGGAAATCCTGGCCGGGCTCGGGCTCGGCAACGTGACCTTTCGCCCTGCCGAGGCCGCTGCCGGGGATCCGGCGGATGCGCCCTATGACGTGATCGTGCTGGATGGCTCGACCGAGATCACACCCGAAGGGCTTTATCAACAGCTCAGGGAAGGTGGCCGGCTGGTCGGGGTTTTCGGGATCTCCAAGCCGCCCCGGGCCATGATCGTGACCCATTCCCACGGCGATTTCGGCCATCGGGCTCTTTTCGACGCGGTGGCGCCGGTATTGCCCGGCCTGGAGCGCCGCCCGGCGTTCGTTTTCTAGCCGCCTGGCGCTGTTAAAATCCCGTTCTGAATCAGAAGTGTGGCCCGGAAGCTGCAGGTGGAGAGTTTCCACCGGCGTACCCCGGCGCGGGGTTCCGCCGCGCCTGTGCGGGGCATAAGGTAGGGCGGGATACTGACTCGGAATGAAGCGTAACCCGGTTCAAGCGCGCGCGAATCGGCCAGCGACAAGAATGGATTACCAGGGATGCGTGGGGTAAAGTTGGTGACCGGAGCTGCGGCTGCGGTCCTCCTGATGGCGTGTATGGGCCCGATGCCCGCCCTGGCCGACACCATCGAGGCCGCGCTGGTGCGTGCCTACCAGAACAATCCGCAGCTCAATTCGCAACGCGCCCAGGTCCGATCCACCGACGAGAACGTGCCGCAGGCGCTTTCCGGATATCGCCCGAAAGTCGCGCTCACGGCCAGCGCCGGCGAGCAATATACCGACACCAACACCACCTCGGGCGGCTCGCCGAACGGCATCGTGCGGTCCGAGTTTCACGGCGTCGACGCGCCGCGCAGCGCCGGCCTGACCGTCACCCAGACGCTCTTCAACGGCCAGCAAACCGCCAACAAGACCCGCGTGGCGGAGAGCCAGGTTTCCGGCTCGCGCGAGGCGCTCCGGGTGCTCGAACAGACGGTGCTGCTGTCGGCCGCCACCATCTACATGGACTATCTGCGCGACGCCGCGATCGTCGAGGTCCAGAAGAGCAACGTGCGTGTGCTCGATCAGACGCTGAAGCAGACCCGCGATCGCTTCAATGTCGGCGAGGTGACGCGCACCGACGTCGCGCAATCGGAAGCACAGCTCGCCGCCGGCAAGACCCAGCTGCTCGCCGCCGAAGCAACCCTGGTCACGACCAAGGCGAATTTCCGCCGCATCATCGGCAACGAACCGGAGGCCTTGGCGCCGGGCTCGCCGGTCGATCGCTACCTGCCCGCCACGCTGCCTGGCGCGGTCGATCTCAGCCTGATCGAGAATCCGAACGTGACGGCGGCGATGTTCGGCATCGACGTCAACTACCTCACGGTCAAGGTCAACGAAGGCGCGCTGTTGCCCACGATCAGTCTGCAGGCTGCGGTCTCGCAATCCTACGAACAATCCATGACCATCTTCCGCTCCTTCGGCGCCTCCGCGGTGGCGCAGATTTCGGCGCCGATCTATCAGGGCGGCGCCGAATATGCGCTGATCCGCCAGTCCAAGGAAAACCTGGCGCAGCAGCGCCTCGTCCTGGAGCAGACCCGCGACCAGACCCGCGCCAACACCGTGACCGCCTGGGGGCAGCTGGTGGCGGGCAAGGCGCAGGTGGCTTCCGCGCAATCCCAGGTGACGGCGTCCGAGATCGCGCTCAACGGCGTGCGCGAGGAGGCCAAGGCCGGTCAGCGCACCACGCTGGACGTGTTGAATGCCCAGCAGGCGCTGGTCAATGCGCGCGTCGCGCTGGTCACCGCGCAGCATGATCGCGTGGTGGCGTCCTATGCGGTGCTGAACGCGATCGGGCGGCTGTCGCCGCAGGTGATGAACCTGCCGACCGACGTCTATGACCCGAGCGTGCATTATCATCAGGTCCGCGACAGCTGGTTCGGCGTTCGCACGCCCGACGGACGCTGATCGCCGTAGGACACCGCCGGCGTTTGCCGGCGCGTTGCTTGCAATCAAATATTGCCGTGACATACCTTTGATATAGGCAGCAGAGCGATTCGCGCCGCATGCTCTGTGGGACAGGCCGCGCGCCACGGTGCCCCGTGCAGGGGCGGGCTGCGCCTGATCGGTCGCGCGGCGCTTGATCTGGGGACAAGTCAGGCTTGTGCGATGAAATTCCCGCACCGCATATCCGGAACCGGCAAATCACCCTTGGCTTGGTGTAAAACGTGCGGATGATTTGGAGTCGGAGATGACGCAGCCTGCAAAGGTCCAAGAGCCCTCGATGGAGGAGATTCTGGCGTCGATCCGGCGTATCATCGCCGACGACGAGGCCAAGCCGCCGGCCGGCGAGAAACCGCCGGCGACCGCCGCCGAACAGCCTGCGAAACCTGCCGCGCCGGCCGCCAAGCCGGCAATGAAAGACATTCCGCCGTCGGCGATAGCCCCGGCCGCGAAGCCGGCGCCGCCGCCCGCGAAACCAGCTCCGGCTGCGCCCGCGGCCGCCGTGTCGAACAGCCAGGACGACATCGACGCACTTCTCAACGGCCTCGATGAAGCCACCACGCCCGAGGAGATCCGACCCCCTCTGCCCGACGGCGAGGTGTTCGAACTCACCGACGACATGGCGGTGGCGCCGCCGGAACCGCCGCAGCCGGCGTTTCACAAGGTCGAGCCCCACGACGACATCGAATTTGCCGAAGCCACTGCGGCGAGGGCGCTGCACCGGCCGCCGGTGTTCGAACCGCCGCCGCTCGAAAGCAGCTCGCCACCGCCGCCGATCCTGTCGCGCTCGACGGTGTCGGCGGTCGAATCCGCCTTCAATACGCTGGCCCATACCGTGCTCAGCAACAATGCGCGGACCCTGGAAGACCTGGTCAAGGAAATGCTGCGGCCGATGCTGAAGTCGTGGCTCGACGACAATCTGCCGGGGCTGGTGGAGCGGATCGTCAAGGCCGAAATCGAGCGGGTTTCGCGCGGACGCCAATAGGCCGGCCGCTACAAGGCTTTAACGGCCGTTGTTCAGCCACTACATCGCCCTTTATCGGAGCTTTCAGCCTTCCCGTCGTGTTGACTTGGCGCGCGGCTGCGGCTTTCTAGCGCCTCCATTCCCCATGATTGCACCGCCATGATCGAGAAGAACTACCAGCCTGCCGATATCGAAGCCCGCATGTCCGTGATCTGGGAGGACAGCCGCGCGTTCCGCGCCGGCCGCCCCGATCGGCGCGATGCCAGGCCGTTCACGATGGTGATCCCGCCGCCGAACGTGACGGGCTCGCTGCATATGGGGCACGCGCTCAACAACACCATTCAGGACATCCTCTGCCGCTTCCAGCGCATGCGCGGCCGCGACGTGCTGTGGCAGCCCGGCACCGATCACGCAGGGATCGCCACCCAGATGGTGGTCGAGCGGCAATTGATGGAGCGGCAGCAGCCGGGCCGTCGCGAGATGGGGCGCGCCAAATTCCTCGAACGCGTCTGGCAATGGAAGGCCGAGAGCGGCGACGTCATCATCAACCAGCTCAAGCGCCTTGGCGCCTCCTGCGACTGGTCGCGCGAACGTTTCACCATGGACGAGGGGCTGTCGCGCGCGGTGATAAAAGTGTTCGTCGAACTGCACCGCGAGGGGCTGATCTACAAGGACAAGCGCCTGGTCAATTGGGATCCGAAACTGCTGACCGCGATTTCCGATCTCGAGGTGCAGCAGGTCGAGGTCAAGGGCAGCTTGTGGTATCTGCGCTATCCGCTGGAAGGCAAGAGCTTCAATCCCGACGATCCCAGGAGCTTCATCGTGGTCGCCACCACGCGCCCCGAAACCATGCTCGGCGATACCGCGGTCGCGGTGCATCCCGACGACGAGCGCTATGCGCATTTGGTCGGCACACACGTCATCCTGCCGCTGGTCGGCAGACGGATTCTAATCGTCGCCGACGATTATTCCGATCCCGAAAAAGGCTCGGGCGCGGTCAAGGTGACGCCGGCGCACGATTTCAACGATTTCGAGATCGGCCGCCGGCACAATCTGCCGCAGATCAACGTGTTCGATCAGGAAGCAGCCCTCAACCTCGTCGGCAACGAGGATTATCTGCGCGGCTTGCCGGAAGGCGCCTCCCAGCTTGCCGAGGAATTGCACGGCCTCGACCGTTTTGCTGCGCGCAAGCAGATCCTGGCGCGGCTGGAGGATTTCGGTTTCCTGGAGCGGGTCGAGCCGAACACGCACATGGTGCCGCACGGCGATCGCTCCGGCGTCGTCATCGAGCCCTATCTGACCGACCAGTGGTACGTCGACGCCAAAACGCTGGCGCAGCCGGCAATATCTGCGGTGCGCTCGGGCGCCACCAGTTTCGTGCCGAAGAACTGGGAAAAGACCTATTTCGAGTGGATGGAAAACATCCAGCCCTGGTGCATCTCGCGCCAGCTCTGGTGGGGCCACCAGATTCCCGCCTGGTACGGGCCGGACGGCAAAGTGTTCGTCGCGGAAACCGAGGAGGAAGCGGTCGGCAATGCGCTCGGCTATTACGTCGAGCAGGAAGTCATCACGCAAGAGCAGGGGCGCGAGATGGCGCTCGACCGCAACAAGCGCGCGGACTTCATCATGCGCGACGAGGACGTGCTCGACACCTGGTTCTCTTCCGCACTGTGGCCGTTCTCGACGCTCGGCTGGCCCGGCGATACGCCTGAGGTGAAGCGCTATTATCCGACCGACGTGCTGGTGACGGGCTGGGACATCATCTTCTTCTGGGTCGCGCGGATGATGATGATGGGCCTGCACTTCATGAAGGACGCGCCGTTTTCGACCGTCTACATCCACCGCCTGGTTCGCGACGAGAAGGGCGCGAAGATGTCGAAGTCGAAAGGCAACGTCATCGACCCCCTCGGCGTCATCGACGACTATGGCGCCGACGCACTGCGCTTTGCACTGGCGCGCGGGGCCGCGCACAGCCACGACATCAAACTCTCGCCGCAACTGGTTGAAACCAACAGGAATTTTGCAACCAAACTGTGGAATGCCTGCCGTTTTGCCGAGATGAATGCCTGCGCGCTGCCGGACGGTTTCGATCCGACCAGGGCGAAGCAGACGCTGAACCGCTGGATCGCGCACGAGACCGCGCACGCCACGCGCGAAGTCACCGAGGCGATCGAAGCCTACCGTTTCAACGACGCCGCGAATGCGATCTATCGCTTCGTCTGGAACGTCTATTGCGACTGGTATCTCGAACTCGCAAAGCCCGTGCTGCTCGGCGAGGAGAGCGACGCCAAGGCCGAGACGCGGGCCATGGTGGCCTGGGCGCGCGACGAAATCCTGAAACTGCTGCACCCGTTCATGCCCTTCATTACCGAAGAGCTGTGGGAGGTGACGGCGAAACGCGACGGCCTGCTGGCGCTGGCGCCGTGGTCGCTGAAAGAGAGCGCAGTGACGGCGGAAGAACTGGCGCTGCTGGCGACCGCGAGCCCGACCGATCCGCTGATCCCGCCTGTTCTGCTGGCATTCGACGCCGCCGACTTCAGCGACCCCGCTGCCGAAGCCGAGATCGGCTGGGTGGTCGATCTCGTCACGGCGATCCGCTCGGTGCGCGCGGAAATGAACATTCCGCCTTCGACCTTGACGCCGCTGGTGCTGGCGGGCGGCTCCGCCGAGACCAGGGAACGCGCGCCGCGCTGGAGCGACGTCGTCAAGCGCATGGCGCGACTATCGGACATTTCCTTCGCCGATCGTGCGCCGGAGGGCGCGGTGCAGCTATTGGTGCGCGGCGAGGTCGCGGCGTTGCCGCTGAAGGGCGTGATCGATCTTTCGGCGGAAAAAACCCGGCTCGACAAGGAGCTGACGAAGGCCGAAGCCGACATCAAGCGCGTCGATGCCAAGCTCGGCAACGAGAAATTCGTCGCCAATGCGCCGGAGGAAATCGTCGAGGAGGAAAAGGAAAAGCGCGAGGCGGCGGTGGCACGGAAAGAAAAAATCCTGGAAGCGCTGGAGCGGCTCAAGAAAGCCGTATAGCGGGACGGATCGATGCTCGACCGCGAGCGGTCGCGGCCGGCTTGTCCCGACCGCGTCTGCCATCAAGCAGTCTGATCAATAGCGCGCGACCACCGGTCCGCCGAAGCGGTAGTTGAGGCGCGCGGTCACCTGGTCGACCGTCAGCCGCGCATTGGTCGCGCCCGTCGCCAATATGCCGCCGAGCCCATCGGGGATGACAAGCGTGACGCCCTGCGAGCCGAAGTCCGAGTGGCGATACTCGCCGGCTACGCTCCAGTTCCTGTTGAACGCCCACTCGATACCGCCGCCCAGCGTCCAGCCCCAGCGCGTGGTCGAGCCGCTGCCGGGCGAGGAGAACGTTCCTGCGGGAAGGCCAATGCCGGGTCCGTTGATGACCGTGACCGAGGTCCCGCCGACGCCGGCGGCGGCGCCGCCGCCGGTGACGTAGAACAGCGCTCGATCCGCGGTAAAGCCGATGCGCCCCCGGATCGAGGCCATCCAGTCCACACGGCCGAAATTGGCCGTCACGGTCTGGCTGACGGGAACGTTGAGGACTGGAGGGCCGAAGGTGCGCGTGGCGCTGGCGCTCGAGCCGTTCAGACTGGTGCCGGTCGCGTCCGCCTCGAGACCGAAGAGAAATTGCCTGACCTGCCAATTGTATCCGATCTGGCCGCCGCCGACGAACCCGCTGCGGTTGCCGCCCGCCGAGGCAAGCGTGCCGATCTGCGCCGGGATAACCGTGATGATGGGGGCCTGCGGCGGAAAGACGATAAAGCCCGGCCACAGTAGTCCGTTGTAGGGGTCTGAACTGCTCGGGCTCCAGCCGCCGCCGGCGTTGAGGCCCACATAAAAGCCGGTCCAGTCGGAAGCTGGAGCCGCCACTATCGGCGGTGGCGCCTTTATCGGCATGTCGGCGGCAGTCGCCGCCACGATGCCGCCCAACATGACGCTTCCCGTTACTGCAGCAATTGCCAGCATGCGCATATTGGCCCCCCGGCTGTGTCGGCGCACCCCCCGGCGCCAGAATCGCCGCTAGTCTATGGGCGGCCGTGCTCGAAGGCTGTCGTGCACGCGCAACAGTTGAAATATTTTGACACAATCACCGCGGTATCGCGCCACCGGCCGGCCGGTAATGTCGAGGCTTTCGACCGATATCGCCAGCATGACGCGATTGCTTTAGGGGTGATGGCGGCCGGATCGGGGTAGTCGCCATGATCCGCTGCGGGGAAGTCAGATGCAGCCAGGCGAGCCCAGTAAAACCGCGCGCGGCGCGGCCGCCTATCGCGCTATCCATCAGACGCTGGAGGCCGGCTCCATCTTCAGCGATCCCTTCGCCATCAGAATTCTCGATGATGAGACCCGCGCCGGCCTCGAGGAGAGCGCGGCCGATCCGGCGCGCCGGCCGATGCGCCTGTTCATCGCCGCGCGCAGCCGCTTCTCCGAGGAGGCGCTGGCGGCTAGCGTGGCGCGCGGCATTCGTCAGGTCGTGGTGCTGGGCGCTGGGCTGGATACGTTTTCGCTGCGCAATCCCCATGCCGGTGTCCGCGTCTTCGAGGTCGATTATCCGGCCACTCAAGCCTGGAAACGCGAACGCCTGACGCAGGCAGGGTTGGCGGTTCCAGGCTCCCTCACATTTGCGCCCGTCGATTTCGAGCGTCAGAGCCTGACCGATGGGCTTGATGCCCCCGGCTTTCGGGCCGATTTGCCCGCGTTCTTCCAATGGCTCGGTGTCGTGCCGTATTTGACCCGTGAGGCGATCGCGACGACGCTCGATTACATTGCCGCCGTGCCGGACTCGGAAGTCGTGTTCGACTATGCCGAACCGTTTGCAAACTATTCTGAAGGCCGCCGCGAAAAGATCATGGCCATGGCGGCGTCGGCAGCGTCAAGAGGCGAGCCGTGGCTCAGCATGTTCGATCCCGGTGAAATTTCCGAACTGCTGCGCGAAAAGGGCTTTGAGACGGTCGAGGATCTTGGCGTGGCTGACCTGGCGAACCGCTTCTACGGGGATTTGAAGAAGGGCCTCAACCTCGGGCCCGGCGGCCACGTGATCAGGGCGAGCAGGCGGGCCGCATGAGGATTTTCCTCGCGGGCGCGACCGGCGTGATCGGGCGGCGGCGTTGTCGTCATTCCGGGACGTGAATGAAATGACCGAACCCGGAAGCTCGAGATTCTCCGATCTGCGATTGCACATCGCAGTTCGACGTCATCGGCGGAGGCCGGACCCGCTGGCATCGCCCCGGAATGACGCAAGGGGCAGGATGCCTGACCAAGTTCGAAATATCTCAAAAAAGATTATGAAAGACAGAAATAGAGCTTGCACCCCACCCAAATCACTTCTATATTCCGCGCTGTCCCGCCCCACCAAAGGGGCGTTGCGCAACGTCAACAACGCGGGGCGGGATGCGGTGGACGCCGACGATGCTCCTGACGGGGGCACTTGAGGCGGACGGCAAAGACGTGTGGGCCTGGCACCTCGACGCTGGTGTCAAGTTCGCGTTAAGGCACGCGGGCGACGGTGGCCAACAAGCCCGAAGCACCGGGGCGAGCACGTAGCAGCCGTTAAAACCATTGCGTGGGGAATGCCGGGTGATACCGGTGTGACCTGTGGTGACT
>NZ_DATHOP010000232.1:0-8506 GCF_035484855.1 Bradyrhizobium sp.
GAACTGGCGCATGGCATGGCGTCGTTCCGCGACATCATCACCAAGGACCGGCTGTCGCCGCTGCACCTGATCGCGCCTGGACATGCCTCGACCGACCGGCTGCAAATTCTCGGAGCGCGCGGCATCGTCACCGCCTTCGACGCCTTGGCGCATAGCTACGACCACGTCGTAATCGACGCCGGACCGGTCTCGGGGCCCGGCATCGATCGCATCGCCGAGGTTGCGCCGCATGCGGTGGTGGTGGCCGAGACGGCAGCGGCTGCATCCACTGCGCGCGAAGAGCTTCTGGCCTCGGGCATTGTCGACGTGACGACGCTCGTCGTGACGCCAGCCGGCATGACGGAGACCGCCGCGGCGGCGTAACGGCTGCGTCACGCGCGCCATGCTACGCTTGTGCTCGTAACGCGGGGCGTTCGATCGTGCCGGTTGACGGCGTTCTTGACGGTATTCTTGGGCTGGCAAAAGATTATCAACTCAGTCTTGCGATAGGCAGGTTCCGTGGCTGGCCTGAAACAGACGATCATCCGCGGCGGATTGGAGTCGCTGTATTTCAGCGGCGCGCATCTGGCACTGCGGCCTTTCGTCGGCGGTGTCGGCGCGATCCTGACTTTGCATCACGTCCGCCCGCGCCGTCCCGGCCGGTTTCAGCCGAACCATCTTCTCGAAGTGACGCCGGCCTTTCTCACCCGGGTGGTGAGGGATTTGCGGCGCTCGGGCGTCGATCTGATCAGCCTCGACGAATTGTATCGCAGCATGAGCGCGGGCGATTTTTCGCGCCGCTTTGTCTGTTTCACCTTCGACGATGGCTATCGCGACACGCTGCAATGGGCCTATCCGATCTTGAAAGAAGCCCATGTGCCGTTTGCCGTCTATGTGCCGACGAGCTTTCCCGACCGGCTGGGCGAATTGTGGTGGCTGGTGCTCGAGGCCGTCATCCACCGCAACGACCGCATCGGCGTGACCATTAACGGCCGCGACCGCAAATTCGATTGCCGCAGCGTCGCGGAAAAGCGCGCGCTCTACGACGAGCTTTATTGGTGGTTGCGGTCGCTGCCGACCGAAGCCGAAATGCGCAACACCGTCCGCAACCTTGCCGCGTTCTATCAGGTTGATACCGCGGCGATCTGTAGCGAATTGTGCATGACCTGGGCCGAGCTTTCGCAGCTTGCGGCCGATCCGCTCGTGACCATCGGCGCGCATACGGTCAACCATCCGATGCTGGCCAAGCTCACCAGGGACGCGGTGCGCTCGGAGATGGATCTGAGCCGCGCGGTGATCGAAGCCGCGCTGTCGGTGCGGCCTGAGCACTTGTCATATCCTTACGGCGATCGCGGCTCCGCCGGGTTGCGCGAATTCGAAGTCGCGGCCGAGCTCGGTTTCAAGACCGCGGTGACGACCCGGCCCGGCGTGCTGTTTCCCGAGCACAGCCGGCGCCTGCTGGCGCTGCCGCGCATTTCGCTCAACGGGGACTATCAGCGCATGCGTTACGTGCGCGTGCTGTTATCCGGCAGCGCCACGGCGATGTGGAACGGCTTCCGCCGCGTGGAAGCGGCGTGAAGCATTGAGTTCTGGCTGATGCAAAGAAGCGCGGAGAAAGGCGTTTATTCGCCACCGACATGCGTACCTTTCTCGGCCACTGAACGTTTCATGAAGAAAACGACAAGCGTCAGCGCAAACATCACGACGGCGAATAGCCAAAAACAGTCGAAATAGGCCAGCGCCGATGCTTGCTGCTGGCGCAGATTTTCCAGCGCCTGCCACGCCAGTTGTTGTGCGGCAGCCGGATCGCCGGTCTGCTGGAGAAAGCGCGCTTGCGCCTGCTCGAGAAAGGATTGTACGGCTGGATTAAAGGGGTCGAGGCTCTCGCCGAGCCGCAGCGCATGGAATTGATCCCGCCTTTCCTGGACGGTCTGAGCCAATGACGTTCCAACGCTGCCACCCTCGTTGCGCAGAAGGCTCAACAGGCCCACCGCCGCGCCACGCAACGCGATCGGCGTATAGAGATAGGCGGCCACGTTTGCTGGTGCAAAGCATATCGATAATCCTAAGACCAAAACGACCCGCGGCCAGACAACTTGGTCCGGACTGATCAAGAGGTTCATCTGCGACATCCAATAAGTGCTGATGGCCATCAGCAGCAACCCCGCGCCGATCAACCACCGGGCATCCGTCTTTCGACCGAGCGCGAAGCCGACGGCCGGCATGGCGAGAAGTGCGACGAACCCGGCCGGAGACATGACCAGCCCCGCGTCCAAGGCGTTGTAACCAAATAGCGACTGAAGTAAGCCGGGCAACGACGTGCTGGCTCCGAACAGCACGGCATAGGCGCCAAAGATAATGATACAGCACGCGCCGAAATTACGTTCGCCCATCGCCCGGAAATTGACCACGGGGTTGGAGCTGCGCAGCTCCCAGAAGATCAAGCCAACCAGACCGGCAATAAAGAGAATGGCCAATGTCTGCACGCGCCAGACCGGATCGCCGAGCCAATCCCACTCCTGGCCCTTGCTGAGCATCACTTCCCAGGAGACCATGACGACGACCAGCAGCAACAAACCGATCGAGTCGAAATGGAACGGCCGCCTCCTTAATTCCATGCGCTCTTCCGTGAGGTAATCCGGATCGCGGAGGAGGGCGTAGCACCCCGCAAATGCGGCGAGACCGATCGGCACATTGATCAAGAAGACCCACCGCCACTGGTACTCGTCCGTCAGCCAGCCCCCCAGCGTCGGACCGATGACCGGCGCGAGCAGAGCCGCCAAGCCAAACAGTGTCATCGCGGTGCCTTGCTTTTCCCGCGGGAAGGCGTCGAGCAGCACGGCCTGACTGGAGGGCTGCAGGCCGCCGCCGGCGAGGCCCTGGATGACGCGGAACGCGATGAGCTGGCCAAGACTAGTGGCCATTCCGCACAGTCCGGAGGCGAGCGTAAAAATAGCGATCGACAGCAGGAAGTAGTTGCGGCGCCCCAGATGCGCGCTCAACCATCCGGTGATCGGCAAAATGATGGCGTTGGCGGCTAGGTAGCTGGTGATGACCCATTCGCCGTCTTCGACCGTTGCCGACAGGCCGCCGGCGATGTAACGCAGCGCCACCAGCGCAATGGTGGTATCGAGTACCTCCATAAAGGTCGGCATCACGACGACGGCCGCCACCAACCAGACGTTCGCAGCTGCTGGGGCTCTTGAAGGCGAAAGAGCCGCATCGGTCATTTGTCAGCACCGAGCGCGCTCTGGTGGAGTGAGTCAGAGGCTTGCGGCTGAGGCATATAGGCTTGCAGAACCTTCCCGGCATCGGGCCCGGCCGGCGGCTTGTTCAGGTAGACGTAGGGAACGACCGAGGTGCCGACAAACAGGGGATTTTCATTTGGGTTGTAGTCTTCGAGATCGATTCGAACCGGCAGCCGCTGGACCACCTTGATGAAGTTGCCAGTGGCGTTCTCGGCTGGCAGCAGCGATAGCGTCGATCCAGTCCCCATCGTAAATCCAGAGACCCGCCCCTTGAACACGTGTCGGCTTCCGTACATGTCGACATAGAGGTCGACAGGCTGGCCGATGCGCAAATCGCGCAGCTGCGTCTCCTTGAAATTGGCATCGACCCAGATCTCGTTGAGCGATCGGATTGCCATCAGACTCTGCCCGGCCTGTACATTGTTGCCCGGATTGACGTTTCGACGCGTCACGACTCCATCGATATCCGCGACGACATCGCAGTAGCGGAGGTTGAGCTCGGCCTGAACGAGATCGCGTTGGGCGGATTCGAGCTTGGCTTTTGCCTGCTCGACCGCAGGCGCATCATCCGTAAGTCCGGCCAGCGTGCGGTTGATATCGCCTTGATCCAGGCTTTCGAACTGCTTGAGCATCTCCTTCGGTAGCTGTTCATAGGAATGAGTAACGCCAAGCTGGGCCGCCGCCTGGATGAGAGCTGCCTGCGCTTCTCGAACGGAAGAAAAGGTCTGATCGAGATCGGGCGGCACCTCACCGAGATCTCCGCTTTCAGGCTGCGCCGGCAACCCCAAAGAGACACGGATTTGATGGACATCCGCCTCTGCCTGGATAACTTCAGCCTGCGCGACCGAAAGTGCGGCTTGCCGTTGATCGTACTGCTCCCGGCTTACGGTCGCCTGCGGCAGCAATTGCTCAGCGCGAGCAAATTCAACCTGTGCCAACTTGAGCGTGGCCTTGCTTTTATCGAGCGCGGCAACGCGGGCATGCAACGAGGCCACCCGGTTATCGACGTCCTCCATGGCGTTTCGTAATTGCCAGCTCAGGCTCCTGGCTTGAGCTTCGGCACCGCGCACTGTGGCTATAGCCGCCTGAAGGTCCGCATTCGCGGTGCCGACAGCCGCTTTCTTCACGGCGACTGTGTCCTCAAGAGGCTCCTTGTCCAGCTGGACGAGAAGATCTCCCTTACGAACACGGTTGTTGTCATCGACCAAGACCCGGGAAACCTGCCCTTGCACGCGGGCGGCAACGAACGTGACATGGCCGTTCACGTAGGCGTCATCAGTCGAGACGGTGTTGAGCGCCAGCCGAATCCACGGAACGCCGAATATCAAGACAGCCGCCAGCACGAGAGCTCCCAGCACTCCCATCACCCATCTTCGATTCCAGCTGGGCCAATGACTAGCCGGTGTGACTGGTTTGGAAGGAGGATCTGCCTGCACGGGCTTGGTCGCGTGCTCGTCCGCGGTGTCTCCCTCGGCTCCAGGGGAGGCATCGCTGCGGATTGACTCGTCGTTACGCGCGCTTGGCTTCTCAACCATGGCTATCGACCAAACGGGATTTTTAGCGCCGCTTCAATTTCGATATTCCACCCCGCTTTTTCTCGCGGTGCAATATCCCGGTTGGCAGATACGGGATCAGGCCGCTGCCCGTGAGCGGCGGACCCATTCGTCGAAACCGATGCGGCCGAGGCGCGCCTCGCCCAGCGGCACCAGCGAGCGCTCCTCGACCCGGCCGCCGAAGTATCGGGCCTCGGGGTCGCTCACGACCACACGGGGGTCGCCGATGGCCTTCAGATAGCGGGCGACGACTTCGTTGAACGGCGCTCGTTCCGGGCCGGCGATCTCGACCACACCGTTTCGTGGCGCTGCGAGCGCCACATCGGCGACGATAGCAGCAACGTCGTCCGCCGCGATGGGCTGGAACAGACCGGGCGAAATCCTGACTATGTTTCCATCCGCACCTGAGGCGGCGATGGCGCCGAGGAATTCCAGGAACTGGGTCGAGCGGATGATGGTGTAGGGGATGCCGGAGGTCTCGATCAGTTTTTCTTGGGCGACCTTGGCGCGAAAATAGCCGTTGTCGCTCCGGTCGGTTCCGACGATGGATAGCGCGACATGGTGCCGGACGCCCGCTGCGGTCTCCGCCGGGAGAAGGTTGCCTTCGGAGGTCGTGAAGAATTCCAGCACCGCCCTGTCTTCAAATGAAGGCGAATTGGCGAGGTCGATTATCGCCTGCGAGCCGGCCATGGCCTCCTTGAGCCCCTGGCCGGTGATGGTGTTGACACCGGTATTGGGCGAGGCGGCGACAACATCGTGGCCGCCCTGGCGCAGAATGGCGACGGTCTTCGAGCCGATCAGGCCGGTGCCACCAATGACGACGATCTTCATGGTTTAACCTTCCTTGTCGGCGATCGGAGACTCTTAAATGGCTTCGAGGAAAATATCTGGTGTTGAACACGTCGTGCGCTGTGTCGCTCGCGACGTTGAGCACGCCAAACGCAACGCCAATGCAGATGCCGCGTATTTGTTCCACCACGGTGATCGGAGGCTAAACGACGCTGTTGTCCGGTAACGCCACCGCGATGTGGAACGGCTTCCGCCGCGTCGGCGCTGCCGGTGTCATGCGTCGCTAAGTCATGCGCCGCTAAGTCATCATGTGCTGCTAAGTTTTCGCATGCGGCGTGCCCAGATAAGGGAACTCTCTCAGGACGTCGGTATGCGGCTTGAGGCCTGACGGCGGACACTGACTTTTGGTCAGGAAGGCGAGGCGGTAATCGATCACGTCGTCGGTGAAGACGCGGCCGTTGGGATACTTTGCCGGCTTCGACGGATCGAAGGTGAGCACGTCCGGAAGGGTGCCCTCGGTATCGATCGCGGCAATCGCGTCCTCGCGCGAGTAATCGCCGGTGTGCCCCATCAGGTGCACGAACTGTTCGAGCCATCGCGCACGATCGTGGACGGGCTCGCTGGCGTTGTACTCCTCTTTGGTATCGTCGGTATTGAAGAAGCTCGAAACGCTCGGATGGCCGGCGCGATCGACGTGAAGCAATTTGTCGTCTCGTCTCAGGCTGCACCGTCCCCAGACGTGGATCTCGGCCTTGGATTGCAGTTCATTCGTCGGCAGCTCGACAGCGGTGGAAAACACATTGGCTTGTGTGTTCGAATCCACGCCGGTCCATGGCGATTTGCCGCCGAGATGTGGCTCAGTAAAGTTGCGTTTGCCTCTGATGTCGAACAGGTTCTTGATGCCGTCGAAGTCGAAAAAGAATGCGTCGCTGCGGCTGCCGGCGAAAAAAGTGTACGGGCCCGATGTGACGATATTCGGCTTCGGTCCGAAGGAGACGTCGGCGTCGGCGACGATCTTCGTCCCTACCGCTTCGTCGGAGCGCGCTTCCGCGCCCTTCGCCATGAATACGCTAAACGTCTGTCGGCCGTTGTTCGGCTTTGAGAACACATAGCTGAATGCGATATCGGTCAGGTAATCGCCGTCGGTATCGATGTTGACGCGATAAATTGCATCCGGATGAAGTGCATCCGCATTGGGATTGGCATTGAGGATGATCGCAGTCCGGCCGTTGTTGCCGGGCGACTGGAATGCGTACAGGTCGCAGAGGTCGAGGCGTTGATCGCCAAGCGGCGGGCCGAGACTCAGTCCGGTAAAATGGTTTGACATTGCGCGCTCCTGCTAACGAAGAAGGTTCTCGCTTCTGGACTTGGTCACCGCGCGCCCGGCTATACAAAGAGTCTAGTCGCTGATTGAGGCAATCCCGTTTCGTAAATGCTACGCCGAGCGCGAGACGGGTGCAGGATATCTCTTGCGCCGTTGATGAACCATCACAAAGACGCGAGATAACGCTCGCAGCGTTGTGTCAAAAATAACTCAACTCCAATCGTCCGCGCCGCATCGTCATGCGTCTGTCATGCTTGGCGCAGGCGGTCGAGCATTGCGGCCTTTTGCATGCCGCCGAGTTCGACTGGGAGAAAGAATTCGTGAATCCTGCGAGGTCACCTGTCGTTAGTCACCAGCAGCGATTTGCAAGATCGCGCTGATCGTCGGTCACTCTCTTCTGACCGTCGGCCGTCCCATCCACGACACGATCGGCATCGCCGGCAACACCCAGCCGATACCGGCTATCACGTAATAGGCGACCGAGAGGACGGGACTGTCGTGGATGGCGGGCGATTGCGCGAGCGCCATGGCTACCAGCGCCCATACCACCACCAGCACGAGCAGCGCCAAGGTCCCGAGAAGTTTGCGCAGACGGATCGGCAAGCGGAGCCTCCGAGACTAGATATTCGTTGAAGCATGATCTTTTCCGAAAAGCGGTTTTTCGGGATCATGCTCTGGATCGGTTGCGAGGGCAGGGGGCAGCACTATATGGTCCGCGCCACTTCGACAAGCGATCGGTCATGGGCATTACGACCTCCAATCGGGCAATTTCCGACCGGCAAGCGCGCACGATCCGGCTATGGCTCTATGCCGTCGCCGCGATGGTGCTTGCCATCGTGTTGGTCGGCGGCGCGACGCGGCTCACCGAATCCGGACTGTCGATTACGGAATGGAAGCCCGTGATGGGAGTGGCGCCGCCCTTGAGCGACGCGCAATGGCAGAGCGAGTTCGAAAAATATCAGGCCATTCCACAATATCGCGAAATCAATAACGGCATGAGCCTTGATGCGTTCAAGACCATCTATCGGTGGGAATGGACGCATCGCTTGATCGCGCGCACCATCGGCATGGTGTTCCTGCTGCCGTTCCTGTGGTTCTGGTGGCGCGGCTGGATCGGTCCTGGATTGCGCAACCGGCTGTGGCTGATCTTCGGGCTTGGCGCGATGCAGGGCGCTGTCGGCTGGTGGATGGTCGCTTCAGGTCTCGCCGACCGCATCGAAGTGTCGCAATATCGGCTGGCGACGCATCTTGTCCTTGCCTGCCTGATTTATGTCGCGCTGCTGTGGATGGCGCAGCGCTGGGATCAGCCGCCGACAACTGCCGTGCCTGCGCCCATTCGCTTCGGCGCCATTGCGCTTCTCATTCTGGTGCTCGTGCAAATCTATCTTGGCGCCATCGTTGCCGGGCTGCGCGCCGGACGTATCTATAATACGTGGCCGCTGATCGATGGCGCCTTGGTGCCGGACCCGGCACGTTTGTTCTTCAATGCGCCGCTATGGCGGAATTTCTTCGAGAATACGCTCACCGCGCAGTTCGATCACCGCATGTTGGCTTATGCGATCTGGATCGTTGCGCTGCTACACGTGTTCGGCGTGGCGCGCGCGATGAAGAAA
>NZ_DATHOP010000233.1:0-19815 GCF_035484855.1 Bradyrhizobium sp.
AGTAGCGGCAGTGCAGGGGATCGCGTTCGGCGGCGGTTTCGAGCTTGAGTTGGCTTGCGATTTTCTTGTCGTAGCCGAAAATGCGACCTTTCGCTGCGTGGAAGTTACGACAGCGATGCTGCCGATCGCCGGAGCCTTGCAACGGATCGCTGAGCGCGCTGGTCGGGCTCGCGCATCGCGTCTCGCTATGCTCGGTGAGCCGATTTCCGGACGCGAAGCCGGTGCGCTCGGAATTGCGACGCATGTGGTACCTGAGAACGAGCTTTCAGCGACCGCGTCTGCATTGGCCCGGCAACTCGCGACAGGGCCGACCAGATCGTACGCCGCGACGCGCACGTTGCTTAAGGCGTGGTCGAGCGGCGGGGTCGCGGCCGCGGACCTTGTCATGCTCGACGTCGCGGTGGAACTCTACAACGGCGCCGATGCGCAGCGCGGCTTTGCGAATACGGCAGAGGCCTTCAACAAGGACATTGAACCGCCAACGCTCGTTTTTGAAGGAAAATGAGCCGGCCGCGAAAGTCTGGCGAGCGCTGGCGGTTGTCCAGGATTTCGTTATCGACGGGAGGTATTCGTGCAGCGCGAAAGCCACGTGCATGGCAAAGTGACCGCCTCTGATTACCCGGCAGCCTGTGATACACTCATGAAGAGCCATTCAACACTTCGCGTGGCGTTCGGTTGGGGAGCGACGAAGGCCAAATGCCGAAGAAAACGAGGCTGGCTACCGGGCGCCGAGAGCGCCCGCGCAAGAGAGCCGAACAACAGCGTTCGATCGAGACGCGGGCCGCGATCCTCAATGCCGCCATCGCGGAATTTGCCGAGCGAGGATTCGAAGGAGCGAGCATTCGCGCTATAGCCGATCGGCTCGGCCTGCAGCATCCGCTGATCACCTATCATTATCGCAGCAAGGACATTCTCTGGCGGGCCGCGGCGGAGCATGCCTTCGCACAGATACGGTCCGAGTGGGATATTTTGGCATCCGAAGGATCTGAATTGTCACCGCTGGCGCGGCTGCGCCAGGAGTACACGACTCTTTTCCGGTATACCGTCGCGTTTCCTGAATTTCATCGGTTCATGCGCCAGGAAGCCTCGACGAATAATCCGCGGCTGAAATGGGTGGCGGAAACGGTGCTGGCTCCGCTGCTGGCGCGATTGCTGCCTCAGATCATCGAGGCTCAGAAACGGGGCCTGCTTCCGGCAGTCGATCCCATTCTTTTCCACTATATGATGGTCAGCCTGACCGCCGCGCTTTCGGAATTCGGCCCTGAAATGCAGGTCACGAGCGGATTGTCATCCGGGGACACGAAGGTGGTCGAAGCGTATTGGCGTCTGGTTGACGAGACGGTGTTCGGACGGGAGCCGGAGACCGATCGCGCAAAGGCAAGGACGCGCTGAGGGCCTTTTTGTTCGCCCGACGAGGCAAGCGGGCGAAAAGCTGACTTGAGGCGTACGGCCGCCTGTGGCGCCAATTCCTGCCGCACGCACCCGCAGCAAAAACAGCGAGCCTTTGTGCCGTCGGAACAGCGTGAAGTCGGCAATACACCCGCCGATTGGGGCGTGATAGCCTCCCCCCACATTGCAAGCGGGCATGATCCCATTGGGGGAGGATCAATGTTAGTCGGAATCGGAAGACGGCAATTCATATCCGCACTCGGCGGCGCTGCGTTGGCTTGGCCGCTCGCGGCGCGCGCGCAGCAGTCCAACAAGCTGCCGACCATTGGGGTCCTTCTTGGTGACGCATCGAGTTGGCGTGCATGGACTGCCGCTTTTGTGCAGCGACTGAGTCAGCTTGGCTGGATCGAAGGTCGCACCGTCGCGATCGAATACCGCTGGTCGGATGAACGTCCCGAGCACGTCGCCAAGTTTGCGGCCGAGTTAGTGCAGCAAAAGGTTGACGTCATTCTCACGTACGGAGGTGCGGTCGCCACGTTGAAGCAGGCGACGGCTTCTATCCCGATAGTCTTTGCAGTCGCGACCGATCCTCTTGGCAGTGGCTTGGTCGCAAGCCTGGCGCGGCCGGCCGGCAACGTCACGGGATTGTCGCTTGAGGCGACCGATATTGCCGGCAAGCGGCTCGAACTATTGCGCGAGGCTGTTCCCCGTCTCCACCAATTGGCAATCATGTATGATGCCGGTTATCCCGCGACCGTGCGGGAAATGGGTGAGGTCACGAGCGCGGCCCGCAAGCTCAGCCTCGAAGTCGCGCCACATGGCATCCGGCGAGCGGAGGATATTGCACCCGCCTTCGACGCTCTCAAGTCCCAAGCGGACGCACTTTACGTCGCGGTGGACCATTTCGTTCTCGCCAATATCACCCAAATCGCTGCGCTTGCGCTCAGCGTTCGGTTGCCGACAGTGTTCCCCGAACGCAGTCAGATCCAAGCTGGGGGATTCATGTCCTACGGACCAAGCATTCCGAACCTGTTCCAGCGCGCCGCCGAATATGTCGACAAAATTTTGCGCGGGGCCAAGCCCAGCGACCTTCCGGTCGAGCAGCCGACCAAGTTCGAGTTGGTCATCAATCTCAAGACCGCGAAGGAGCTTGGCCTAACGATCCCGCAGACGCTGCTTGTTGCCGCTGATGAGGTGGTCGAGTAAACCTTTCGCAATGTAATAATATTGTGCAGCACGGCAAATCTGGATCGTCGATGTCCGTTTTGGGTCAAAAAACGGACCTCGTGGGAATGTCCGATTCTGGCGGCGCAAAGCGGACGTTTGGGGCAACGGACGAGGTCCGAGAAGTGCCGAACCCGGAAGTCGGCAAGCTGCAATTCCATGGCCCCCATGGCTCGTAGAACGGAGGGATTCCGATTCAGTCAGGAAGCCCGAGCTTTCGGAGGTTCTCAGCCATGCGGTTCAGGGGGACGGTAGAAAAGACCATCGCTTGTTTGAATTTTGCAACCGTCAGATCTGGATAGCTACGCATCATCTCCGCAAAGGCGCGTTTAGCCTCTTCGATCCGGCCGGCTCCCGACAGAGACGATGCCAGATTGCGATAGATCCAACCCGCGTTCGGCCGTTCCTCGAGGGCACGTCGATAGAACGCCGCGGCCTTGTCGTATTCCTGCGCTACTTCGTGCGCCGAGCCCAGGCCTACATAGTTGTTGAAATTCATTGGATCGATCGGGCTCAGGCGTAGCGCGCGCTCGAAATTCTCGATCGCCTTTTGAGGTTGATCGGCATAGTTCTCGAGCCACCCGAGCCGACTCCATGCCCATGCGGCATTAGAATCGAGTGTCACGGCGCGCTCAAGCAGCACACGCGCGGTTCCATAATTGCGTACAAAGGTATGCACTGCGCCGAGAACTGCCAGAATAACAGGATCGTCGCCACTCATCTCCGCGGCTCGCTCGGCGAGTAATCGAGCCGATGCCTGACTCTTCGCGATGTCGTCCGCCCAATTGTAAACCGAACGCTGGGCGTGGCACCAACCGGCAAGCGAAAGGGCCAGCGGATATTCAGGATCGATCGCAAGAGCCTTTTCAAGAAGTTCCAGCGCTTTGACGCTTTCTTCCTTTTCAAGGGCCCAGACATGGGGCATCGCCCTCATGGTATAATCGTAACTGCCCAGATCTTGTGGTCGCTTCCGTCGTGACCGTTCGATCTCGGCAATGCGGATGGAAGGTTGCAGCGCGCCTGCCACCTGCTCCGTTATTCGATCTTCGAGATCAAAGAAATCGTCGATTCCGCCGTCAAAGCGCGAACTCCAGACGTGTGCACCTCCCTCGGTCTCGATTAGCTGAACGATGATGCGGAGGCGATTGCCGGCTTTCTGAACACTGCCTTCGAGCAAATAGGCAACGCCCAGCTCTTTGCCGATATCACGCGCGTTTGTCGCGCGGCCCTTGTAGGTGAACGCCGAACTACGTGCGATGACGAAAAAAGAGCGGATGCACGAAAGCGCTGCGGTAATCGCTTCGACGATTCCATCCGCGAGGTAGTCTTGTCCCGGCTCGGCCGACATATTGTCAAACGGCAGGACGACAATGGAGGGCTTGTCGGGAAGTGCCAGATCTTGAACTCTTATCGCAGTCGAGCCCGGTCGGATCGCAGAGGCGTCCTCGCCGGCAAGCCGCATGCGCCATGCGCGCATCGGTTCGGCAATATTCTTTAAAGTCTGCTCTCCTATGTCGTCGAAGCCGATATCGATCTTGCCGCGAATTTGTCGGTGCGCATCATCAGAGATGCAGACGCCGCCGGGCACGGCGATTCCTTCAAGGCGCGCCGCGATGTTGACACCGTCGCCGAAAATGTCGTTGTCGTCGATGATGATGTCGCCGACGTGAATGCCGATCCGGAACTCTATCCTGAGTTCCGGCAATACGTCGGCGTTTCGCTGAATCATCGCGCGTTGGATTTCTACCGCACAGCGCGCTGCATCGACAGCACTTGCGAACTCGACCAGCATGCCATCGCCGGTGGTCTTGACAATGCGGCCGCGATGCGCGGTGATTCCGGGATCGACGAGCGTTTTTCGAAACGACTTAAGCTGCGCGAGTGTGTGTTCTTCGTCGCGGCCCATCAGCCGGCTATAGCCGGCGATATCCGCCGCCAGCACGGCCGCCAGTCGCCGTTCCACGCGCTCGCCGGGCAAAAGGCCCCCTCTATTGGTAAAAACTTGCCTGAATCCATCAAAGCACAGGCGGTAGCCCCCGCGCTAGGTACAATGTCCGAGAACGGGTCACTCGTCCCAACGACAGGCCAAACGAGACGGAAGCAAAGCAACGTGCGATAATTCTACTTTGCATCGCCAATTGCCGGAACGGCTGAAGCCGGATAGCTTCGGCGCAATGCCGGGCGTGGCCCGCGATATTTCTTGTCGCAACCGGCGCGACGTTGGAGGAGAGCATGGGGCGGAAATACCAAAGTATTGTCGAAACAATTGGCAATACGCCGGTGGTGCGGATCAATCGTCTGGCGCCAGACGGTGTGAACCTGTTCGTAAAGATCGAAGCCTTCAATCCTCTTGGTTCGGTGAAGGACCGATTGGCTCTCGGGGTCATCGAGGCGGCTGAAAAGTCAGGGGCGCTCAAGCCTGGCCAGACCGTCATAGAAGCGACCAGTGGAAATACCGGGATTGGTCTTGCCATGGTTTGTGCGGCCAAGGGATATCCGCTTGTGATCACCATGGCGGAGCCGTTCAGCGTCGAGCGGCGCAAGCTGATGCGGTTTCTCGGCGCGAAGGTCATTGTCACGCCCGCTGCCGAGCGCGCGGTGGGCATGATCAACAAGACCATCGAGCTTGCCAAGGCGCATGGCTGGTTCATGACCCGCCAGTTCGAGAATGAAGCCAATCCCGATATTCATTCGCGCACCACAGCGCGCGAGATACTCGACGATTTCGCCGGGGAACGATTGGACTATTGGGTTACGGGCTATGGAACCGGCGGAACATTAAAGGGCGTCGGCCGGGTGCTCGCCAAGGAACGCCCCGAAACCAAGATCATCGTATGCGAGCCGCAGGATGCCCAGTTGCTGGCCAGTGGCATCGCGCAGTCGCGAAACCCGGACGGTACGCCGGCGGCAGCGCATCCGACATTCAAACCGCATCCGATGCAGGGCTGGACGCCGGATTTCATTCCCAAGCTTACCGACGATGCGGTGGCAATGAAGCTCATCAATCGCATCCTGCCGATCTCCGGCCCCGACGCCATTCGCTGCAGCAAGGAGCTTGCCACCCAGGAGGGCATCTTTGTCGGCATTACCTCCGGCGCGACCTTTGCTGGCGCACTCAAGGTCGCAGCCGAAGCGGAGAAAGGAGCAAACATTCTCTGCATGCTTCCCGACACCGGCGAGCGCTATTTGAGCACGCCGCTTTTTGCTGACGTATCGGCAGACATGAATGAGGATGAACTTAAAATTTCGCACTCTACGCCCGGTGGACAACTCAAGCCTTGAGCGATCCGCACTGGGAAATCGGACGACTATGTCGGCTATTTCTGCTCGCATGCTTGCGACAAACGCAGCGTTCGAGGCGGTGAAGAATTTCTATTTTAACTCACGCTGCGCAGAGCGCAGGCTTGAGCCCGGCATATGCGACCGATCTGAATTGATGGGTTCATGCCCCGGATCAAATCAGCCCTTGCGCGCGCAACGCCGTTTCGATCTCGCCAAAAATCCGCGCCAGCCGCTCGGCCCACTCCCGCTGCCCGGCCGGTTCCGCAATCAGGTCCTGACGGATTTCGATTCCGGTGTTCATCAGCCCGCGCTTCTCGCCGTGCACCGGAATCGTGTAGTCGGTCTCGTCGCTGACCGCATAGGGCTCGTTGTCGCCGACCACGAGGTTGGGCTCCGCGCGCAACAATTTCAGCAATAGCGATGGCAATCGCGTGTCGCGCTGATAGAGCGTGCCGATGTGCCAGGGCCGCGCCACGCCGGCATAGACGGGCGTAAAGCTGTGCAGCGATATCAGCACGGTGGGCAGTCGATCGCGCAGGCGCGCATCGATCGCCTCGTCGATGCGGCGATGATAGGGATCGAACACTTGCCGCCGCCGCATTTCCGCAGCCTCGCGCGTAATGCCGTCATTGCCGGGAATGATGGTCGCCTCGCTGATGCGCGGGATCGAACTTGCCGCGGCCGGCGGGCGGTTGCAGTCGATCACCAGCCGCGAATAGCGCTGCGCGATCAGGTGCGCGCCGAGATGGCTCGACAGCGCCTCGGCGACGCCTGATATGCCGATATCCCAGGCGATGTGGCGCACAAGCTCGCCCGCCGGCAGCCCGAGATCGCCGAGCCGGCCGGGGATGATTCGGCCGTAATGGTCCGAAGTCAGCAGGAACGGAGAGCGGCCGGCTGCATTGTGTTCCAGAACCGGCGGAACATCGTCGCTATCCACAAGTAATGATGGGTCTCCGGGGCCTTGCAAAACCACTTTTCCTTAACCTTTGCCTGACGAAGCAGCATGCCGATCCAGAAATAGGCAGGGATCGCTATGGATTACCCGCCCCAAAGTCATAATTATTACACCAACGATGCCGCTGCTGACGATTCATCACAAGACCGAATACCGCTACGCGCACCCGGTCGCGTTCGGCGAGCACCGTATCATGCTGCGCCCGCGCGACGGCCATGATTTGCGGGTGCTCGAGGGCAGCCTCGAGATCGAGCCGCAGCCGATGTCGCTGCGCTGGATTCACGACGTGTTCGGCAACTCGGTCGCGATCGCGACCTTCGACGAGCGCGCCGAAACCCTGTCCTTCGTCTCGACCGCGACCATCGAGCACAATCCGGCCGAGGAATTCGCGCTGACCCCGGACGACACGGCCTATTTCTATCCGTTCCTCTACAGCGACGAGGAATTCCCCGACCTGCTGCAATTCATCAACCCGCAATATGGCGATCCCGACGGCGAACTGACGGCATGGGCGCTGGATTTCCTCGACGCGGAAGGACCGACGCCGACTTTCAAGATACTCAGCAATATGACCCACGGCATCCGCGAGGCCTTCAGCTATCGCAAGCGGCATGAGCACGGCACCCAGCATCCGCTCGATACGCTGCAGACGAAATCCGGCAGCTGCCGCGACTACGCGCTGTTCATGATCGAGGCGCTGCGCCGGCTCGGCATCGCCGCGCGTTTCGTGTCGGGCTACATCGCCATTCCCGGCGATCGTGCCCACGGCTATGTCGGCGGCGGCAACACCCATGCCTGGGTGCAGGTCTATCTGCCGAGCGCGGGCTGGATCGAGTTCGATCCCACTAACGGCATCGTCGGCACCCGCGACCTCGTGCGCGTCGCAGTGGCGCGCGATCCCTCCCAGGCGATCCCGCTGCACGGGACGTATCTGGGTTCGGCCGACGCCTTTGTCGGCATGGAGGTCGACATCAAGGTGGTTTCGGCCGGCGCGGGGACAAGGATGGGGGCAAGCGTGGAGGCAGGCGTCTGACCATGCTGATCAAGGTGGGTTTCGACATCACCTACGCCGCGGTGCCGCCGACGCCGATGGTGATCATGCTCTCGATCCATCCCTCGCGCCGCGCCGACATCATGGGCGTTGAGACCATCGCCGCCGAGCCGGATGTCAAAATAGGATTTTACCGCGACAGCTTTGGTAATATCTGCGGCCGGCTGGTGGCGCCCGCCGGCGGCGTCACCCTGCGCGGCCATGCGCTGGTGCGCGATTCCGGCTTGCCCGATACGGTCGCACCTAGCGCGCAGCAGCTGCCGATCGACCAATTGCCCGACGATCTGCTGCTGTATCTGATGGCGAGCCGCTATTGCGAGACCGACAAGCTGACCGACATCGCCTGGTCGCTGTTCGGCAAGACCAGGCCGGGGTGGGCGCGGGTCGCCGCGATCTGCGACTTCGTGCACGACCACGTCACCTTCGGCTACGAGCACGCCCATCACATGAAGTCGGCGCACGACGTCTACGAGCAGCGCACCGGCGTCTGCCGCGATTTCGCGCACCTGGCGCTGACCTTCTGCCGCTGCATGAACATTCCGGCGCGCTACTGCACCGGTTACATGGGCGACATCGGCATTCCGCCCGAGCCGGAGCCGATGGATTTTTCCGGCTGGTTCGAGGCGTATCTCGCCGGCCAGTGGTACACCTTCGACGCCCGCCACGTCATCCCGCGCATCGGCCGCATCCTGATGGGCACCGGCCGCGACGCCGCCGACGTAGCCCTGACCACGAGTTTCGGGCGGATGGATCTGAAAAAATTCGTCGTCATCAGCGATGAAGTGGTGGCGGCGTGAGAAGGTTTCCGTCATTCCGGGGCGATGCGAAGCATCGAACCCGGAATCTCGAGATTCTCCGATGTGCAATTGCACATCGTAGTTCGCCCTTCGGGCGCCCCGGAATGACGGGTGAGTAGCCGCCCATGACCTCCGACCTCCTCTTCGTCTACGGCACGCTGATGCGCGGCTACGCGCATCCGATGGCAAGGATGCTGTCCGCCAACGCCGACTTCGTCGGCGAGGCGCGCTGCCGCGGCCGGCTTTATCTGGTGAAACATTATCCCGGGCTGCTGCTGTCGGATGATCCAACCGACATCGTGTTCGGCGAACTGTTCCGCCTGCGCCAGCCCACGGAGATGCTGCGCGAATTCGACATGTACGAAGCCTGCGGCGAGGGCTTTGCCGAGCCGACCCAATATGTCCGCCGGATGCTCGCCCTCACGCTCGACGGCGGCGCGGCGAGCGAGGCCTGGACCTACATCTACAACTGGCCGGTCGACGCCCTGCCGCGCATCGCCTCGGGCAGGTTTCTGGACAAATAGGCGCCCGGCTGGAGCCGCGAGTCGCGCTCCGCTCCCTCTCCCGCACTTCGCGGGGGAGGGCTGGGGTGGGGCTCTCTCAGCAAGCGCTGACGGTTCGGGGCAATGCACAACAGATTGCACCTCTTGTGCTAGAATACCCTGATGAACCACTCGGATTTCAAGATCGGAATCGAATTCCTGACCGCTGCAGGCCGCTGGCGATGCACGGATGTCGGTACTCGCACCATCGCAGCTATCAGATTGGACCTCGATCACGATCCCTTCTGGTACAGCGGGCCTCCTTATCCCGTGGTGGAACACGTGTTCGACGAGGATGGCATCGAAGGCTGCGATCCGGCGCCGCAGGAGCGAGTCTTCGACGACAGCGGCAAGGCCCGCTTGGTCACCATGCCTCGCATTTCTCGACGGTCCCCGTAACGAGAGAGCCCCCACCCCGACCCTCCCCCGCGAAGGGCGGGAGAGGGAGAAGGCGGCAGCCAGTTTCGCAACAATGTGTCCCTGTGAATAGCCCGGATAAGGCCAACAATCTTCGTATTTCACCTCGCCCACCCTATATCCCTGATCGGTTGGCACCACCGCCCGACTCAAGCGACAATCGGTCCATGCGCTTCACCCCCGAATTCCTCGACGAGCTGCGCGCCCGGCTTCCGGTTTCGGAAGTCGTGGGGCGGCGCGTGAAGCTGAAGAAGTCGGGGCGCGAGTGGAAGGGGCTGTCGCCGTTTCAGCAGGAAAAGACGCCCTCGTTCTTCGTCAACGACCAGAAGCAGGCGTGGTTCGATTTTTCTTCCCACAAGAATGGCAACATTTTCGATTTCGTGATGGAGACCGAGGGCGTCTCGTTTCCCGAGGCGGTGGAGCGGCTGGCGTCGATGGCGGGGGTGCCGCTGCCGGCGGTGACGCCGGACGCCGCGCGCCACGAGCAGCGCCGCAAGACGCTCTACGACGTGATGGAACTGTCGGCAAAATTCTTCGCCGACACGCTCGCCTCGCGCGTTGGTGCGAAAGCGCGCGGCTATCTCGCCGACCGCGCGATTTCGCCCGCGACCCAAGTGCAGTTCCGGATCGGCTATGCGCCCGGCGAACGCTTTGCGCTGAAGGAACATCTGGGCGCGCAGGGCATTCCGGTCGAGGACATGGTGGAAGCCGGACTCCTGGTCCACGGCGACGACATCCCGGTGCCCTATGACCGCTTCCGCGATCGCGTGATGTTTCCGATCACCGATGTCCGCGGCCGCGTCATCGCCTTCGGCGGCCGCGCGCTGGAAAAAGACGTCGCCGCGAAATATCTGAACTCGCCGGAAACGCCGTTGTTTCACAAGGGCGACAATCTCTACAACCTCAGCGCCGCGCGGCAGGCGGCGCATAACGGCAGCCCGCTGGTGGTGGTGGAAGGCTATGTCGACGTCATCGCCATGGTCGGTGCGGGATTTGCGGCCAGCGTCGCGCCGCTCGGCACCGCGCTGACCGAAAATCAACTGACGCTGCTATGGAAGATGGCGGACGAACCGATCCTCTGCTTCGACGGCGATAATGCCGGGCAGAAGGCGGCCTGGCGCGCCGCCGATCTCGCGCTGCCGCTGCTCAAGCCGGGCAAGAGCCTTCGCTTCGCGCTGCTGCCCGAGGGGCAGGATCCCGACGATCTCGCGCGAAGCGGCGGTCGTCTCGCGATCGAGGAAGTGATGTCAGCCGCGCGGGGATTAGCCGACGTGATCTGGTCGCGCGAAATCGAAGGCGGCACGTTTGCGACCCCCGAGCGCCGCGCGGCGCTGGAGGCCCGGATCGGCGAATTGTCCAACGGCATCCGCGACGACGTGGTGCGGCGCTATTACCGGCAGGATCTCGGCGAGCGGCTGCGGCAAAGTTTTGCGCCGGAAATTTCGCGAGGCGGCTACGCCAAGGGCAATTATCGCGCCGGAGCAGGAAACTACGGCGGCGAATCAGGCCGGCGTTTTGCCCCGCGATCGTTCACCCCGGGCGCGGCCGGCCGGATGGAGTCCCGCAGCCGGGGGCAAACCTCGCCCGGCAGCCAGACCATCAACCGCGGGCCCTACCAGGCGGCGAGCGCCCAGCTCGCGCTGAGCCCGATCATGCGCGGCCAGCGCAGCACGCTGTCTCGCCGCGAGGCGCTGATCCTGCAGACCCTGATCAACCACCCCTGGCTGCTGCACGACCATTTGGAAGAGGTGGCGGCGCTGGAAATGGCCCATCCCGAGGCCAACAAGCTGCGCGCCGGCATCATCGCGGCCTTCGCCGGCGATCACCACCAGTCGGGCGAACCCACCGAGCAGGCCGAGAAGATGCGCGCCGACCTCGAAGCACGCGGATTATCCCAGATTCTTCAAAGGGTTGAGCGGGCGATCACGACGGGGGCGGTGTGGGGCGTCAAGCCCGAAGCGGCGCGCGAGGATGTTCTTTCGACATGGCATCAACTGGTTGCCTTGCATCGCCAGTGGCACTCCTTACTTAGGGAATTGAAGGATGCCGAAGCGGCGCTTGGAGATGAGGCCAGCGAGGCGAACATGGCGTGGCTGCGGGACGTCAAGGCCCGGATGGCGGAAGTCGACGGCACCGAGGCCCTGATCGAGGGTTTTGGCGAGTCCTCGGGCCGGTTCCAGCGTAGCGTCTGATTAAAAAATGCTGCGGAAGGCGGCCGCGGGAACCGCGAAAAGACTCGCCAAATCCATGGTTTGGCGGCAGAAACAGGGTTAAGCGAAGCTTAATAGCCCGCGGGCTAAGAGAGCTTGAACAATCGGACGAGCAGATTCGGGGTGGCGAGGTTTGCGCCGCCCTTTCCGCGTCAGTAGTTATCCAGGAGTTTCGGGCGGGCGTGGCGACGCTATCCGCTTGAAGCGCGTGTTGGGAGCAATGAATGGCCAGCAAGGCAAAGACGCTGCAGGTTAAGGACAAGGAAAAGGACGACAAGGCAGCCGATGCGCCTGAGAAGGATTCTCCGGACGCGCCCTCGCCGTTGCTCGACCTGTCCGATGCCGCCGTCAAGAAGATGATCAAGCAGGCCAAGAAGCGCGGCTTCGTGACCTTCGATCAGCTCAACGAAGTGCTGCCGTCGGACACCACCTCGCCCGAGCAGATCGAGGACATCATGTCGATGCTCTCGGACATGGGCATCAACGTCTCCGAAGCCGAGGACGCCGACAGCGAGGAAGAGACCAAGGAAGAGGCCGAGGACGAGACCGACAACGAACTGGTCGAGGTCACCCAGAAGGCCGTCACCGAGGTCAAGAAATCCGAGCCCGGCGAGCGCACCGACGATCCCGTGCGCATGTATCTGCGCGAGATGGGCACGGTCGAACTGCTGTCGCGCGAGGGCGAAATCGCCATTGCCAAGCGCATCGAGGCCGGCCGCGAGGCGATGATCGCGGGCCTGTGCGAAAGCCCGCTGACCTTCCAGGCCATCATCATCTGGCGCGATGAGTTGAACGAGGGAAAAATCTTCCTGCGCGACATCATCGATCTGGAAGCGACCTATGCCGGCCCCGACGCCAAGAACAACATGAACCCGCTGCTGGCCGCGCCGCTCGGCCCCGACGGCCAGCCGCTCGTGGCTGCCAACGGCAATGGCGCCGCCGAGACCGCGATGCCGGCTGCCGCAGCACCCCCGGCCGCGCCGCCGTCGCCGACGCCGTTCCGCGCAGCTCCCGCCGGCGCCGAGCCCGAAGCCGAGAAGGATCCGTCCGAGGCGGCGGCCGATTCCGACCTCGACGACGACGAGTTCGAAAACCAGATGTCGCTTGCCGCCATCGAGGCCGAGCTGAAGCCGAAGGTGGTGGAGACCTTCGACAAGATCGCCGACAACTACAAGAAGCTGCGCCGCCTGCAGGAACAGGACATTTCCAACCAGCTGCAGAACGAGACGCTGTCGCCGGCGCAGGAGCGCAAATACAAGAAGCTGAAGGACGAGATCATCGTCGAGGTGAAGTCGCTGCGGCTGAACCAGGCGCGCATCGATTCACTGGTCGAGCAGCTCTACGACATCAACAAGAAGCTGGTCTCGTTCGAGGGCCGTCTGCTGCGGCTCGGCGACAGCCACGGCGTCGCCCGCGAGGATTTCCTGCGCAACTATCAGGGCTCGGAGCTCGATCCGCGCTGGCTCAATCGTGTCTCGAAACTCTCCGCCAAGGGCTGGAAGAATTTCGTCCATCACGAAAAGGACCGCATCAAGGAGCTGCGCCACGAAATCCAGTCGCTGGCCGCGCTCACGGGCCTCGAGATCGGCGAATTCCGCAAGATCGTGCACGGCGTGCAGAAGGGCGAGCGCGAGGCGCGCCAGGCCAAGAAGGAAATGGTCGAGGCCAATCTGCGTCTCGTGATCTCGATCGCGAAGAAATACACCAACCGCGGCCTGCAGTTCCTCGACCTGATCCAGGAAGGCAACATCGGCCTGATGAAGGCGGTCGACAAGTTCGAATACCGCCGCGGCTACAAGTTCTCGACCTATGCGACCTGGTGGATCCGGCAGGCGATCACCCGCTCGATCGCCGACCAGGCCCGCACCATCCGCATTCCCGTGCACATGATCGAGACCATCAACAAGATCGTGCGCACGAGCCGGCAGATGCTGAACGAAATCGGCCGCGAACCGACGCCGGAAGAACTCGCCGAAAAGCTCGGCATGCCGCTCGAGAAGGTGCGCAAGGTCCTGAAGATAGCGAAGGAACCGCTCTCGCTGGAGACTCCGGTGGGCGACGAGGAAGATTCCCATCTCGGCGATTTCATCGAGGACAAGAACGCGATCCTCCCCATTGATGCTGCGATCCAGAGCAATCTCCGCGAAACCACCACGCGGGTTCTGGCCTCGCTGACGCCCCGCGAGGAACGCGTGCTCCGCATGCGCTTCGGCATCGGCATGAACACCGACCACACCCTGGAAGAAGTCGGCCAGCAATTCTCGGTGACCAGAGAGCGCATCCGCCAGATCGAGGCGAAGGCGCTGCGGAAGCTGAAGCATCCGAGCAGAAGCCGCAAACTCCGCTCGTTCCTCGACAACTGATTTGAAAAGTTACTGCCGGGATTTTGCAAATCCAACACCATGAGCGGCGGGCCAAAAGCCCGCCGTTCATGGTGTTGTCCTCGTTTGAGTTTTGCTGAGAGGTCACTCCATTCGTACGCGAATATTTCGCAGTCATGTAAGGTAAGCGCATGCGCGTATTACTAATCGAAGATGATCCGAAAACGTCGCAGGAAATTGAGCGTTTTCTCAAGACCGAGAATCACAGCGTCAACACTGCCGACCTTGGCAAGGGAGGCCTAGATCTCGCAACACGCTACCAATACGATATCATCCTCCTCGATCTTGAACTTCCTGATATGTCGGGCCACGAGGTTCTACGCGCCCTACGTGTCGCTAAAATCAATACTCCGATTCTTATTGTCTCGGGTAATCCGGATATCGAAAATAAGATCAAGGGTCTTTCGTTAGGAGCCGATGATTACTTGACGAAGCCGTTCCATCCGAGCGAACTAGTTGCGCGTATTGAGGCAATCACACGCCGCTTCAAGGGTTCTGATGCAGAGCGGAGAGCGGTTCCCGCTACGGACTTCATCGTAGCGTATCTTGGGGGGTTAGCGGGTCCTGCCTCGACCGCAGAGATAAGAAACGCCCTAAGAGAGAATAAAATCCCGATCAAGAACGCCAGCTTGAACTGGGCGCTTACGAACCTTAATTCTTCGAGGCGCATCCGCCGTGTGGCTCGTGGAAGGTACGAAAAAGGGCAGGCACCACGCTCGATATCATCCCCACTCGAAGAAGCCCTTGCGGGCTATCGTGAAGCCATTAATCGGGCGCCCAATGACATCGTTGCTCGAAATGGTCTTGCGAGCGTATTGCTTGAAATGGGTCGCGTTGATGAAGCGCTCGCGGCGTACGAAGAGATAAACAGGCGATTTCCGGCTGATGTTGTTGGTTACATGGGCCGTGCGGAAACGCTGCGTGCCAAAGGGCAGCTAAATGATGCCGTCGCGGCCTATCAATCGATCGTTGAACAATTTCCTAACCAAGTCGTGGCTTACAACGGTCTCGCTCAAACCTTTATTGAGTTAGGTCAGCCAGATGAAGCCTTGAGACAGTTTGAGGCCACGATCATTCGATTTCCGGCTGACAATGTCGCCAGGAACGGTCGTGCGGAACTCTTGCGCCAACTGGGGCGGCTTGATGTTGCAAAGCCCCCTCCTTCGGCGGAGGCGATTCCCGGACCTGAACGAAGGGCGGTACAGTTTGGAGGAAGGATAGACGGTCCAATTGACTTAGCTGCGGTATCATCTCCGGGCGACCATCTGGAAATCGATTCAGGTCGTCGTGAGGACTATATCGAAATTCGAGAAAAAGCTGCTGTCCTCAATTCATTTGGTACGAATCGACTGGCTAACCTTCATGCGCCTGTCAGCCGCTTCTTGAAGCTTCCGGAGGATATTGCTCAAGTTCGTGCAAGAATCTTTTGGTCTCGCACTAATTCGCTACGCATAGCACTAGAGGGGCACGAGCAAGCGCGTACGACGTCATCGGAACCGGACGAGCGTAAGCTTGAGGCTTCGGTCGCAGGCGCCCTCAAAGATTTAGTCGAGACGATAAATGTTTTTGTTGTAGGCGATCCGTCGTTAATGGATTTAGACGCCGCAAGGCCGGGTCCTCAAGAAATTGCTGAAGCGAGGGATGAGGTGCAGACACTCGCACCGATGTTAAACGAGGCAGTGACTAATGAGGAAATAGCTACAGAGCAAGCCCGAGAGGTGCTCGGCGAGCAAGTGAACAACGCGCACAATCCCGCGGAAAGCCTCCACGAAAGACAGGCTTCGGACTTTAGTCAGAAGACTATTCGCAATTTTGTGGGTGAGCTCTTGCGGCGCGCCTACGCACCTGTGCGGGCACTGGCAAAGTCGGAGACCGCGTTCGCCTGGAAGGGTGTTCGGGAAGGAGCATATCGCGCCGTTGGTGCTGGATTGCTCACTGGCGCAGTGACGGAGCTAACAGGAGTAACCAATTTCCACGAATCTCTTATGCGGTTTGTTGCTCGCCACGCGGAAACGCTTGCCATCTATGTTATGAAAGCATTTCAAAATCCCACACTAATCGAAATTATCAACTGGATCGCGCGATTGGCATCATGATCATCTTCCTGCCAACGGCGCCCGGCTTGTGAAGCAGTAGGCACTGGCGCATCGCGGCGAACTGGAGGATAATTGACGGCGGGCGCGTACGCGTACGCCGCTCGTCAAAATTGCGGGTATCGACGATGATTAAGGTCGCAAAGATCAAATATCTCGGTGGGCATCGCCTGCGCGCGACGTTCAGCGATGGTATGGCCGGAGAATATGACTTCTCCGGCATCGTCAGCGAGGGCGGCCCAACGGCCGAGCCGCTGCGCGATCCGGCTTTCTTCGCGCGCGTCTTTCTTGAAGATGGTGCGCCAACCTGGCCGAACGGTTTTGACGCCGCGCCCGGTTGGCTGCGCAGTGAGATCGAGGCGGCCGGAACGTTGTCGCGCGAGGCTGCGGCTTGGCCGCGAACGCTCACAAGTCAGGGAACTACTTCCGTATGATCAAGAGCAAACAGCTTTCGGCGAGCGCCTTCCTCACCTTGGCGATCCTTGTGTGTTCAAGCCCCCACGCCCACGCCGCCCAATGCGGCAACGGGCCCGCCGGCTTCGAAACCTGGAAGCAGGAATTCGCCGGCGAAGCCCGCGCCAAGGGCGTCGGTGCCTCGGCCATCTCGGCCCTGATGGCGACGAACTACGCGCAAGCCACCATCAATGCCGATCGCAGCCTGCACAGTTTCAAGCTCTCGCTCGACCAGTTCATGGTCAAGCGAGGCTCGGCTGCGATCGTGGCGCGCGGCCGCGGCATGAAGCAGAGGAACGCAGCGCTGTTCGCTTCGATCGAGCAGCGCTACGGCGTGCCGGCAGGGCCGCTGATTGCGATCTGGGGCATGGAGAGCGCCTTTGGCAGCCAGCGCGGCAACCAGAACATGCTCTCCTCGATCGCAACATTGGCCTACGATTGCCGGCGACCGGAATATTTCACGGACCAGCTTTACGCCGCGCTGAAGCTGGTCGATCGCGGCACGCTGTCCGCAGGCCAGCGGGGCTCGATGCATGGCGAGATCGGCCAGACGCAGTTTTTGCCCAAGACCATGCTGGAATATGGCGTCGGCAACCTCGAAAGCGCTTCCGGCGCGCTGAACTCGACCGCGAATTTCCTGAAAGCCCATGGCTGGAAGGCGGGCGCCGGCTATCAGCCGGGTGAATCGAATTTCGCCGCGATCGAGGCCTGGAATGCGGCCCAGGTCTATCAGAAGGCGATCGCGCTGATGGGCCGCCAGATCGACGGCGGGGAGTGAGGGATAACTGTGATCCTCGTGGTGAGGAGGCGCAAAGCGCCGTCTCGAACCATGAGGCCGTCGTGGCCATCCTTCGAGACGCCGCTTCGCGGCTCCTCAGGATGAGGCCGGTTCAGCTTTGCCAAAGGATTCCCATGCACCGACTTCGCCTGTTCATTTGCCTGTTTGCCTTCATTGCATCCGCCCCCGCTTTTGCCGCCCGCTGCGGCGGTGACTTCAACACCTTCGTGCAGAACGTGTCGGCGGAAGCAGCATCGGCCGGTATCTCGCAGGCCACGATCGCGCAGGCGCTGGGCGGCGTGCAGCAGGATTTTGGCGTGCTGGCTTTCGACCGCCGCCAACGCGGCACCTTCACCAAAACCTTCGAGCAATATGTATCGACCCGTGTCGGCAGCGGCCGCATCAATGGCGGGCGCGCGATGCTGCGCCGCTACGCGGATCTTCTGTCGAGCATCGAGGCCAAATACGGCGTGCCGCGGCAAATTCTGGTTGCGATCTGGGGTCTGGAAAGCGATTTCGGCAAGGGAGATATGGGCAAACTGCCGGTGTTTCGCGTGCTCGCGACGATGGCGCATGATTGCCGCCGCACCGAGCTGTTCCAGGGTGAACTGTTAGCGGCGCTGCAAATCCTGCAGCGCGGCGACCTGCCGTTGCGCGAGATGATCGGCGCCTATGCCGGCGAGATCGGGCAGACGCAATTCCTGCCGTCGTCCTACGTCAAATACGGCGTCGACTTCGACGGCGACGGACGCGTCGATCTGCGCCACAGCGTCGCCGACGTGCTCGCCTCCACCGCCAATCTCTTGCACACCAACGGCTTCAAGATGGGCGCGCCCTACGGCGAGGGATCGGCGAATTTCGAGGCGATGCGCGAGTGGAATCACGCCGTGATCTACCGCAAGACCATCGCCTATTTCGCCGATCAGCTCGTGGGGCGGTGACGTTTCCAGGCCATCCTTCGAGACGCGGCCCGACGGCCGCTCCTCAGGATGAGGTCCAGCGAGCGACAGACCCTCATGGTGAGGAGGCGCGAAGCGACGTCTCGAACCATGAGGCCCAGCCGAACTGAACTACTTACCCCGCTTCGACGCCTTCTCGATCCGCTTCGCCATCACGTTCCAGTAGGTGGCGGGGCGGAAGCGCTGCAGGAGGTCCATGAAGCGGGCGTCGCTGCCGATCAGGATGCGCGGCTCGTTCTTCTCGATGCCCTTGATGATGCGAAGCGCCGCATCCTTTGCCGACGTCTGGGCGATGGCGTCGAACCGCTCGATCGACTGCACCCGCCGCTCGTTGTCGGTGACGCCGCTGCCGGCGCGCGAATTGCGCACGATGTTGGTCTTGATGCCGCCGGGATGCACGACCGAAAGGCGGATCGGGCTTTTCGCCATCTGCAACTCGTGGCGGAGCGCTTCCGAAAAACCGCGGACGGCGAATTTCGCCGCTGAATAGGCGGTTTGTCCGGGCGGGGCGACGATGCCGAAAATCGAGGAGAGGTTGACGATATGCGAGGCCGGCTGGCTGGCGAGATGCGGCAGAAAGGCGCGCGTCGCATGCACCGCGCCCCAGAAATTGATATTGAACAGCCACTCCATCTGCGCCTGGTCGATCTCGTGAAACTGACCGAGCAGCGCGACGCCGGCATTGTTGATGACGATGTTCAGCGCCGGGTGCGTGGCGATCGCCTCGCGCGCAAAGGCGGTGACCGCCTCGCTATCGCCGATGTCGAGGCGGTGAAGGCTGACTTTTCGCGTGGCGCCCGTTCGTGTGGTACTGGTGGCGATTTCGGCTGCGGCCGATTGCAGGCCGGCCTCGTCGCGATCGGCGAGTGCGAGATCGGCCCCGCGCGCGGCAAGCTCGATCGCCAGCGCCCGGCCGATGCCGCTGGCAGCACCCGTGACGGCCACGGCAGCTCCTAGAATCGCGGTCATCTGATAGTCCTTTGACGTGAGGGGCTTTCACAGAAAGCGGATCGCAAAGGCAGGATCAAGCCAAGAATCAAAAAGGCGAGAATCAAAAAGGCGAGCCTTGGGCCCGCCTTGTCATCATCACTCGAACTGATGCCCGGGCAGAGCGAGGCTCCACCCGGGCTTTTTCGAAGCTACTTCTTCTTCGACTTCTTGGCCTTTTTCGCCTTCTTTGCCTTCTTCGCTTTCTTAGCCATAGCATCCTCATTTGAGTTAATGGATTGAAACGCGACACGAGGCATGCTCGGCGGAGGGCCAGCCTCGCAATATCCTCGA
>NZ_DATHOP010000234.1:0-9675 GCF_035484855.1 Bradyrhizobium sp.
AGGCGCTCCAGCCGGTCGAAGGGATCACCTTGTACATGCAGGCCGCGCAGGACATCACGATCGGCGCACGCCTCTCGAAAACCCAATACCAATATACGCTGGTCGATGTGGACGGCCCGGAGCTCGATCACTGGGCGCCCATCGTGCTGCAGAAATTGCAAAGACTGCCGCAACTGACGAGCGTCGCCAGCGACCAGCAGAGCGCGGGCCGGGTGCTGAAGGTCGAAATCAATCGCGATGTCGCTTCGCGGCTCGGCATCAACCCGTCGGTGGTTGATTCGATCCTCTACGATGCGTTCGGCCAGAGGGTCGCGGCGCGGATCTATACGAGGCTCAACCAGTATTTCGTGATCCTGGAAGTCCAGCCCGATTTTCAGCTCGGGCCCAACGCGCTCAGCCGCATTTATGCGACATCGTCCAGCGGCAAAGAGGTGCCGCTCAGCGAGTTCGCCAAGATCACCTCGACGGTTGCACCGATTGCGGTCAACCACCAAGGCCAATTCCCGTCGGTAACATTGAGCTTTAACCTCCCACCGAATGTCTCTATCGGAGCGGCGGTGACGGCGATCCAGCAGGCCACAAAAGAGCTGCACCTGCCGGCTTCGATTGCGACGAGCTTCCAGGGCAACGCCCAGGCGTTCCAGACCTCGCTCGCGAGCGAGCCGGGCGCTAATCGCCGCGGCGCTCGTCGTCGTCTACATCATCCTCGGCATGCTCTATGAGAGCACGATCCACCCGATTACGATCATCTCAACGTTGCCTGGGGCCGGGCTTGGGGCGCTCTTGACCCTGATGCTGTTCGGCATGCCGCTCGACGTGATCGGCATCATCGGGATCATCTTGTTGATCGGTATCGTCAAGAAGAACGGCATCATGCTGGTCGACTTCGCGCTGGTCGGCGAGCGCAAGCGCGGGCTCAGCGCCGAAGACGCGATCCACGAGGCCGCCCGTCTGCGCTTTCGCCCGATTCTGATGACGACGATGTGCGCATTGCTCGGCGGCGTTCCGCTGGCGCTCGGCACCGGCATCGGCTCGGAAATCCGCCAACCGCTCGGCTACGCGATGGTCGGCGGCCTGATCGTCAGTCAGGCGCTGACGCTGTTCACGACGCCCGTGATTTACCTCTATCTCGACCGGCTCTCGAACTGGTTTGGCGGCTGGGGACGACCTGAGACGGCCGACCAGGAAGATGCCGCGAGCGAGCAAGGTGCGATCAAGCAAGCCGCCGAATGACTTGACTTTGACCGGGGTTCGCCGGCACATCCGCAGAAATACTCACCTCGGAGCGGGACCGGTGAACACTTCCAGAAGGCTTGCAGTACTGGTCGTCCTCGCCGCGTTGACCGCGCCCGGCCACGCCCAGCAAGCACCCAAGTCCAAGGCCGTTCCGCACGCAGCGCAGACAGCCCCGGCACCGGCCGCAACACCCCCGGCCGAAACCTCGCCGCCGGCCAATGCCGCGCCCCCGCCCGGCTGGGCCGCGCGCTGCAGCAGTGCGAGCCGCGAGGCGCCGCTCGAATGCGCGATCGAGCAAAGCGCCGTGCTCAGCAAGACCGGCCAGTTGATCGTGCTGGTCAACATTCGCGTGCCGAGCGATAGCCATGCGCCGGTCGTCCTGGTGCAGCTGCCGCTTGGGCTCAATCTTCCGGTCGGCGCCAAACTGCAGGTCGATGACGGCAAGACCGCCGATCTGCAGATCCAGACCTGCGAAGCGAGAGGCTGCTACGCCTCGACCCCGATCGCGCCGGACCTTCTGGCCGCCATGAGAACGGGGAAGCAGCTGAAGGTGGCGTTTCAAAACCTTCAAAAGGAAACCATGACCATTCCGCTGCCGCTGGCCGATTTCGCCACCGCCTACGACAAGATCAAATAGTCCGGCCCCTCACTGCCGCGCCATCTCGGCTTTGCCGACGCCGTCGCCGTCGAGCTTCTGGTCGCCATGCATGGCCACCGTGACGCGCAGCAACCGCCCGGTGAATTCGAACGGCGCCTTGTAATGCGAAACAGGGCTTGAGCGATCGCGACCGATGTCGAGGCCGGACCACGAAATCAGCGTGTGGAATCCAAGCTGGGTTTGCAGCGAGCCCGCGGGCTCGCCGTCGATCAATAGCGTATAGCTGGAAATCCCGGTTCGGGCGCCCCTGGCCGGCGGCGTCTCGCGCACCAGGCGTTCGACACGCACGCCGAGCCTGTGCGTGCCGCTGGGAATCTTGCGATCCGAGCGCACGATCTCATGGCCGCCGCCGATATTGAGATCGTGCATCAGAAGCCCATCCTTGACGTAGAGGCTATAGCCCGAAGTCGCATCGCCATGCGCGATCAGGACGCCTTCGCAAGCCTTATCGCCGATCTCGACGTGGGCCTCGATGGTGTAGCTGCGGCTGCGCACATCGGGTGCGACGTCGGTCGGCACGTGCCCCATGCCGGCATGGAAAACAAAATGGTTGCGCGCCCCCTGGAAGCGCGTGGCGTTTTCGGCAAAGCGCACCGCGAAGCGGTCGTCGAGCGGCAGCACGTTGTGCTTCTCGGCCTCGCGCCACCACCATTTTATCATCTCGGCCAGGCGCTCCGGCTCGTGGCGAGCGAGATCGTGGGTTTCCGAAAAATCGCGGTCGAGATGAAACAGCTCCCATTTGTCGTCCTCGAACGGCTTGCCCGGCGGATGATAGGCGACCGCCTTCCATCCCCGGTGCCAGAGGCCGCGATGTCCGAACATTTCGAAATATTGCGGCGATGATTTTGACGGTGCTGAAGCATCGGCGATCGAGCGGGCAAAGCTTTCGCCTTCGATCGGCATCTGCGCGCAGCCGGCAATGTTCTTGGGCGCGGGGACGCCGACCAATTCGAGCAGGGTCGGTACCAGATCGCTGGCGTGCACGAATTGATGACGTAATTCACCCTTCGCCGGCACCCGGTTCGGCCATGAAACGACAAAGGGATCGCGGATGCCGCCGCCATGGGTATTTTGTTTGTAGCGGCGGAGTGGTGTGTTGGACGCCATCGCCCAGCCGTGCGGGAAATTGGTGTGCGAGTCCGGCCCGCCGATGTCCTCGATCCGCCGCAGCTTTTCAGCGATCGGCTCGGGGCGCAAATTATATGGCCCCATGGCGTTGACATAGCCGAGCGGCCCCCCTTCCTGGCTCGCGCCATTATCCGACAGCACGAGAATGAGGGTGTTGTCGCGGACGCCTGTTCTTTCCAAGAACGCGATCAGCCTCGCCAGCTGCCGGTCGGCGTGATCGAGCATCCCGGCAAATGCCGCCTGCAGCCGCGTGAACACCCGCCTCTCATCCGCGCTGTGTTCGTCCCAGGCCTTCACGCCGTCATTGCGGGCGGGCATGTCTGTCTCCGGCGGCACGAGCCCCATCGCCTTCTGCCGCGCCATGCGCTGTTCGCGCTCGACGTCCCAGCCATGCGCGAAAACCTCGTCGTAACCTCTGATGATGTCGGCCGGCGCCTGATGCGGCGCGTGACAGGCGCCAAACGCAAGCCAGGTCAGCCAGGGCAGATCGGGCCGGTCGGCGATGTGATCGGCGATGAAGCGGATCGACTGGTCGACCAGGTCCGCGGTCAGGTGATAGCCATCCGCGTAGCTGCCGGGCGGAGCGATGTGGGTGTTGTCGGAGACGAGCTCAGGGGCGTACTGGTCGGTCTCGGCGTCGAGAAAACCGTAGAAGCGATCAAAACCGCGGCCGAGCGGCCAGCCGTCGAACGGCCCGGTCGCGCCACTCTCGGTCAGCGGCGTGACGTGCCATTTGCCGACCATGTAATTGCGATAGGTGTGCGCCCGCAGCATTTCGGCAAGCGTCCCCGCCTCGCGCGCGATCTTGCCGCGATAACCGGGATAACCGGAATCGAAATTGGCAAGGCAGCCGACGCCGACGGAATGATGATTGCGTCCGGTCAACAATGCCGCGCGCGTGGTCGAACACATCGCGGTGGTGTGGAAGCCCGAATAGCGCAGGCCCTCGGAAGCCAGCCGGTCGATGGTCGGCGTCCTGATCGGCGAGCCGTAGCAGCCGAAATCGGAGAAGCCGACGTCGTCGAACAGCACCACCAGGATGTTGGGGGCGCCGTTAGGCGGCTTCGGTGTCTCCGGCCACCACGGTTTGGAGCTCGCCACCGTCTTGCCGATGGTGCCTCCAAAGGTATCGCCGCTGCCTGCGCTCATGCCTCTGCTCCCTTTTCATGCCGCCGGCGGTCGATCCGCCGGTCGAAGAATGCCGGCCCGCATTGCCAAAAACCATAATCCGAATTATCATTATGATTATTTTGCCCGGGAGTGCAACGTCCGATGCAGCCTCGCCAAACGGATGTCGAGTTTCCCGGCGTCATGCCATCGCGGCAGAAGCGCAGCCGGGAGATGACGGCAGCCCTGCTCGAGGCAGGCGCCGACATGCTGCGCACGCGCAGCCTCGCCGAATTGTCGATCGAGGCGCTATGCGCCAAGGTCGGCGCCACCGTCGGCGCGTTCTACAGCCGGTTCGAGAGCAAGGAAGCCTATTTCAACATGCTGCTCGAGCTGGCTGCACGCGACGGCGCGCACAGGCTGTCGGGGACGACCGGTCAAACGCCGCTGGCGGACGCCAGCCTTGCCGAGCGCTGCCGTTTCCTCGTCGGCCGGATCATCGACTGGATCCGAAGCCATGAGGGAGTGCTGCGCGCCGCCCTGCAGCACGGCGATACGCGGCCGGACCGCTGGAACACGTTCAAGGGCCTGGCGCGCGCCGCCGCCGAACGGGCCACCCCTGCCCTGCTCGACAGCATGGGCAAAGGCGGCAAGGCTGCCAAGACGCGGGCCATCGCCTTCGGCCTTCAGGTGGTGCTGGGCACGCTGATCAACGCCATCCTCAATGATCCCGGACCGCTATCCATTCACGACCGGGAGATGGAAGTCCGCCTGAGCGGCTGCCTGCTGCTGTTGCTGGAAGCCGCGATGAAGACGACGCCACCTGCCGCATCGGTTCGTCGCACAAGCCGCCGCGGCAAGAAATAAACCCGCCTCACGCCGTGCCGAGATAGACCTTCTGCACCTGCGGATCGTTGGCGAGTTCGACGGCGGTGCCGGACAGCACGCTTCTTCCGACCTGCAGCACGGTGGCGAAATCCGAGACCTCCAGCGCGAGCTCGATCGATTGTTCCGCCAGCAGGATCGTCAACCCCTCCTTGTGCAGCCGGCCGAACGTCTCGTACATCGACTCGACCACCGCTGGCGCGAGCCCCAGCGACGGCTCATCCAGCATCAGCAGTTTTGGATCGCTCATCAGCGCGCGACCGACCGCCAGCATCTGCCGCTCGCCGCCGGACATCGTGCCGGCGCGCTGGTTGCGCCGCTCGGCGAGTTTTGGAAAGAATTCGTAGACCCGCTCGAGCAGGGTCGCCGTGCGCGCCTTGTCGCGTAGCGGCGTCGCCCCGAGCCTGAGATTGTTTTCGACGCTTTGCTGCACGAACAACCGCCAGCCCTCCGGCGACAGCGCCAGCCCCTTGCGCACGATCGAAAACGCGCTCTCGCCGGCGATCCCCTCGCCGCGAAACGCAATTTGGCCGGAATGCACCGGGATCAGGCCGGCGATGGCGTTCAGCGTGGTGGTCTTGCCGCCGCCATTGGAGCCGAGCAGCGCGACCACGCTGCCCTCGGGCACTTCGAGCGACACGTCGGATACGCCGATCAGGTCGCCGTAGCGGACTTCGAGATGCTCGATCTTGAGCAACGGCGCGGTCATATCGCGGGGCCGCCCATCAGCTCGACCGGGGTGTGGCCGGCGGCGGCCTTGGCGGCGCGCTTGCCGAGATAGGCTTCGATCACGGCCGGATTGCCGGTGACCTCGCGCGGGCTGCCGCGCGCGATCTCGCGGCCCTGATGGAACACCACCACGCGGCTCGCCAGCGACATGATGACTTCCATGATGTGCTCGACAATGACGAGCGTGATGCCGGACCGATGGATGTCGCGCACCAGATCGATGGCAAGCTGCACCTCGCGCTGGGTCAAGCCCGCCATCGCTTCATCGAGCAACAACACCTTGGGCTCGGTGGCGAGCGCACGGGCGATCTCCAGCCGCTTGCGGCCGGGCGTCCCGAGCGACCGCGCCGGTGCGTCGGCGAGCCTCGCCATGCCGACGCGCTCCAGCACGGCGCGCGCGCGGGCCTCGGCCTCATGGCGATGGGAGGTGCGCAGGAACGCACCGATCATGACGTTCTCCAATACCGACAGGCTCTCGAACGTCTGCGGCACCTGGAAGGTGCGCGCGAGGCCGAGCTCTGCGCGCGCCTCCGGCGAGAGGCCGGTGATATCGTGGCCTTCGAAAAACACCTTGCCGGACGTCGACAGCAGGTCGCCGGTCAGGCAGTTGAAGAAGGTGGACTTGCCGGCGCCGTTCGGCCCGATCAGGCCGAGTATATCGCCCTGCTCCAGCGTCACCGAGGCCGCATCCACGGCCTTGAAGCTGCCGAAGGCTTTTGTGACGTCGCGGGCCTCAAGGAGCATGGGTAGCTCCCACCGCTGCCGCCGGCTCCGGCGCTTTGCCGCGCCGGGCCCAGAGTCGCTTGATCAAGGTCAAGATGCCGCCCGGCTGGAACCGCGCGATCAGCACGATGATGGCGCCGTAGACGACGAAGGTCAGGCCCGCGCCCTTGCCGCCCAAAAGGTTGTTGGAGATCTCCTCCAGCGGCACCAGGATCGCGGCACCCACCAGCGGCCCGAACAACAGCCCGGCGCCGCCGAGGGCTGCCATGATCAACATCTTCACCGAGATCAGGATGCCGAGCCCGGATTCCGGATCGACGAAGCCGAACATCATCGCATAGAGCGCGCCGGCGACGCTGGTTAGCCCCGCGCTCAGCATGAAGGCGTAGAGTTTGGTGCGGCTTGCGGGCGCGCCGAGCGAGCGCGCCGCCCGCTCCGAATCCCTGATGGCGCGGAGATAAAATCCCATCCGGCTGTTGGCCATCCACCAGGTGATCAACAGCGTGATCGTCAGGATGGCCAGGAACAAATAGTAATACGGCAGCGCCGAGATGAAGGAGAGATCGAACACGTTGCGCGGCACGGTCGGGCCGCTGAGCCCGACCCCTGCGCCGAGATAATCGGTGTTGGTGACGACCAACCTGCAGAGTTCGGCGACCGCAATCGTCGCCATGCTGAAATAGTGGCCCGATAGCCGCAGCGTCGGCACTCCGATCACGGCCGATATCGCCACCGCCAGCACGATGCCGGCGGGAATGCCGAACAGTGGCGACAGGCCGAAATGCGAATAGGCGCCCATCGCGGCGTAGGCGCCGCAGCCGAAGAACACGACATGCCCGACCGAGACCTGGCCGGCATAACCGCCGACGATGTTCCAGGCCGAAGCCGCGATCGCATAGAGCAGGACCAGCGCGCCGAGCCGCTGGTGGAATGGCGTGGAGAACACCAGCGGAAAGGCGATGAACAGCGCCAGCAGCACCGAGGCCCACACGAGGTGCCGCATCACGTCTTGCCCATCAGGCCTTGCGGCCGGAACCAGAGGAAACCCAGGAACAGCGAATACACCACGATGTCCTTGTAGACCGCCCCGATCAGATAGCCCGACAGCGACTCGATAACCCCGATCAAGAGTCCCGCCACCAGCGCGCCGGGCACGCTGCCGAAGCCGCCGAGCGACACCGTGACGAAGGCCACGATGCCCAGGGTCTCGCCGACGGTCGGCACGATGTAGAAGAAGGTCGCAATCAGCGCGCCGGCAAGGCCGGTAGCGCCGGCGGCGATCGCCCAGGCGATCGCCTGCATGGTATCGGGCCGAATCCCCATCAGTTGCGCCGCGGTGGAATCTTCCGCCACCGCCAGCATTTTCGAGCCCAGTGACGTGCGCGTCAGCAGCAGATGCAGACCGAGCGTCACCAGCAACGCGACCACGCCGGCCAATAGCCGCGAGGCTTCGATCCGCAAGCTCCCGATCACGATGGTGCCGCCGACGATGTCTTGCGGCAGCGACAGGAAATTGGCGCCGAACCACCAGAACACCGAGTAGCGCAGCAACAGCGCCAGCCCGAAGGTGCCGAGGATCTGGGCCAGCATCGGCCCTTTCATGATTTCGCGGATCAGGGCGAAATAGACGATGACCCCAAGCGTCGCAAGCACCAGCACCGCGAGCGGCGCGCCCAATAGCGGCCCCGCGCCCAACAGCGTATAGACCACGAAGGCGACATACATGCCGAGCATGACGAAATCGCCGTGGGCGAAATTGACGATGTTCATCATGCCCCAGACCAGCGTCAGTCCGGAGGAGAACAGCGCGTAAATCGCACCCAGCAGCAGGCCGCCGACAATCACCTGGACGAGGATAGTGGACATGCCGGCGTCAAGTCTTGCGGGTTAAGTCTCGTGGGTCGGGTTCTTTGCGGGCTTTTGTCCCGGCCGATCGGCTGACGCCGGGAACGAGAAAGGGCGGGACCGCAAGCCCCGCCCTTTTTGGATCTCACCAGCCCTTATAGGGCAGCACAGGATCTTTTTGAGCGCCGGCCTTCGGCCAGACTGCGACGTAGTTTTCACCGTCCTGCAGCTGGATGATGAAGCCGGACGCAAGCACGTTCTGGCCCTTCTCATCGAACTTGACGCCCTTGTAGCCGATCATCAACTGCTCGGGCTTGAGGTCGGTGGCCTTGAGCGCCGCCTGGACCTTGGCGGGATCGGTCGAGCCTGCGCGATCGATGGCATCGCACAGCACGAAGAAGCCCTGCATCTCGCGCGCGGCGGTATCGTCCATCTCGTCGCCGCTTCTCTTCTTGTACATCTCGGCGATCAGCGCGGTCGGCGAGCCGGGGGCGCCGACGCTCCACGACGAGCGGTTGAACGCGCCTTGCGAAATCTTGCCGACCGACTTGATGAAGGACGGATCGGAATATCCGGCGTCGTCGCCGATGATCATCGGCGGTTTGTAGTCGAGCGCCTGCATGGTCTTGGCAAACAGGATGGCGTCCGAGGTGTAGGTGATCATGATCACGACGTCGGGCTTCTTCTCCTTCAGTTGCAATATCTGGCTCTGTACGTCGGTCGCATTGACGGCATAGGCAATATCGAGCGCGATGCTCTGGCCATTTGCTTTGAACGCGCTGGTGATCACGCTGGAGACTGAAGTGCCGTATTCGGTGTTGTCATGAACCAGCGCGACGTTATCGGTCTTCGCGCCGGCCGCCTTCATATCCCTGAGGAATTCGTAATAGATCTTGGCAAAGTCCGCGGCCACCGGCGTGACGCGAAAGAACCATTTGAAGCCGCGTTCGGTCAGGTTGGCCGCAACCGACTCGCCGTTGACGAAAGGAATTCCATATTTCTCGGCAATCGCACTCGCCGTCAGCGTGATGCCGGACTGATAGGCGCCGGTGATCGCCACCACCTTCTCTTCCGTGATCAGCCGCAGGGTCTGGTTCTGTCCGGTTGCCGGGCTGCCCTGATTGTCGGCGAAAACCACCTCGACCTTGGCGCCACCGAGACCAGCGAGCCCGGCGTTCTTCGCCAGCGGAAAATTGCCAAACTCGGGATGGGGGTTGTTGATGATATCCATCGCGACTTCGATCGCGGCCTTGGCATGGACGCCGGCACTGGCGGCGTTGCCGCTCAATGGAAATACCGCACCGATCTTGACGGTCTTTTCCTGCGCCGACGCATGGCCCGCCAGCACGACGGAAATCGAGGCG
>NZ_DATHOP010000235.1:0-5456 GCF_035484855.1 Bradyrhizobium sp.
CGGGCCTTACGACTTCCTGCTCACGGCGCTCGGCGCGTGCAAGTCCATGACCATGCGGATGTATGCCGACCGCAAATCATTTCCGCTGGAGCGCGCCACCGTGACGCTCAATCACAGCAAGATCCATGCGCAGGATTGCGCCGAGTGCGAGACCAAGGAGGGCATGCTCGACGAGATCGACGTCACGATTGGCCTTGAGGGCGCGCTCGATGCCGAACAGCGCAAGCGGATCCTCGAGATCGCCGACAAATGCCCGGTGCATCGCACCCTGACCTCGGAGATTCACATCGTGACCCGCGCGGCGGATTGACGAACAACCGCGCAGGCGTATCATTTCCCCGGAGGAGCCACCAATGCCGGTCGTGGCGCGCGTCGAGCCCAAAACCATCTTTACCTCAGCGGAATGGAGCCGGCTGACTTCGCGCAGCTCCTGGCGCGGGATGTGGCTGGTGGCTCACGCCTGGGGCACGATCGCCGCCGCCATCGCGCTGGTCACGCTGTGGCCGAACCCGCTGACCTGGCTGATCGCGGTCATGATCGTCGGCGCGCGCCAGCTTGGGCTCGCCATCCTGATGCACGAAGCCGCCCATGGCGGCATTCACGCCAACAAGGCGATCAACGAATGGGTCGGGCAATGGCTGTGCGCGGTGCCGGTAGGCGCGGATCTGGCGAGCTACCGCGCCTACCATCTGCAGCATCACAAGTTCACCCAGCAGCCGGAAGACCCCGATCTTTCGCTGTCGGCGCCGTTTCCGATCAGCAAGGACAGTTTTTATCGCAAGGCGATCCGCGATCTTACCGGCCAGACGTTTGTCAAACAGCGGCTGCCGTTGTTCCTGTCGCTGTTCCGCCGCAGCCACGCGGATGACCCGATCTCACACGAAAGTTTTGTTTCGTCCGGCGCCGACAAGATGGCGCGGTTTCTCGGCCTGAATGCGCTGATGTTCGTGTTGTTCTGGCTGGCCGGCGCGGGCGTCTGGTATGTCGGCGTCTGGGTGGTGGCGATGGCCACATGGCTGCCGCTGGTGACGCGCATCCGCAACATCGCCGAGCACGCCTGCACCTCGACCGGCGAAGACCCGTTCAGCCACGCCCGAACCACGCTCGCGAGCCCCGTCGAACGGCTACTGATCGCGCCCTATTGGGTCAATTACCACGCCGAGCATCATCTGTTCATGTATCTGCCGTGCTACCGGCTGCCCGAGGCGCATCGATTGCTGGTGGAAAAAGGCCTGATCAAGCGAATGGAAATTCGTCCCGGCTATCTCGACGTGATGCGGCTTGCGACCTCACGGTAGAGTCTTTTTTGACGCGTTTTCTTCACGCAAACCGGTGGCCATCCCGCATCAAGTGCGGGACAGGCTTTCGCTCGAAAACGCTTCAGCGGGCCTGACCGTCCCGGATCGTGACCCGCGCATCCTGCGCCGCGACCGACGGCTGCACGCGCAGCACGCCGCGCAGGCCGAGCGCCGAGCCCGATAAAATCCCGGCGACGGCAACGAACGACGCCAGCGCCAGCGTCGACAGGCCCGTAAGACCCTGCCCGATCGAGCAGCCAAGAGCCATTGCACCACCGGCCCCCATCAGCACCGCGCCGCCGATCGAACGCAGCATGTGGCGTGGCGAGGTGTAGCCCTCGAAATGGAAGCGGCGGGTAACGAGCGCCGTCACCAGGCTTCCGGCGATGACGCCGCCGACCATGGCGATGCCGAAATTGGGCGTCAGCCCAGTCGACAGCATCACGTATTGCACGGAATCGGCGATCGGCGCGACAAAGGTCAGCGAGGTGACGGCTGCCGGATTGAAATCGTCGGCACCGAGATAGCCGGTGGCGAACCATCCGGCCGCGACCAGCAATCCCACGGCGAGGCCGGCCGCGATCTGTCCCCAGGCGCGCTGGAACGGCGCATGCGCGAACGCAAAGATGATCAGCGCGCCCGCGACCACCGAAGCCGCGAGCGTCCGCGCGAAGGTTTCACCGACGCCAAGCGTCGACAACAGCGCCGGCAGCGAAACCACTTTCGGCGTGGCCTGGGTGGCCTGCAGCATCGCGATCCGCGCCGGCGCGACCAGGCCCTTCAGCGTCATCTGCGCCGCGATGCCGATCACGATCACCACCACCAGCGACCGCAGATTGCCGCGGCCGAGCAGCACCAGCGCGCGCGAGGAGCAGCCGTTCGACAGCACCATGCCGTAGCCGAACAGCAAGCCGCCGAAAAACATCAAGGGCGCGGAGAACGACGGTTGCAGATAGATCGATTTGCCGAGGTCGACGACGTTGCCGGCCGCCAGTAGCTGCGTCGCCGCGATCGCGGTGCCGAGCGCCAGCGCGTAAGTCCGGATCAATCGACTGTCGCCATCGGCCCACCAGCCGCGCAAGCCCGAGAGCAGGCAGAAGCCGCTCAACAGGCCGATCGCGCCAAAGGCAAGTCCGATCAGAAGCCCGCTCGCGATGACGATATTGCCCCCGTCCTGCACCGATTTTTCCTTTGGACCTGCTGTGACCGCGGCGTCCACCACCGCTTAAATGGAATGCAATTTCCGTGCTGCTATAATGGGTTAGATGGATGCCCGTCCACGCCCGTCAAGAACAAAGAACGAAGCTGTCGTTTGCCACGGCGCCTGGGGAATAAAACGTTTGCGTGCAAGCAAAATACGATTGGTTTCGTACATGCCATGTCGACCCGAATTCCCGGGGTCGTCATCGCAGATCCGCGCTTCGTCGCGGCGAACATCCGCAGATGATGGCCGGGCTAACCCTTCGGCCGCTTGTCGAAGACGCGCCTGGCCTTGCCGAGCGAACGCTCCAGGGTTTCCGGGGCCAACGCCTTGACCCGCGCTGATATGCCGATGGTGTTCTTGATATAGGCGGTGACCCGCTCGGCGTGCTCGACGAGCCCGCTGCCGTCCCAGCTTTCGGGGCGCGCTTCCGCCAGCACCGTCATCTCGTCCATCCGCCCCTCGCGCGTCAGCTCGATAATGAAGTGACCGCCGCACCAGTCGGTCGCCAGCAACACTTCCTCGATCTGGGTCGGGAACACGTTGACGCCGCGCAGGATGATCATGTCATCGGAACGCCCGGTGACCTTCTCCATGCGCCGCATGCCGGGCCGCGCCGTCCCGGGCAATAGCCGCGTCAGATCGCGGGTCCGGTAGCGGATGATCGGAAACGCTTCCTTGGTCAACGAGGTGAAGACAAGCTCGCCCTTTTCACCGTCGGGCAATACCACGCCGGTCTCGGGATCGATCACCTCGGGATAGAAGTGATCCTCCCAAACGTGCAACCCGTCCTTGGTCTCGACGCACTCCTGGGCGACGCCGGGGCCGATCACCTCAGACAGGCCATAGATATCGGTGGCGTCCATGTCGAACGCCGCTTCGATCTCGCCGCGCATCGCGTTGGTCCAGGGTTCGGCGCCGAAGATGCCGAATTTCAGCGACGATTTGCGCGGATCGAGGCCCTGCTTCCTGAATTCGTCCAATATCGCCAGCATGTAGCTCGGCGTCACCGTGATGATGTCGGGCTTGAAATCGTTGATCAGCTGCACTTGCCGCTCGGTCATGCCGCCGGAGACCGGCACCACGGTGCAGCCGAGCCGCTCCGCGCCGTAATGCGCGCCGAGGCCGCCGGTGAACAGGCCGTAGCCATAGGCGTTGTGCATGATCATGCCGGTGCGGCCGCCGGCCGCGCGGATCGAGCGCGCCATCACGTCCGACCATGTGTCGATATCCTTCCGGGTATATCCGACCACGATCGGCTTGCCGGTGGTGCCGGAAGAGGCATGAACGCGGACCAGTTTCTCGCGCGGGACCGCGAACATGTTGAAGGGATAATTGTCGCGCAGGTCGGTTTTCACCGTGAACGGAAATCTGGCAAGATCGGAGAACTGCCTGAAGTCGGAGGGATGCACACCGGCCTTGTCGAAGGCTTTGCGGTAATGGCCGACATTGTCGTAGGCGTGCGCCAGCGACCAGGCGAGGCGCCTGACCTGCAAAGCCATGATCTCGTCGCGCGAGGCGCGCTCGGCCTCGTCCATTTCGGCGAGGTAGCCGTTTCCTTCGATCCGGCGTTTTGTCGAAGCCATCGGACGTTTCCCTGGTTGAGCTATTCTTGCTTGATGTCGGTGTCGGATGCCGGCAGCCAGTCGCCGCCGATGGTGCGGGAATGGCCACGATACTCGGCGATGACAGTTTCGTTGACGCTGACCCGCACGTCGTAGATACCCGATCGGCCGCTGCGCGAGATTTCTCGAGCCGTCGCGATCAGCCGATCTCCGAGTTTGCCCGGCCTGATGAAGGTGATGTTGCCCTGCGCCGCCACCGCCTTCTCATTGTGGCTGTTGCAGGCAAAGGCGAAGGCGGAATCGGCCAGCGCAAAGATGAAGCCGCCATGCGCGATGCGCTGGCCGTTCACCATGTGCGGCGCCACCTCCATGCTCAATGTCGCCCGGCCCGGCCCGATCTCGACGATTTCCATGCCAAGACCCTTGCTGGCGTCGTCATCCTTCCACATCGCCTCCGCACAGGCTCGCGCGAGGTCGTCAGGAGAAAGCGTGGCCTTGATGTTCATTCTTCCTCCGTCATTCCGGGATGGTCCGAAGGACCAGACCCGGAATCTCGAGATTCTCCGATGTGCAATCGCACATCGCAGTTCGACGCCGACGCGTCGCCCCGGAATGACGATTACACATGATCGTAGTCCACCACGACTCTGTCCGAAACAGGCTTGGCCTGGCAAGTCAGAATGAATCCCTTCTCGAGCTCCCACGGCTCCAGCGAGTAATTCACTTCCATCTGCGCCTCGCCCTCGACCAGCTTGGCGCGGCAGGTCGAGCACATGCCGCCCTTGCAGGCGAACGGCAGATCGACGCCGCCGCGCAGCGCGGCGTCGAGAATGGCCTCGCCTTCGGCGACCGGCACCTCACGGCGCTTGCCGTCGATGATCAATGCGGCAAAGGCTTTCGGCGGCGCGCTCGCCGGCACGATCGCTTTCGGCCGCGGCTTGCCGCCAAGGCCCGAGACAAAACGCTCGACATGGATGCGCTCAGCGGCAATACCGATATCGCGGCAGGTCGCCTCGATGTCCTCGCTCATGCCGGTCGGGCCGCAGATGAAGACATGGTCGACGCTTTTCGCCGGCACCAGCGAACGCAGCAGCACCCTCACCTTCGCGCCGTCGAGCCTTCCGTGCAGGATCGGGATGTCCTGCTCCTCGCCGGAGATCACATGAAACACCGAGAGCCGCTGCATGAAGCGGTCCTTGAGTTCTTCCAAGGCTTCGCGAAACAGCATGCCGCCGGTTAATCGGTTGCCATAGAACAAAAAGAACCGGCTGTGCGGCTCGCGCGCCAGCACGCCCTTCACGATCGAAAGAACCGGCGTAATGCCGGAGCCGGCGGCAAAACCGACATAGAGCCGGGCCTCGCCCGGCGCCAGCGCGACGCCGAAGCGGCCGG